>NZ_MUKU01000016.1 GCF_002081825.1 Chromobacterium haemolyticum | reverse complement strand
GAGGCTCAGAGCCAATTGCTGCACGACCTGCCATAGCGGCAAGTTGCGAAAGAGGGCCAAGCCAATGACCAACCAGACGGCATGCTCAGCAGGAAGTTTGCGGCGCCGAATGGAGGCTTTGCCGGTAACGGCGAGTGCTTGCTCGATCCAGGCAGGGTCAATCAATGCGGCCAATGTCTCTAGCCGAGAAGGGGCGTGTGGCAGCGTGTCATGTAAGGCGCGTTGTAGTAGGCTCATGCAGCGAAAAAGGGAACATGATGAACATGTCCCCTTTTTACTGGATTTACATCCGCAAGTCTTAACTGACTGGCATTAGCCCAGCGGGCGGCTTTTGCATGAGCCGTGTACGGAATCAGACCCTGGGCGCGTCCTTCTCTAACTCCGCCAGGATCGCATCCGGCTCCAGGGTAATTTCCAGCACTTTGCGGATGCGGTTGAACGCCTCGCAGGCATCGGCCGGATACTTGCCGAACGGCGTCAGCCCGCCATGGCTCCAGCCCGCGGCGGCCAGCACGTCCTTGCGGAACTGCGAGCCGTCGGCGCTCCCGCCGGCGATCTGCTGCAAGGCCCGGTCAATCAGAATATGCGGAAACGGGTTGCGGGACAGCGTGGTGAAATGCTCGGGGCGAACTTCGTCGAACTGCATGGCTTACTCCTGATGCGGGGACATGATTCATCTAAGTCCAAACCAAGGCAATTCGCCAGCAGACTGTGAAGACTCACACTGCCGCCGCCGCGAACGGCGGCGACGGCGCGGCCCGATTTAGCGGTTCACCAGCAGTTTGGGATTGGAATTGCCCCACACTGTGTAGAGGTCGGCCAGCAAGGCGCCGTTGATGTCCTCCAGCTCGGCGGCGCTGATTTCGGCCTTGCCCTGCTTGCCGAACAACACCACTTCGTCGCCTATCTTGGCGCCCGGAATCTCGGTCACATCCACCATCAGCGTGTTCATCGACACCTTGCCCACCACCGGCGCGCGCTGACCATTGATCAACACATGCGCCTTATTGGTGAAAGCGCGGCGATAACCGTCGGAATACCCAACCGGGATGTTGGCAAGCAGGGACTCGCGCTTCAAGGTGTAAGTGCGGTCATAGCCCACGGTATTGCCGGCCGGATAACGGTTGACCGCCGCCACCCGCGATTTGAACGCCATCACGCGCAGATATTCGGTATGGCTGGGCACGGTGTCGCCGAAGATGGCGCCGCCCGGGCGCACCATGTCCAGCCTCGCTTCCGGCACTTCCAGCGTGGCGAAGCTATTGGCGCAGTGCAGGGTGATCTTGCTGCGGTCCAGTCCGCCGGCCTTGATCAGCCAAGCGCTTTCCTCATTGAACGCGGCCAGGCCTTTTTGCACGTCGGCCTTATCCTCCACCGGGAAGTGAGTCATGATGCCCACCACTTGCAGATTGGGCAGCTTGAGCATGGCCAGCGCGTCGCGGCGGCCTTGCTTGCTGGCCAGTTCCACGCCATTGCGGCTGATGCCGGCGGAGTTGATGGCCAGGTGGATTTGCAGCGTCTTGCCCTGCCGCTTGGCCAGCGCGGACGCCTGACGCGCCAGCTCCAGATTGCCCACCAGCTCTTGCATATCGTATTGCAGGCCGTCGGCTATCTCTTCCTGCGTGGCGCTGCGCACGCGCGCCACCACGCCTTTGTAGCCGCTGGCGCGGGCCACTCGGGCCTCTTCATTGCTGGCGATGCCCACGCAGGGAATACCCTGGCCGATGATGGACGGCATCACGTTGGCAATGCCGTGGCCGTAGGCGTCCGCCTTCAAGATGGCACACACCTTGGTGTCTGCGCCCACCAGGCGCTTGAGCTCGGCCAGGTTGTGATCCAGCGCCGCTTTATCGATTTCCAGCCAGGCGTTGCCGCGCGCGGCTTCCACGGTGGAGCCGCTGTTGGCGGCGGTCAGCGGCGGCGCCGCCATGGTCAGCGCGGGCGCCAAGGCCAGGCCCAGCGACAAGGCCAGCAGTGTTTTCTTGAATTGCATAAGTCGTCCCCCGAGTGTGAATGCCGCTTGCCGACAAGGCCATTCCGGCATTCGGGAGATGATAGGAGGCAGATATATTCATGTCGATATGAATATTCACTACTAGTCTTTGTTTTGCATAGCCTCTTGACCGCGCGCAAACCCGACAACGGTGAGCGGCCCTTGCGTGGTGCGGCGCCGCTATCCATCATGAAGAAGCGGCGCGCTGCGTCTGCGCGCTTTTTCGAGGTTCATCCGATGCGGCAATCCCTCTTTCTTCGCCGGTTGGCCGGCTGTTGGCTGACCGCCCTCATCGCGTTCGGCTGCGGATCGCCGCCGTCCGCCCTGGCAGCCGGCATGATCTACATCGGCCACGCGCCGGAAACCTCCGTCGACGAGCGCTACGACTACCATTGGGCGATTCTGCGCGCCGCCTTGGACGCTACCCGCGCAAGCTGGGGTGATTACAGCCTGCGCTTTGCGCCGCGCATGAACGAAGCGCGTCAATTGCAGGAGCTGAGCCATCCGCGCGGCCGGCTCAACGTGGTGATCCGTGAAACCAACCGCGACTACGAACGTCGCTATCTGCCGGTGCGGATTCCGATAGACCGCGGCTTGCTCGGCTATCGCGTACTGCTGATCCGGGACGCGCGGCAAGCGGATTTCGACGGGGTGGCCGGCTTGGCGGACTTGCGCCGTTTCAGCATCATCCAGGGAGACGGCTGGGGCGACAACGCCATCCTGAAACAGGCTGGACTGACCGTGGTGACCGATCCCAATTACGACGGTCTTTTCCGCATGTTGGAGCGCGGCCTGGGCGACGCGTTCTCGCGCGGCGTGGCGGAAGTGGAGGAGGAAATCCGCGTGTACCAGCCGCAATATCGGCACATGGCGCTGGAGCGGTCTTTATTGCTGTACTACCCGCTGCCCACGTACTTTTGGTTCAGCCGCGACGCGGAAGGGCAGCGGCTGGCGCAACGCGTGGACCAGGGCATGAGGCAAATGCTGCGCAACGGCGAGTACCAGCGGCTGTTCCAGAAATACCACGCCGGCCTGATCCAGCGGCTGGACCTGAAGCACCGGCGCCTGATCCGCATCGACAATCCCTTCCTGCCGCCCAGCACGCCTTTCGCCGACCGCAGCCTGTGGTTTGATCCGACCACGGCCAAATGACAGCGCTAACAAAAGCTCACGGAGAACCTGAGCCAAAGCGCGCTAAGGCAGTACAAATCGTAAGAGGATCAGGGGTTTGCTTAGCGGATCTTAAGAACGTGTTTACGATCTCGCGAGCCAGGGCGAGACAAGGCGAAAACGAGCGAAAAAACGGAATGTACGAGGGGTACATGAGCATTTTGAGCTTGTACTCACCATGCAACGCGCCACGAAGCGCAGCAGACTTTGAACAGGTTCTTAGTCCGGCTGCAAAGCCTGGCGCACACACAGCCGCTGGGCGATTTCGCGGTCCGCGCATTTGAGTTCGGCCTCCGCGCGGGCGCGGCAACGCGCGGGATTGGCGGAGCGTGCGCAATCCGGCGGCGGCAGCCGCTCGTTGACGCAGACGCGGCGCGCCTTGCCTTCCAGCCCGTCGCAAGAACTGTGCGCCGCCCGCAAGGCTTCGCAACGCTTGGCGTCGCGCTCGCGCAGGCAACTCAAGGCCGGCGTGTAAAACTGCAGGCAGGCGTGCCGGCCGTTGACCGGCAAATCATTGCAGGCCATGGTGCCCTGGCGGTACAACTCGCAACGCTGCGGCGCCGTGGCGCGGCTGCAATCCCATTGCGCCGCCGCCGCTTCCGCCAGCAAGCACAAGGCCAGCCCCAATCCCCAGGCGCGCCGCGACGCGCCGTATCCCCTATTGTTTTTCAAGGCATGCCCCTTGCGCATGACCGGTTATCTCCGCGCCCGCCTAAGCACAGCTGTTGACGATCCGCTCAATGTCGAAATGCTGATGCGCCGCGTGTACTGTTCGCTTTCTCAGCCGCAACGCCTTGTCGCTCGCGAGAGCGTGAACCGCTTTTATTGAGCGAAAACGACGCTGCGCGCTATCGCGCGGCGGACGGCCAGCCAGGCTCATGCCCGCGAAATCGGCTTGCTTCGCACACCGTTCCGGCAATGAGAATTTGAATTGGAATGAAAAGGCTGGCGTACTCTACTCAAAGCTTATCAATAGAAATCCCGCTTCGCCAGCCGGGCTTGACGCTTAGAAGGCTTAGTCCGAGCCATGCTTGCGGCGGTCCCGCCAGAAATGAGGCCTGACGCGATCCGGAGGCGGCGGCGGCGCGGCGCCATCCGGGCTCATCCGCCAATACGGCGGCGGCGGACGGTGCATCTGCTCCTTCGGCAAATCGCCGTCCTGCACCGCCTCGCGCAGACGCAAATTGCGCAGACGACGCAATTCCTTGCAGTCCGGATCGGGCTGCGCCTGGCAGCGGCGGCCCTGCGCCGGTTCCCTATCCGGCGGCATGGGGCCGCGCTCCTTCCCTCGCGCCAGGGCCGGCGCGCCGGCAAGCGCTTGCAGCAAGGCAAATATGAGAAGAATCGGCAACCGCGTCATGAAACCTGTTTTATCCTGTCGAACATGCTGGAAAAGGGACTCCGGACCCAAGTCCGGCGAGGGCGGACAGCATACACCATGCGCCGCGGATGCCAAAGGCATCGAAAGGCGCCCAAATCGCCGGAACGCCCCACTACGCAGCCTAGACTCGCGGCATGAGGGAGACATGAGCGACAATCGCTGATTTGTTAAGGTGTGTGATCGCGAGAACGGGCTTAACATATCTTCATCAGGCGCGCTGCCGCAGCCCGGGGCCAGCCGCTAAGCTGACACACCGCTCCGAGGAAAAATCGCATGGAACACAATAAGATACTGGTCGTGGACGACGACGCCAAGCTGCGCGAGCTGCTTACCCGCTATCTGAGCCAACAGGGCTACGCGGTGGAAGCTCTGCCGGACTCCAAAGACCTGGACCGCAAGCTGGCGCGCAATCGCCCGGACCTGATGGTGCTGGACGTGATGATGCCGGGCGAAGACGGCTTGGCGGTGGTGCGCCGGCTGCGCGCCCAGGGCGAAACCATTCCGGTGATCATGCTCACCGCGCGCGGCGAGGACATCGACCGCATCCTCGGCCTGGAAATGGGCGCCGACGACTACCTGCCCAAACCGTTCAATCCGCGCGAACTCACCGCCCGCATCCAATCGGTGCTGCGCCGTCATCACGCCACGCCGGCGCTGGGCGCGCGCCACGACGCCGACGAAGAGGTCGGCTTCGGCGAATTCGTGCTCAATCTGGGCCAGCGCGAACTGCGCAAAGCCGGCCAGCCGGTCACGCTGACCAGCGCGGAGTTCGCGGTGTTGTCGGTGCTGGTCAGCCACCCGCGCCGGCCGCTGACCCGCGAGCAACTGATGGAAATGGCTCTGGGCAAGGGCAACGGCGAATCGCTGGACCGCAGCATAGACGTGCACATCTCCCGGCTGCGCAAGGCGCTGGAAAGCGGCGACAGCCAACTGCGCTTCATCCAGACGGTATGGGGCTACGGCTATGTGTTCGTGCCGGACGGCACGCCGCGGGAGTAAGCCGTGCGCAAGCTGACCGGCTCGCTATTTTTCCGGCTGGCGGTGCTGGTGGTGCTGGTGGTGCTGACCACCCAGTTCGTCACCCTGTGGATGGCCGCCGGCGAACGCCACAAGCTCTTGGACAAGCAGCTGTATTCGCAAACGGTGGACACTCTGGCCTTCCTGGAAGGCACGATGGAGGCGATGACCAACACCGAGCGCGCCGAATTCCTGGCCGGCTACAACCGGCCCGGTCTGCCGCGCCTACTGCCGATCAACGCCGATCAAGGCGTCCACTTCACCGACTACGTGCCGCGCTTGGGCGAAACCCTGGCGCAGCGGCTGTCTCATGGCCTCAACGAACCCATCGAAGTGCGACACGCCCAGATAGAGGATCGCAGCGAACTCTGGGTCAACGTGCACGTGCTGGACCAGGCCTACTGGCTGGTGCTGCCCTTCGGCCGTTACAGCGACCGCCCAATCAACACCATCATGCAGGCGGCACTGCTGGCTTCCATCGTCGCCAGCTTGCTGGCCTTCGCCGTCGCCTGGCGGGTAACGCGGCCAATCAGCCGCGTGGTGCTGGCCAGCCGAGAATTGGCCGCCGGCAACATGCCGGCGGCGGTGCCGGAAGACGGCCCGCGCGAGGTCAAAGTGCTGGCCCATAATTTCAACCTGATGGCGCAGGCGCTGGACAGCGCCGCGCGCGAACGCAGGCTGATGCTGGCTGGCCTGTCCCATGACCTGCGCACGCCGCTGACCCGGCTCAAGCTGACGCTGGAGCTACAGCAGGACAGCCCGGACCAACACGATATGCTGGCCGACATCGACGAGTTGTCGCAGATCGTGCGCCAGTTCATCGACTTCGCCCGCGCCGAGGAAACCACCCGGCTGGAGCCGGTGGCCTTGGCCGACCTCGCCGCCAGCGTAGTGTCCCGCTTCACCCGCGAAGGCATGGACGCGCGTCTGGAGCGGCGGGCCGAGCCGGAATTGCAAGGCGACGGGCTGGCGCTGGAGCGGCTCTTGTCCAATCTGCTGGAAAATGCTCGCCGCTACGGCGCGCCGCCGGTGGAAGTCTGCGTCGAGCAAATCGACGGCTTCGCCGTGCTCAGCGTGCTGGACCACGGCAAGGGCATTCCGGCCGAGCTGCGCGAAACAGCGTTGGCTCCGTTTGAACGGCTAGCCGAACACCGCGGCACAGACGGCGGCAGCGGCCTGGGCTTGGCCATCGTAAGCCGCGTGGTCAAGCAGCATAGAGGCCGGCTGGAGTTCTGCGATCAGTCCGATGGCTTCAAGCTGGCCGTTTACCTACCGTTGACCGCCGGTTGAGAATCGGTTTAAGAACCTGTTTACGATCAGCTGCGCTGCGGGGATACGGCGTTGAAAACCCCTTCGAAATGCTCATGTACCACGTGTACATTCCGCTTTCTCAGCCATTTTCGCCTTGTCTCGCTCTTGCTCGCTAGATCGTAAACACGTTCTAAGCGCCGCCCGCCTGCCGGGCGGCGCTCAGCGAAAACGCAGCATCATCCACAAGCCGGCCATACTCAAAGCCAGACCGCCGAGTTTGCCCAGCGACGGTTGTTCGCGAAACAGCAGATAGCCCAGCGGCAGCAACACCAGCGCGGTCAGCACATTGGAACTGAGCGCCGCGTAGCCGACATGCCAGCCGGCGCGATAGGCCAGCAAAAAACCCAGCTCGATCCCGACGATGCCCGCCGCTACCCCCAGGCTGCTCCAATTCAGCGCGGCCAATCCGCGCTGGCCGCCTCCGGGCAAGCACCACATTCCCAACACGCACACCAACATGGCCACGCCATAACTGACCGCCAATGAAAAGAAGGGATTCGCCGCCTCCGGCACCTGCTTGATCGACAAGTGATAGACGACGGAGCCGGCGACCGCCAGCAACAACGCCGCGATAAACATGTTTGCGCGCCTCATCAGAAATATTCGCCTACAGGCTAAACCTTCCCGCCAGTTATAGGTAGACTGAAAATTCAAGGCATTGTTATAAGAAAATATCATGACTGGAGACTTGGACACCGGCTTGCTTCGCGCGCTGATCGCCGTGGCTCGCCGCGGCAGCATCAACCGCGCGGCCACGGACTTGGGACGCACTCAGCCGGCTTTGAGCCTGCAATTGCGCAAACTGGAACGGCACTGCGGCCAAACCCTGCTGCAGCGTTCGCCGCGCGGCGTCAGCCTCACCACGGCGGGGCTACAATTGCTACCCTACGCCGAACGCATCGTCAGCCTGACGGAACAAATGCGCCCATCCATGCCGGCCGCGCCGGCCAGCCGCTGCCGCATCGGATTGATCGAGGATCTGGTCAGCCGCAATCTGCCGCAGGTATTGGCGGACTTCGCCGCGGCGCGGCCGCAACTGCAACTGGACATCCGGGTGGCGCCGGGGCGGGAATTGAGCGCGGCCTTCCAACGCGAAGAGTTGGATTTGCTGATCGCCAGCCCGCGGGTGACGCAACTGGACGCCACGCCCAGCTGGGTGGTGGAATGCCCGCTGCCCTGGTTGGCCCAAAACGGCGCGATGCCGGCCGCCGAACCCTTGCCTTTGATTCTGTTCGCCGCGCCCTGCAGTTGGCGCGACGCCATGCTGCAAGCGCTTGAAACCGCCGGGCGCTCCTACCGCGTGGTCCTGGAAAGCTCCAGCCTGCTGGCGGTGCAGGCCGCCTTGCAAGCCGGGCTGGGCGTCGGCGCCTTGCTGTCGGACGACGAGCTGCCCGGCATCGCCCCGCTGCCGCGAGAATCGCTGCCGCCGCTGCCCGCGGTGCCGATGGCGTTGTACCGGCGGACGGAGAGCCTGGGGGACCCCGCTCTGGATCAATTGGCGCGGCTGTTCTTTCTACAGCTCAGCCAACGGACGGGATAGCGACGAAGCCGCATCAAGCCGGCTGCAGGCCGGCCATCACCGCGCCCTCCCAGCCTATCAGTTCCACCTTGCGTTCCGCCCCCCAACGGTATTCGCCCAAAGCGCCCTCGGCGCGGATCACTCGGTGGCAGGGAATCAACCAGGCCACCGGATTGGCGCCCACCGCGCTGCCCACCGCCCGCGCCGCCCGAGGTCGCCCCACCGCAGCGGCGATCTGGCCGTAGCTGGCGAAACCGCCGTAGGGAATCGACAACAGCGCGCGCCAGACCTGAATCTGGAAATTGCTGCCCTGCACCCGCAGCGCCAGCGGCGCCTGACCCTCCGCGCGCAGCGGTTCGAACATGGCGGCGGCCACCGCCGCGCCGCCGCCCGGCACGTGGCGCAACGCGGCTTTGGGCCAGCGCCGGCTCAGCCAGGCCACGGCCTCGATCTCGTCCGCCACGAATTGCGCCGCGCACACGCCGCGCGCGGTGAGCGCCACCAGCACCGAGCCGAAACGGCTGGCCTCCACGCTCCATTCGATTTCCAGCCCGGCACCACCGTTGCGGTATTCGCCCGGCGTCATCGCTTCCAGCGTCACGAACAAATCGTGCAGGCGTCCGCCGCCGGACAGTCCCAGCTCATGCGACAACGGCAACAAGGCCTGTCCACTCAGCCTCGCCTTGGCCGCCTCGCAGGTCAGATGCTGCAAAAAACGCTTGGGACTGACCCCGGCCCAACGAGTGAACAGCCGCTGCAGCCTCGATTCCGACAGATGCAGCGCGTCGGCCAGCTCGGCCAGTTCCGGCTGGCGCTCGGCGTTCGCCACCAGATAGCGAATGGCGTCGCGGATGCGGCCGTAGTCGCGGTCTTCTTCGAGAATTTCGCCGTTCATGGTCTGTTCTCCATTCGATCACAGCGCCAGCATAAGCAGATCGGGCCGCCGCGGCGACCCGATTCTTGTCGACTTGCGCGCAGCGCCCCTCATATCGCGTGCAGCAGGGAATATTGAATTTCCGACAGGGCTTGCGGCACGCGGATGAAGGAAAGCGGCATGCCCAACAGCCTGGCCATGTGGGAGGTGGAGAACAGCCCGCACAACTCGTGATGGCCGCTGCTCGGATTAAGCTCAGCCACCAGCGCGTGCTGACGTCCCATCTGCTTCATCGTCGCCACCATGTGGCCCACGCTGGCGTGTTCGATATCAAGCAGGCTCAGGGCCTCCAGTTGCTTGCGCGGCGTCATCACGTCGCCAACGCCGATATCGACGTAATGTTTGCCGTGTTCCTTCATGCACTGGATAGGCCGCTCGCCCAGCAAATCGGTGGCCGTGATCAAGCCGGTGAATTGCCCGTCGCCATCGTGGACGAACAACAGCCGTATGCCGTGGCTGATCATCCGGTCGTGCGCTTCGCGCAAGCTGGCGCTCTGATGAATGCCCACCGGATTGATCAATCGCAAATCGGTCATGACCTCCAGGGCCGAGCTGTTCAGGGTGATGGGCGGGTGCGGGCGCTGATCCAGACGCACCAGGTCGGTGGTGGACGGCAGGCTCATCGTGGGCAACACGCTGTAATTGGCTAACATGGTAGCTCCTTGTCTTCTTAGACAGCGGAGTCGATGCGGCGGCGCCTTGCGCCAGTCATGTTCGATCTGTCCGCTCGGAAGTTTTCCGACGGCGTGGACCGGCCTGGGGCATGACTGGGTTTTGCACGTCCGTCCCGGGCCGGCGGCCTCGGGGGAGTCGCGTCGGCGACGCGGCTCTTGTTTGAAGAGTAGAAGAAGGCGCGGCGCAGATCAGCCGGCGAATCATTAATTTTTTCGCAAGCGAGGGCGCGGGACTCCCGCCCTCGCGGATTAGGCCTGCAGCTTGCGGCGAAACAGGGCGCTCATGCGCTGGCTGGCCCCGCTATGGGCGCCGCTGAAGGCCAACGCCGACTCGCGCATCGTCAGGCGGCGATTTTCATCGCCCAACAGCTCTACCACGGCGCCGATCAACTCCGCGGCGTTCGCCACCTGGCGCGCGGCGCCGGCGGCCAGCGCCAGCGCCGCCGCCTGTTTGAAATTGAAAATGGACGGACCAAACAATACCGGCACGCCCACGCTGGCCGGCTCGATCAGATTATGACAGCCCAAGGGCAGCAAACTGCCGCCGACGAAGGCCAGGTCGCCGCAAGCGAAGTAGGCGAACGCTTCGCCCATGCTGTCGCCCAGCCATACCCGGGTGGCGGGGTCCACCGCCGCGCCGTCGCTGCGGCGCTGCACTCTCAGGCCGCGGCTCTCGGCCAACGCGGCCACATCGCCGAACCGCTCGGGATGACGCGGCACCAGCACCAGCAGCGCGTCGCCCAACTCTTGGCCCGCCGCCCGCCACGCATCAAGAATCAAGGCCTCTTCACCATCGCGGGTACTGGCGCAGACCAGGACCCGGCGTCGGCCTATCCTGGATTTGAACTCGCCGGCCAGCGTCAGCTGTGCCGGCGGCGGCTGGATATCGTATTTAGTATTGCCGCAGACTTCCACCTCGCATGCGCCCAATTGCCGCAAACGTTCGCCATCTTCCGGCGTTTGCGCGGCAACGGCGCTCAACGCCGCCACCGCGGGTGAAATCAGCCCGCTGATTTTCAGATAACCATTCAGCGATTTTTCAGACAAACGCGCATTGGCCAGAAACAAGGGCACCTTCTGCTCGGCGGCGGCGTGAATCAGATTGGGCCACAGCTCGGTCTCCATCAACACGCCCAGGCGCGGCCGGTAGGCGGCGAGAAAAGCCTGCGCGGCTTGAGGGTAATCGTAGGGCAGATAGCGCACTTCGGCGTCGGGATACAGCTGCAAGGCGGTGGCGCGCCCGGTGGGCGTCATCTGCGTCATCAACAACGGCGCGTCCGGCCAGGCTTCGCGCAACGCCGCCACCAAGGGCTGCGCGGCGCGGGTTTCACCCACCGATACCGCGTGGATCCAGATCGCCCCTTGCGCGCGCGGCTGCAGTTGGCTGCCGAAACGCTCGTCCCAATGCTCCAGATAGGCCGGCGCCTTGCGCGCCCGTTTCTTCAGATAGTGCCGCACCAGCGGCGTGGCCAGCAGCCAGGCCCAGGAATACAGTCTGCGTTGCCAATTCATGTCCAGTCCTTGCGCGCGAACAAGGCATGCAGCGCCTCGTCCACAGACGGGCACAGCCCGATTCCACCCAAATTGGTGGCCCACGGCGTTTCCACCACGCCGGTGGCGGCCGGATCCGTATCGGTGTAAATCGCCGCCAAGGGCACGTTCAGCGCATTGGCCAGGTGAGTCAACCCGGTGTCCACGCCCACCACCGCGTTGGCGTGACCAAGAAGGCCGGCGGCTTCGACCAAATTCATCTTGGGCGCCACCACCGCGGCCGGCATCTGCGCGGCCAGCCTTTCGGCGCGCTCGCGCTCGCGATCATTGCCCCAGGGCAACACCATCACCAGATCATGCTGCATGGACAAACGTTTGCCCAGCTCCACCCAATGGTCTTCCGGCCACTCTTTGGACGTTTTGCTGGTGGCGTGCAGCAATACCGCGTAGCGGCCGGACAACACCCAGCCGGGCCGCTCGCCGGCCGGCACGCCGAAACGGGGCGCGCCCTGCGGCTGATAACCAAATATCCGCGCGAACAACAGGCGGTTGCGTTCTATCGCCGACAAGCTCCAGCTCACCTTGTGGCGCTTATCGTAAAAACAGCTGGCCAACGATTCCCGAGCGCTGCCCCAGTCGTAGCCGGTCAGCGGCGCCTTGGCCCAACTGGCCGGCAAAGCGCTTTTCAACAGGCCCTGGCTGTCCACCACCAATTCCCAACGTGTCTCGCGCAGTTGCCGTCGCAAGGTACGGATCTCTCGCCAGGTGGACGGCAGCCACCATCGTTTGCGCCAGCTCCGCCAATTCAAGGCAATCACCCTGTCCACCGCCGGATGCAAACGGGCAATGTCGGCGAAAGCCTCTTCGGCCAGCCAACTGATGCGGAAATTGGGGTAATGCGCTTTCAACTCGGAAATGGCGGGCCAAGTGTGGATAAGGTCGCCCATCGACGAGGTGCGCACAATCAGCACATTCATCATGGCGCGCATTGTACCCGAGCATGCCTGTGGTTAACCAAGTAAAATCCCTGCAGTTCAATTGTGGATAAACCGCTGTGGACAACTAAGCTCGAATTTATCCACAATTTGCGCTGCCGCAGCGCACCTAAACTATCCAAAGCTCATCAACAGGACAAGTAACTGAACCCTTTGAGGTTTTTGTAGTTTATCCACAGTAATGGCTGACTATATCAGTTTCATCAATATAAAATTGCGTTAAAGAGTTATTGGTGGCGTAAGAAGGTCCGCAGGCAAATTTACGCCATGCACAAGCAGGTGGGAACAAATGGGATCGAAGCTGTGGACAAGTAAGAACTTCAATGAATGACCAGATTTATCCACAAGTCTTCCTTCTGCAAAAAGATAGGTGAACAACAAGTTCCCATCGCACTCAACACCATGAAAACAATGTGAAAAACATAGTTATCCACAGAAAACGGACGACTTCTACTAGTTTCTTCAAATTACATATGGGAAAACATATAACAAGATGCGTGCGCGAATTAGCGTGGTGCTAATCACCAAGAATGCGGAAACATCGCTGGAAAAATGTTTGGGCAGCGTGGACTTCGCTGATGAAATCGTGCTTGTGGATTCAGGTAGCACGGACAGGACATTGGCGATAGCTTCCGCCTATAAGGCAAAAGTTATCCACCAAGACTGGCTGGGATTCGGTCCTCAGAAGCAATTGGCGGTAGAAGCCGCCAGCCACGACTGGGTGTTGTGTCTGGATGCAGACGAGTGGCTTTCACCTGGGTTAGTCAATGAAATCAAAGAGATGCTGGACAATCCACAGGCAACGGCCTTTCAATTTCCACGTTGCAACCGTTTCATGGGTCGTTTTCTGAAACACGGCGAAGGCTATCCGGACTGGTCCTTACGCTTGTTTCATCGTGGCCATGCGCGCTGGTCAGATGATTTGGTACACGAGTACGTGATCGCGAACGGCCCTGTGCATAAGCTGCAGCACGAGCTGATGCACGAGTCCGGCGAAGACATCGCGCTATATCTGAGCAAGCAGAACCGCTACACCAGTCTGCAGGCTGAACAGCTGTTGCAAGGGGGAAAACGTGTGGGTATCGCGAAACTTATCCTCAGCCCCTTGCTGCGCTTCCTCAAGTTCTACTTTTTTCGCCGTGGTTTTCTCGATGGCGTGCCCGGTTTGGTCCACATCAGCATCGGCTGCTTCAACAGCTACATCAAATACGCCAAATTGATCGAACTACGCCGCTTGAAAAACAAATAACCGGCTTGCCGGCAGTCCCGCCTTGTGCTGACAATGTCATTTCCTTTAGCAACTGGGCGAAGACAGATGGTGGACATCAGGACAATGCGAGCGGAGGATGCGCTTGCGGTGGCGCGGCTATGCCTGGATCTGGGCTACGAGGCGACGGAGACGGAAATCGGCGAGCGCTTCGTACGGCTGGCAGCGCTGCCGGACAACCAGGTTTGGGTGGCCGAACGCGACGGCGTCGTGTTCGGCTGGGCTCACTGCCGCGGCGTGCATTCATTGCAAACACCGCCCGCGGTCGAGATCGTAGGCATCGTGGTGAGTCAGGCTTGTCAGAGGCAAGGGCTGGGACAGCGTTTGCTTAGCGCTTGTGAAGCCTGGGCGCTACAGCGGGGCTACGAGGCCATCCGTCTACGTTCCAACATCAAGCGTGTTGAAGCCCACGCCTTCTATCGCCATCTCGGCTATCAGCAATTGAAAACCAGCCACAGCTTCGCCCTGGATCTGAGGGATGGACAATGATTGACTGCCCATGATGCTTATCCACAGGAGACGCTTTCCATGATGGTTTTTCCCGCGCCGTTGCAGCCGGGGGATCGCATTGCCGTCACCGCCTTTTCCTCCGGCGTGCCCCCGGTCTTGCACGGGCAGCTGGATCGCGCGCTGCAATGCCTGCGAGATCAGGGCTGGCAGGTGGTGGAGGGCGCTTGTCTGCGCGGCGAGTCCCAGGACGCCAGCGCGCCGGTCGCCGAACGTCTGGCGGAGCTGAACCATTTTCTTTTCGATCCGGAGATTCGCGCCATCCTGCCGCCCTGGGGCGGGGAGCGGGCGATGGAACTGCTGGCCGGCATCGATTTCGCCGCCTTGGCGCGTTTGCCGCCCAAATGGCTGGCCGGGTTTTCCGATATTTCCACCGTGCTGACGCCGCTGACCCTGTTGGCGGGGTGGGCGACCTTGCACGGGCCGAACCTATTCGATCTGGGAAATCCGCAGCGGATGGAAGAGAATTCGGCGCTGCTGCACGCCTTGCGCCACGGTTTGCCGCCGCAGCAAGGCCATTACACGGCGTTTTGGCGCTGGGACGCTCCCGGAGAGCGTTATCCGTCCACGCTGCGCGTGTTGGGCGCGCAAAAGGCCCGCATGGCCGGCAGGCTGATAGGCGGCTGCCTGGATACGCTGAGCCGGCTGCAGGGCAGCCCTTACTTCGATTTGCGCGCGTTCAAACGAGAACCCGCGCTGCTTTACCTGGAAAACTGCGCGTTGAGGCCTTGCGAGTTGCTGCGCGCTTTGCTGGGCCTGAGGCTGTCCGGCGCGCTGGACGGCTTGAGCGGGCTGGTGTTGGGCCGCAGCAGCGGACCGGACGCCGCCGACGCCCAGGCCTTGAGCTACAGCCGGGCTTTGGAGGCCGCTTTGGACGGACTGCCATACCCGGTGGTGGTGGACGCCGATATCGGCCATGTGCCGCCGCAATGGACATTGATGAACGGCGCCTGGGCCGAACTGGAAGTGGACGCGGGCCAGGCCACGCTGCGTTTTGAGAAAGGATGCGCATGAGTTGGCAATATCGTTTGGCCGGGGCGGGGGATGTGGACGCGTTGCGGACGCTGATCACGGAGCACGGACCCAATCCGTGGAACTGGCTGCCGGCGGACGGGGTGGAGCAGAGTTTGCGCCAGGTGGCTGCCGGCGAAGCCTGGGCGGCCTTGTTCGAGCGAGACGGCCTGCTGGGCGCCGCCATCCTGTATCGGCTGCACGACGCTTTTCCCCAACACCGGCCGGCTGACGTGGCGGCGGACGCCGCCGGCTACATCATGGAGGCGGTGGTGCGGCGCGATCAGGCCGGGCAGGGGCTGGGCAGCTTGTTGTTGCGACAGGCTTGCGAGGATCTGGCCGCGCGCGGCGCGCGCTGGGTGACGGCGGACCGCCACGAGGAAAACGCCGCGTCCGGCGGCATGATGCGCAAGGCGGGTTTCGTCGAACTGGCCAGCTTCGACGATTGGGAACGCCGCGCTAGCGGCAGCCGTCGCAGCACGGTATGCGGGCGCTTGCTGGGCTGAGCGCTTAAGAACCCGTTGACGGTCTGCGGCGCTGCGGCGGGACTTTAAGCAGGAGGCGTTGAAAACCGCTTAAGAATGCTCGCCTACCACCTGTGCATTCCGCTTTCTCAGCGCTTTTCGTCTTGTCTCGCCCTGGCTCGCGAGATCGTAAACAGGTTCTAAATGCCGTCGTCGGCCGGCAGCGTCGGCAGTCGGGTGAGCAGGATCTTGTCTACCCGGGTCTTGTCCATGTCCACCACTTCGAAGCCGAAGCCGTTCCAGTCGAAACGGTCGGTGACGCTGGGCACCCGGCCCAGCTGGAACATCACCATGCCGCCCAGGGTGTGGATATTGCCGCCGGCTTCGCCCGGCAGCGCCTCGTCTATGTCGAAAAACTCCTTGAAGCGGTCCAGCGACAGCATGCCGTCTATCAGCCAGCTGCCGTCCTCTCGCTGGGCGATGTCGTCGTTTTCAGCGCTGATCGCTGGCATATCGCCGACGATGGCTTCCAGCACGTCGTTCATCGTCACCAGGCCTTCCAGCTCGCCGTATTCGTCCACCACCAGCGCCATATGATGGCGGGTTTGCTTGAACTGCTCCAGCAGCTGCATCAAGGTGATCTTGGCGGGCACGTAGAGCGGCTGGGACAGTTCGGCGGCGACGTCGGCTTGTTCCCCGGCCAGCATGCGGTCCAGCACGCGTTTGGCGTGCAGCACGCCGACGATTTGCTCCACGCCGCCGCGGCAGACCGGGAAATGGTTGAAATGGTGGTTTTGCAGCAGGCGGTGGTTCAATTCGGGCGCATCGTCCAGATCCAGCGCCACGATGTCCTTGCGCGGCGTCATGGCCGCCGCCACCTTGCGGTTGTCCAGGCGGAAGATATTGGCCACCAGCTCCTGTTCGGCGCGGTCAAACACCCCTTCGTCCGCGCCTTGTTCCATCAGCACCCGGATTTCCTCCTCGGTGATGGACGGGTCGCTACTCTTCTTGGCACCTAAGAGCCGCAGCAGACCGTCGGTGCAGCGGCTCAGGGCCTGGACCAGCGGCGCGCTGAGTCGCGACAGCAGTAGCATGGGCCGCGCCAGCGTGGTGGCCACCGCTTCCGGGTTGAGCAGCGCCAGCCGCTTGGGCACCAGTTCGCCGAAGATCAGCGAGAGCAGGGTGATGATGAACACCATCAGCGCCACCGACAGCGGCTTGCTGTAGGGCTCCAGCAGGGGATAGTCCTGCATCGCCCGGCGCAGTTGTTCGGACAGCGCGGCCTCGCCGTAAACGCCGGACAGGATGCTGATCGAGGTGATGCCTATCTGCACCGTGGACAGGAAGCGGCTGGGGTCGTTGGCCAGTTTCAGCGCGGCTTGCGCGCCGCGTTGGCCGTCGTCCGCGCGTTGCAGCAGGCGGACCTTGCGGGAAGAAACGATGGCGATTTCCGCCATGGCGAACAGGCCATTGAGCAGAATCAGACACAGCAGGACGAGAATTTCCACGGCGCTAACACGGGATAGAGGCGGGAGCCCTAGCTTAGGCCATGCCGGCGCGGCGGAAAAGAGTCAAACGGGCAGGAACGGGGGCGCCTGCCCGCGTTCTGGATCAGAACAGCTTGTTCTGCGGCGCCGGGGCACCCCACTCGACGGCGCCGCGGCCGCGCGACAACAGCCAGGCGTTGACTTGCGAAAAATGGCGGCAGCCGTGGAAGCCCCGGCTGGCGGACAGCGGCGACGGATGGGCGGCGTCCAGCACCAGGTGGCGGCTGGCGTCGATGCGCTCGGCCTTGGTTTTGGCCCAATTGCCCCACAACAGGAACACGCAGCCGGCGCTTTGCGCGTTGACGGCGTCTATCAGCGCGTCGCTGACCATTTGCCAGCCCAGTTTGGCGTGGCTGCCGGCCTTGTCCCGCTCTACGGTGAATACGCTGTTGAGCAGCAGCACGCCTTGTTGCGCCCAGTGGGTCAGGTCGCCGCTATTGGGCACGCCGCAGCCCAGATCCGTCGCCAGTTCCTTGTACAGATTGCGCAAGCTGGGCGGCACCCGCACGCCGGGCGGCACGGAAAACGACAGGCCCATCGCCTCGCCGTCGCCATGGTAGGGATCTTGCCCCAGTATCACTACGCGGACATCGGCCGGCGCTGTGAAGGTCAGCGCGTTGAAGGTCAAGGGCGCAGGCGGGAAGAGGACTTTTCCCTGCGCTTGCTGAGCTTGCAGTTCCCGATCGATGCCGGCTAGTTGCTGTTGAATGGCCGGTGTTGACAGTACTTGCTCCCAAGCCGGATGAACGCGGGCTAGGGCGGGAGACAGGTAAGACAATGCTTGCATGGAAGATTACGACTCTTGCTATCGTGAGGAGGATTGGAATCCGGCAAGCCGGTTTCGTTCCATGAAAAAGCCGTTCCCGCAGGAACGGCTGGCGATGCGCGCTGATGGAGAACGTATCAGTAACGCGCCATTTGCGGGTCCACTTCCGCGGCCCAGGCTTCCACGCCGCCGGCCAGGCTCAGCACCTGTTCGAAGCCGGCGTCCAGCAGAAAGCGCGCCACGTGCGCGCTGCGCACGCCGTGGTGGCAGATCACCACGATGGGCGCGTCTGGCAGCTCGCTCATGCGCAGCGGGATCAGATTCATCGGGATGTGCCGCGAGCCGGGAATCATGCACAGCTGCACTTCCCACGCTTCGCGCACGTCCAGCAGCACCGGCGGCTCCGCGGCGGTGTCGGCCAGCGTCGCCGCCAGATCGCGGGCGCGGATTTCCTGAACCATCAAAACGCGAAGCGTTCCGGCTCTACCGCTTCCGCCTTGGCCAGGCGGGCGATACAGGTTTCGAACAGGCCGGTTTCGCTGAAGCTGGCTTCGGTTTCGCGCTTGATCAGCTTGCAGGTCATCACCGGCAGATCGCCCGCCACCATGATCAGGCGGCCGCCCACGGCCAGCTGGTCTTTCAGTTCCTGCGGCACCACCGGCAGCGAACCGCCGACCACGATCACGTCGAACGGCGCTTGTTGCGGCAGGCCCAGCACGCCGTCGCCTTCCACCAGAGTCACGTTGGCGATGCCGGCTTGCTTAAGGTTGGCGGCCGCGGCTTCGCGCTGGGCGGGGTCGATTTCCACGCTGTAAACATGTTGGCCCAGCTTGGCCAGCAAGGCGGTCAGATAGCCGCTACCGGTGCCGATTTCCAGAATTTTGTCCTGGGGCTGGACGGCGGCGTCCTGAGCCAGGCGCGCTTCCATTTTGGGCTGCAGCATGAAGCTGCCGTTGGGCAGTGGCAACTCGGTGTCGACAAAGGCCAGGCTGCGTTTGTCGGCGGCGACGAACTGTTCGCGTTTCACGTGAAACAGCAGGTCCAGCACATTAGTGTCAAGTACGTCCCACGGACGAATCTGCTGCTCGACCATGTTGAAACGGGCATTCTCAAAATCCATCAGCTCACTCCGGAGGGGCTTGTCGCCGCAAGAAAAACGCGGCGGCGTGTCATGACGATAACTTGCGATTATCCCACATTTGCCGTACCTTCACAGCATCGCTAGGGGTCCTGCGCGACGGTCGGCAAGATGATCCATATCCTTGAAAGGATAGGATAATCGTTAAAGATTGTTGCGCGGGTGAGAAACACCCTTGGAACCTGACCCGGATAATACCGGCGTAGGGAAGCGTAAGCTGCTTTCGGCCCGGTCTTGTCGGACTGATTCGCAGCCCGCCCAAGCGGCGGCCCGCTCCTTGCGCCATTCATCGACCAGGAGAACCGCCCGATGAACGCGCCCGCAACACCCAATCAAGCCATGGTGGTGGACACCGCCGCCATCCAGCCCTTGCCCAATTCCCGCAAGATCCACGTCGCCGGCAGCCGGCCGGACATCCGCGTGCCCATGCGCGAGATCAGCCAGAGCGACACGCCCACCCAGTTCGGCGGCGAGGCCAATCCGCCCATCACCGTCTACGACACCAGCGGCCCGTATACCGACCCGGACGCGCGCATCGATATCCAGAGCGGGCTGGCGCCGCTGCGCGCCGGCTGGATCGCCGAGCGCGGCGATTGCGAGCAGCTTGCCGGCTTGTCCAGCGAATACGGGCGCGTCCGAGAGGCCGACCCCAAACTCGCCGAACTGCGCTTCAACCTGACGCGTAAGCCGCGCCGGGCGTTGCCGGGCCGTAATGTCAGTCAGATGCATTACGCGCGCCGCGGCGTCGTCACGCCGGAAATGGAGTTTGTCGCCATCCGGGAGAACCTGCGGCGTCGGGAATATCTGGACTCGTTGCGCGAAGCCGGCGGCAAAAATAGCCGGTTGGCGGAACTGATGACGCGTCAGCATCCGGGCCAGGCTTACGGCGCGGCGCTGCCGGAGGAGATCACGCCGGAATTCGTGCGCGCGGAGATCGCCGCCGGCCGCGCCATTCTGCCGGCCAACATCAATCACCCCGAATCCGAGCCCATGATCATAGGGCGCAATTTTCTGGTAAAAATCAACGGCAATATCGGCAATAGCGCGGTAACGTCTTCGATCAGTGAAGAAGTGGATAAGATGACCTGGGGCATCCGCTGGGGAGCGGACACCATCATGGACCTGTCCACCGGCAAGAACATCCATGAAACCCGCGAATGGATCATCCGCAATTCCCCGGTGCCCATCGGCACTGTGCCCATCTATCAGGCGCTGGAGAAAGTGGGCGGCAAGGCTGAAGACCTGAACTGGGAAATCTTCAGAGACACCCTGATAGAACAGGCGGAACAGGGCGTCGATTACTTCACCATCCACGCCGGCGTATTGCTGCGCTATGTGCCGATGACCGCCGGCCGCATGACCGGCATCGTGTCGCGCGGCGGCTCCATCATGGCCAAATGGTGTTTGGCCCACCATCGCGAAAATTTCCTCTACACGCATTTTGAGGACATCTGCGAGATCATGAAGGCTTACGACGTGGCTTTCAGTCTGGGCGACGGCCTGCGGCCGGGCAGCGTCTGGGACGCCAACGACGAGGCGCAGTTGTCGGAGTTGAAGACCCTGGGCGAACTGACCGAGATCGCCTGGCGACACGATGTGCAGGTGATGATAGAAGGCCCCGGCCATGTGCCGATGCAGCTGATCAAGGAGAATATGGACAAGGAACTGGAGTGGTGCCGCGAGGCGCCGTTCTACACCCTGGGGCCGCTGACCACCGATATCGCGCCCGGCTACGACCACATTACCTCGGCGATAGGCGCGGCGCAGATAGGCTGGTACGGCACCGCCATGCTGTGTTACGTCACCCAGAAAGAGCACTTGGGCCTGCCGGACAAGAACGACGTCAAGGAAGGCATCATCACCTACAAGCTGGCCGCGCACGCGGCCGACCTGGCCAAGGGGCATCCCGGCGCGCAGATTCGCGACAACGCTTTGTCCAAGGCGCGTTTCGAGTTCCGTTGGGAAGACCAGTTCAATCTGGGTTTGGATCCGGATAAGGCGCGCGCCTTCCACGATGAAACCCTGCCCAAGGACAGCGCCAAGGTCGCGCATTTCTGCAGCATGTGCGGGCCGCACTTCTGCAGCATGAAGATCACTCAGGACGTGCGCGAGTACGCGGCCAAGCAGGGCATTAGCGATCAGGACGCGTTGACGCGGGGCATGCAGACCAAGTCGGTGGAGTTTCTGAAGGGCGGTTCCAAGCTCTACGACAAGGTGTGAGTTTGAGCTTATGAGCAAACGGCGGCCGCGGCCGCCGTTTTTCATGGCGCAAGGGTCGGCGGCGGCATCGTCGATTCGGGTCTATCATCAGACATCCCTTCACAGGAGAAGCGTCATGGACACCAGCGAGCACTCTCTGTCCGGCCTGTTCCGCCAGTTGGGCCTGGCGGACGAACCCGCCGCCATTCGCGCCTTCATCGCCAGCCATCCCTTGCCGCGCAACGCGGTGCTGGCCGACGCGCCGTTCTGGACGCCGGCGCAGGCGGATTTCCTGCGCCAGGCTCTGGCCGAGGACGCGGACTGGAGCGAGGAGGTGGATGAGCTGGCGGTGTTGTTGCAGGTGGCTTAGAGCCTGTTCACGATCTGCTGCGCGTCGTGAGACGTGGCACGGTGAGTACTGCTTCAAAATGCTCATGTACCACTCGTACATTCCGCTTTCTCAGAAACCGCGCATCAAGTCAGCAAGAATCGGAATGCCAAACGGGTTTGCCGGCCTGAAACTGAAGTTGTCACCGCACCGAAGACCGGCGTGGGCCTCATTCACTTTCAGGAGGAAACCCAATGAGCGCATTGATCAATAAAACCGCCATCGTCACCGGCGCCAGTTCCGGCATTGGCATGGCGGCGGCCAGGCTGTTCGCGAGCGAAGGCGCGCGCGTGGTGTTGGTGGCGCGGCGCGCGGCCAAGCTGGACCGGCTGGTGTCGGAAATCGTCGCCGACGGCGGTCAGGCGGCGGCCTTGGCCGGGGATCTCACCTCGGAGGATTGCGCGCGTGCGGCGGTGGAGCTGGCGTTGGATAGATTCGGCGGCCTAGACATCGCTTTCAATAATGCCGGCAGCCTGGGCGCCTTGGGCAGCCTGGATCAGATTTCCCTGGAGGACTGGCGCGCGACGCTGGACGGTAATCTGAGCAGCGCCTTTTTGTGCGCCAAGCACCAGTTGCCGGCTTTGCTGCAAGGCGGCGGCTCGATGATTTTCACCTCGTCCTTCGTCGGCCACGCCATCGGCTTCCCCGGGATGGCCGCGTACGCGGCCAGCAAAGCGGGGCTGGTGGGCCTGGCGCGCACGCTGGCGGCGGAATACGGCGCACGGGGCCTGCGCGTCAACGCCTTGTTGCCGGGCGGCACCGACACCGAGATGGGCCGCGCCGCGGCGGCGACGCCGGAGCAACGTGAGGCGGTGGCCGGCCTGCACGCGCTCAAGCGCATGGCCGCGCCGGAGGAGATTGCGCGCGCGGCCTTGTTCCTGGCGTCGGACGCGTCCAGCTTCGTCACTGGCGCGGCGTTGATGGTTGATGGCGGGGTGTCGATCAGCAAGCTGTGATTCGCGCCGCTTCAAGCCTCGCCTAACGACGCACAGTCAATGTTTAACCGCTTTTTGGCGCTTTTTGCGATGTTTTTGGAGAGGTTTATTGCCAAGGACATTGAGTCCGCTATACGCATGATCATTTAGAGCCGGCCCATCCTCGGCGCGCAGCACCCTAGGCGCGGCTATTCCCATCCCGCCGGATGCCGCCGGCTTGACGCCCTCCCGCTCCTCCCCAACAATAGCCCCCGCGCCGCAGCAATCGCGGCGCTCGGGATTAGCCTCCCGCTTATGAGTTCTTACCGCGGATGCGCTGTTTCCACAGCGTATCCGCGGCCATTGCTTTGCCTATTCGGGCGGGCCATGGCAAGTGGCGCCCTCGCGGGCGCGCCGGCTTTCGTAAGAACTCACCGGTAGGCTAACTCTTGTCATGTGCCCGCCCTGCCGCCTTGCGGCCGGGCCCTTCTGCTCAGGAGGTTGCAAATGGTAAAGCTTGTCCGTCCGGTGCTAGGCATCGAACTCACTTCATCCGCTACGGAAACCCAAGACGTCCATCAAGACGCCTCTCCACTCCCGCCGCTAGGCCCGCGCTCGCGCTACCGCTTTGCCGGCCCCCACGCCAAAGACCTCAGCCTGCCCTTCATCCGCCGCATCAAAGGCCGTACCTATCCGCATTACTGGCAGCCTGCCGAAGCCAAGGATGAGTTCGAAGCCCGCGCCTTGGGCCATCAGTACGCCGCCCATCTGGCGCAGATGCTGAAACTCAACCGCCAGCACTCCGCGCGCGGGCTGCTGTTCCGCATCGCCAGCGATATGGATTTCAGCCAACGCGGCCACCGCCGCCGCCTGTGCAAGAGCTTCTTCAACTATCTGGAGTTGTTGTTGAATCTGGGGGTGGAGCAGGTGGACCTGCCGAGGCATGTGGAGGCGGTGAACCGCCTCCATCTCAGCCTGGATGAGCTGGAAGCCTTGCCGCGTAAGTTGGGGCGGAAGAAGAGGAAGAGCTAAGCCGGGGAGGGGACACCCAGCCCGGTGAGGCTGGCTGTTGGAACCGGTTTACGATCTGCTGCGCGAGACGTGGCACGGTGAGTGCGGCTTCGGAATGTTCATTTACTACTTGTAAACTCCGCTTCCTCAGCCGCAAGGCCTTAGAGCCTGTTCAAAGTCTCGCGAGCAAGGGCGAGACAAGGCGAAAACGAGCGAAAAAGCGGAATGTACGAGTGGTACATGAGCATTTTGAGTTCGTTTTCAACGCCGTATCGCTGAAGCGCAGCAGACTTTGAACAGGCTCTTAGCTCGCGAGATCGTAAACACGTTCTTTAGAAACGCGCCACCATCTTGCGCTTCACTGTGTAATCCGGCCGCAAGCTGGCTTCGCTGTCCATGAAGTAGCGGTTGCTGTCCAGCAGGAAGTGCGGGTCGTTCAATTCTTCCGGATCGGCCCAATCGCACAGCAGGTGATAGAGAGCCTGCGCGCTGTGGCAGCGGTCCAGCGCCTGGCGGAACGGGCGTTCCGCGAACATGCGTGCGCAGCTGGCCAGCAGATGCAGATGGGCTTCGCGGCTTTGCCGCGGCAAAAGGAGCACCAGCGCGGTATGCACCGCTTGTTGGTCCGGGGCGTCGAAGGCGATGGGGGTTTGCAGCCGCAGCAGCAGCGCGCGGGCTTCCGTCAGGCCCTCGATGCGGGCGTGCGGCAGCGCGAGGCCGTGGCCGAGCGCGGTGCTGCCGGCCTGTTCGCGCTCATGCAGCGCTGCGGCCAGCGTCGGGCGGTGCAGGGCGTGGCGCTGGGCCAGCTGGGAGGCGGCGTGTTCCAGCAGGGCGGCCTTGTCGGCCAGGGTTTGATTGAGCAGGATGTCTTGCGGGCCGCAGAGGTCGGGCAGGGTCAGCATGGTGGATTTCTCCTTTGGCTAGGGTGCGACCTCATCCTAGTCAGAGGGGGCTAAAGATCCGCTAAAGAAAACGCGCGGCGGCATAAAAATGCCGCCAACGCGGCCGGGCTTATTTTTGCTCGGATTGCGGCTGTTCGGCCTTTTTCTCCTGGGCCTGCAACGCGCCCTTCACGGCGGAGGCTTGCTCTTTAAGCTTGTCCACTTGTTCTTTCAGTTCCGGGCTTAGCGCGGCGGCGGCGGCGCCGGCTTGCTTGGCCGCGCCAATGGCGGCGCTGGCTTGTTCCTTGAGCTGGCCCAGCGGCGCGCTGCTGTCCTGCAGCGAGTTGTGCACCGTGCCGATGGCGCTGGAGGCGGATTCCTGCAATTGGTTGGTTTGCTTCTCGCTGCAAGCGGCCAGAGCCAGGGCGGAAGCGGCGGCGATCAAAAGCGTGGCGCGCATGTAAACGTCCTCGTTGGGGAAAATGCTGTATTGAGCGTCGGCGAAGGCCGAAGTTCCGGCGGTGGCTCCTGGCTGCAAGGCCAAGTGGTTCTTATGACTTCATCTTGGCTGAGCCACAATGCGCGTATTGGGCGCGTTCGCGCCGCCACTGGAGATCGGCATGAGCAATACGCTTTCCATCCGTCCGCTGCGGGCGGAAGACTACGAGGCCTGGTTGCCGCTTTGGCGCGGCTATCAACGTTTTTACCAAGTGACGATGGACGAGGCCACCATCAACGGGACTTGGCGGCGTTATTTGCTGCCGGATCACGCGATGCGCGGCTGGCTGGCCTGGGACGGAGAGCGAGCTGTGGGCTTGGTGCATATCGTATTGCACCCCAGCAGTTGGACCCTGGGCGATTATTGTTATTTGCAGGATCTGTTCGTGGCTGAGGATTGCCGCGGCCTGGGCGCCGGGCGGCAGTTGATCGAATGGGTGTACGAGTGGGCGAGCAAGCGGGAATGCTCGCGAGTGTATTGGCTGACCCATGAGACCAACGCCACGGCAAGGCGGCTCTACGACCAGTTGGCGGAGAACCTGGGCTATATCCAGTACCGCAAGCAACTGACGCCCATCTAGGAGCGTCAGGCCATCAGCGCGGCCGCCAGCGCTCCTGGAGCGCGTTCCACGCGCAGCCGCGGCGCGCCGTGCCAGTCGGCCAGTTTTTGCAGCGCGGTCTTGAGATCGGCGGTCAACCGCGCGCTGTGGCGGACGCCGGGTTCCAGGTACAGCGCCTTGACTTCGAATACGCCCTGGGCGCGGTGGGCCTTGGCGTCCAGCCGGCCGACCAGCTTGCCGCGGTTGAGAATGGGCAGCACGAAATAGCCATACTGGCGTTTGGGCGCCGGGGTATAGCATTCGATGCGGTAGTCGAAGTCGAACAGTTCCGAGGCGCGCTTGCGGTCCCAGACCAGCGGGTCGAACGGCGACAGAATGGCGGTGGCGCCGGCTTTGAGTTCGCCGGAGGCGGCTCGCGGCAAATATTCCGCCAGGCCGGCGTCGACGAAGACGTCGTGTTGCCAACCGTCGATGCGGGCTGGAATCAGTTCGCCGGCGTCGGCCATCTGGTGCAGCATGGCGTCGTAGCGGCCGCGCTTGAGCCGGTAGTAATCTGCTACCCAGCCGGCCTTGACCACGCCCAGCGCGCGGCAGCTGTTGCGCAGCATCCGCCATTGCGCCTGTTCCTCCGTGGGCAGGTCGCGCGCGTCGTCCCAGCCGGGTTTCACCCGTTCCGCCAGATCATAAACGCGCTGAAAATTGCGTCTTTCCTTGACCATCAGCCGCCCCAGCGTGAACAGGACTTCCAGGTGGCGCTTCTCCGGTTTCCAGTCCCACCAGCCGTTGCCCTTGCCGCCCTTGCGTTCAAAGTCCGCCGAACGCACTGGGCCGTTGGCGTGGATGCCTTCGACCAGCGCGTCGATGTCGGCGCGGTGTTGCTCTAGCCAGCGCAGCGAGAATTTCCAGCCCATCGCTTCCGGATTCAGCATGCGGTGGCGCAGCAGGCCGTAGTCCTCGATGGGGACGAAGCAGGCTTCGTGCGCCCAGTATTCAAATAAACGGCCTTCGGCGAGCAATTCGTCCAGCCAGGCGGGGTCGTAAGATCCCAGCCGGCTGTGCAGCACTAGATAGGGGCTGCGCGCCACTACGTGGATGGTGTCGATCTGCAATAGCGCCATGCGGCGGATGGCGGCCAGCACGTCGGCTTTGCCGGCTTTGCGGCGAGGCGGGTTCAGCAGGCCTTGGGCGGCCAGTTGCAGATGGCGGGCTTGCTGCGGCGACAGGTGCAAAAGGGACATGGCATAGTCATCGGTAGGACAAGTGGATGACTATAACAAAAACCGTTTTGCTCAGGGGGGGCGATCCGCTTAGGGTTTGGAGGAGGCGTGGCCGGCGAAGAACTGTTTCACCAACTGTTGATAACTGCCGTCCTGGCGCATTTTCTCCAGCGCCTGGTTGAAGCGTTGCAGCAGCGGCAGTTGCGGCGAGGTTTTGTTGATGGCCAGATAAGTGGCTTTGCTGGCCAGGATGGTCGGCGCCACCGCTAGGTTGGAATAGGCGCCGTTTTGCAGCCTAGTGTCCATCGCTTCCTGTATCGCCAGCACTGCGTCCAGATTGCCGCGTTGCAGCAGCAGAAGGTTTTGGCGGTCCGAGTCGCCCTCATAGGCGATGAAACGCTTGTCGGCGCGCGCGCGGTCGAACTCGTCGCCGTAGCTCCAGCCCGCCATCACGCCGACGCGCTTATTGTCCAGATCCGGCAGGCCGCGGAATTCGATAGGGCGTTGTCGGAGGTAGACCACCACGATGTGCTCTTGGTAAAGCGGCAGGCTGAAGTCGTAGCGTTGCTCTCGGTTGACGGTTTTGTAGATGCCGGCCGCAGCCATCGCGCTGCGGTCCAGTTCAAACAACGCGCGGCGCCACGTCAAGGCCCGAAACACGTGGGGAATGCCGGCTTTGTCGCAAATGGCGCTGACCAGCCGCGGGTAGAGGCCGCCGACCCGCTCGTTCTCCTCGTACATGAAGGGCGGCGCGTTGGCGTCCACCGCCACGGTCAGGGTTTCCGCGTCCTGTCCGCGGCAGGGCGCGGCCAGGCAAGCGCCGAGCAGCAGCAGGGTCAGGCCGAGGCGGCGGATGCTAGCGGTCATCGAGGCGAATCCGGAGCGTGCTGATCAGCTAAGCATAGCCGTTGTCGCGGCCGGCGACGGGCAAACAAAAACGGAACCCATGGGTTCCGTTTGCTTTGTCGCTCAGCTGGCGCTCAGGGGTAGACGATGCGCAACAAATTGGTGGTGCCCGGCGTGCCGAAGGGCACCCCGGCGATGATCACCATGGGCTTGCCTTGTTCCGCCAGGCCCAGCTTGGTGGCGGCGAAGGTGGTTTTTACCACCATGTCTTCCAGGTTTTCCGCGTCCGGGCCGTTATAGGCCACTACGCCCCAGACCAGGGTCAGCCGGCGAGCGGTGTCCAGCCGCGGCGAAATGCCGAGAATGGGCGTGTGCGGGCGCTCGCGCGCCAGCCGCAGGCAGGTGGAGCCGCTGGTGGTGAAGGCGGCGGATACGGTGACCGGCAGCAAGGAGCCCACCTTGCGCACACAGGCGGCGATGGCGTCGGCGCGGTCCGGCGCGTCGGCGGCGCTGTAATCCAGCGCCATGACTCGGCGATAGTCCGGCGCGCTTTCCACGCGGCGGATTACCCGGTCCATGATGCGCACCGCTTCCAGCGGGAACTGGCCGGCCGCGGTTTCCGCGGACAGCATCACCGCGTCGGCGCCTTCGTAAACCGCGGTGGCCACGTCGTTGGCCTCGGCGCGGGTGGGGGTGGGCGCGGTGATCATCGATTCCAGCATTTGGGTGGCGACGATGACCGGGCGGCCCAGGTGACGGCATTGGTGAACGATGCGGCGTTGAACCACCGGCACGTCTTCCGGCGGCAACTCCACGCCCAGATCGCCGCGCGCCACCATGACCGCGTCGGCCAGTTCGGTGATGGCGTCCAGTTCGTCCACCGCCGACGGTTTTTCAATCTTGACCACGATGCCCAGCTTCCGGCCTACCAGTTCGCGTAGTTCGCGCACGTCGTTGGCGGTTTGCACAAAGGACAGCGCCAGCCAGTCCGCACCTTCCTTCAGAGCGAACTCGGCGTCCACCCGGTCTTTGTCTGTTATGGCGGACAGCGGCAGTATGGTTTGCGGCAGGTTGAAGCCTTTGCGGCTGGACAACTCTCCGCCCACTTCCACCCGGGTGGCGATGCGGCGTTCTTCCACCTGTTCCACGTGAAACGCCAGTTTGCCGTCGTTGACCAGAATACGGTGGCCGGGCTTGAGCGCGCTGAAGGCTTCCGGGTGAGGCAAGCTGGCGCGTAGCGCGTCGCCGTCCACCTCGTCCAGCACGAAGTCGAAGGTGTCGCCGGTGTTCACCGTAGCCGGCGAGGCGAATTGGCCTATGCGCAGCTTGGGTCCCTGCAGGTCCACCAGCACGCCCAGCGGGCGGCCTACCACGGCTTCGGCGGCGCGGATGGAAGCCAGGCGCGCGCGGTGGTCGTCGTGATTGCCGTGGCTCATATTGAGGCGGAACACGTTAACGCCGGAGCGGGCCAGTTCCAAGATGATTTCGGGTGTGCTGGAAGCCGGGCCCAGCGTGGCGAGGATTTTTGTGTTGCGAAGCATGACAGTCCTTTATGCCCGATCCAGCCGCGGCGTTGCGCGCGGCCGGACATGGCGGTGTTGTTTTGCCAATCACATCCGTATTTCTTTCCATCCAGGCTGCGCCGCGCTTGATGGAACTGTCTGTCATGCTGCCACAGTCAGGCTGTAGCGGCTTGACTACGTAAGGCCGGCGGGGCGGAGGGCCGGAAAATGAGCGGCCTTTGTGCGAATCTCGCCACTTAGCTGGGAAAAATGTTCGTTTTTGCGCGTTTTTCCCTCCTCGGCGGCAATCAAGACAAGCCAACGAAAAGCTGGCCCCGGGTGGATCCTGGGACCAGAGCATGGTTATTTTATCTCCAGATAAAGACAAAAACTTTGTTGCAACACAGAGTCAGTGGAGAATGACGCGGGTCAATGCGCTGCAGCATAGGGCTTTTACTCGATAACTTACTGAAACAGCAATATTTGTAGTGAGACGCTACAGCCGCTAAACCCTTGTCTTTATTGCCCTGCAGCATGAATTGGGATGGCATGGAAAGTCGCAATATTAAGATTTTTTTACGAAGAACGATTGACAAGCTTTTGCCGGGGCCTAGAATGGCTCGAAAATAAAACGAACGTCATAAGTACAAAAAGAAACATTATCAATAACTTGAGCGATGGAGCACGGTCCGCAACCGGCATCCGCCGCCGCATGCAACGAACGAACATTCAGACATTAGGCCGCCCACCGGCTGAACAGGAGAAACCCCATGCAGGATCAATTCGTGTTGGCCTTGGATCAAGGCACCACCAGTTCTCGCGCCATTTTGTTCAATCGCAGCGGCGACATCGTGTCGTTGGCGCAAAAGGAGTTCCGCCAGATCTACCCGCAGCCGGGTTGGGTGGAGCACGATCCGCAGGAAATCTGGGGCGGCCAGGTGGGCGTGGCGGCCGAGGCGGTGGCCAAGGCCGGCATCGACGGCCGCAGCATCGCCGCCATTGGCATCACCAATCAGCGCGAAACCACCATTGTGTGGGACCGAGAGACCGGCCACCCGGTCTACAACGCCATCGTTTGGCAGGACCGCCGCACCGCGGAGTTCTGCGACGAGCTGAAGGCGCGGGGCTTGGGCGAGTTGATCCGTTCCAAGACCGGCCTGTTGGTGGACGCCTATTTCTCCGGCAGCAAGATCAAGTGGATTCTGGACAATGTGCCGGGCGCGCGCGAACGCGCTCGCGACGGCAAGCTGGCCTTCGGCACGGTGGACAGCTGGCTGATCTGGAACTTCACCCACGGCAAAGTGCATGTCACCGACGTGTCCAACGCCTCGCGCACCATGCTGTACAACATTCACACCCTGGAATGGGACGCCGAACTGCTGGACATCATGGGCGTTCCGGCCAGCATGCTGCCGGAAGTGAAAAGCTCCAGCGAAGTTTACGGCCACACCCACGCCGCGCACTTGGGCGTGGAAATTCCCATCGCCGGTGTGGCCGGCGACCAACAGGCGGCCTTGTTCGGCCAGCAGTGCACCCGCCCCGGCATGGTGAAAAACACCTACGGCACCGGCTGCTTCATGATGCTGAACACCGGCGACGCGCCGATCGAATCCAAGAACAATTTGCTGACGACCATTGCCTGGCAGGTGGATGGCAAGGTGCAGTACGCGCTGGAAGGCTCCATCTTCATCGGCGGCGCGGTGGTCAAATGGCTGCGCGACGGCCTGGGCATCATTCGTCATTCCGCCGACGTGGGCCCGCTGGCCCAGGAAGTGGCCGACAGCGATGGCGTCTATCTGGTGCCGGCCTTCGCCGGACTGGGCGCGCCGCATTGGAACCCCAACGCGCGCGGCACTATCGTCGGCGCCACCCTGGGCACCAAGGCGGCCCACATCGCCCGCGCGGCGCTGGACAGCATCGCCTACCAGACCATGGACGTGCTCAAGGCAATGGAAGCCGATGCCGGCCTCGATATTGCCGAACTACGCGTGGACGGCGGCGCCACCGTCAACGAACTGCTGATGCAGTTCCAGTCCGACATCCTGAGCGTGGATGTGGTGCGCCCCAAGATCACCGAAACCACCGCGCTGGGCGCGGCCTACCTGGCCGGCCTCGCCGTCGGCTACTGGAAGAACATCGACGACGTGCAGGGGCAGTGGCAGCTGGACCGCCGCTTCAAGCCGCAGCTGGAAGCCGCGAAAGTGGCCGGCAAGGTCAAGGGCTGGCAGCGCGCGGTGAACGCCGCCAAGGTCTGGGCCGACGACGAACAGGCTTGATGAACGCGGTCCGCCTCGGACGCGACGACTGATAGGCTCCGCCGCCCGGGCGCGGCGGACGCACTCCTTATCCGGAAGACACAATCATGAATCCTTTAATGGGCGAATTCATCGGCACCGCCTTGCTGGTGCTGCTGGGCAACGGCGTGGTGGCCAATGTGCTGCTGAAAAACACCAAGGGCCACAATAGCGGCCTCATCGTCATCGCCTTTGGTTGGGCGATGGCGGTTTTCGTCGGCGTGTTCAGCGTGGCGGCGATCAGCGGCGCCCACCTGAACCCGGCGGTGTCGGTGGCGCTGGCGGTGGCCGGCAAGTTCTCGTGGGCCAAGGTGCCGGGCTACGTGCTGGCGCAGATGCTGGGCGGCATGACCGGCGCCGGCCTGATGTGGCTGATCTACCGCAAGCATTTTGACAGCACCGATTGCGCCGACACCAAGCTGGCCACCTTCTGCACCGGCCCGGCCATTCGCAGCCTGCCGGGCAATCTGGTGTCCGAGATCGTCGCCACCTTCGTGCTGGTGTTCGCCATCCTCAGCATGGTGGCGCCCAAGATGTCGCTGGGCGCCATCGACGCGCTGCCGGTGGCCTTGCTGGTGTTGGGCATCGGCGTGTCGCTGGGCGGCACCACCGGCTACGCGATGAGCCCGGCGCGCGATCTGGCGCCGCGCATCATGCACGCCATCCTGCCGATTGCCGGCAAGCGCGACAGCGACTGGGGTTATGCCTGGGTGCCGGTGGTGGGCTCCCTGGTCGGCGGCGCGCTGGCGGCTTTGGCTTATACCCTGTGATGCCTGGCCGGTTCTTTGGAACCGGCCGCCGTTTTTGCGCGGCGGCGCTTTAGCCGCCGCGCTTGTAATCCGGAGCCGGCACAGATCGGACCGTAGTTGCCACACTAAAAAATGAGGTGTTCCCATGATCAGCATGTTCCGACCGGCGGCGCATCAGCCGCTATTGCCCTCCTCTGAGCAAGACAGTTTGTACCGAAGACTGCGTTGGCAGATCTTCCTCGGCATCTTCATCGGCTACGCCGGTTATTATCTGGTGCGCAAGAACTTCTCGCTGGCCATGCCCTACCTGGTGGAGCAAGGCTATTCGCGCGGCGACCTGGGCTTCGCCATGTCCGGCGTCGCCATTGCTTACGGTATTTCCAAATTTCTGATGGGCGCGGTGTCGGACCGTTCCAATCCCCGCGTCTTCCTCTGCGTCGGCCTGATCCTGTCCGCCGCCGTCTTCCTGCTAATGGGCTTTGTGCCTTGGGCTACGTCCAGCGTGGGCATCATGTTCGTGCTGCTGTTCCTTAACGGTTGGTTCCAGGGCATGGGTTGGCCGGCCAGCGGCCGCACCATGGTGCACTGGTGGTCGCAGAAGGAACGCGGCGGCATTGTGTCGATCTGGAACTGCGCCCATAACGTGGGCGGCGGTCTGATCGGCCCCTTGTTCATCCTGGGCATGGGCTGGTTCAACGACTGGCGCGCGGCCTTCTACGTGCCGGCCGCCGCCGCCATCGGCGTCGCCATTTTCGCCTATCTGACCATGCGCGACACCCCGCAGTCTTGCGGCCTGCCGCCGGTGGAAGCCTATAAGAACGACTACCCGGAAGACTACAACGCCAGTCACGAGCAAGAACTGAGCGCGCGCGACATCTTCAAGAAATACATCCTGCCCAACAAGCTGCTGTGGTACATCGCCTTCGCCAACGTCTTCATCTACCTGCTGCGCTACGGCGTGCTGGATTGGGCCCCCACCTATCTGAAAGAGGTCAAGCACTTCTCGGTGGATAAATCCTCGTGGGCCTACTTCCTGTACGAATGGGCCGGCATTCCCGGCACCCTGCTGTGCGGCTGGATGTCCGACAAACTGTTCAAGGGCAACCGCGGCGCCACCGGCATGTTGTTCATGGCACTGGTGACCGTGGCCACCGTGGTGTACTGGCTGAACCCGGCCGGCAACCCCACCGTGGACATGCTGGCGCTGATCGCCATCGGCTTCCTGATCTACGGCCCGGTAATGCTGGTGGGCCTGCACGCGCTGGAACTGGCGCCGAAGAAAGCCGCCGGCACCGCCGCTGGCTTCACCGGTCTGTTCGGCTATCTGGGCGGCTCGGTGGCCGCCAACGCGGTGGTGGGCTACACCGTCGATCACTTCGGTTGGGACGGCGGTTTCATGTTGATGGTGGGCTCTTGCATCGCGGCTTTTGTGCTGCTGGCGCTGACCACCTGGCATGGTCGCGATCAGAGCGCCGTCTTGAACCGAGTTTAGATCCCGCAGGGCCCGGCGCTGCCGGGCGCTTTACGAGGCGGCGACCCTGGTTGCCGCCTGTTTTTTTGCGTATTTCCGCGTTTAGGCAGATATATCGACAAAACCGCGTTCCAATCACATTAAAACGAAAGCAAAATGTTGTATTTTTGTTCGTTTATAATTATTCTGGGTAGGATGGCATCGCTGGGGCGCTGAACGCGCGCCAGTGAGGGAACAACGCCCCTGGAAAGAAAGAGGTAGGGAAGATGGCAGTGGAGATTTACGACCTGATGGTGATCGGCGGCGGCATCAACGGCGCCGGCATCGCGCGCGACGCGGCCGGACGCGGCCTATCGGTGATGCTGTGCGAAAAGGACGACCTGGCCGCGCACACCTCCTCCGCCAGCACCAAGCTGATCCACGGTGGCCTGCGCTATCTCGAGTACTACGAGTTCGGCCTGGTGCGCAAAGCGCTGCAAGAGCGCGAAGTGCTGCTCAAGGCCGCGCCGCACATTATCTGGCCGCTGCGCTTCGTGATGCCGCACGACAAGAACCAGCGCCCGGAATGGATGATACGCTGCGGCCTGTTCCTCTACGACCACCTGGCGCGCCGCGAAGTGTTGCCCGCTTCCGAAACCGTCAGCTTCGCCAGCCACCCGGCCGGCCAGCCGATCAAGCCGGCGTTCAAGCGCGGTTTCGTCTACTCCGACGGCTGGGTGCAGGACGCGCGGCTAGTGGTGCTCAACGCCAAGGACGCCGCCGAACGCGGCGCGCGCGTGCAGACCCGCACCGCCTGCGTCGGCGCCCGCCGCGACGGCGAACACTGGCTGTGCGAGCTGCAGGCCGAAGACGGCAGCCGCAGCCAGGTGCGCGCCCGCGCCTTGGTCAACGCCGCCGGCCCGTGGGTGGAAAGCCTGATCAAGGACACGCTGGCGCTGCCGTCTAGCAAATCCATCCGCCTGGTCAAGGGCAGCCACATCGTGGTCAAGAAACTGTTCGACCACCCCTATGCCTATATCTTCCAGAATCCGGACAAGCGCATCATCTTCGCGATTCCCTACGAGCAGGATTTCACCCTGATCGGCACCACCGACGTGGAATACCACGGCGATCCGGCCAAGGTGGCGATAGACGATCAGGAAGTGGCCTATCTGTGTCAGATGAGCAACCGTTACTTCCAGACTCAGATCCGCCCGGCCGACGTGCTGTCCACCTACTCCGGCGTGCGCCCGCTGCTGGACGACGAGGCCAGCAACGCCGCCAGCGTCACCCGCGATTACTCGCTGGAAATGGACCTGAACGGTGCGCCGCTGTTGTCGGTGTTCGGCGGCAAGATCACCACCTTCCGCAAACTGGCGGAAGAAGCGGTGGACAAACTGGCGCCGCTGCTGGGCAACCGCAAGACCACCTGGACCGCCGACGCGCCGCTGCCGGGCGGCGACATGCCGGGCGCGGATTTCGAGCGTTTTCTGCTAAGCCTGAGTCAGCAGTACCCGTGGCTGCCGGAAGCGCTGGCGCGGCGTTGGGCGCGCGCCTACGGCACCCGCGTGGCCAGGCTGATAGGCGAGGCCGCCGGCCTGGAGCAATTGGGCGCGGAACTGCTGCCCGGCTTGTACGAGGCCGAGCTGCGCTACTTGGCGGACGAAGAATGGGCGACGCGCAGCGAGGACATCCTGTGGCGCCGTTCCAAGCTGAAACTGCACCTGCCGGCACACGCCGCCGAGGTGATCGATGCCTGGTTGCAGGGCCAGAGCGCCGCGCGGGAACAGCGGCTGACCGCCTGAGTCAAGGCGGCTTCAAGCCAGAACAGCCCGGCCTTGCGCCGGGCTTTGTCTTTGCCGGCGACAGCCATGCGCGCTTGAACGAGTATCGATGGATTTATCCACAGCCATACCTGAAAATCGAATTCATCCACAGCGCTGGCAAATGGGCCGGTTTTACTCCGCCGCGGCTATTTCGGCCGGCCTGGTCCATCCTGTACGGGCCTTGCCGCGTCAAAGCTGCTACTCTGTCTTTTTCTAGCCTGAAGCCAGGCGCACCGTAAGCGCCTGTTCAAAGTCTCGCGAGCAAGGGCGAGACAAGGCGAAAACAAGCAAAAAAGAGAAATGTACAGGGGCATATGAGCATTTTGAGCTTGTTTTCAACGTCGTATCGCCAATGCGCAGCAGATCGTAAACAGGTTCTAAGATCGATGGGAGGCCTTATGTCCGTAAAACGTCCATTTCGTCGCCGTGATGACGCCGTTGGCCAGGCGGAGTCGCTGAAGGAACCCTCCTTCGCCGTCTGCCTGCCGCCGCGCTTGCGTCTGTACTGTCTGGCGGTGCCGGCCAATGCCGGCGATCACGAGGCTTACCGGATGGGGCGCGAGTTTGCCGGCCATTACATTGCACACGTGGCGGACCATCCCTGCGCTACGGAGGATTCCCTGCTCGCGCGCATGGCTGAGTATGCCGATTTCACCGCGGAAGGGCTGGAGGGTGAATACTGGGCCGGTTTCTTCTCGCTGCTGGAAGAAGCGGTGCTCAGCGCCGCCGAGTTGCTGGACGCGGACGGCAATATGGGCAGCGGCTCCATTCATTGATCCCGCGCGATGCCGGCTTGAGCAGGTCCCGTTCGCGGGGCCCCGCTCATTGCCGTGAGGCGATTCAGTCGCGCTAATACCCCAGCAAAAAAACGCGTTTCCCCTTTGTCCGCGGCGGGCCTATGCTGACACGGATTCAACCGTGGAAAGCCCGATGATGCAGATTGCCCTGAGCCCCGCCTTATTGTCCCGCCTGCCGCAGATCCAGGTGAGCGGCTTGATCGCGCGGGATATAAACGCCGCCGCCTTGCCGGCGCGGCTGCCGACCTTGCCGGAACCGGAGCGCGATCTGGACGAGTTGTTGCAAGCCTGGAAACAGTTGTACAAGGACTTGCCTGGCGACAAGAAAGCGCGCTGCTCGCTGGAATACCTGGTCAAGGCGGCGCAAAAGGACAAGTTGCGCAGCATCCTGCCGCTGGTGGATTTGTACAACCAGGCGTCCTTGCTTAGCCTGAGTCCGTTTGGCGGCGAGGACATCGCCAAGCTGGGCGGCGTATTGCAATTGGACCTGGCCATCGGCGACGAGCCTTTTCTGCCGCTGGGGCGGGATCAAGCGGAGACGCCGCAAGCGGGCGAGGCGGTATGGCTGAACGGTGAACGACAGGTGGTGTGTCGCAGTTTGAACTGGCTGGAATCGGACTTGTTCAAACTGGACGCCGGCAGCCGCGACGTGGTCTTCGTCAGCGAGCGGCCGGACGGCGCTTTTCCTTCCGGCGCGGCGGGCATGGACTGGCTGGCCGAGCAACTGCGGCCGCATGCCGGGCGGCTGGTCCGTTTCGAACTGGACGCGGCGCGGGCGAGCTTTGAGCTAGCGGCTGTGGATAAAGTGGCGTGATGACGTGAGCCTGTGGGTAAGCTTTGCCGCCGGCTTGGCGAACCGGATCTCGCCGTTCGCCATTTCTCCGGGGCGGTAAACTGTGGATAAAACGGCAGGATAAGTTTTCCTGTGGATAAATGAAAAAGGACGCGATCGCGTCCTTTTTGCTTATGCGCTGCCGTTGTTCACACCGTCTCGGCCTGGGCCTGCGCTTGCGCCGCCAGCCGGGGCAAGGCCTGGTCACGGGCGTCGAATAGATGACAGTGCTCGGCGTCCAGCGTCAGGCGGCAGCCGCTGCCTGCCTGTGGCGCACTGTCCTGGCCGCCCAGTTTGACGGCGATGGGCTCGGCCACGCCGTCGGCCTGGACGTAGACGATCTGCACATCGCCCAGGTGTTCGACCAGCTGCACCGTCGCCGGCACGCCGGCGTCGGCGAAGCGCAGGTGCTCGGCGCGCACGCCCAGGGTGACGGCGTCGCCGGCGCGGCCTTGACACGGCAGGCTAAGCTGCTTGCCGCCGGGCAGTTCCAGCGTCAGGCCGGCGGGCGTGTCCGCAACGATGGCCGCCGGCAGGAAATTCATCTTGGGCGAGCCGATGAAGCCGGCGACGAAGCGGTTGGCCGGGCGTTGGTACAGCTCCAGCGGTGTGCCCACCTGCTCGATGCGGCCGGCGTTGAACACGGCGATGCGGTCGCCCATGGTCATCGCTTCCACCTGGTCGTGGGTGACGTAAATCATGGTGCTGCCCAATTCCTTGTGCAGCCGCGCCAGTTCGATACGCATCTGCACCCTGAGCGCGGCGTCCAAATTGGACAGCGGCTCGTCGAATAGAAACACTTCCGGCTTGCGCACGATGGCGCGGCCGATGGCCACGCGCTGGCGCTGGCCGCCGGACAGCGCCTTGGGCTTGCGGTCCAGCAGGTGTTCGATCTGCAGCGTCAGCGCCGCGCGGTGCACGGCGGCGGCGATTTCGGACTTGCTCTTGCCGGCCAGCTTGAGGCCGAAAGCCATGTTTTCCCGCACCGTCATGTGGGGGTAGAGCGCGTAGCTCTGGAACACCATGGCCACGCCGCGCTTGGACGGCTGGATGTCGTTGGCGAGCTGGCCGCCTATCCACAGTTCGCCGGCGCTGATGTCTTCCAGGCCGGCGATCATGCGCATCATGGTGGATTTTCCGCAGCCGGACGGGCCGACGAAAACCATGAATTCGCCGTCGCGGACGGCGAGGTCCACGCCGTGGATGACGGCGTTGTCGTCGTCGTAGACTTTCTGAATATTGCTGAGCTTGAGGTGGGCCATATCGAATCCTTTTATTGCAAGCGCGCCGGCAGCGCGCCTGCGGCTTCTATCTCGCCGGCCAGCCATTGGGCGACGGCGTCCAGCGCGGCGTCGGCGAAGCCGTAGCTGATCAGCGCCGGCGCGTCGAGATCGGCGGCGGCGTAGGGGTTCCACAAGGCCAGGTGCAGATCCGGCCGCCATTCGGCGCGTTCGCGCGCGCCGTAGCGCTCGCGGGTGGTGGAGGCGACCACGGTGTAGCGGCCGTCCTGAGGCAGCCGGCGCCAGTCCAGTTCCTCGCGCCGCTGGTAGCGGATCACTTCCAGGCTGAAGCGGCGCGACAGCCGGGCGATCAGCGCGTCGGCGGACAGGCCGGCCTCGGACACGCCGTCGGACGGCGCCTGGTCCTGCACCACCAGGCGCAGTATGGCGCCCACCGGCGGGCGTTGCGGCTGGCCGTGGGCGGTCAGCGCGCGGCGCCAGACGTCGGCGAACAATTCGGCGTCGGCGGCGCGCTGCGCCGCGCTGTAATCGCGCTGGCGGCTAGGGTAGCGCCGGATCAGCGCGTCCACGCGCGCAGCCGCTTCCTGTAGCCGCGCCTCGCTCAGCCGGCCGGCGGCAACGGCGGCTATCAGCGCCTGCTTGCTATCCTCCATTTCGTCCTGGAATTGCAGCACCAGGCTGAGGTCGGCGCCGGCGGCCAGCGCCTGGGCGCTGCCCTGGGCCTGGCCCCAGCGTTCGCGGATGGCCTTCATATTCATGCCGTCGGTGATCATCACGCCTTGGTAGCCCAGCTGTTCGCGCAGCAGTTGTTGCAGGATGGCCGGCGACAGCGTGGCCGGCCAGTCCGCGTCCAGCGTCGGAAAACGGATGTGGGCGCTCATCATGCCGGGGGCGAGGTCGGCCAGCGCGGCGAACTGTGACAGCTCGTAATCGCGCAACTCGGCCTTGGGCTTGTCTACCACAGGCAGATCCAGATGGGAGTCGGTGTGGGTGTCGCCGTGGCCGGGGAAGTGCTTGACGCAGCAGGCGACGCCTTCGGACAGATGGCCGCTGATCCAGGCGCGCGCCAGTCTCGCCGCCTTGAGCGGGTTTTCGCCGAAGGAGCGTTCCGAGATCACCGGATTGTCGGGGTTGTTGTTGAGGTCCAGCACCGGGGCGAAATTCCAGTTCACGCCCAGGCTGGCCAGGCCGCGCGCCACCGCGGCGCCTACTTTCTCGGCCAGTTCCGCGTCGTCCACCGCGCCCAGCGCCATCGCCGACGGCGCCGCCGGCAGGAACAGGGTGCGCATCACCGCGCCGCCTTCCTGGTCCATGCCGATCAGGATGTCTTCGCCCAGCGCGCATTGCAGATCGGCGATCAACCGGCGGATGCTGGCCTCGTCCGGCACATTTCGGCGAAACAGGCAGATGGCGCGCGCGCCCAGCTGTTGCAGGAAGGCGGCTTCGTCCTCGCCCAGGCGCGGGCCGGCCACATCCACCATCAGCGCCTGGCCGGCCAGTTGTTGCAGGGTGTCGCTCATTTGACGGCTCCATCGAATCCGCGCAGGAAGTAGCGCTGGGTGAACAGGAAGACCAGCAGGATGGGCAGCACGGTCAGCACCGCGCCGGCGGCCACCACCCGGGTTTTGAAACTGAAGGCGCCGGACAGGTAGAGCACGCCCACCGACAGCGGGAATTTGTCCGGGCTGGACATCACGATGGACGGCCAGATGTATTGGTTCCACGCCGACACCATGGTGAGTATGGTCAGCGCCGCCAAGGCCGGGCGCGACAGCGGCAGCATGATTTTCCAGAAGATCTGCCAGTCGCCGGCGCCGTCGACGCGGGCGGCGTCGATCAAGTCCTGCGGCACCGCCTCAAAGGCCTGCTTCATCAGGAAGATGCCCACCGCCCCCGCCAGCGTGGGCAGCACCACGCCGCTGTAGCTGTCGGTGAGTTGCAGCTTGGACACGGTGATGAAGTTGACCAGGAAATTGACTTCGCTGGGCAGGATCATGGTGGCGAGGATGGCGCCGAACACCAGCTTGCGGCCGGGAAAGCGCATCCGCGCCAGCGGGTAGGCGGCCAGCGCGCTGACCAGCAGGGTGCCGGCCACGGTGGCCAGCGCGATGATGACGGAGTTCTTGTAGAAGGCCAGCAGATCGATGCTGGACACCGCCTCCTTGAAGTTGTCCAGGCCGGGGGCGCTGGGCAGCAAGGGAGGCGGGAAGGCGAACACATCGCCCTCGGTGGACAGCGCGGTGACCAGCGTCCACCAGAACGGGTAGACGGTGACGACGGCGATCAGGCTCAGCACCAGATAGTGCAGGCCGCGGCCGGCCAGCTTGCTCAGCCGGGCGCTGTGGCGGCGGGCGGCGGGCGCGGCGAGGGTGGCGGTGTTGTGCATGGCGTTTCCTTAAGCGTCGCGCGGCTGCAGATAGCGGAAGTTCAACCACGCCAGCGCCACGCAGAACACCGACATCACCAGGCTGGCGGCCAGCGCGCGGCCGAAGTTCAGCGATTTGATGCCGAACTCGTAGGCGTAGAACAGCGCGGTGTAGGTGGATTGCATCGGCCCGCCCTTGGTCATGATCTGTACCTCCTCGAAAGCCTTGACCGCGGCCAGCACCGACATCACCGAGCACAGCAGGATGGTGGGCGCCAGCAGCGGCACGGTGATGCGCCAGAAGCGCTGCCAGGCGTTGGCGCCGTCCAGTTGCGCGGCTTCGTAGATATCGGCCGGCACCGCTTGCAGGCCGGCCAGGTAGAGCACCATATACCAGCCCAGGCCGCGCCAGACGGTGATGAACATCACCGCGAACAGCGCGATGCGGTCGTCGTTGAGCCAGCCCACCGGTTCGTTGATCACCCGCAGCCAGTGCAGTGCGGCGTTAAGCACGCCGTCCTCGGTATACATGAAGTTCCAGATGATGCCGATTACCGATACCGAGGTGACCACGGGCAGGTAGTAGGCTGCGCGGAACCACTTGATCGCCGGCAGCTGGTTGTTGACCAGCACCGCCAGCAGCATGGCGACGACCTGGATCACCGGCACCACCAGCAGGTAGACGGCGGAATTTTTCAGCGAGGCCAGGAACAGTTCATCGCCGAACAAATCGCGGAAATTGTCCAGGCCCACCCAGCGTGGGCTGTCGATCAGATTGTACTGGGTGAAGGCGATGAAGCTGCCGAAGCCCACCGGCCAGAAGGAGAACGCCAGCATCAGCAGCAGCGCCGGGGCCAGGAACAGATAGGCTTGCAGCGTGGTCTTGGTGCGCATGGGCAGAACCTTGTGACGTAGCGGCAGGCCGGCGCCGGGATGCGGCGTCGGCCTGCGGGTTGCGGGGCGGCGGCGTTTGGGACGCCGCCGCGTTCAAGCGCGTTTTACAGTTTGCCGCTCCAGAACGCCGCGGCCTCGTCCAGTGCGGCCTTGGGGTCCTGGCGGCCGGTGACGGCTTTCTCCACCGCGGCGGCCAGGCGGGCGGACAGCACGTCTGGGTCCTTGACGCCGGCCAGGTAGATGGTGCGGGTCTTGTCCAGGCTGGCGGCGGCCACGCCGACGGCTTTTTCCGCCGCGCCAGCGTCATTGGCCACTTTCTGGAAGTAGGGGTCCTGCGCCGCCTTGCGCGCGGTAGGCAGGGTGCCGGCCAGCTTGGCGAAGGCGAGCTGGTTGTCGGCGTTGGTCAGGTAGTTGCCGAACTTGCCGATCTCCGGCAGCAGCGCCTTGTTGACGTTGCGCGCCACGCCGAAGTTGAACATCCAGCCGCCGGCGGCGATGCCGGTGGGGCCGATGGGCGCCGGAGCCACTTGGGTGGACTGGTAGAGCTTGGGCGCTTCGTCGCGCACCCGGGTCAGCGAGGCCGGGGTGGTGACCAGCATGGCCATGCGGCCGCTGTTGTAGGCGGCGATGGATACCTGGAAGTTGTCCTGGGCGAACAGATTGTCCTTCAGCAGCGCGCCGGACTTGTAGGCGTCGCCCAGTTTTTTCAGCATGGCCACGTGGGCCGGGCTGTTGAACACCGGTTTGCCGTCCTTGAGCAAGGGCAGGCCGTTCTGGATCAGAAAGCCTTCGATCTTGGTGGGGCCTAGCGCCGGGGCGAAGCCGGCGACGCCGGTTTTGGCCTTGATGGTTTTGGCGTAAGCCAGCTGCTCGTCCAGCGATTTGGGCGGCTTGGCCGGGTTGAGGCCGGCTTTCTTGAACAGTTCGGCGTTGTAGGCGATGACGTTGGCGCCGTTGTAGTGAGGGAAGGCGTAAACCTTGCCGTCGAAAGTGACGTCCTTGATCGCGCCGTCCACGTACTGGCCCTTGTTGATCACGCTGTCCAGCGGCTGCAGCAGGCCGCTTTGCTTGTAGTCGTAAGCCCAGGGCACGTTCAGGTTGACCAGGGCCGGCGGTTTGCCGGCGCCGACGGCGGCGGTGAACTTGGACTGGATCACGTCCCAGGGGTAGTCGGTCCATTTGATTTCGACATTGGGGTTCTGGGCGTTGTATTTGCCGACCAGATCCTTGAAGTAGCCGTCGAATTTGGGCGACAGGCTCATAGTCCACACTTCCAGCACCGGCTTGTCGGCGGCTAGCGCCGGCAGGGCGACGGCGCAGCCGGCGGCGAGCAGGGCGGCGCGAGCGAAGGCGTTGAGTTTCATGATGGTTTCTCCATGGGGGCCGACGTCGGCGTCAACCGTGGCGGCCGGGGTGCAATTTTATGCTATTTGAATTTCTTGTTGCCGCATTGTGGCATTGAAGTGGTGTCAATGAAAGCGAGACCAGTTCAATGCCAGTGAGCCGGCGGCAGGACGGGCGATAGGACGCCCGGCTGGCCGCGCGGATCAGAAGGTCTTGCTGTAGGAGGCGATGACTTTCACGTCGTTGCGGTCGGATTTGCCGTAGAAGCCGTCGGTGCGCAACCAGGCCGGATAGACGCCGATGCTGGCGCCCTTGAACATGCCGCTTTGCACGCTGTAGCCGATGCTGAAGTCCACTTCATGGGCCTTGGTATCGGCCTTGCCCGGGTTTTTCATCCCGGTGGCGTAGTTGCCGGACAGGCCCACGGTCAAGCCGGGCACGCCCACCTTGGCCAGGTCGTAGTTGACGCCCAGCTTGTAGACGGTGGTGCCGTCCCAGACGAAGTCGTCCAGCTGGCCCCAGGTCTGGATGAAGTTGCGGTTGTCGCTATTGCCCCACGGCGTCATGCGGAAGTTCAACTCGCCGGAGTCCGGGGCCTTGGTGTAGCCCAGGCCGCCCATCAGCGTCCAGCCGTTGGTGGCGTAGCTGACGCTGCCGCTGGCGTGGTATTCGCTCTTGGGGTTCTGGAAGCCGGAGAGCTGAGTCTGGTACTTGCCGGTGAAGTAGTAGCCGGTGGCGGTCAGCTTGTCGTCGCCGTTGAGCTGCCAGGAGTAGGAGCCGGCGATCTGGGCGTTGCGGCGGTAGTCCTTGCCTTCGCCTACGCCAACGTCGACGAAGCCGTTTTTGGGCGCGTAGCGGAAGCCCAGGCTGTTGACGTAATCGACTCGTTTGGCGGTGCTGCCGTTGCTGCGGCCCTGCTCCCAGGAATTGGTCATGTCGCGGAAGCGGGTGTCCCACTCATTGCGGAATTGGTCGGCCCAGCCGTAGCCCACTTCGAAGTCGCCGAACTTGTATTTCATTTCCACGCCCCGGTAGGCGTGGGATTGCAGGCCGCCGGAGGTGCCCAGGGTGCCGATGCCTATCGGGGTGTAGCCGGCGCGGGCGGAGAAGCCCTGGCCGTCTTCGTGCTGACGGAATTTCAGCGCGGCCTGGCTCAACACCGCGGCGCTCTTGTCCACGCCGCCGGGCTGGGAGCTGTCGTTGACGTCGTGATTCAGCACTTCCGACCAGCCTTTGCCGCTGTCCAGGCGGATGGCGGCGTGGGCGGCGGCGTCGAAGCCCAGCTTGTTCCAGGCGTAGCCGGAACGGAAGTTCAGGCCCAGGTTGAGCGCGTTGACGGTGATGTCGTCGCGGTTTTTGCCGTTGGGCGGAGCGGGCCAGTCCGCTTGGCGGTTGCGGCCGTAATAGATGGCGCTGACGGTGGTTTCGGACTTGGTGATCAAGTCGTAGACGTCCACCGGCTCGAAAGTGGCCGGCGCGCCCTGGGTGGGTGAGGTGTCGTTAGTCGGAATCGAGTCTTCCGCCGCCATGACGACACAGGGCAGGGCGGTCAACAGTAGTAGGGCAAGCTTGGTCGGCTTAGGCATTTCAGTCACTCCAATCACGTGGCGACACCTCTGTTGGATGTCCTGCGCTAAAACTATCTGGTCTTTTACTGGCTCTCAATTGGTATCTCATTGGTATTGCAAAATAATTCGTCATATTGTTGCAATGCTGCCATGCACATGGGTTTCCCTGAAATAGCCGCTTATTGGCGCAAGATCGCCGCCAAATGCAAATGAAAGGCATCTGCTTTTTGTTTTTGCGAACGAAATTTGTAGCGCCAACGAATGATTGGCCGTGGAAACTATGCGTTTTCAGTCGCAATAGTGTGTGCGAGAACGGTGAGTGTTCGCTTATCGACATTGTTGCTATGCAGCATGGCGTTGCGGCGAAGGTAAGCGCCGGCTGACCCATAGGCCATGGGGCATTGCCAGACTAAAAAAAAGCCTGGCAAGTGCCAGGCCAAGTGCGGAGAGGGGGTAAACGGGGTTTCAGCCGGCGGCCGCCAAGGAGTGGCCGGTTTGCAGCGGTGTTTCTTCGCTTTGGCTTTGGCCGGCCTGCGGCAAGGTGAAATAGTTGATGCTGGATTGCAGCTCGTGCGACATCTGTTCCATCTGGCTGGCGGAGTCCGCGGTTTGGTTGGCGGCGGCGCTGGTTTCCTCGGACATCTGCGCCACTTTCTCCACATTGGCGGCGATGCCGGTGCCGGTGGCCTGCTGCTCGTGCAGCGACACCGAAATCGCGCTCAGCGACTGTTTGACCCTGGCCACCTTGTCGTTGATGCCGGTGATGGCTGCGCGCGCGTCGCTGGCCTGCTGCAGTCCCACTTCCATGTGGTCCACGGTGTGGTGGATGTTCTGCACCACATGGGCGCTGCTATCCAGCATTTCGCGGATGCTGGCGCCGATTTCGGAGGTGGACTGGGCAGTGCGCTCGGATAGCTTGCGCACTTCGTCGGCCACCACGGCGAAGCCGCGGCCCTGTTCGCCGGCGCGCGCGGCTTCAATGGCGGCGTTCAGCGCCAGCAGATTGGTTTGGTCGGCCACGTCGCGTATTACCTGGATCACATTGGAGATCTGCTGCGAGCGGCTGCTCATCAGGTCGGCTTGCGCCTGCGAGGCGCGCGCCATGTCGGCCACCGATTCTATGGTGTGCAGGGTTTGGTCGATGATGGATTCGCCGCGGGTGGCCAGGTCGCCGGTGGAGACGGATTCGGTGGCCACGTCGGTGGTGTTGTCGTCCACCGAGCAAATGCTGACCGACAATTGTTCCACCGAGGCCGACATCGACGAGGCGGCCCGGGTCTGTTCCTCGGCGCTGGCGGCCACCTGTTCCGCCGCCGCCGCCAGCTCGGTGGCGTTGGCGCTTAGCTGGCTGATGATCTGTTGCATGGCGCGCACCATGCGGATCAGCCCGCTTTGCATGCGGGCCATTGAGGCGACCACACTGTGCTGATCGCCTGCCTTGACCTGCAGCCTTTGGCTGAGGTCGCCGTTGGCGATGCGCTCGGTCAGCGCCACCACATCGCGCGGCTCGCCGCCCAGCTCGGCCATCAGCGAGCGGATGATGATCAGCGACAGCACGGCGCCCAGCGCCACGCCGCAGATCAAGAGCGCGATGGCGACGACGCGGCTGGCGGCGGCGCGCTCCTGCGCCTTGACAAACTCTTCCGCCGCCACTCGCAGCTGCAAGTCGATCAGCGCGGCGATGCGGTTGGCGATGGGATCGATGGCCGGGTACATTTCCTTGTCCAGGAAGAGTTGCATCGCGGCGCGGTCCCCGGACTGGGCCAGGCTTTTGAGTCGGGCCACGCTGGCGTCGGCGTGGCGCATCGCCGCCTCTGCCTGGTCGGCCAGGGTTTTTTCCTCATCGGTCAGATAAGTGGCGCGGTAGTCGCCCCATTGTTTTTTCAGCGCCACTTGCGCGGCGTCTATGCCGCCGAGAAAACCGGCCGCGTCGATGGCGCCGGCATGCAGTTTGTGCGCCCCATCGACTATGCCGACAGCGTAGCTGTCGGCCACGGTTTTCAGCTGCTTCAGGCAGACCACCCGGTCGTTGTAGGTGGTGGCGAAGTCGTCGAGTATGCCTTTTTGCGCGTGCTGGCCAAACAGGCTGATCAGAATAGTGATGGCCAGCAGGGCCGCGACGAGCGCGCTTAGGCGCTGGGCGATGGTCAGGCGGTTGAACATGACGCTCTCCGAATTAGCTTTTGCATGCATAAAACCGATTTTGACTATTTGGAGGTGTAGACGCGGCATGTGACGGTGGCATGGCAAGGCCGTGATCCCGAGGCTGAACTTAAAAGCCGCTGCTGCAAATTTCTACCTATAACTCCATGATTCCGTTATAATTCCGCCCCTTTGCGGCCGCCATAGCCCGACGCGGCCACCTATACTAAATGTCAGGAAACGCCATGAGCCTGTTGTCGCACCAAATCGAGTTGCTATCGCCCGCCAAGACCGCCGAAATCGGCCGCGAGGCTATCTTGCACGGCGCCGACGCGGTGTACATCGGCGGGCCCAGCTTCGGCGCGCGTCACAACGCCTGCAACAGCGTGGAGGACATCGCCGGCCTGACCGCGTTCGCGCACCGCTACCACGCGCGCATCTTCGCCACGCTCAACACCATCTTGCACGACGCCGAACTGGAGCCGGCGCGCAAGCTGATCTGGCAGTTGTACGACGCCGGCGTGGACGCGCTGATCATCCAGGATATGGGCATCCTGGAACTGGATCTGCCGCCCATCCAGCTGCATGCATCCACTCAGTGCGACATCCGCACGCCGGAAAAAGCGCGTTTCCTGTCCGACGCCGGCTTCTCCCAGGTGGTGCTGGCGCGCGAGCTGACGATTCCGCAAATCCGCCAGGCTGCCGACGCGGTGGGCGACGCCGCCACCATCGAATACTTCATTCACGGCGCGCTGTGCGTGGCCTTCTCCGGCCAGTGCTATATCAGCCACGCCGACAACGGCCGCAGCGCCAACCGCGGCGACTGCTCGCAAGCCTGTAGGCTGCCGTACACGCTGACCGACAAGGACGGCGGCGTGGTGGCTTTCGACAAGCATTTGCTGTCGATGAAGGACAACAATCAGAGCGTTAATCTGGAGGCGCTACTGGACGCCGGCGTGCGTTCCCTGAAGATTGAGGGCCGCTACAAGGACGTGTCCTACGTGAAGAACATCACCGCCCACTACCGGCTGCTGCTGGACGAGATCATCGAACGGCGGCCGGAACTGGCGCGCGCCTCCAGCGGCGACAGCGAGATCTTCTTCGCGCCGGACCCGGACAAAACCTTCCACCGCGGCGGCACCGATTACTTCGCCACAGGTCGCAAGATCGACATCGGCGCTTTCGATTCGCCCAAATTCGTCGGCGTCGGCCTGGGCGTGGTCAGCAAGGTGGGACCGGACTGGCTGGAGATCGCCACTTGCGAAACCATGAGCAACGGCGATGGCATCAACTTCATGAAGAAGCGCGAAGTGGTGGGCGTGCAGGCCAATACCGTGCAGCAAGTGGGCAAGACCGCGGACGGCGAATTGTTGTGGAGGGTGTTTCCCAACGACGCCTCGGTGCTGGCCGGCCTCAAGCCGGGCGTGGACATCTGCCGCAACCGCGACCACGCCTGGGAGCTGGCGCTGTTGAAAAAGTCCGCTGAGCGCAAGGTGGGCGTGTGGATGACGCTGGCCGAAAACGCCGAAGGCCTGGAATTGAGCATCACCGACGAGGACGGCGTCAGCGCCGTCGCCTGTAGCCCGCTGGCGCTGGAGCCGGCCAAGGATGCGGAGAAGGCGCTGGGCGGCCTGCGAGACAATCTGGCCAAGCTGGGCAACACCATGTTCGTCGCCCACGATGTAACGCTGCAACTCTCTCAGCCGTGGTTCGTGCCCGCCTCTGCGATCAACGCCTTGCGCCGAGACGGCATCGCCCGGCTGGAGGCCGCGCGCTTGCAGGCCTGGCCGCGCCAGCCGCGCAAGGCGGCGCTGCAGCCGCCGGCGCCGTATCCGGAAAAGACGCTGAGCTATCTGGCCAATGTCTATAACAACCTGGCCTGGCAGTTCTACCGCAAGCACGGGGTGGAGGTCATCGACGCTGCTTACGAGGCGCATCAGGAAGAGGGCGAGGTCAGCCTGATGATCACCAAGCACTGCCTGCGTTTCTCCTTCAACCTGTGTCCGAAGCAAGCCAAGGGCGTGAAGGGCGTGATGGGCCAGGTGCGCGCCGATCCGATGACGCTGAAATCCGGCAACGAGACCTACACATTGAAGTTCGAATGCCGGCCTTGCGAGATGCATGTGATGGGCAAGATGAAAAAGCACATCCTGAAGGCCGCGCCGCCAAGCGAGGTGCCGTACTCCGCGCCCTTGACCTTCTTCAAGCAGCGTCCGCAGTCTTGAGCGCTGGATTGCCGATCTGAAACGGTCGGTGAGTCGATTGCGGCGGCGGCGGCGAGGCGCGTAAAATGCGCCTCTTTCCTTTTTTCCTATCCGGAACAATCCTTTAATACATTATCGCCGGCCACGCCGGCATCACGGGGAATCAAACGTGGCCGACATTGAGCGCCTGGACACCTGGGTCAAATACAAGAACGGTTTGTGCGACGACTGCATGGGCAGCTGCTGTTCCATGCCGGTGGAAGTGCGGCTGCCGGATCTGGTGCGCATGGGCGTGGTGGACGAGTTCGAGTTGGAAGAGCCGATCAAGAACATCGCCAAACGTCTGGAAAAGCAGCGGCTGATCCAGCACTTCAATTTCAAGCGGGAACTGTTCACGCTGGCGAGGCGTGCCAACGGCGACTGCATGCACCTGGATCAGAAGACCCGTTTGTGCGGCATTTACGAGCGGCGCCCCAATACTTGCCGCAACCATCCCAAGGTGGGTCCCAAGCCCGGCTTCTGCGCGTATACCCGCAATCCTCAGAAGATCGCCTTCCATCGCAACACCACGGCGTGAACGCTGTTTCACGTGAAACCCTCCGTTGATTCGACTGGATCGTCATGAACCCTATTTATCCTTTATTCGCTTTCCTCATTGGCGTCGTGGTGCCCCTGCAGGCCGCCATCAACAACCAGCTCAAGGGCGTGCTGGGCAATAGCACGCTGTTGGCGGCGCTGGTGTCGTTTTCCGTGGGCAGCCTGTGTCTGGCCGGCCTGGCCGTCGCCACCGGTCAGAAATGGCAGGATCTGGCGCAGTTGGGCCGAGTGGAGTGGTGGATGCTGCTGGGCGGCGCGATGGGGGCGATGTTCGTGTTCGGCACCACCTTGCTGGCGCCGCGGCTGGGCGTGGCGGCCATGCTGTCCCTAGTGATCGCCGGCCAGGTGTGCGTATCCCTGATGTTCGACCGTTTCGGCTGGTTGGCGATGCCGCTGCGCGAGGTGAACGCGCTTCGGCTGCTGGGCGCGGCGCTGGTGGTGGGCGGGGTGTTGTTGGTTAACTTCGGCGATAAGTGGTTTGGACGCGTTTGAGTGATAGGCGCATAACCGCCACGCTAAAAACGGCAGCCGGAGGCTGCCGTTTTTGCTGTCGGACGCGCGGCGCTTATTTGGACTGCGGTTTGGACATCGGGCCCATGCGGCGGCCCATCTGGCCGTGCCATTGGTCCATCACCTTCTGTTGCTCCGGCGTGAGCTGAGCGTAGAAAGTTTTCAGCGCGTCCAGGCGTTTCTGCATCGCGTCCTGGTGCTGTTTCATCATGTCCAACATGCGTTCCATGCGCTGAGGAGCGGTGTCGCCGGCCTGCGGCTTGGGCGGCATCGCCCGTCCGCCCGGCTTCATCGAGGCGGCAAAGGTTTTCCAGGCGCCTTCCTGGCTGGCTTGCAGTTTGAGTTGATCGTGCAGCCCTTGCAGGTGGCGCGCGGCCATGGCTTCGTGCTGGGCCGGGTCCATGTGGCGGCCTTTTTCCATCATCGGCATCGGGCTTTGCGACGGAGCGTCGCCGGCGGCCAGCGCGGAGCCGGCGAGGCCGGCGGCCAGCAGCGTGGCGATCAGCATGGGCTTGAACAGCTTGGTCATGATTGAAGACTCCTACGGAGGTTGATCATGCAAGCAGTATTGACCATGGATGTCTGGCAAGTGTTGCGGGTAGGACGGGGCTTGTTACCGAGTGTTAACCGGGCCGGCCCGCTTAGTAGTTTGCAACAATGCGCGGGACGGCGCTGTCGGTGGCCGGCGGCTTAACCATCTGTTCTCCGTTCTGTCATGCCGGCGAGGTGATTAAGGGATTCCTGGAGTCTGTTCAAAATCTGCTGCGCTTGGTGAGACGCGACATGCCCATCTGCCGTGGGTGCCTTCCGCTTTCTCTGCCGCAAGATCTTGCCCCGATCTTGCTCACGAGGCTTTGAACAGCTTCTTAGTTGTGGGGCTCGTTGCCTTGGCCGGCCTGCAGTTTGCGCATCGGCCCCTGGCCCCGGCCCCCCATCAGCGGCGGGCTGTCCTGGTCCATGATTTTCTGCTGCTCGGGCGTGAGCTGGCCGTAGAAGGATTTGAGCGCTTCCAAGCGCTTTTGCAGGTTCAGCAGGTGGCGCTGGGCCATCAGCACGCGCTGTTCCATGCGTTCCGGCGCGGTGGACGCGTTTTCGCAAGACGGCATCGGACCGGGGCGGGTGGCGCTGGCGAAGGCCAGCCACGCGGCCTCCTGGGCCGGCTGGATCTTGAGCTTGTCGTGCAGCGCTTTCTGGTGCTGGGCGATAAAAGCGTCGCGTTTGGCCGGGTCTATTTTCCACGGACGGCCGGCGAAATTGCCCATCGGCGGGCAAGCGGGTTCCGGCGGCGCGGCCAGAGCGGCGCCGGCGGCGAGGCAGGCGAATATAAAGGGTATCTGCGGTTTCATAGGTGGGCCATTCCATTGATGGCTGCGATGCGGGCGGACGACATCGGCAGGATCACTCCATTATTCTGGATGGCGACTGTCAATTAAGTGTGAGTGGGCCGGGATCAATTGTTACCAAATGTAAAGCTCGCCGGCAAGCGTTTTGCTTACGGGCTTTTTCCCGACCAGGGCGGGGATTTGGACTAGAGTGAATTGCGGCATTCCCTTATCGTCGCCGGAGCGTTTTCGCATGAGCCTGCCTGACTCTTCATTTCCTTGGTTCTCCGCGCTCGGCGCCGGCGGTTTGAATGGCGCCTTGGTGGAGTATTGGATCGACGCCTGGCAGCGTTCGGTGCTGTATTGCGACATTCTGCGCCAGCGCGGGGACACCTATCTGGAGCACGCCGCCTCCGGTCACCCGCCGGTGCTGGTGTTCGACTACGACATCATCGTGGACGGTCGCGAACTGGAGCAGCCGGTCAATTACGCGCTGTCGGCGATCCGCCCGCCGGACGGCTGTCCGAAACCGGACCCGGCCAAACGGCCCTTCGTGGTGATAGACCCGCGCGCCGGCCACGGCCCCGGCATCGGCGGCTTCAAGATGGACAGCGAGATCGGCATCGCGCTGCGCCAAGGCCATCCTTGTTATTTCGTGATGTTTTTCCCGGTGCCGGAGCCCAAGCAGACGATTGAATGCGTGTGGCGCGCCGAGAAGATCTTCCTGCAAAAGGTGAACCAGCTGCATCCGCACAGTGCTGGCAAACCCTTCGTCATCGGCAATTGCCAGGGCGGCTGGGCGCTGGCGATGCTGGCGGCCACCGCGCCGGAGCTGGTGGGACCCATCCTGCTGGCCGGTTCGCCGTTGTCTTACTGGGCTGGCGTGGCCGGCAAGAATCCGATGCGCTATTCCGGCGGCTTGTACGGCGGCACCTGGATGGCCTCGCTGGTAGGCGATCTGGGCCACGGCCAGTTCGACGGGGCTCATCTGGTCAGCAATTTCGAACAGCTGGACCCGGCCAACACCTACTGGAAAAAGCCTTATTCGCTGTACGCCAAGGTGGACACCGAGCGTGAGCGCTTCCTGGAGTTCGAGCGCTGGTGGGGCGGCCACTATCTGCTCAACAAGGCCGAGATGGAATGGATTACCCAAAACCTGTTTGTCGGCAACCGGCTGAGCCATGGCGAGGTGACGCTGGAGGAGGGGCGGCAGGCGGTGGACTTGCGCAACATCCGCTCGCCCATCGTGGTGTTCGCCTCCTGGGGCGACAACATCACCCCGCCGCAGCAGGCCTTGTTCTGGATCGCGGACCTGTACCACAGCGTGGAGGACATCCGCGTTAATGAGCAGACCATCGTCTATTGCCTGCACGAGCAGGTGGGCCACCTGGGCATTTTCGTGTCCGCCGGCGTGGCCAACAAGGAACACAGCGAGTTGGCCAGCGCACTGGACTTGATCGATGTGCTGCCGCCCGGCTTGTATGAAGCCATCATCACCGATACCCACCCGGAAATGGTGGGGCTGGAATACTTGCAAGGCCGCTACGTGATCCGCTTCGAGCCGCGCGACATCGACGACATTCTGGCGTTGGGCGACGGCCGCCAGGGCGAGGCCGCCTTCGAAGTGGTGCGCCGGGTGGGAGAGGTCAACCAGCAGCTGTACGATACCTTCATCTCTCCCTGGCTGCGCTTGTACGGCAACGAGCATACCGCGCGCTGGTGGCGTGAAATGCATCCGTCGCGCTTGGAGCGGCGCTGGTTTTCCAGCCGCAACCCCTGGCTGGCCGGGCTGCGGCAATGGGCGGAGAAGGTGCGCGACGAACGGCGGCCCGCGGCGGAGGACAATCCGTTCTGGCGATGGCAGCAAAGCTACGCGCAGTTGATGGAGACGGCGCTGGACGGTTGGCGCGATGGTCGCGACGCCTGGCAGGAGTTGAGTTTCCGAACCTTGTTCGAATCGCCGTGGAGCGCGGCGCTGACCGGTTTGAAACCGCAGCGCGAATACGGAGTGCGCAAGGCGGACGGCAGCTGGGAGCGCAGCGAGATGCTGCGGCTCAAGCGCCAGGAGCTGGAGGCCCATTACGCCGAAGGCGGGCCGGTGGACGGGTTTTTGCGCTTGTTGATCTATGTCGCCATCGGCAACGGGGTAGTGGACGTGAGGCCGTTCAACGCTATCCGCCGGGTGATGCAGGAAACCGCCTTGGGCGAGGATTTGACGCTGGAGCAGTTCAAGCAGGCGGTTCGGCGCCAGACTTGGCTGGTGCGCAACGACGAGAAGCGCGCGCTGGCGACGCTGGAACATTTGTTGCCCACCGAGCAACAACGCCAGTTCGCGCTGGAGCTCGCGATTCTGCTGCTGCAGGCGGCGGGTCCCATCAGCGGCGAGAAGCAGCAGCGCCTGGGCCGGCTGGCGCTGGCGATGGGCTTGGCGCAGCGGCACAGTTCGCCTCCGGAGGCTCCGGCGCCGGTCAAGCCCGCGCCCAAACGTGCGCCGCGGCAACGCAAGCCCAAGCCGGCCGCGTGAGCACGGCTTTGCGGCGCGGCGGGGGCAAGGTACACTGCGCCCGCCCCAGCCAGAAAACACGACCATGAGCGCACCGCAACCCAAGAACCCCACCCACGGCGTCACGCTGGAACAGATGCTGAACCAGTTGGTCGGCCATTACGGCTGGCCGGAGCTGGGGCGGCGCATCCAGATCCGCTGCTTCAATCATGATCCCAGCGTCAAATCCAGCCTGGCTTTCTTGCGGCGCACCCCGTGGGCGCGTCAGCAGGTGGAGGACTTGTTCGTGGCGCTGAAGACCCGGCCGCAGACGCCCGCCGGTTCCGGAGCGGACTCCCGCCCGCGGCTGTTTTCCAAAAAATCGTCCTGACGATCGATTGTCCCTGTCCACGGTTTGACGCTGTATTGCGTTATGGCGATGGGAACCCCCTATCGTCAGCCGGGAGCGTGAGATGGAACTGGAAATCAGCGTGGAAGCGGAGAAGAAGTACTTGAACAGCCTGGTGGCGCTGACCGTGGTGCTGCTGTCGGTGTTCATGGGGCTGGGCAAGCTGAAGGACGACAATATCGTGCAGGCGCGCCAGCTATTGAAGGCGGACGCGGTGGACAGCTGGTCCGAATACCAGTCCAAGAAGATCAAGCAGCATCTGGCGGAAAGCAGTCAGCGCCAGGCGCGCTTGCTGGAGTTGGCCAATCCTGCGGCGGCGGCGGCCTTGAGGCCGGAGCAGGCGGCTATCCAACGCGACATCGCTCGCTACGCCGCGGAGGCGCAGGTTTTGCAGCTCAAGGCCAAGGCCAAGGAGCAGGGCTTTGAGGAGTTGAACGCGCGCCACGAGCTGTTCGACGTCAGCGACGCCGGCCTGTCCATCGCCGTGGCCTGCGCCGCGGTGGCGGCGCTGGCCGCCAATGTCATCCCGCTCTTGTGCGCCTGGGCTTTTGGCGCGCTGGGCGTGTTTTTCTGGCTGGCGGGCTTTGCCGGCTGGAATATCCATCCGGGCTGGATCGTTTCCCTGCTGGGCTGAATCGCCGCGGCAGCGGCCCTATCGGCGGCAGGGTTGCAACTGTCATCGATTTGGCTCAGGCTGTCCGGGTTTTCCGCATTCCTGCGTTTTGTCCCGAGACATTCTGAACTGGAGAAAAGCGATGAAACTGTATTTTTCCCCCGGCGCCTGCTCGCTGTCCCCGCATATCGTGTTGTTCGCCAGCGGCCTGCCGTTCGACACCGAGAAGGTGAATCTCAAGGTCCAGCCGCATCTGACCGAGGGCGGGGTGGACTTCTCCACCATCAATCCGCGCGGTTATGTGCCGGCCTTGCAGCTGGATAACGGCGAGCTGCTGACCGAGGGCGTGGCCATTGTGCAATACCTGGCGGATCAGGCGCCGGCCAAACAGCTGGCGCCGGCCAACGGCACGCTGGAACGCTACCGGCTGCAAGAGTGGCTGAACTATATCGCCACCGAGGTGCACAAGGGCTTCTCGCCGCTGTTCTATCCCAATAGCGACGAACTCAAGCAGCAGACCTGGGACAAGCTGACCCGCCGGCTGGCGCTGGCGGAGCAGCAACTGGCGAAAACGCCTTATCTGCTGGGCGAGCGTTTCAGCGTGGCCGACGCCTATCTGTTCACCTGCCTGAACTGGGCGCAGTTCGTGCAGCGTTCGCTGGGCGATTTCCCGGCGCTGATCGATTTCCAGAAACGCGTGGCGGCGCTGCCCTTCGTGCAGCAGGCGCTGAAGGCGGAAGGCTTGCTGGAGTAATTCCCACTGGAACGGGAATAAGTTAGCCGTTCCAGACAAGATCATGCCCGGCTCCAGCCGGGCATTTTTCATGGCGAGTGGATTTATACTGCCTCGGCCTGCAGGTGCCGCAGATACGCGTCCGAGCTGGCCTCGATCTCGGCGTCGCTCAGATCGTGCTCGGCGCCGTGCAGGGCGAAGCCGGGCAGCCATTCGGCGCGGAGGTAGCGGCAGGTCAGTTCGAACGGCCGCAACACTTCCTCTATCCGGTACAGATAACGGCCGTCCGCCGCGAAGTCCCGCTCGCGTATGCCGGTGGACACCGCCACGCTGATGCGTTTGTCCCGCATGCGCCAGTCTTCCGGTCGCGCGCCGATGGCGAAGCCCTCGTCCAGCACCTGGTCCTGCCAGGTTTTCAACAGCGGCGGCGAACTGAACCAGTACAGCGGGAATTGCAGCACGATGCGCTGGTGCTGGTTCAGCAGCGCCTGTTCGCGCGCCACGTCGATGTTCCCGTCCGGATAAGCCTGGTATAGCGCGTGCACGGTGTAGCGTTCCGGATGCCGGTGCAGCGCGGCCATCCAGCGGCGGTTGATTCGGGATTGCTCAAGATTGGGGTGGGCAACGATGATCAGGGTTTTCATGGCGCTTCCTGTAAAATGGGAGACGGCATGCTAACAACGGATCAAGCTGTTGATAAGTATGTACTTTTTTGTTTCATAAGCACCAAAAGGTAACTGTGCCCGCATGAGCGAACTGAATTTTCCCATCGACGCCACCGTGCGGCTGGTGGGCGGAAAATGGAAGTGCGCGATTCTGTGCCATTTGTCCGAGGACAGCCGGCGCACCGGCGAACTGCGCCGCTTGCTGGGCGGGGTGTCGCAGAAGGTATTGACCGAGCAGCTGCGCGAACTGGAGCGCGACGGCCTGATCGCGCGCACGGTGTACGCGGAAGTGCCGCCGCGGGTGGAATACCGCTTGACCGAGCTGGGCGACACGCTGCGGCCGGTGATAGACGCGATGTGCGCCTGGGGGGCTTTCTATCTGGAGGGGCCGGCGGCGGGCGTATAATGCGGGCGCGATAAAACCAGAAAAGGGCTGTCCCGTGAAACTTGCGCCTCTCCTCGTCTCCTCCCTGTTGGCCGCGCTGGCCGCCAACGGCTGGGCCGCCCCGCTGAAGCTGCGGGTGTTGGAAACCTCCGACGTGCACATGAACCTGCTGGATTACGACTACTACCAGGACAAGCCGACGCAGGACTTCGGCCTGGCGCGCGCGGCGACGCTGATCCGCGCGGCGCGGCAAGAGGCGCCCAACAATCTGCTGATAGACAACGGTGACCTGTTGCAGGGCAATCCCTTGGGCGATCTGGTGGCCAAGGTTCAGCCGCTGCGCGCAGGCGAGGTTCATCCCGCCTACAAAGTGCTCAACTGGCTGGGTTACGACGCCGGCAATATCGGCAACCACGAATTCAATTACGGCTTGCCCTTCCTGAGCCAGGCGCTGAAGACGGCGGCCTTCCCCTATGTCAACGCCAATGTGGTGGACGCCAAGACTGGCCAGCCCTATTTCCAGCCCTATGTGTTGCTCAAGCGGGAGTTCAAGGATGAGGACGGCCAACCGCAGATGCTGAACATCGGCGTGATCGGCTTTGTGCCGCCGCAGATCATGCAGTGGGACAAGGCCAATCTGCAGGGCAAGGTGGAGGTGAGGGACATCGTCGACACCGCGCGCCGCTATCTGCCCGAGCTCAAGCAGAAGGGCGCCGACATCGTGATCGCGGTGCCGCATTCCGGTTTCGAAAAAGGCGAGAGCGCGCGCTTTGCCGAGAACTCGGTGGCCGGCCTGGCCGAGGTGGCCGGCATCGACGCCATCCTGTTTGGCCACGCTCACGCGGAATTCCCGTCTTCCGCCTTCGCCGGCTATCCCAAGGTGGACCTGGCCGCCGGCACCATTAACGGCGTGCCGGCGGTGATGCCGGGACGCTGGGGCGACCATATCGGCGTGGTGGACCTGGTGCTGGAGCGCGGCGACGGCGGCTGGAAAGTCAGCGGCAAACAGGCCGGCTTGCGCGCCATCTACGATAAGCAGGCCAAGCGATCGCTGGCGGCCGCCGAGCCCAAGGTGGCCGAGCTGATCGCCGCCGAACACCGCCGGACGCTGGACTATGTGCGCGGCAAGGTGGCGGAAACCCGCGCGCCCATCTACAGCTACTTCGCTCAGGCGGCGGACGATCCCTCGGTGCAGATTGTGGCGGAGGCCCAGGCCTGGTATGTGAAGAACGCGGTCAAGGGCACCGAGTACGAAGGCTTGCCGGTGCTGTCCGCTGCCGCGCCGTTCAAGGCCGGCGGCCGTCAGGGCTGGAATTACTACACCGACATCCCGGCCGGCCCGCTGGCGATCCGCAATCTGGCCGATCTCTATATCTATCCCAACACGCTGAAGGCGGTGAAGGTCAGCGGCCGTGAAGTGCGCGAATGGCTGGAGATGTCGGCTGGGCAGTTTCTGCGCATCGATCCCAAAGGCCCCAAGACCCAGCCGTTGCTGAACCCGGAGTTCCGTTCCTACAACTTCGACAGCATCGCCGGCGTCAGCTATGAGATCGACGTCAGCCGGCCGGCGCGCTACGACGCCGACGGCAAGCTGGCGGCGCCGGACAGCCATCGCATCGTCAAGCTGAGCTATCAGGGCAAGCCGATAGACGAGAACGCCAGCTTCCTGGTGGCCACCAACAACTACCGCGCCTCCGGCGGCGGCCACTTCCCCGGCATCGACGCCAGCCGCGTGGTGGTGGATTCTCCGGACGAAAACCGCGCGGCGGTGGCCGCCTATCTGGCCGAGCGCAAGGTGGTGGACCCGGCGGCCAAGCCGGCCTGGCGCATCCTGCCGGTGTCCGGCGTCGCCATGCGCTTCGACACCGGCGCCGGCGCGTTGCGCTATCTGGCGCGCCAGCCGCAGTTCCGCCTGGCGGCGGAGCATGGCGACGGTTCGGTGAGCTTGGAGCTGGTGGAATAAGATAAAGGTTTAAGAACCTGCTCAATGCCTGCTGCGCGTTGTGGCGCGTTACACGGTGAGTACAACTTCGAAATGCGCATATACCGTATGTACTCTCCGCTTTCTCTGCCGCAACGCCTTGTCTTGCTCGCGAGACTTTGCACCGATTCTGAGGCGGCAAGCGCCTGATGTTCCACGTGAAACCCGGATAGAACGATGACCGAAGCCCTGATCTCTACTGAAAAACTCACCGCCGCATTGCAGCGTTTTGCCGATGAACGCGATTGGAACCGTTATCACACGCCGCGCGGCCTGATGCTGGCTTTGGTGGGAGAGGTGGGCGAATTGGCGGAAATCTTCCAATGGCTGAGCGACGAGGAGGCTGTCGCGCTGCGCCACGATCCGGCGCGCTTCTCCCATCTGCAGGAGGAAATTGCCGACGTGCTGCTCTACCTGACGCGGCTGGCGATGGTGACGGGAGTGGATCTGGACGCGGCGGTACGCGACAAGATGGCGAAAAACGCCGTCAAATACCCTGTGCCAACGGCCGGCTGAGCCTACGGCATGGAAAAGCTAAGCTGTGGTTTGGCGTTGTTATCGCTGATTGAACCTGGCTTAGATTTCGCTTCATTCATTAGCTGGAATGCATAGATGTCCGAGCAAATACACCGCCTTCGCCAGATGCTGGAGCAGGCGGAAACCATTGTGGCGCTGACCGGCGCCGGCATGAGCACCGAGTCCGGCATCCCGGACTTTCGCTCCGCCAACGGCCTGTGGTCGCGTAGCATGAGCTTGGCCGAAGTGGTGTCCATCGATTATTTCCGCAGCGACCCGGAGGCGTTCTGGCTGGCGTTTCGAGAGATCTTCCGCATCAAGTTGATTGGCGATTACCGGCCCAACGCCGGGCACCAATTCCTGGCGGAACTGGAGCAACAGGGCAAGCGGGTGACGGTGCTGACCCAGAACATAGACGGCCTGCACGCGCGCGCCGGCAGCAGCCAGGTACTGGAATTGCACGGCAGCTTGCTGACCGCCAGCTGTCCCAGCTGCGACACCACTCATGCGCTGGATTACGTGCTGCATCACCCATTGCCGGTCTGCCGGCTGTGCCACGACGTGCTCAAGCCCGACGTGGTGTTGTACGGGGAGGCGGTGCCCTTGATTGAGTTGGCCTTCGACGCCGCCTTGCAGGCGGACCTGCTGCTGGTGATGGGCTCGTCGCTGGAGGTGTCGCCGGTCAATCTGATTCCTTTGGAAGCGGCGCAGGCCGGCGTGGCCACCGCCTTGATCAATTACACGCCCACGCGCATGGATCACGCCTTCGACCTGCGCATTCTGGGTGGCATAGGGGAGACCTGCCGCGCCTTGTCCAAGGTCTGAGAGGCGGCGCAGGATCCGCCGCGCGTCGGCTCGCGAGAACTTGAAGAGGCTTTAAAGAACTGCGGCGTGGCTTCGCATTTAAAATTCATTTGGTATTTCTGTGTCAATCTCCTATCTTTAAACATGTTGCAAAACCGTTGAAAAGGGGGATTTACAAATGGATGCCATTAACTGGAGTCACTGGACCGATCTGGCGGTGAAAATCGGCCTCAACATTTTATCGGCCATCTTGCTGTGGCTGGTGGGCCGCTGGCTGATCAATTTCGCCACTCGGCTGCTGGACGCCAAGCTGGCCAGCAAGTCGCTGGACCACACTATTCGTCAGTATGTGAGATCTTTCCTGGATGTGACGCTGACTATCGTGCTGGTGATCGGCATTCTCGGTTTCTTCGGAGTGCAGACCACGACCTTCGCCGCAGTGATCGCCGCCGCCGGCGTGGCGGTCGGCATGGCCTGGAGCGGCTTGTTGGCCAACTTCGCCGCCGGCATCTTCCTGGTGGTGTTGCGGCCGTTCAAAGTGGGCGATCTGGTGGGCGTGGCCGGCGTCGTCGGCACGGTCAAGCACATTGGTCTGTTCGCCACCGCGGTGGATACGCCGGACGGGGTGCTGACCCTGATCGGCAACAACAAAATCTTTTCCGACACCATCCAGAACTTCAGCGCCACCGAGCAGCGCCGAGTAGACCTGAAAGCCCAGTTGGCCGCCAGCGCTGATCACGCCGCGGCGATGAGTTTGCTGCGGGAGACGGTGGCCAAGGTGCCCAATGTGCTGGCCAGCCCGGCGCCGGACGTTGGCCTGCTGGAGTTCACGCCCTTGGGACCGGTGTTGGCTGTGCGGCCGTATTGCAAGCCGCAGGACTATTGGCAGGTGTATTTTGACAGCAACCGCGTGATTCGCGAGACCCTGGCCGCCGGCGGCTTCCCGGCGCCGGAGCAGGCGATGGTGGTGCGTCAGAGCTGAGCGCCGCAGGCGCTGGACAACAATAACGGGGCCGCTGGCCCCGTTTTGCTGCGTGTTGGCCGGTTTAGCGGACGTCGTTCCGCCGCGCGAACTCGTCCATCTGCTGCTTGAGCTCGGGCATCAAGCGCTGGCCGATGTCCTGCATCAGCACCGGACCGATTTCCGCCGTGATCTTGGGCATCAGCCGCAGCATCTTGTTGCCGGTGGGGGTTTGATAGAAAGCGCTCATCTCGCGGATCTCGGCGACGCTAAAATTCTTGCTCAGCGCTTGGACCTGCACTCCGTTCATCAATTTGCGGGTTTCGGGAGAGTGGAAATAGGCTTGCTGGGTTTTCATCATCTGCTGCAAAAAGGTGCCGACCTTGTTTTTGCAGTCAGGCGTCTCCGCGCAGTTTGGCAGGTTTTGCCACAGCTGCTGCTCCATTTGCTGCTGCATGGTGGCTTCCATCTGTTGCATCGTTTGCGCGATGATCTCGTCGTAACGCATCGCCTGCAGCAGCGCTTTGGCGGCGGCGATGCTGTCTTCGGCGGCGAACGCCGGGCCGGCGTGGAATAGGGCGGCGCACAGGCCGGCGGCGAGCATGGATTGAAGGCGCATGGCCGTTCCTCATCTTGGATGAAGCGGCCATGCTGATGGCTTGGGAGACCGGCGTCAACCGGGCGGCTCGTCTCAGAGTCCGTTTACGATCTGCTGCGCGCCGCGAGGGGTGAAACGGTGAGTGCGGCTTCAGAATGCTTATGTACCACCTGTACATTCCGCTTTTTCAGCCGTTTTCGCCTTGTCTCGCCTTTGCTCGCGAGATCGTAAACACGTTCTTAGGACGCCGGCGGGAAATCACCCATATCCTGGCATTGCTCCACCCACAAGGTGTCCGGTCCGGAGTTGGGGATGTAAACCTGATTGACCGGTGACGGCGGGTAATTGGCGTCCGGCGCGCAATCGGCGCTTTGGCCGGGGCCTACCGCCACTTGCGCGCCCACTTTGAGTTGGCAGCGCACCATGCGGTTGAGCTGGCTCCAGCTCGGGCAGATGGCGTTGGCGGCGCGGTAGGCGCTTGTCGGCCCCTGCGGCTGGCTGAACGACCACCAGCGGCCCAGGCGCGAGTTGGCCTTGTTGTTGTCGTAGACGCGGTAGACCGTCACGGTTTGATCCGCCGGCTCCTGGCGTCGCACCTGGCCGGCGCACAGGCCGCCTTTGCCGGGCTGGCCCAATGCGCTATTCAGCAGATCGGGATTGTCCACCGCGGCCATGCCGGGCAAGGCCGGCTGGGTCTGGCCGGCGCAGCGGTCGCTGCCGGGCGTGGCCGCGCAGCCGAGCAAGAGCGCGCAGGCGGAAGCGAGCAGCCAGTGGCGAGGGGTCAGGGGCATGGCGGGTCTCCATATTGGTTCGTTTGAGTTTTGAGTTGGCGGCAGCGCGCCATCTTCAATACTAGAAAATGCGATTGGCATTTTCAATTCGAAGTGGGGTTTGACCGGCAGAAAGAACGGGCGGGAAAAAAAGAGGGCGTCGACATGGTCGACGCCCGCAAGCTGTAGGAACACTCGGGTACTACGTTTACAGCAACTTCAATCCGTTCAACTTAGACCTGCTAACAAAACTCCTGATACTGCGTTGCGCCTCCTTGTCGTACGACTTGTACTGCCTGCGTCGGCGTGCCTTGCCTCAGCCGTAAAACTGAGTTTTGTTAGCGGCTCTTAGGCCACCTGGCGGTTTTTGCCGCCCGGCTTCAGTTCGCCCAGCAACTGGGCTTGTTTGCTCTTGGCCTGCTGGTAGTTGCGCTCCTTGATGTGGCCGAAGCCGCGCACGCCTTCCCAGGTTTTCACCAGCTCCACCGCGCGCGGCAGCGCGTCCAGCGTCAGTCCGCCCAGCAAGTCTTCCACCTGCCGCTCAAACACGCCGATCAGTCGACGCTCCAGCTTGCGGTCGGCCTGCCGGGCAAACGGGTCCAGCAGGGTGCCGCGCAGGAAGCGCAGTTTGGCCAGCCACTTCATGCCGGTCAGCAGCCAGGGGCCGAAGGCCACTTTGCGCGGCTGCCCGCCGGTAATCCAGCCGGCGCCGATGTGGAAGCGTAGCTGGTAATCGCCGTCAAACTGCTGCGCCAGCTCGCGCTGGAAGCCGCCGTCTGTGTAGAGCCGGGCCACTTCGTACTCGTCCTTGTACGCCAGCACATGGTAGTAATTTTTGGCCACCGCCAGCGTCAGCGCGCTGCTGGCCGGGTTCAACGCTTCCTCGGTCTGACGCACCCGCGCCACCAGCGCCTTGTAGCGTTCGGCCAGCGCCGCGTTCTGATAGGCGGTCAGCGCGGTGGCGCGATGGTGCAGCACGGCGTCAGGGGTTTCACGTGGAACGAAGGCCACCACCGCCGACGGGCTGACCAGCGCTTCGATGCGCGCCGGATCGTGGGCGGCGTGACGGCCCCAGCTGAAGGCGTCCTGGTTGAACTTGACCGCGGCGCCGTTCAGACGCACCGCTTCCATGATGGCTTCCAGAGTCACCGGCACCAAGCCCTTTTGCCAAGCGTAGCCAAGCATGAACATATTGCTGGCGATGGCGTCGCCCAGCAGGGAGGTGGCTAGCCGGGTGGCGTTGACCTCGCTGTAGCGGCCGGCGCCCACCGACTCGATGATGGCGTCTTTCATCGCCTTGCTGGGGAAGCGCACGTCCGGATTCTTCAGGAAGGCGCTGGTCGGCGATTCGTAGTTGTTGACGATGGCGTGGCTGAAGCCGTCGCGCATTTTGGCCAGCGCCTCCTCGGCGGCGGTCACCACCAGGTCGCAGCCCAGCACCAGGTTGGCGTCGCCGGCGGCGATGCGCACGGCGTGCAGCTTGTCCTGGCTGTCGGCGATGCGCACATGCGACCACACCGAGCCGCCTTTTTGCGCCAGGCCGGCCATGTCCAGCACGGTGACGCCTTTGCGGTCCAGATAGGCGGCCATGCCCAGCACCTGGCCTATGGTGACCACGCCGGTGCCGCCCACGCCGGTGACCATGATGCTGAACGGTTCATGAAGCTGCGGGATCTTCGGTTCAGGCAGTGTCGGCATCGTGCTTAGGCTGGCGCTGCTGCCGGCGGATTTCTTCAGTTGGCCGCCTTCCACGGTGACGAAGCTGGGACAGAAGCCTTCTACGCAGGAATAGTCCTTATTGCAGCTGGATTGGTCGATCTTGCGCTTGCGCCCCAGCGGGGTTTCCACCGGCAGCACCGACAGACAGCCGGATTTCTGGCCGCAATCGCCGCAACCCTCGCATACCTGCTGGTTGATGAAGGCGCGCTTGGCGGGGTCGGGGAAGTCGCCGCGTTTGCGGCGGCGGCGCTTCTCGGCGGCGCAGGTCTGATCGTGGATCAGGATGCTGGTGCCCTCGACTTCGCGCAGTTCTTTTTGCAGCTGGTCCAGCTCGCGGCGGTGGAAGACTTCCACGCCGGCCGCCAAGCCCTGGACGTTCTGGTATTTGTCCGGGTCGTCGCTGGTGATCACGATGCGCTTAATGCCTTCCGCCGCCAGTTGGCGGGTGATCATCGGCACGTCCAGATAACCGTCCACATGCTGGCCGCCTGTCATCGCCACCGCGTCGTTGTACAGGATCTTGTAAGTAATGTTGACCTTGGCGGCCACGGCGGCGCGGATGGCCAGCAGGCCGGAGTGGAAGTAGGTGCCGTCGCCCAGATTGGTGAAAATGTGCTTGGTGTGAGTGAACGGCGCCTGGCCCACCCAGGTGATGCCTTCGCCGCCCATTTGGGTGAAGGTCTTGGTGCTGTCGGCCTGTATCCAGTGCGCCATGTAGTGGCAGCCGATGCCGGCGACGGCGCGGCTGCCTTCCGGCACCTTGGTGCTGGTGTTGTGCGGACAGCCGGAGCAGTAATGCGGCACGCGGGCGATGGATTCGCGCGGCTGGACCAGCTGGGCTTCCTTGTCGTCGTAGAACTTCAGCCGGTCGTGGATGATGGGGCTGTCGAAAATCAGCGCCAGCCGGCCGGCGATCGCGCGCGCTATCATCGCGGGGGTCAGTTCGCCGGCGGCCGGTAGCAACCAGTCGCCGTGTGGCAGCGCCCATTCGCCTTTTTCGGCGAACTTGCCCACCACGCGCGGTCGCACGTCATCGCGCCAGTTGTACAGCTGCTCTTTCAGCTGGTACTCGATGATCTGGCGTTTTTCCTCCACCACCAGGATTTCTTCCAGCCCTTCGGCGAACTGGCGCACGCCTTCCGGCTCCAGCGGCCACACCATGCCCACCTTGAAGATGCGCAAGCCGATATCGGCGGCCAGGGCTTCGTCTATGCCCAGATCGTCCAGCGCCTGCATCACGTCCAGATAACTTTTGCCACAGGTGATGATGCCCAGCCGCGGCTTGGGCGAATCCAGGGTGATGTGGTTCAGCTTGTTTTCGCGGGCATAGGCCAGGGCCGCGTACAAGCGGTGGTGCAGCACGCGTTTTTCCTGCGCCAGAGGGGCGTCCGGCCAGCGGATGTTGAGGCCGTCTTCCGGCAGTGGGAAGTCCGCCGGAATCTTGAACTGCAGCCGTTCCGGCGAGATGTCGACGATGGCCGAGCTTTCAATGGTGTCGGATATCGCCTTGATGGACACCCAGCAGCCGGAATAGCGGCTCATCGCCCAGCCATGCAGGCCGTAATCGATGATTTCCTGCACCCCGGACGGGCTGAGCACCGGAATCATGCTGGCGGCGAGGATGTGGTCGGATTGATGCGGGAAGGTGGACGACTTGGCCGCGTGGTCGTCGCCGGCCACCAGCAGCACCCCGCCGTAACGGCTGGTGCCGGCGGCGTTGCCGTGCTTGAGCACGTCGCCGGAGCGATCCACGCCCGGGCCCTTGCCGTACCACAGTGAATAGACGCCGTCGTATTTGGCGCCGTCGAACATATTCACCTGCTGAGTGCCCCAGACCGCGGTGGCGGCCAGGTCCTCGTTAAGGCCGGGATGGAACACAACATTGTGCTCCTGCAGGTATTTGCCGGCCTTCTGCATGGTCTGGTCTACGTTGCCCAGCGGCGAGCCGCGATAGCCGGTGACGTAGCCGGCGGTATTGAGCCCGGCGGCGCGGTCCAGTTGTTGTTGCAGCATGGGCAGGCGCACCAGCGCCTGAATCCCGGTCATCAGCACCTGGCCGGTGGGGGCCGTGTATTTTTCTTCCAGGTCTGCGTGGCGGATCGACATGGTTTCTCCTCCTGTCATTCTCGGGCGCGTCCCGCGGGCGCCTGCGCCGCGCTGTGGACGTCCCATCGCTTGTGGCGATGGGGCCGGCCTGAGCCTTGTGGGCGCGTGCGGCCGGCCTTCTCCTTAAGTTTTAGACCCGCTGGCCCGATGCCACCGCCCCTTAAGAACGTATTTACGATGGTAAACAGATTCTATCCAGGGTGGCGGCCCGGTGTGTCTGCGCCCGCCGCATGGTTGCGGTCTATGCGGCGCCGACGGCTTCTCCTTTGTTGTCAGCGGTTGAGCTCCATCTCCAGCCGGTGTTGTTTTTGATCGCCGGCCTGCTTGGCATGTCGGCGCGGTCCCTGGTCCGGGGCTGGGTTCTAGAGTCTTTTCTCTATTTGATCGGACTATAAGTTACGTTTACGTCAACGTCAAAGAGATTGACTGATGTGGACGGCGACTGCGGCGATTGTGCCAGCGCAGCATGCTTGCCATTTGGAAAGTCATTGTTTTAAATATTGAACAATCTGTTGATTGAATAGCGGTTTTTCCGCTGAGGCAATTTGGTTAAGCTGTCATCCTGACCCCCTCCCTTGCTGTGTGAAATCCCATGAGTTCAAATGCTTCTACTTCCGAAAGCGGCCGCGGCGTCGCTTTCACCGTTGCCGCCTTCATCTGTTGGGGTCTGTTTCCGCTGTACTGGAAGCCGCTGCACGATGTCCCGGCTTTGCAAATTCTGTGCCACCGCATTGTTTGGTCGGCGCTGTTCGTCGCTGCGGTGCTGACCGTGCGCAATCATTGGGGCTGGTTGCCGGCGGCGGTGCGCGAACCGCGCAAGCTCGGCATTTTCGCCTTGTCTTCCTTGCTGCTGTCTTTGAATTGGCTGATCTATATCTGGGCGGTGAACGCCGGACACGTGGTGGAGGGCAGCCTGGGTTACTTCATCAATCCGCTGTTCAACGTGCTGCTGGGCAGGCTCTTCCTGTCCGAGCGCCTGAGCGGTTTGCAGAACGCCGCCTTGCTGCTGGCGGCGGCCGGCGTGGCCTGGATCACCTACAGCGCCGGGGCGTTGCCGTGGATCGCGCTGTCGCTGGCGGTCACCTTTGGCCTGTACGGACTGCTGCGCAAGAAAGCGCCGCTGGCTTCGCTGGAGGGGCTGGCGCTGGAAACCTTCCTGATGACGCCGCTGGCGGCGGTGGCGCTGGTCTGGTTCGAATGGCAGGGGCAGGGGGCTTTCGGCCATGGTTCCACCGCGCAGACCAGCTTGCTGATCGGCGCCGGCGTGGTGACCGCGGTGCCCTTGTTGCTGTTCGCCGCCGGCGCGCGCCGGCTCAAGCTGGCGACGGTGGGGGTGATTCAGTACATCGGCCCCAGCATCCAGCTGGCCTTGGGCGTGTTGTTGTTCGGCGAAGCCTTCGACAGCGGCCGCGCCATCGGTTTCGGTTTGATCTGGGCGGCTTTGCTGCTGTACTCCGTCGCCGGCTTGCTGCAGATGTGGCAGGGGCGACGAGCCGTCGCAGCCTGAGTTTTCCGTCGTCAGGACAGCCCGCGTTTCGCAAGAAACGCGGGCTGTTTTCATTAGGATAATTTGCTATAAACCACTCAATGGGCCGTCGCCGGACACTTTCGGCTCCGGCCCATTGCCGAGCCGAATCCGGCCCGTGTCTGTAGTTCCAGAGCACCGAGCGCGGCCGCACCGCGCCGCCTATGCATCGTTGTGATGCCGTTGCCGCCCTGATTGCCCCAAAAACAAGCATTCGCTCCGCGCCGCCTTCGTGCTGCCGGCGGCGGAGTGACATGGTCAATATTTTGCAAGGAGGCGCGTCATGGCGCTCTATTTGGTTAGCGTGGTTTTCTTCGGTTCGGACCTTTTGATCCGCTTGGCCCTGCGCGCGCGTTCCCGCGCCTGGGTGGGGGCGGCGCTGGCGGCCGGCCTGTTGCTGGCTTGCTTGCTGTATCCGATGTTGAGCGATTGGGCGCTGCCCTATATGCCGGACGAACACGGCATGCAGCTTTACGCGGCGATGGTCGGCCTGCAATTGGGGCTGACCGATGCGGCCATTTCCACCAGCCTGGCCCGATATCTAGGTTGGTGGCGCTAAGAACCTGTTTACGATCTGCTGCGCGTCGGCGATACGGCGTTGAAAACAGCATTCGAAATGCTCATGTACCGTATGACCATTCCGCTTTCTCAGCCGTTTTCGCCTTGTCTCGCCTTAGCTCGCGAGATCATAAACACGTTCTAAGCGCCGACGCTGGACGGCCGCTTCGGAGGGCGCGGCCGTTGCCGTTTTCTTGTCATGCCATGGTGATGTTTCACGCAGATTATGCTTGACGCCATGCCGGCCCGGTAGCAGACTGCGCAGCGTCGCCAGGCCCCACAAGCCAGACGACGCATGCCGGACGCCTTCCCGCTCCCCGCGGGCCAGCCGTCCATGATCTTTATCGTTCTTTACAGGTTACGCCATCATGGCATTGTTCTTTATTCCCCTGTCGCGGCACTTGCTGCGCGACATTCTCGGCGACGACCACGCGGCGTTGGCCGATAAAGCATGGCGAGAAAGCCAGGCTCAACACCAAGATCAACAAGGGCAATACCAGCGTCAGGAGCTGGAACAGCGCATTCACCGGCTGAGGCTGGAGAAGGGCGGCTTATGCTGAGCCCCTTGCTCTACAGTCGGCGCCTGATGCTGCGCGATTTCCGCCCGGACGACCACTCTGCCTACGCGATGGCGCGCAGCGGCCGCGAGTTCGCTCGTCATTACCCGCCTGAAGAAGTGACGCCGGCGCGCAGCGGGCAATGGTTGCTGCGCTTTCTGGAGCAGCAGCGCGATTCTCCCCGGCGAGCCTGGCAGCTGGCCATCGTGCGCGTCGAAGACAAGGCGCTGCTGGGCTCGGTGGGTCTGCGCGGACTGGAGCGCGGCGGCGAAGCCGGCTTCGGCATCGAGCTTGCGGAGTCGGCCTGGGGCCAGGGCTACGCGCTGGAAGCGGCGCGAATGATGCTGGACTTCGGCTATCGGCAGCTGGGCTGGCACCGGATCTGGGCCGATTGCGCGCCGGGCAACATCGCCATGTTGCAATTGGCGCGACGGCTGGGCTTCGTGGTGCAGCCGCTGGGCGCGGAGCCGCGGCTGAACCTGCTGTTGTCCGCGGTGCCGCTTCCGTTCTCCGGCCCTCGGCGCGAAGTGCTGCAATGGGCTGCCGCCAGTTGTTAGAGCCAGTTCACGATCTCGCGCGCTAAGAGCCTGTTCAATGTCCGTTGAGCGTCGGCGATACGGCGTTGAACAGGTGCTTAGCGATGGGAGCGGCTCGCACTTGACCCGTGTGGAAGGCGCGCGCACACTCAATGCAAATTTCATAAACAGACTGTCCAGGCCTGCCAAAAGCGGCTGATGGGCAGCGCAAAGGAGAGTAGCAAGATGACAGCAATTGCCGAACTGCGCGCGGAGTTCGACCAGCTCAACCACGATTACCTGGCGGTGCACAAAACCAAGGAAGACCTGTTCTGGGACACCTATATGGCGGTGTCCGACGACCACGACGGTTTCGCTCGCGCCGAAGCCGACTACAAAGCCTTTATCTCCAGCCCGGAACGGCTGTCGGTGGTGCGCGCGGCGTTGGAGCGTTTGCAGGCGCAGCCGGCCGGCGCGGAGCGCGACGCCTTGCTGCACGGCTATCAGGGTTGGTTGGCCCTGTTTGAAAGCAACATCATCGACAGCGCGGCGGCACAGGAGCAGATGCGCCGGCTGATCGAGATGGAGGCCGAGTTGTTCGCCAAGCGCCGCGACCTCGCGCTCAGCCACATCAACGAGCGCGGCGAGCGCGAAGAGGCGACGCTGACCATGCTGGCCATCAATATGGCCACCAACCCGGATCTCGCCGCGCGCAAAAGTTCGCACGACGCCTTGCTCGATCTGGAGCGCTGGGTGCTGGACAACGGCTTTCTCGACATCGTCAAACAGCGCAACGCGCTGGCGCGCAGCCTGGGCAACGCCGATTATTTTGAGCACAAGGTGCGCAAGAACGAGCAGATGACGTCGGAGGCGCTGTTCGCCGTGCTCGATGATTTCGAAGCGCGCACCCGCGACGCCAATCAGCGGGCGCTGCGGCGCTTGGCCGACGACAAAGGCGCGGAGGCGTTGCTGCCGTACAATCTGCGCTTCCATATGAGCGGCGACGTTACCCGGCAGATGGATCCCTATCTGCCGTTCTCCAAGGCGGTGGAACGCTGGGTGCTGAGTTTTCGCCGCTTGGGCGTGCAATACCGGCAGGCCACCATGCAGCTGGACCTCGTGGAGCGCAAAGGCAAGTATCAGAACGGCTTCTGCCACGGGCCGGTGCCCAGCTATTACGACGGCGGCCGTTGGGTGCCGGGCAGGATCAATTTCACCGCCGACGCCACGCCGGATCAGGTGGGCAGTGGCGCGCGCGCGATCAACACTTTGTTCCACGAAGGCGGCCACGCCGCTCATTTCGCCAATGTGATCCAAAACGCGCCGTGCTTCTCCCAGGAGTTCGCGCCCACCTCGATGGCTTACGCCGAAACCCAGAGCATGTTCTGCGACAGCCTGCTGAACGACGCCGACTGGCTGAAGCGCTACGCCCGCAACGCCGCGGGGGAGGCGATGCCGGACGCCTTGATCCGCGCGCGCATCGAAGCGGTCCAGCCCTTCTTCGCCTTCTCCGAGCGGTCCATCGCCGTGGTCGCTTACTTCGAGCGCGAGCTGTACCGGCTGCCGGAGGCGGAACTGACGCCGGAAACGGTGTTGGCGCTGGCGCGCCGCTGCGAGCGCGAGATCTTGGGCGTCGAATGCGGCCCGCGGCCGCTGCTGGCGATTCCGCATCTGTTGAATCAGGAGTCGGCGGCGTCTTATCACGGCTATCTGCTGGCGCATATGGCGGTGTATCAGACCCGGGCCCATTTCCTGCGCGAATACGGCTATCTGACCGACAACCCGGCGATCGGCCCGCTGCTGGCCAAGCATTACTGGGCTCCGGGCAACAGCCTAGATCACGACGCCACTTTGCTGAGCCTGACCGGCGAGCATTTCAACGCCCGTTATCTGGCGGAAGCCTGCGACCTCAGCGTGGACGAGGCCTGGCGAGAAGCGGAGAGGCTGATCGCCGCCGCCGCGGAACGGGATTATGCGCGGGATTACCCGGAGCGGCTGGACGCGACGATACGTCTGGTGCACGGCGCCGAGCTGATCGCCGACAACGCCGCGGGGGAGACGGAAATGTGCCGCCGTTTCGAGGCGTGGGTGGGGGAGCGTTACCCGGCCGTTGCACACTAAGAACCTGTTTACGATCTGCTGCGCTGCTGCGCTGCTGCGCTGCGGCGATACGGCGTTGAAACCGAGCTCAAAATGCTCATGTACCACCTGTACATTCCGCTTTTTCGCTCGTTTTCGCCTTGTCTCGCCTTAGCTCGCGAGATCGTAAACACGTTCTAAGGTTTGCTCACGATCCGCTGCGCTTCGCGGGACGCGACACGGAGAGTTCGGTGGCGCGCGCGATCGTGAGCCGTACTAGGCTTTAGAACGCAAAAACGGCAGCCCGCGGGCTGCCGTTGTTTTTAAAGGTCGCCGCTCAAGCCTGGCGGTAAATCAGCCGGCCCTCAAACAGCAGTTCGCTGGCGTCCAGCCGGGCGTCGCCGCTGGGCGGCGCGGCGCGCTCGAACACGAAGCGCTGGCCCTGATATTCGATCCAGGCGTTGATCGGCTCTCCCTGAAAACGACCCAGCACTTCCTCTGAACGGGTGACGAAGGCGTTGTCGGGCAGCACGAAGCCTTGCTGCGCGGTTTCCGTCGGGGCTTCCTCCAGCGTCCAGTTGTCGTCGCCGGGCGGTTGCGGATCGTTGCGGGTGGCCATGTGCAGCCACATGCGGAAGGCCCAGTGCGGGAGCAGCACGCGGTGAACGCGTTTGTCGTCGGTAATCACGCAACGCACCGGAAAGCCGGCGCCGCAGGACGGGCAGCGCGCCTGGGCCGCGAGGAAGATCTTGTCCTGCTGCTTGCTGGCGATGCCTTCCATATGCTCCGAGCCCACCATCGCGCGACAGCTGGGGCAGTGTTTGCCGAAGCGGCGCACGCTGTTGCCGTTGGCAAAGGAAATCGGCAGGAAACGGGAAATCTTGTCGGGTCTGGCCATCGCTAGGGGTTCCGGAACTGAAAAACGCGGTCCGCCGGGCTGAGGGCCGCGGCGGTTTCGGCCCTCATTATACCCCGGCCTCGTCGTGGAAGGGCTCCAGCGTCAAGCGGCAAGCCATGCGATGGCTGGCGCCGGGAGCCAGCTCTCGGACATCGTCGCCGGCGTTGGCGGTTTCCACGCAGATGAAATCAAGCCAGGCGGTTGTCGGCAAGTCGCCCAGCAAGGCCGTCTTTTCTGCCGCCGGGTTCCATACCACCACGCTGCCGGCGCCTTCCGCTGTGACGCGAATGCAACGTTGCCAGACCGGGTCGCGGAGCAAGGCGGGCCGCTCGCTGTAAACAATGCTGTCCACTTCGCCGTGAAAGCGGAACTCGCCGTCCGGCCAGCGGCGTTCGCGGCCTGCCACCTTGTCGTGACAGCGTGCGCCGTCCAGGCCGGACAGCGTGGCCAGACGCGCGTCGCCCACGGCTAGATAGCTGTGCAGCGCGGCGCCCAGTCGCAGGGGACGATCCCCGTGATTGCGGGTGGTCAGCGCCGCCTCCACCGCCGCGCCCAGCCGGTATTCCATTTTCGCCGTAAGGCCGTGGTGTTGGGGGCCGGAGAGTTTCACGTGGAACGCGCCGGCGTCTTCCCTGACCTCGTCCAGACGCCAGGCTTGCGTGCGCGCCACGCCGTGGGCCGGCTGAGTCGGGTCGTCCGGATGCGGGCCGAACCAGGGCCAGCACAGCGGCACGCCGCCGCGTATGGCCTTGCCCGGCAGGTAGCGCGCCTGCGGCGACAAATACAGCAAGGGTTGTTCGCTGGCGGGGCGGAAACTGAGCAACTGGCCGCCCAGCAAGGAGATTTCCGCGTGGAAATCCGCCGCGGCAATCACGAGAATATCGACGCCGGGCGCGCGGTTGGACAGCGAGGCGGCGGGAGGCAGGGCGACGGACATACGGGGTTCCGGGCAAAAAACCGATGATAGCGCGCTATAGCCAGCGGCGCAGCGTCCACAACGGGCCTATCAGCAGGAATTGCAGGTCGCGCAAGAAGGAGGGCTTTTTGCCCTCGATCGCGTGGCCGACGAACTGGCCGATCCAGGCGACGACGAACAGCCCCAGAGAGAAGAGCGCCAGCGGCAGTCCGGCGCGCGTCGCCGCCTCCAGCGCCAGCAGCATGGGCAGGCACATCGTCGCCATGGCCAGCGCCGGGGTTCGGCCCAGCCGCCAATAGAAGGCCAGGCCGGCGGCTACCGCCAGCCAGGCCGGATTCAGCGGCGCCGGCACGCTGGAGAGCAAACCCAACAGAGCGAACACGATGGCGGGCACGCAGATTTTGTGGATGCGGATATTGACGGGATGGCGGTGACTGAGATCATACTCTTGCAACCATTGCTCAAGCGTCATGTCTGGCCTCGCAAACGGGCGACGGGTTTCCATCTTGGCGCAGACGCGGGACGGCGGCAATGCCCGCGGCCGGTTTTGTCTGCGCTGGATCAGGGGCTTGCGAGCCGCCTTGGGCTACAATCCTTTTGCCAACCGTTCAATCTTCTAGGTCCCAAGGTGTCATCCACAGCACAACCGCGTTATCTGCGCATCAAGGAATACATCCTTGAAGGCATCCGTTCCCGCCAGTTTCTGCCCGGCGGCAAGATTCCGCCCGAGCTGGAGTTGGCGCGCCAGTTCCAAGTGTCGCGCATGACCGTCAACAAGGCGGTGCGCGATCTGGCCGAGGCCGGCATTCTGCTGCGCTTCGCCGGCGACGGCACTTATGTGGCCGAGCGCAAGGCCGAATCGCCTTTGCTGGACATCAACAATATCTCCGAGGAAATCGAGGCGCGCGGCCACCGCCACAGCGCCGACGTTTACGAACTCAAGGCCGTGCTCGCCACCGAGGACGTGGCTTTGCGCCTGGGGGTGAAGGAAGGCAGCACGGTATTCCGCTCCTTGATCGTGCACCGTGAGGACGACGTCGCCATCCAGTTGGAAGACCGCTACGTCAACCCTGCCTTCGCGCCGGATTACCTGGAACAGGATTTCAGCAGCCGCACGCCGAACGACTACCTGATGAAAAATTGTCCGCTGACCGATATCGAGCACAGCGTGGAAGCGGTGCTGCCCTGCGCGGCGGAGCAGGCAATGCTGGACATGACGGCGCGCGAACCCTGCCTGTTGGTTTTACGCCGCACCTGGTCGCACAAGAAGCTGGTCAGCTTTGCGCGGCTGACCCATCCGGGCTCGCGCTATAAGCTGCGTTCGCAAACCCGGGTCAAGCGTTGAGCGCCCGCGCCGTGGCGCCTGATGGTTCGCGGCGTTTTAATGTATATACAAATTGGCGTTGAATTTTCGCGCTCGTGCAAGCCGCCCTCGGGCGGCTTTTTTGTTGCCATGCAACATCAAATGATTGTCCTATAAGTAAAATCTGCCAATTCGGCCTATTTACAAAAATCACGGCTCCAAACTTGACAGGCAGTTTGGATAGGATTAATTGTATATACAAATAACCCGCAGCGAGCCCACCATGAGTCAAGCCGAAACGGATCGCCGCAGCCTGTGGATCAACGCCAGGCTGGCGACGATGGACCCGAGCCTCCCGGCGCCTTACGGCGCGTTGGAAGGCCATGCGCTTTTGCTGGAAGCCGGCCGCATCCTCGCGTTGCCGCCGGCCGCGGACATTGACCCCGAGGGCTTCGACGGCGCGGTGATCGACGCCAAGGGCGCTTGGATCACCCCAGGCTTCATCGATTGCCACACCCACTTGGTTTACGGCGGCAACCGCGCCGCCGAATGGGAAAAGCGCCTCAACGGCGTGCCTTATCAGCAGATCGCCGCCGAGGGCGGCGGCATCGTATCCACCGTGCGCGCCACTCGGGCGCTGGACGAGGCCGGCCTGGCCGCCGCCGCCAAGCCGCGGATGCGCGCGCTGATGGCCGAGGGCGTGACCACGGTGGAAATCAAGTCCGGCTACGGCCTGAGTCTGGAGGACGAACTCAAGCAATTGCGCGCGGCGCGGCGCTTGCGGGACGAACTGCCGGTGGAGGTGTCCGCCACCCTGCTGGCCGCCCACGCATTGCCGCCGGAGTTCGCCGGCCGCGCCGACGCCTACATCGACCATATCGTCGACGCCATCCTGCCTGCCGCAGCCAGCGCCGGCTTGGCCGAGGCGGTGGACGCTTTCTGCGAAAGCGTGGGATTCAGCCCGGCGCAGACCCGCCGCGTGTTCGAGGCGGCGCGCGCCCACGGCCTCAAGATCAAAGGTCATGTCGAGCAGCTTTCCAATCTGCACGGCGCCGAACTGGTGGCCGAGTTCGGCGGCTGGTCCGCCGATCACGTTGAATACCTGGACGCCGCCGGCGTGGCCGCGTTGAAGGCCGCCGGCACCGTGGCGGTGCTGCTGCCGGGCGCCTTCTATTTCCTGCGCGAGACCCAGAAACCGCCGGTGGAACTGCTGCGCGCCGCCGGCGTGCCGATGGCGGTGTCCACCGACCTCAATCCCGGTACCAGCCCGTTCGCCTCCATCCGGCTGGCGATGAACCAGGCCTGCGTCTTGTTCGGCCTGACGCCGGAAGAGGCGCTGGCCGGCGTCACCCGCCATGCGGCGCAAGCGCTGGGCCGCGGCGGCAGCCACGGCCGGCTGGCCGCCGGTCATGTCGCCGACTTGTTGGTATGGGACATCGATTCGCCGGCCGAGATCGTCTACGGCCTGGGCGACAATCCTTTGCGCCAACGCGTATTCCGCGGCGTGGCGCAGCATATGAAAGGCTGTTGAAGCATGAGCGTGGACATGAGTGTTTGGAGCGGCCGGGTCGACGCCGGCGAGGGCGATCTGGCGCGGCGCTGGCATCAGCTGGCGCGCCCCTACGCCGCCGGCCTGGAGCCGGGCGTCGGTATTGTCGGCTTTGCCTGCGACGAGGGCGTGCGGCGCAACCAGGGCCGCGTTGGCGCGGCCGCCGGGCCGACGGCGATCCGCAAGGCGCTGGCCAATCTGGCCTGGCACCAGGCGCTGCCTTTGTGCGACGCCGGCGACGTGGCCTGCGCCGACGGCGACCTGGACGCCGCGCAGGCGCGGCTGGGCGAACAGGTACGCCGGCTGCGCGCCGACGGCCACTTTCCGCTGGTGCTGGGCGGCGGTCACGAAACCGCCTACGGCACTTGGCGCGGCCTGGCGGCGGCGCATCCGGGCAAGGTGATCGGCATTGTCAATTTCGATGCCCATTTTGACCTCCGCGAAGCGGCCGAAGCCACTTCCGGCACGCCGTTCGCCCAAATCGCCGCCGACTGCGCGCAAGCCGGCCGGCCTTTCCACTATCTGTGCTTGGGCGTGGCCGAGCCGTCCAACACCCAAGCGCTGTTCGCCCGGGCCCGCGCGCTGGGCGTGCAATGGACGTTGGACAGCGACATGACGCTGGATACCTTGTCCACGGTGCGCGGCGCGATGATGGCCTTCGTCGATCAGGTGGACATCGTCTACCTGACCATAGATCTGGATGTATTGCCCGCCAGCGTGATGCCGGCGGTTTCCGCCCCCGCCGCCATGGGGGTGGCGCTGCCCGTGGTCGAGGCCCTGGTCCGGCGCCTGGCCGAAAGCGGCAAATTGGCGGCCGCCGACCTGGTGGAATTGAACCCGGCCTTCGACATCGACAGCCACGGCGCCAAGACCGCCGCCCGGTTGGTATGGAGCATAGGCCGGCACCTGAAACAAGCCTGAACCCGATAGTAGCGATAGCGTCATTCCCCGCCCGCCGGGTCACAACCGGCGGCGGGCTTACAAAGGAGAATACCGATGTCCGACCCGCGTTTTGATCCGACCCGCCACATCCGCGCGCCGCGCGGAGCCGAATTGACTTGCAAGAGCTGGCTGACCGAAGCCGCCTACCGCATGATCCAGAACAATCTGGACGCGGAAGTGGCCGAGCACCCGCAAAGCCTGGTGGTGTACGGCGGGATTGGCCGCGCCGCCCGCGACTGGAAGTGCTACGACACCATCCTGGACGTGCTCAAGCGTCTGGAGGACGACGAAACCCTGTTGGTGCAATCCGGCAAGCCGGTGGGCGTGTTCAAGACCCACGCCGACGCGCCGCGCGTTTTGATCGCCAACTCCAATCTGGTGCCGCACTGGGCCAACTGGGAACACTTCAACGAGCTGGATAAGAAGGGCCTGATGATGTACGGCCAGATGACCGCCGGCTCGTGGATCTACATCGGTTCGCAAGGCATTGTGCAGGGGACCTACGAAACCTTCTTCTCCGTGGCTAACCAACACTTCGACGGCAAGCCGCAAGGTCGCTGGATTCTGACCGGCGGCCTGGGCGGCATGGGCGGTGCCCAGCCGCTGGCCGCCACCATGGCCGGCTTCAGCATGATCGCCGTCGAATGCGACGAGACCCGCATCGATTTCCGTCTGAAAACCCGTTATGTGGACCGTAAGGCCAAGACCTTGGACGAGGCGCTGGCCATCCTGGATGAGGCCAAGCACAGCGGCAAGGCGGTGTCGGTGGGCCTGTTGGGCAACGCCGCCGACGTGTTCACGGAACTGGTTGAACGCGGTATTACTCCGGATGTGGTCACCGACCAGACCTCGGCCCACGACCCGGTGCACGGCTATCTGCCGCAGGGCTGGACCGTGGAGCAATGGCGCGCCAAGCAGAAAACGTCCGCCGCCGAAATCACCGCCGCCGCCAAGCAGTCGATGGCGGTGCAGGTGCGCGCGATGCTGACTCTACAGCAACGCGGCGCCGCCACGCTGGACTACGGCAATAACATCCGCCAGATGGCGCTGGAAGAAGGCGTGGCCAATGCGTTCGACTTCCCCGGCTTCGTGCCGGCCTATGTGCGCCCGCTATTCTGCGAAGGCATCGGCCCCTTCCGCTGGGTGGCGCTGTCCGGCGATCCGGAAGACATCTACAAGACCGACCAGAAGGTCAAGGAATTGATTCCGGACGATCCGCACCTGCATAACTGGCTGGATATGGCCAATGAGCGCATCAGCTTCCAGGGCTTGCCGGCGCGCATTTGCTGGGTGGGCCTGAAGGACCGAGCCCGCCTGGGCCTGGCCTTCAACGAGATGGTCAAGAACGGCGAGTTGAAAGCGCCCATCGTGATTGGCCGCGACCACCTTGACTCCGGTTCGGTGGCCTCGCCCAACCGGGAGACAGAAAGCATGAAGGACGGTTCCGACGCCGTGTCCGATTGGCCTTTGCTGAACGCCTTGCTCAACACCGCCGGCGGCGCCACCTGGGTGTCGCTACATCACGGCGGCGGCGTGGGCATGGGCTTCTCCCAGCACTCCGGCGTGGTCATCGTCTGCGACGGCAGCGACGCCGCCGCCAAGCGGGTGGGCCGCGTGCTGCGCAACGACCCGGGCACCGGCGTGATGCGTCACGCCGACGCCGGCTATGAGATCGCCGAGAACTGCGCGAGAGAGCAGGGATTGGACCTGCCGATGCTGAAGCGCTGAGCATCGCGGACAGCGGTCATGGACGATGGCGCCGAGTTTCGGCGTCATCGGGCGGTTTGGCCGTTACGCTCAAGCAACAGATTTGGCGCCATAACTATTCCAAGCCGAACTGTCGAATGCCGCTACAAAGGAGACATCGCTGATGAGTGTCGAGCATTCCCTGCCGTTTTCCCCGAATAACGTCAGCGCCTTGCTGCGTTTGCTCACTTATAGCCTGATTGGAATCCTGCTGTTTTTCCTGCCCCTGGAGATTGCAGGCAACTCCACGATTCCCTTGGACCACGCCGCCAGTTATCTGGCCAATGCGCAGCGTGAGCTGGCGGTGACGTTGGTGATGTTGCTGATCGCCTATGGCAGCATCGCGCCGTTTGTTTCCGGACGCTGGCGCGTTAGCGCCGTCAACATAGTGTTCAGCTTGCTAAAGTTGGCCGGTTTGGCGCTGGCGATTCTGTATCTTACCCGCCTGGGGCCGTCGCTGTTGTTCGAAAAGGATATGTTGCCCTTCTTGTTCGACAAGCTGGCTTTGACGGTGGGCCTGATCGTGCCGCTGGGCGCCGCCGCCCTGGCGTTTCTGATCGGTTTCGGCCTGCTGGAGTTGGTGGGCGTACTGATGCAGCCAGTGATGCGGCCGATATGGCGCACGCCAGGCCATTCCGCCATTGACGCGGTGGCTTCTTTTGTCGGCAGTTATTCGGTGGGTTTGCTGATTACGAACCGAGTGTTTCTGGAAGGCAAGTACACCATACGCGAGGCCGCCATCATCGCCACCGGGTTTTCCACCGTGTCGGCGGCCTTCATGGTGATTGTGGCCAAGACGCTGGGCTTGATGCCGATCTGGAATTTCTACTTCTGGTCCACTCTGGTGGTGGCGTTTACCGTGACCGCTATCACCGCCTGGCTGCCGCCAATCTCGCGCATGGATAATCAGGGCGGCGTGCGCGATGAACTGCCGGCCGGCATGACGCGCTGGCAGGCGGCCTTGGCCGCCGGTTTGCGGCAGGCCAAGGCTGCGCCGAGTCTGACGCGGGTCTTGATCGTGAATCTGCGCGATGGCCTGGCCATGGCGGGCGCCGTGGTCCCTTCCATCCTTTCGGTAGGGCTGATCGGCTTATTGCTGGCACGGTATACGCCCTTGTTCGATGTGCTGGGCCTGTTGCTGGCACCGGTGGCATGGTTGGCTGGTTTGAGCGAGCCGATGTTGACAGGCAAGGCCCTGGCCGCAGGGCTGGCGGAAATGTTCTTGCCGGCGATCCTGCTGAAGGACGCTGATTTGCTGGTGAGGTTTGTCGCCGCGGTGGTGTCGGTCAGTTCCGTGCTGTTTTTCTCGGCTTCCATTCCCTGCATCCTGGCGACCAGAATTCCGCTATCGGTACGGCATCTGGTGTTGATCTGGCTGCTGCGCACGGTGTTGGGAATATTGCTGGCCGCCGGCATCGGTCATCTAGCGCTGTGGCAGGGCTGGTTGGGCTGAGATGGGAAGGCTGGAATCTACCGTCGGGGAGGCTCGGCAATGCGGGGGCCGGCCAAACACGGATAATAAGCGACAATTTCAGGATTGCACCTGAAGATCGGAATTGAGGAGACACTAAATGGAGCAACAAACGTTGACGCGCGGTCTGTCCGCCCGTCACATCCGTTTCATGGCGCTGGGCTCGGCCATCGGCACCGGCTTGTTCTACGGTTCGGCGGCGGCGATACAAATGGCCGGCCCGGCGGTATTGCTGGCCTATCTGATTGGCGGCGCCGCCGTCTACATGGTGATGCGCGCGCTGGGCGAGATGGCGGTGCATAACCCGGTGGCCGGTTCCTTCGGCCATTACGCCACCAGCTATCTGGGCCCCTTGGCTGGGGTGATCACCGGCTGGACCTACGCCTTTGAGATGATCATCGTCTGCCTGGCCGATGTGACCGCCTTCGGCATCTATATGAGTTTGTGGTTTCCGGAAGTGGACCGCTGGGTCTGGGTGCTGAGCATCATCTTCTTCATCGGCGCCTTGAACCTATGCAGCGTCAAGGTGTTTGGCGAAATGGAGTTCTGGCTGTCCATCGTCAAGGTGGGGGCTATCGTCGCGATGATCATCGGCGGCGTGGCCATCATCCTGTTCGGTTTTGGCAGCGCCGAGGCCAGCGGCCTGCACAATCTGTGGTCGCACGGCGGTTTCATGCCCAATGGCTGGGGCGGGGTGGTCGCCTCGTTGGCGGTGGTGATGTTCGCCTTCGGCGGCATCGAGATCATCGGTATTTCCGCCGGCGAGGCGCAGGACCCGCAGCGCACCATCCCGCGCGCGATCAACGCGGTTCCGGTGCGTATCCTGTTGTTCTACGTGCTGACGCTGACCGTGCTGATGTCGATCTTCCCGTGGCCGAAGATCGGCAGCCAGGGCAGCCCCTTCGTGCAGATTTTCGAAAGCCTGGGCATTCCCGCCGCCGCTCACATTCTCAACGCGGTGGTGATCTCGGCGGCGATTTCGGCGATCAACAGCGACATCTTCGGCGCCGGCCGCATGTTGTACGGCATGGCGCGTCAGGGCCAGGCGCCGCAGAGTTTCGCCAAGCTGTCGGCCAACGGCGTGCCGTGGATGACGGTGTTGGTCATGGCCGCCGCCTTGTTGTTGGGCGTGGTGCTCAATTACCTGATGCCCAAGGACGTGTTCTTGCTGATCGCCTCCATCGCCACCTTCGCCACGGTGTGGGTGTGGCTGATGATCTTGCTGTCTCAGGTGGCGATGCGCCGCCAGATGAGCAAGGAGCAGGCGGCGGAGCTGAAATTCCCGGTGCCGTTCTGGCCGTACGCGCCGCTGGCGGCGATCGGCTTCATGTTGTTTGTGATCGGCGTGCTTGGTTACTTCGAAGATACCCGCTCTGCGCTGCTGGTGGGCATGGTGTGGGTGGCGCTGGTGGTGGCTGGACATTTCCTGTGGAGCCGGGTGCTGGCGCCCGGCGTGGAGGCTCAGGCCCAGCGCGACGCCGCGTAAAGGCGCGGCGCAAGGTTTTTTATCCGGCGGGCGCGGGCTCGCCGGAACATTCAAGCCGCTTGCCGGCAGGGCGCGATAACACAAAACCAGCGCTCACCGCGGCGAGCGGCGCTGCAAACGCTTTAGAAGGAGAACCTCAAGATGGCATTGAATATTGTTCCCGGCACGCTCAGCCTGGCCGAGCTGCGCCGCGTTTCACGTGAAACCGATTTGCAACTGCGGCTGGATCCGTCCAGCCACGCCGCCATCGACGCCTCCGCCGCCACCGTGGCGCGGGTGCTGTCCGAAGGCCGCACCGCTTACGGCATCAACACCGGTTTCGGCTTGCTGGCCAATACCCGCATCGCGCCGGAAGAGCTGGAATTGCTGCAGCGCTCCATCGTGCTCTCCCACGCCGCCGGCATCGGCGCGCCGATGGACGAATCCACCGTGCGCCTGGTGATGGCTTTGAAGATCAACTCGCTGGCGCGCGGTTTTTCCGGCATCCGCCGGCTGGTGATCGAGGCGCTGGTCACCTTGTTCAACCAGCGCATCTATCCAGTGATTCCGCAGAAAGGCTCGGTGGGCGCGTCCGGCGATCTGGCGCCGCTGTCGCATATGAGCGCGGTGTTGATCGGCGAGGGTGAAGCCTTCGTCAACGGCACCCGCGTGCCGGGCGTGGTGGCGATGCGCTCCGCCGGCCTGGAGCCGATTACTCTGGCGCCCAAGGAAGGCCTGGCCTTGCTGAATGGCACCCAGGCGTCCACTGCCTTTGCGCTGGAAGGTCTGTTCGCCGCGGAAGACCTGTACGCCTCGGCCTCGGTGGCCGGCGCGCTGTCGGTGGAAGCCGCGCTGGGCAGCCGCACGCCGTTCGACGAACGCATTCACGCTGTGCGCGGCCACGCCGGCCAGATCGACGCCGCCCGTATTTACCGCAGCCTGCTGGAACATAGCGAGATCGAAGGCTCGCACGAAAACTGCGGCAAGGTGCAAGACCCGTACTCGCTGCGCTGCCAGCCGCAAGTGATGGGCGCTTGCCTGACCCAGATTCGCCAAGCCGCGGCGGTGCTGGTGGTGGAAGCCAACTCAGTGTCCGACAACCCGCTGGTGTTCGCCGCCGACAACGACATCCTGTCCGGCGGCAACTTCCACGCCGAGCCGGTGGCCTTCGCCGCCGACAATCTGGCGCTGGCGATTGCCGAAATCGGCTCGCTGTCCGAACGCCGGATGGCGCTGCTGATCGACAGCAATCTGTCCAAGCTGCCGCCCTTCCTGGTCAATAACGGCGGGGTCAACTCCGGCTTCATGATCGCCCAGGTCACCGGCGCGGCCCTGGCTTCGGAAAACAAATCGCTGGCGCATCCGGCCTCGGTGGACAGCCTGCCCACCTCGGCCAACCAGGAAGACCACGTGTCCATGGCCACTTTCGCCGGCCGCCGTCTGCGCGACATGGCCGGCAACACCGCCGGCATTCTGGCGGTGGAATTGCTGGCCGCCTGCCAGGGCGTGGACTTCCGCGCGCCGCACAAGACCTCGGCCAAGCTGGAAGCGGCCAAGGCGGAGTTGCGCGAGCAGGTGAGCTTCTACGACAAGGACCGCTACTTCGCGCCGGACATCGAGAAAGCCGCCGCGCTGGTGGCCAGCGGTTCCTACAACCGTTTCGTCGAGACCGGCCTGCTGCCTTCGCTGTAAGCACTCAGCCCACCGCGTAAAGGGAAAGCGGCGGGTTGTAAAACGCCGGCTCCAGGTGTTTCCTGGGCCGGCGCGCTCGTCTCCGGCAAGCCGGAGGCGAAGCTGATAATCATGAGCCATCAGACCATGATGCGCGTAGTTCGGGGAATGGAGCCCGGCGGTGCCGGGACGCCAGACTATCGACGCGCCCGCCAAGATGGGCGTGAACGAGGAGACTCCGATGAATGCCGTAGTGTTAGCCGTATTGGTCATGATGGCCTTGAGCCTGTCGCGGGTGCCGGTGGTGTTGGCCCTGATTCTTTCCGCCGCCATTGGCGGCATTTACGCGGGCATGTCGCCAGAGGCGGTGGTGCAAGCGTTCAACGGGGGCTTGGGTGCCGGCGCTCCGGTGGCGCTGGCCTATGCGACCTTGGGCGCTTTCGCCATTGCGCTGTCGCGCACCGGCATTGTGCAGGGGCTGTCGGGCCGGATGGTCGGCTACATCCAGCACGGAGGGCATTCGGAGCGCATGCTGCGCGTGGTCAAGTGGAGTTTGCTGGCTTGCCTGGTGCTGGCCGGTTTCGCCTCGGGCACCGTCATTCCCGTGCATATCGCCTTCATCCCCATCCTGGTGCCGCCTTTGCTACTGGTGATGAACCGGCTGCAACTGGACCGGCGCGCGGTGGCCTGCGCCATCACCTTTTCCATTACCGTGATGTATATGACGATGCCGATCGGCTTCGGCGCCATCTTCCTCAACGATATCCTGGTGGGCAACATCAACAAGGCCGGCGCGGCCAGCGGCTTTCAGGTTGGCTTGAGCGCGGCACCTTTGGCCATGCTGATCCCAGCGTCGGGCATGGTGTTTGGTCTGGCGCTGGCCTTGCTGTTCAGCTATCGGCGGCGGCGCAGTTACCAGGATGTCGCCGTGACCGGCGGTGAACACGGCAGCGTCAAATTGGGTCCTTGGCAGCGGGTGTCCATTGGCGCGGCCTTGTTGCTGTCCTTGCTGGCGCAGCTGTGGACCGGGTCCATGGTGTTTGGCGGCCTGGTGGGTTTTGCCTTGATCTCCGGCTCCGGGGTGATGCGCTGGACCGAACTGGACAGCCATTTCACTCAGGGCATGCGCCTGATGGCCCAGGTGGGCTTCATCATGATCGCCGCGGCGGGCTTCGCCAGCGTGATGAACGCCAGCGGCGACGTCCAGTCGCTGGTGCGTTCCTCGGTGGCGCTGATTGGCGACAACCGCGCGCTGGCTGCTTTCATGATGTTGTTGGTGGGTTTGCTGATCACCATGGGGATAGGCTCGTCCTTCTCCACCGTCCCCATCATCGCCTCCATCTACGTGCCGCTGGCCTTGGGGTTCGGGTTTTCCGAACTGGCCATCGTTTCGCTGGTCGGCACGGCCGCGGCCTTGGGCGACGCCGGCTCGCCGGCGTCGGATTCCACTCTGGGGCCGACCGCCGGTTTGAACGCAGATGGCCAGCATGATCATATGTGGGGCACGGTGGTGCCGACTTTCCTGCACTTCAACCTGCCCTTGCTGGGCTTTGGCTGGGCCGCCGCGATGCTGCTGTGAGGGCATGAAAAAGCCCCGCTGGGCGGGGCTTGATTGAAGAGGCGAGCCGGGCTTAGAGCGTGTTTACGATCTAGCGAGCTAAGGCGAGACAAGGCGAAAACGGCTGAGGAAGCGATGGTGCATGAGCATTTCGCAGCGGTTTTTAACGCCGCATCGCCGACGCGCAGCAGACTTTGAACAGGTTCTTAAAACACCACCGGCTCGTCCGGCCGCGCCGGCGTCGCCGACTGGCCGAAAATATCTTTCCAGCCGGTGTAGGCGGTCACGTACAGCACCGGGAACCACAGCAAGAGGCCAAGGCCCAGCGGAATCATCGCGATGAAGGCCAGCACCGCAAGCATCAGACCGCTTACCAATACCGCGCCCCAGTTGGCGAGGCCGGCTTGCAGGCTGGCGCGGATCGCCTGCCACGGGCCGGCCTGGTTCAGCGTCACCAGCGCCGGCGCGAACCAGTAAGCCAGGCTGACCAGGAAGATGGCCACGCCGCCGATGAAGGCGAACAGCGCGATGGGGCCGGCGATCACCGGGATCGCGTTGGGGTCGCTCTTGGCCACGCTCACGCCCATCGCGCCCATCAACAGGCCCAGCACCACGCCGATGACGATCAGGATGGCCAGGTACAGCATGCCCACATTGATCAGCGGCCGCAGCGCGGTCTTGAAGCCGGCGAACAGATCGCCCAGTTCCAGCTCCGATCCCTGCTCGCATTTTTTCGCCGCCAGGATGAAGCCGGCGGCGAACACCGGCGCCAGGAAGAAGGACAGCGGGCCGCCCAGCAAGGGAATCATGCTGACGATGAAATTGATCACCAGATAGGCCAGCGCCAGCAAAATCCAGGTCAGCGGCTGCTGACGAACAATGTAGAAGGCCTCCACGATCCAGCGCCAGCCGCGTCCTAAAGCGACTTTGCGCGGAGCGGGTAGGGCATCGAATGATTGCATCTAAATCTCCAAAAAAGGTTGTGCCAAACAAGCCGGCGGCGCTTGACGGCGCCGGCCGGCTCGCGTCGTTGCGTCGTTTGCGCGGCAAAAAGGCAGAGCCAGACTGACCGCGATTTGCGACGCGGGTTTCCCCGCCTGCGCCTCTTATCCGCATTATGCCCATTCGTCATCGATGAAATCGGGAGCGGAATCATTCGCAGGCTTTTGATTCAAAATGCATTTTACGCCTGCATCGGCATTATCTTGCAAAACGGCCGCATACGGCTATTTTTCATACCCCTTCATGCCGCCACGGTATTCCGCGCGGCGGGGCGGTTGCCGCCTATGGTGAAAATCAGCGATAATTCCATGATTTTGCGACGGTTGGTCCATGCCGGAGGCATGTTCGGATGGCGCGGCCGTCGTCCCGGTTTCCACACAAGTCTTGAGGTTTTCCCGAAATGGTCACCCGTACCGAGCTTGCCAACGCCATCCGTTTCCTGTCCATGGATGCTGTTGAAAAAGCCAAATCCGGTCACCCCGGCGCCCCGATGGGGATGGCAGACATCGCGGAAGTATTGTGGCGCGATCACCTGAAACACAACCCGGCCAACCCCAACTGGCCAGACCGCGACCGCTTCGTGCTGTCCAACGGTCACGGTTCCATGTTGATCTACAGCCTGTTGCACCTCTCCGGTTACGACCTCTCCATCGAAGACCTCAAGCAGTTCCGTCAGCTCCACTCCAAAACGCCCGGCCATCCCGAATACGGCTACGCTCCCGGCATTGAAACCACCACCGGCCCGCTGGGCCAGGGCATCACCAACGCGGTGGGCATGGCGCTGGCCGAGAAAATGCTGGCGGTGCAGTTCAATCGCGACGGCCATCAGATCGTAGACCACCACACTTACGCTTTCCTGGGCGACGGCTGCCTGATGGAAGGCATCAGCCACGAAGCCTGCTCGCTGGCCGGCACCTGGGGGCTCAACAAGCTGATCGCCTTCTGGGACGACAACGGCATCTCCATCGACGGCCACGTGGAAGGCTGGTTCACCGACGACACGCCGGCCCGCTTCGAAGCCTACGGCTGGCAGGTGATCAAGAACGTCAACGGGCACGATCCGGTGGAAGTGGCCACCGCCATCGCCACCGCGCAGAAGGAAAGCGCGCGTCCGACGCTGATCTGCTGCAAGACCACCATCGGCTTCGGCGCGCCCACCAAGCAGGGCAGCCACGATTGCCACGGCTCGCCGTTGGGCGCGGCCGAAATCGCCGCCGCGCGCGAAGGCCTGAACTGGCCGCACGCGCCGTTCGAGATCCCGGCCGAGATTTACGCCGAGTGGAGCGCGCGCGACAAGGGCGCGCTGGCCGAGATCGAATGGAACAAGCGCTTCGACGCCTACCGCGCCGCTTATCCTGAACTGGCAGCCGAATTCAGCCGCCGCATGCAGGGCGAGCTGCCGGCCGGCTGGGAAGAGACCAAGGCCGCCGCCTTGGCCAAGATCGCCGACGCCGCTCAGACCGTGGCCACCCGCAAGGCCAGCCAGATCGCGCTGGAAGCGCTGTCGCCGGCGCTGCCGGAATTCGTCGGCGGCTCCGCCGACCTGACCGGCTCCAACCTGACCAACTGGTCCGGCTCCAAGTGGATAGACCACGACGGCCAGGGCAACTACATCAGCTACGGCGTGCGCGAGTTCGGCATGGCCGCCATCATGAACGGCATGACCCTGCACGGCGGCTTGCGTCCGTACGGCGGCACCTTCCTGATGTTTAGCGAATACGCCCGCAACGCATTGCGCATGGCTTCGCTGATGAAGATCAACCCGATCTTCGTGTTCACCCACGATTCCATCGGCCTTGGCGAAGACGGCCCCACCCACCAGCCGGTGGAACAAGTGGCCACGCTGCGTTACATCCCCAACCACCATACCTGGCGTCCGTGCGACACCGCCGAAACCGCGGCGGCCTGGGCGCACGCCGTCGAGCAGAAGACCACGCCGAGCAGCATGGTGCTGAGCCGCCAGAACCTGCCCTTCGTCGCCCGCGACGCGGCGCAGCTGGCCGCGATCCAGAAGGGCGGCTATGTGCTGCGCGACGCCGCCGGCGCCCGCGCGGTGCTGATCGCCACCGGTTCCGAAGTGGAACTGGCGCTGAAGGCGCAGGACGCGCTGGCGGCGGAAGGCGTCGCCGTGCGCGTGGTGTCCATGCCGTGCACCAATGTGTTCGACCGGCAAGACAAGGCCTGGCGCGACAGCGTGCTGCCGGCGGGCCTGCCGCGGCTGGCGATCGAAGCCGGCCATCCGGACTTCTGGCGCAAATACGTGGGCCTGGACGGCGACGTGGTCGGCATCGACCACTTTGGCGAATCCGCCCCGGCCCCGCAGTTGTTCCAGGCCTTTGGCTTCACCGTCGACAATGTAGTGGCCAAGACCAAAGCGCTGCTGTGATGTAAAGACAGGCCATTGCGAAAGCAATGGCCTTTTGTTCGCCGTTTCATGTAGTGGACGCACTACACAACACGCGGAGCGCCGGCCGGGAAGCCGGGCGCTCCGGATCGTCCCCAGGAGATTTAGAAGCATGACTATCCGCATCGCCATCAATGGTTACGGCCGCATCGGCCGCCAGGTACTGCGCGCCATCTACGAAAACCAGCTGCACGACGATTTCAAAGTAGTGGCCGTCAACGCCACCGGCGATCTCAACATCAATGCCCACCTGACCAAGTTCGACACCGTGCACGGCCGCTTCCCCGGCGAGGTCGAGCAGGACGACGCGCACCTGATCCTGAACGGCGACAAGATCCCGTTCTTCAGCACCCGCAACCCGGCCGAGCTGCCGTGGAGGGAACTGGACGTGGACCTGGTGCTGGAATGCACCGGCGCCTTCACCAGCAAGGACAAATGCCAGGCCCACCTGGACGCCGGCGCCAAGAAGGTGCTGATCTCCGCGCCGGGCGGCGACGATGTCGACGCCACCATTGTTTACGGCGTCAACCACGACGTGTTGAAGCCGGAAATGACCGTGGTGTCCAACGCCAGCTGCACCACCAACTGCCTGGCCCCGGTGGCCAAGGCGCTGCACCAGGCCATCGGCATCAAGAAAGGCCTGATGACCACCATCCACGCCTTCACCAACGACCAGGTGCTGACTGACGTCAAACATAAGGACCTGCGCCGCGCGCGTTCCGCCACCGACAATATGATTCCGACCAAGACCGGCGCGGCCAAGGCCGTCGGTCTGGTGTTGCCGGAGCTGAAAGGCAAGCTGGACGGTTTCTCGGTGCGCGTGCCCACCATCAACGTATCGCTGGTGGACCTGACTTTCAGCGCCGCGCGCGACACCACCAAGGACGAGGTCAACGACATCCTGAAGGAAGCCGCCAACGGCGCGATGAAGGGTATTCTGAGTTACAACACCCTGCCGCTGGTGTCCGGCGACTTCAACCACACCGAAGAAGCCTCCACCTTCGATTCCACGCTGACCAAGGTGACCGGCGGCAATATGGTGAAGGTGCTGGCCTGGTACGACAATGAATGGGGTTTCAGCTGCCAGATGCTGCGCACCGCGCGCGCGATGTTCGCTTGCTGACGACGAAGTGATCCAGGAAATCCGGGCCGGCGCGCCATGCCGGCCCGGATTTTTTACGTCTGCTAGCGCGGGCGCTACATCCACAGGCATTTGATTGATGTTAAGGTAGGGCCGTTTTTTTGGCATACACTTGCCGGGCGATCGCCGAATCGCCCCCGCTGAACCCGCCGTTACAGGAGAGCAGCATGCGACAAAACCAAGCACTGTCCCGCCCTGAAAAATGGGTCCGGCTGGCCTCCTGGCTGGTGGCTTTGGTGTTCGCCGGCTTTCTGTCCAATCTGGGCGAGCTGGTGATCCGCGATCTGTTCTACGTGCCGGACGGCGGCCCGCCGCAGCTGGAAACGCTGCAACAGCAGGCCGGCATCGAGCCGCTGCGGCAGCGGCAGAAGGCCTTGCAGCGCCAGAACGACGCGCAGCGAGCCCAACTGGAAAACCTTGGCGCCACCCGTGAGCAACTGGAGCGTAATTACCAGACCCAGCGCAAGGGCTTGGCCAATTGGCTGGCCAGCCGCGCCACCAGCGCCGATCCGCGGCAAAGCGCCGAAGTCAGTCGCCGCACTCGGGAACTGGACGCCCTGCAGGCGCAGATCCTGCAATGGCAGCAGAAGGAAGACCGGGCGAGCGACGGCCTGCGCGGGCTGGAGCGGAGCCGGCAAACGCTGCAAGAGGAAATCGTCCGGGTGGAGACGGTCGCCCAGGATCGTTACCAGCAGGCCTACCAGCGCTTCGAGTTGAAGGTCTTCCTGCTGCGGCTGGCGATGATCCTGCCGCTGCTCTTGCTGGCGGTATGGCTGTTCAGCCGTTACCGGACTCATCGTTACTGGTTCTTCGTTTACGGCTTCGGCCTGTTCGCCTTGTTCGCTTTCTTTGTCGAGTTGCTGCCCTATCTGCCCAATTTCGGCGGCTATGTGCGGCTGGCCGTCGGCATCGCGCTGACGGTGTTCGCCGGCCTGCGCATGATCCAGGCCTTCCAGCGCTACGCGGAGAAAAAGCGCGCCGAACTGCAGCAAAGCCAGAGCGAGCGCGCGCGTCACGTGGCCTACGCCCAGGCCTTGGGCGCCTACCAGAAGAAAACTTGCCCGTCCTGCGACCATCAATACAATATTGCCGGCGACGACGCCGACTACTGCGTGCATTGCGGCCTGCAGCTGTTCCGCGGCTGCGACTGCGGTGCGCGCAATTTCGCCTTTTTTCCGTACTGCAAAAAATGCGGCCGTCCCGGCGCCAAGCCGGAATCTGCGCCGATGAATCAATCGACAAGCGAATCCAAACCCGAGCGAGCGAACGATGAAATTCAATAAACTTTCCGAACAGGCCCTGGCCGGCAAGCGCGTGCTGATCCGCGTGGACATGAACGTGCCGGTGAAAAACGGCGTCATCGGCGACGATACCCGCATCCGCGCCAGCCTGCCGTCCATCGAGCTGTGCCTGAAGGCCGGCGCCGGCGTGATCCTGATGACCCATCTGGGCCGCCCCACCGAGGGCGAACCCAAGCCGGAAGACAGCCTGGCGCCGGTGGTGGAGCGTTTGTCCGGCCTCTTGGGCCGGCCGGTGCGCCTGGTGGCGGACTGGCAGTCCGGCTTCAGCGTGGCGCCCGGCGAAGTGGCGATGCTGGAGAACGTGCGCCTGAACAAGGGCGAGAAAAAGAACAACGCCGATCTGGGCCGCGCCTACGCCGCCTTGTGCGACGTGTTCGTCAACGACGCCTTCGGCACCGCTCACCGCGCGGAAGCCTCCACCCACGCGGTGGCCCAGTTCGCGCCGGCCGCCTGCGCCGGCGTGCTGCTCTCCGCCGAGCTGGAAGCGCTGGGCAAGGCGCTGCAAGCGCCGGCGCGGCCGCTGGTGGCCATCGTCGCTGGCTCCAAAGTGTCCACCAAGCTGACCATTCTGGAATCGCTGGCCGACAAGGTTGACCAGTTGATCGTGGGCGGCGGCATCGCCAACACCTTCTTGCTGGCCGAGGGCAAGGCCATCGGCAAATCGCTGGCCGAAGCCGAACTGGTGGACGAGGCCAAAAAGGTGATCGCCAAGATCCGCGCTCGCGGCGGCAATGTGCCGTTGCCGGCTGACGTAGTCTGCGCCAAGGAGTTCGCCGAAACCGCCGCCGCTGTGACCAAGAACGCGGCGGACGTGGAGGCCGACGACATGATTCTGGACATCGGCCCGGATTCGGCGCGGGAGTTGGCCGCCATCATCGCCAAAGCCGGCACCGTGGTATGGAACGGCCCGGTGGGCGTATTCGAGTTCGAGCAGTTCGGCGGCGGCACCAAGACCCTGGCCCAGGCCATCGCCGCCTCGCCGGCCTTCTCCATCGCCGGCGGCGGCGATACTCTGGCGGCGATCGCCAAGTACGGCATCACCGAGCGCATCAGCTACATCTCCACCGGCGGCGGCGCTTTCCTGGAGTTCCTGGAAGGCAAGGAGTTGCCGGCGGTGACCATCCTGGGCGAGCGCGCCGGCTAAGAACCTGTTTACGATCTGCTGCGCGTCGGCGATACGGCGTTGAAACCGAGCTCAAAATGCTCATGTACCACCTGTACATTCCGCTTTTTCGCTCGTTTTCGCCTTGTCTCGCCTTAGCTCGCGAGATCGTAAATACATTCTAAGGCTTGGGAAAAGGCTATCAGGATGAATGGCTTGCGTTACACTGTTTCATTCCTCGCCGTTTCATTCTGATGGCCCACCCGCCGGAGATATTCATGTCGCTCAATACCTGGTTGCTGTTCGTCACCACCGTGTTTTTCGTCTCGGCCACGCCTGGCCCCAATATGCTGCTGGCGATGACCCACGGCATCCACTACGGGGTGCGGCGCACGCTGATGACGTGTTTTGGCCTGATGACGGCGCTGGGTTTGATCATGTTCGGCTCCGCCGCCGGGCTGGGCGCGGTGCTGGCCACCTCCGAACTGCTGTTTTCCTTGGTAAAATACGCGGGCGCCGCCTATTTGATCTATCTGGGAATCAAGACCTGGCGCAGCCAGCCGCAGCCGGTGGAGGAAGTCCGCGAGGCGGCGAGCGGCAAGCACACGCCCTGGGGCATGTTCCGCACCGGTTTCCTGGTGGCGATGAGCAATCCCAAGGCCTTTATTTTCTTTACCGCGTTGTTCCCGCAGTTTATGAACGCGCAACAGCCGCAGGGGCCGCAACTGGCGATCCTGGCGGCGACATTTTATGTGATCGAGGCGTCCTGGCAGCTGGCTTACGCCGGCGGCGGCGCGCGTTTGGCCGGCTGGCTGAACAGCGCGCGGCGTCTCAAGCTGGTCAACAAGGTGTCCGGCGGCGCTTTCGTCGGCGCCGGCGTATTGTTGTCCAGCGTGTCCAGACACTGAATTGATGAATTCGCCTTGGGCCGTAGCGCGGTCCGGGCGCCAACCATGCTCCGCTCCGGCGGAGCAGTTTGCGGAGATTGAACACCATGGCTCTCGTTTCCATGCGTCAGCTGCTGGATCACGCAGCGGAATTCGGCTACGGCCTGCCGGCCTTCAACGTCAACAACCTGGAGCAGATGCGCGCCATTATGGAGGCCGCCGACAAGGTGAACGCCCCGGTGATCGTGCAGGCTTCCGCCGGCGCGCGCAAATACGCCGGCGCGCCCTTCCTGCGCCACATGATCCTGGCCGCGGTGGAAGAGTTCCCTCACATCCCGGTGGTGATGCACCAGGATCACGGCACCAGCCCGGACGTGTGCCAACGCTCGATCCAGCTCGGCTTCTCCTCGGTGATGATGGACGGTTCGCTGAAGAGCGACGGCAAGACCCCGGCCGACTATGACTACAACGTCGACGTCACCCGCACCGTGGTCAACTTCGCCCACGCCTGCGGCGTGTCGGTGGAGGGCGAGATCGGCTGCCTGGGCAGCCTGGAAACCGGCATGGCCGGCGAAGAGGACGGCGTGGGCGCCGAAGGCGTGCTGGACCACAGCCAGCTGCTGACCGATCCGGAAGAAGCCGCCCAGTTCGTCAAGGACACCGGCGTGGATGCATTGGCCATCGCCATCGGCACCAGCCACGGCGCTTACAAATTCAGCAAGAAGCCCACCGGCGACGTGCTGCGCATTGACCGCATCAAGGAAATCCACGCTCGCATCCCCAACACTCATCTGGTGATGCACGGCTCCTCCAGCGTGCCGCAGGAATGGCTGCAGATCATCAACGAGTTTGGCGGCGACCTGGGTGAAACCTACGGCGTGCCGGTGGAAGAAATCGTGGAAGGCATCAAGCACGGCGTGCGCAAGGTCAACATCGACACGGACCTGCGTCTGGCCTCCACCGGCGCTATTCGCCGCTTCCTGGCCCAGCATCCGGCCGAGTTTGATCCGCGCAAATACCTGAAAGTGTCCACCGACGCGATGCGCGACATCTGTATCGCCCGCTACGAGGCCTTCGGCTCCGCCGGCCAGGCCAGCAAGATCAAGGCGATCAACCTGGACACCATGGCCAATAAATACCTGAAGGGCGAACTGGCTCAGATCGTTAAGTAAGGATCTGCCGGCTTGTCCCGACCAGCCCGCCGCGAGCGGGCTTTTTTGCGGGCGGGCGCCTAGCCACCTTGACGTATTGGAGGCCCGGCGCGAATTGCTTACACTGCGGTATCCGCTTAATGCGCACAGAGGCAGGCGATGAAACTGAATCTTTTGTATTTTGCCCGCTTGCGGGACGAGTTCGGCCTGGAGAGCGAACACTTGGACAGCGACGCGGCCACGGTGGGGGAACTGCTGGTGGAGTTGCGGCTGCGGGGCGAGGTCTGGGCGCGGGAGCTTGCCGCCGACCGGGTGTTCCGCGTAGCGGTGAACCAGCAGATGGCGCGCCTGGACTCCACCTTGAGCGACGGCGACGAGGTGGCGGTGTTTCCGCCGGTGACCGGGGGATGAGCATGGACGCGTTCACGGTGCGGGTGCAGCCGCAGCGTTTCAGCGCCGGCGAGGAAATCGACGCGCTGTCCGGCAACCCGGCTTGCGGCGCGGTGGTCTGCTTCAGCGGGCTGGTGCGGGATTACGGCGACAGCCGCGACGTGACGGCGTTGGAGCTGGAGCATTATCCGGGCATGACCGAAAAGGCCTTGGAAGCCATTGTGGCGGAGGCGCGCCGGCGCTGGCCGTTGCAGGCGGCCACCGTCATCCACCGCGTTGGGCGGCTGGGTCTGGGCGAGCCCATCGTGTTGGTGGTGGTGGCCAGCAGCCACCGCCGCGACGCTTTCGCTGCTGCGGAATTCCTGATGGACTATCTGAAACAGGACGCGCCGTTCTGGAAAAAGGAAATTCTGGCCGACGGCAGCGCGCGCTGGGTGGACGCCAAACACAGCGACGCCCAGGCGGTGGAACGCTGGCAATGAGCCACCAGGCGCTGATTCTGGCCGGCGGCCGCGCCACGCGCATGGGCGGCGTCGACAAGGGCCTGGCGATGTTGTCCGGGCGGCCGTTGTTGGCGCACGCCTTGGCGGCGCTGTCCGCGCAGACGCCGCTGGCCCAACGGGTGTGGGTCTCGGCCAACCGCAATCTGGATCTGTACGCCGGTTTCGGCTGTCCGCTGCTGCCGGACAGCCTGCCGGATTACCCTGGGCCGTTGGCCGGGGTGTTGGCGGCCTTGGAGCGCGACGACGGCGCGGTCTGGTTGGTGATGCCTTGCGATGCGGTGCGGCTGCCGACCGACTTCTCGCGTCGCTTGCTGGCGGAAGTGGCGGCTGGCCGCCAAGCGGCCAGCGCGAGGGACCGCGAAGGCTGGCATCCCAGCCTGCTGGCCCTGGGGCCCGGTCTGCGCGCAGGCCTGGCCGCCTATCTGGCCGGCGGCGGCCGTTCCATCCGCGGCTGGCTGGCCGGGCTGGACCATGTCGAAGTCGCGTTCGACCATCTTTTTCCCAATCTCAACACCGCGGACGCGCTGGCGGCGCTTGAGGCTGAGCCGCGCGCCGACTGAGGCCGCATGGCGATTTGTTTCGCATCACGAAAGTTTTAACTCTTTGTCATTTTGTTTTGCTATAGTGCGCGCGATCGGAGCGTCCATCACGGTCCATGGCAGTGGACGGACGTCTCTTCATTTCGATCGTGGCCGGCGGCGCCGGCGCGCGCGACAACAAACAAGACAAGGATGCGTTTCGTGAAACTGAAAACCATGAGCGTGTGCCTGGCGGCGAGCCTGGCGCTGTTTGGCTGTTCCGCCGGCTCTGGCGGCTGGGGTCCGGGCGATCAGAACACCGGTGTTTCGCGCCAGCCGGTGGCGGTTAAGATGATCGCCTTCAACGATTTCCACGGCAATCTGGAAATGCCGGGCCAACTGACGGTGCCGGATCCGGCCGACCCAAGCAAGACCGTCAAGATCAACGCCGGCGGCGTTGACTATCTGGCGGCCTGGGTGCAGTCGCTGCGCGCCAAATCGCCCAATACCGTGGTGGTGTCGGCCGGCGATCTGATCGGCGCCAGCCCGCTGGTGTCCGGCTTGTTCCACGACGAGCCCACCATCGAGGCGATGAATTTGCTGGGCCTGGACCTCAACGCGGTGGGCAACCACGAGTTCGACGACGGCCAGCAGGAATTGCTGCGCATGCAGAACGGCGGTTGCAAGACGGACGCGCCCACCACGTCCTGCCAGAACGGCAAGTTCGTTGGCGCCAAGTTCAAATTCCTGGCGGCCAACGTCAAGAAAAGCGACGGCGGCACCTTGTTCCCCGCCTATGAAATCAAGAAGTTCGGCGGCATCCCGGTGGCTTTCATCGGCATGACTTTGAAAGGCACGCCGGAAATCGTGTCGCCGGACGGCATCAAGGGCCTGAGCTTTCAGGACGAGGCGGCCACGGTGAACCAACTGATTCCGCAACTGAAGCGGCAGGGCGTATCCGCCGTGGTGGTGGTGGTGCACGAGGGCGGCTACCAAAGCGGCAATTTCAACGATTGCAACGGCGTGTCCGGCCCCATCGTCGACATCGTCAAAAAACTGGATCCGGCTGTGAAGCTGGTGGTCACCGGCCACACCCATCAGGCCTACAACTGCGTAATAGACGGCCGCCGGGTGACCAGCGCCAAGAATTACGGTCAGTTGTTCACCGAGATCGACTTTGTGCTGGATCCGGCCACCCGCGACGTCAAGCCCGGCTCCATTCAAGCTCAGAACCGGGTAGTGGCGCGCGACATCGCGCCGTTGGCCTCAGTCAGCAATCTGGTCAAGCTGTACAAGGATTTGGTGGCCCCAGTGGCCAATCGAGTCGTGGGCCAGGCCGGAGGCACTTTGGATCGCACCCCGTCCACGGCCGGCGAAACCGCCTTGGGCGACGTGGTGGCCGACGCGCAATTGGCGGCCGGCGCCGCCCAGGGTGCTGTAGTGGCTTTCATGAACCCGGGCGGCGTGCGCGCCGACATCATTCCCGGCGCCGGCGGCAATGTGACGTACAACCAATTGTTCACCACTCAGCCATTTGGCAATGTGATGACCACGTTGACCCTGACCGGTACGCAGATTGATCAGTTGCTGGAGCAGCAATGGAGCGATCCGTCCAAGGTCAAGATTCTGCAAGTATCCAAGGGCTTCAGTTATAGCTGGAGCCAGGCGGCGCCGGTGGGCAACAAAGTGGACATCGCCAGCATCAAGATCAACGGCATAGCTATTGATCCTTCGGCTAGCTACCGGGTGCAGGTCAATAACTTCATCGCCGGTGGTGGCGACGGCTTCACGGTGTTGACGCAGGGCGGCAACCGGGTTGGCGGCGGCGTGGACGTGGACGTGCTGGAGAGTTATTTCGCCGTGGCGTCGCCGGTGGCGGTGCCGGCGCTGAACCGGATCACGCGTCTGCCTTGAGTTTGGGCGTTGGGAGCAGCCGTCCGCGCGCTTCCAGCGCGCGGAACACCCGCAGCGCCACCCAGGCGTCGTTGCCGGCGTAAGCCTGTTGCGCCGGCGTCAGCGGCAGTTTGGACCAGTTGGTGGTAGACAGTTTTTTGGATTTGCGGAAGTACTGGCCGAACAGCCGCGCCACCGCCTGCACCGCGCCGACGGTGATGCGCGCATCGTCGCTGTCGAAGCAGGACACCAAGTCCAGCACTCGGCCGCAGCGTATGCCCAAGCGCTGCTTGAGCAGCGACTGATCCGAACTGAGCTCGAAGCCCACCAATAGCCGTTGCGGGTCTTCCAACAGGATTTTCAGCTCCGGCGCGCACTGGCCATCCTGCACCGGGAACAGCCAGGCGCCGTCGTCGCTGGCCAGCTGGATCAGGTGCGGGCCGGTCGGTTTTTCGCCTTTGTGGAAAGTGGGACGGGATTCGGTGTCGAAGCCCAGCACCGCGCAACCGCCCAGCGCCCGCAACGCGGCGGCGGCCAACTCCGGCGTGGCGGCCAGCCGCACCTGTTCCGGCGTCAGGCCGGCGAACAGCGGCAACGCTTTGATCTCCTCGCGAGGAATTTGTCGGGTTGGCAACATGGCGGTCTCGCTGACGTGAGGGTAATTTGCAACCTTACCGCATTTAATGACGGTGGTCAGGCATAAGCTGTCATATTTTTTGACGGTACCAGCAGGAGATGCCCAACGGCGGTGGAAATATCCTGTAGTATCGTCGGCATGCCTAATTCTTCACGTTATCTTGGCCGGCAGGCAATTGTCGATCGCCAGCAGCAACTGGTGGCTTTTGAACTATTGTTCCGTTCCAGCCCGGCCAATTTCGCCTTGGTGCGAGACGATCTGCTCGCCAGCGCCGAGGTGTTGCGCAACGCCTTCGGAGAACTGGGCAGCGTGGATGTGTTGGGCCAGTTTCCCGGTTTCATCAACGCCAGCGCCGATTTGTTGCAAGACGCCATCCTGGACCAATTGCCGGCGGAACGGCTGGTGCTGGAAATACTGGAAACGGTGACCGTCACCGAGCCCTTGCTGCAACGCATGGCGCTGTTGCGCCAACGCGGCTTCCGCCTGGCCTTGGACGACGTGATCCACTTGGGGCCGGACCAGACGGCGATGCTGCCGCTGGTGGATATTGTCAAAGTGGACGTGGCTGCGGTGGAAACGGAGAGCCTGCCGGCGCTGATGGCGCAGTTGAGCGATTTCGACGGCATCTTGCTGGCGGAAAAGGTGGACAGCCGCGAGCAGTTCGAACGTTGCCGAGATTTGGGTTTCCACTGGTTCCAGGGCTATTTCCACGGCCGCCCGGTGGTGTTGAGCAGCACGGACGCGTCGTAGCGTCGCATCCTCCGTACCGGGCCTTTTCACTGGGCCTTGATCGGTTTGTGGTAGGCCAGGCTGGCGGCTCGGGTCTCCGCCACAATGCGATCGAACTCCCCGCTGTCCTGCAAGGCCTTCAAGCCGCGATTGAAACGCTCCACCAATTCCGGTCCCTGGCGGTGTTTGCGCCAGATCACCACGTGCAGCGGCGCTACCCAGAACGATTTGCTTTGCGGCTCCAATTGCTGAGCCAGCCGGGGCTGGAAGTTGCGGGCGATAAGGTATTGGCCCACTTCCACGTCGATGGGGAACAAGTCGATGCGGCCGGCCAGCAGCTTGCGCAGATTGGTGACGTCGTCCGGCGCCATGTCGGGGATCAGGTGGCCGGCCTTGACCTGCTGATTGAACTCGTCTGAATAGAAATTGCCGACGGTGACGCCCACCCGCGCATGGCGCAGATTGGACAAGTCGTTCCAGGGGAAGTTGGCGTTGCGGCGCTGGAAAAACACCATGCGCGCATGCAGCACTGGCTGAGTGAACAGTAGATCCTGCTTGCGTTCCGACGTCGGCGCCCAGCCGAAGCTGCCGTCCACGGTGCCGTTGCGCGCCGATTGCAGCGTGCGGTTGTTGGGGTAGTAACGGAAGGCGACGTCGACGTTGGCGCGGGCGAACGCCTCTTTGACCAGACGCGACAAAATGCCGTCATACGGCAGTTCCTTGCCCATATAGGGCGGCCACTCCTGATTGGACAGGGTGATTTTCAGACGTGGCGCGGCCTGCGGCTGAGCTGCCGCCAGCAGGACTACAGCCAGGCTGCCCAGCAGCCAGCTGCGAAGTCTCATCATTTCCCCGATCCTTGCTCGATCTGTGCGCGCGGCATGCGTGCTGCCCGTGCGGAGCGCGGCGTGCGCCGTCTCCGCTCGATATTGTTGTCGGCCTCAAAGGCCTATTGCTGAATCGTAGGCAGGTTTGGCGTCCGGCGTAAAGCGCTTCCATTGCCGCGGGGTCGGCAAAGCAGCGTTGCGGCGGCCGCGCCGCGAGGACACGGCGCGGCGCACGCGGACTTAGCGGCCCTTCGGCGGGCTGAACAACGCCGAGCTCGGACGCGAGGCGGCGGGCTTGCTGCGCTGGCCCTGACCCTGGCCTTGCGACGAGCGTTGACCAGGCTGGCCGTTTGTGGCGTTTTTGGCCTGACTCTGTCCTTGGCCCTGGCGCGGCTTGGACGCCGGCGAGCGGTGGCCGTGGCCGGTGGGTTTGCTGTCCGGCTGATGGCGCGGCTTGCCGCCGCCGCCTTGGCGTTGCGGCTGGCCGCGGCGGTTGCCGCCGCCCATCGGAATGGGTTCGGGCTTCACCGACAGATCGGCCTCGAAGCCCGGCACCGCGAAGCGCTCGATCGATTGCTTGGTGAGCTTCTCGATATCCTTCAGGAAGTTGAACTCATCGACGCAGACCAGCGACACCGCCTCGCCCTTGCTGCCGGCGCGGCCGGTGCGACCGATGCGGTGCACGTAGTCTTCCGGCACATTGGGCAATTCGAAGTTGACCACTTGCGGCAGCTGGTCGATGTCCAGGCCGCGCGCGGCGATGTCGGTGGCCACCAGCACTTGCAATTCGCCGCTCTTGAAGTCGGCCAGCGCGCGCGTGCGTGCGTTCTGGCTCTTGTTGCCGTGAATCGCGGCGGAGGGGATGCCGGTTTTGTCCAGTTTTTCCGCCAAGCGGTTGGCGCCGTGTTTGGTGCGAGTGAACACCAGCGCCTGGAACCAGTTGTGCTCCTTGATCAGGTGGATCAGCAAGTCGGTCTTGCGGTCGCGGTCCACCAGGTGGATTTTTTGGTCCACGAGCTCGTTGGTGGTGTTGCGGCGCGCCACTTCCACCAGCTTGGGATTATCCAGCAGGCGGTCGGCCAGGCTCTTGATCTCGTCGGAGAAGGTGGCGGAGAACAGCAGGTTCTGACGCTTGGCCGGCAGCAGCGCCAGCACTTTGCGGATGTCGTGGATAAAGCCCATATCCAGCATGCGGTCGGCTTCGTCCAGCACCAGGATTTCAACGCCGGACAGGTCGATATTGCGTTGACCGGCGTGGTCCAGCAGACGGCCCGGCGTGGCCACCAGGATGTCCAGCGGCTTGCGCAGCGCGCGGGTTTGCGGATTGATGTTGACGCCGCCGAACATCACCATGGAGGTGAGCGGCAGGTGCTTGCCGTAGGTCTGCACCGATTCTTCCACCTGGGCGGCCAGTTCGCGAGTGGGAGTCAGCACCAGCGCGCGCGGGCGGCCCGGCTGGGTGGCCGGCTTGCCCATCAGGATGTGCAGCAGCGGCAGGGTGAAGCCGGCGGTCTTGCCGGTGCCGGTCTGGGCAGCGGCCAGCAGATCGCCGCCTTGCAGCACTTGCGGAATGGCCTGGGCTTGAATCGGGGTGGGGGTGGTGTAACCGGTTTCGCTGACAGCGCGCAACAGGGGTTCGGCCAGACCGAGGTCGGCAAAGGTGAGTGTGGACATGTTTGCTCCTGCGACGGCCTATCGCAGTATGTGCGAACCAATCCAGGCTGACGGGAAAAAGTTAGGGATGCGATGGGCGCTTCGGGATGAAGCGCGCGCGGCGCGCAAAGATTGGAATTGCACGCGGGAGGCCGGAGTTTACCTTCAAATCGTCGGTTTGGGAACTTGTCGCCGCATTGTCATATCCATTTCAGCGGAATCCAAACCCGCGCAAGGCCGTTTTGACGGCCGATATTATTAATAAATGCGAATGGGCGAACTGGTATCATGTTGTCACGTCGCCGGTGCGCGGAGCGCCGCGGCCGCAAGATGCCCTGTTTTGATGTGTCCGCCCGGGATGGGCGGCGAATAACGCAGTTCAGAGGAAATCGGTATGCCTGGATCCGCCCGTAGGCTGGTCGGCTTGATCATTTTGTGTCCGGCCTTGGCGCTGGCCGCCGGCAAGGGCGGTTCGGAGGGCGGCCACGGCCGCGCGGCGGAGAGCGCCAAGGCCGCTGAGGAAGCGGCGGAAGCCAACGCGCCGGTGGCAACCGATTTCAACTGCGAAAAGCCGGGCAATCCGGTGGAGGCCATGGTGTGTCAGGACGACAGCCTGACCCGGCAGGACAATCGCTTGGAAAAGGTTTACGCCCAGGCGTTGGAGCAGGCGCAGCAAGGGCGGCCGGGAGCCGAGGCCAAACTGATCGCCGAGCAGCGCCGCTGGGTGAAAAGCCTGAAGGACTGCGTCAAGTCCGAGGACATGCATATGTGTCTGGGCGACGTCTACATCATGCGCATCACCCAGTTGCAGGCGGCTTGGGGGTTGGCGCCGTCGCTGACGCCCTTGCGCTATGTCTGCAAGGGCAACGCCACCCGCACCGTGCTGGCCACCTTTTACCGCACCCATCCCCCCACGGTGAAGCTGGAGTACAACGGTTCCACCGCCATCTTGCACCAGGGCCTGAGCGGCAGCGGCGCGCGCTACGCGGCGCCGGGACTGGAGCTGTGGATCAAGGGCCGCGAGGCCAGCATCACCTGGCGCGGCGAACCCTTGGATTGTTCCAGCCAGCCTTCGCCTTGAGATAGGGCGGCCTCGTTGTTCGCGATGATTGCGCGCAAAAGCCGGCTGACCCGTACAATAGCTTCTTTTTTCGCAAAGCCGGTTTCCGCATGGCCCTGTCCGCCACCATTTACAAAGCCAATCTTGCCGTGTCCGACATGGATCGCGGCTATTACGCCAGTCATCAGCTGACGCTGGCCCAGCACCCATCCGAAACCCTTGAGCGCATGATGCTGCGCCTGGCTGCCTTTGCGCTCAACGCCAGCGAAACCCTGCAGTTCAGCCGCGGCCTGAGCGCAGACGACGAGCCGGAGTTGTGGCAGAAAAGCTATGCCGACGATATCGAGCTGTGGGTGGAACTGGGCGAACCGGATGAAAAACGGCTGAAGAAAGCGTGCAGCCGCGCCGAGCAAGTGGCGCTGTACAGCTACGGCGGCCGCGCCAGCGAGGTATGGTGGCCGCAGATCGAGAACAAGCTGTCCCGGCTGGACAAGCTCAGCGTATTCCGCGTTGAGCCGGCCACGCTGGCGGAGTTGGTCGCCATCTGCCAGCGCAGCATGCAGTTGAGCGCCACGATCCAGGACGGCCAGATGTGGCTGGCCGACGAATCCAGCAATGTGCTGGTGGAGCCGCTGCGGCTCAAATAAGGCGTAGCCAGGCGCGCAGCCGCTGCAGCAAGCCCGTTTGGGTCGCGCGCGGCAGCCGCGTCTTGCGTTTGAGCCAGGGCAGGCGTTGATGGCGGGCCTGCGCGTAGGCATTCAATAGCCGGCGGTGGCGCAGAGCGAGATCGCCGCGTTTCATCGTTGCGCGCTCACCAGACGCCACCAGGCGCGCAAGGACGCGCGCCAGCCGAGTTTCGGCCCGGTCCGGCAGGGCGTTGCCGGAAAACGGGCTTCGAGGATGTAGCGGCGCAGCGCCAGCGGCGCCGGGTCCTCGTCCGGCAGGTAGTCGGGAATGCCACGCGCCGGCAAGGTGTGACGGACGGGTTTGCTTGCGTTCATAAGCAAGGGCCTCGAAGGTGGGATCTTGGCTGCATGCTAGGCGCCGGCGCGTAAAAAGCGGCTAAAGAAAGCGCTGGCGTGGATAAAAAGCAGCTAGTCGCGCCGCGAAGCGGCCCGGTTCCACGTGAAACAGCGCCATGCGGCGGACCTCAGGTTGACGCGTCCATGGTCCATTCATAGCTGCGTTCGATGTGCGCCACTTCCACCCGATACTGGCGATACCAGCGCTCGCGTCCCAGCTGCTGCGCCAGCACATGGTCGGCGTGGGCCTTCCACGCGCGGATGCTGTCGGCGTCAGGCCAGTAGGATAGTGCGATCTCTTGGTCGTTCTCACAGGCGGAAACAAAGGCAAGACAGCCGAAGCGCTCCAGCGCCAGCTGGCGCATTTGCTGCGCCACGGCGAAGTACTCGTCATCCAGTTGCCGCGTGGCCGCACGGAAAATCACGACATGCATGAAGGACCTTCCTAGAGTAAGGTGGGGGAATCGGCATTGTCTCGACTGTCGGCGGTCTTGGCCAGAGCCAGTTTGGCCGCTGGCGTGGAACCATCGCGACCAGGAGGAGCGAAAATGACGAAGAATCTATTGCTGCGCGAGGCCGATGCTGGGGATGTAGAGCGGATAACAGCGCTGCACATCGCCAGTTGGCGGCTGCATTACCGCGGCATCCTGCCGGATGAGTATCTGGACTTGCGCGCTTGGGACGAGCGCCTGCTTGTGTGGCGACATCGTTTCGCCGCCGCGCGGCCGCCCTGGGTACGGCTGGCGCTGTGGCAGGGAGAGCCGGTGGGCTTTGTTTGCCTATTGCCGGACGAGGCGCCGGAGCGGGGCGTGTATCTGGATAATCTGCATGTGCTGGCCGGGCAGCAGGGACGCGGCATCGGCCGCGCGCTGATGGCCGCGGCGGCGGCGGAAGCCATGCGCGTCGCGCCGGGCCGGCCGCTTTATCTATGGGTGTATCAGGCTAACCACGCTGCCTGCGGTTTTTACCGGGCGCTGGGCGGCGCGGCGTCGGCGTCCAGCGAGGTGGATACCGCCGCCGGCAACCGCGCGCTGGCGTTAAGTTATCAATGGGATGATCCATCCTGCTTGCTGTAGCGTCGGTTTGCGCCGCGGCAACACCTGGCCGCGCAGTCGTTTTACAATGGTGCGATGTCTACCTTCAACTATTTGCAGCATTATCCCGCCGCGCTGCTCAGTCAGGTGCAGGCGCTGCTGGACGCCGGCCAACTGGGCGGCTGGCTGGCGCGCAAGTACCCGGACAGCCACGATGTGCAGACGGACAAGGCGTTGTACCAGTACGTGTCCGAGATCAAGCAGCGTTATCTAAAAAACGCCGCCTTGCCGGCCAAGGTGAGTTACGACAGCCAACAACACCCAGTCAAGGGCACGCTGGGCACCAATACCTTCGTGTCGCGGGTGCAGGGCGGCAAGCTGAAGACCAAGAACGAGATTCGCATCGCTGCCTTGTTTCGCGACGCGCCCTTGCCGTTCCTGCGCATGATCGTGGTGCACGAGCTGGCTCATCTGAAGGAGAAGGACCACAACAAGGCTTTCTACCAGCTTTGTTGCCATATGGAGCCGGACTACCACCAGCTGGAATTCGACATGCGGGTGTGGTTGACCTGGAGAGAAAGCCAGGCGGCCTGAGCTCTTGTCCCCGTATGAACAACAGCCCGGCTAGCCGGGCTGTTCGCCTTGAGGGGCGTGTTATTTCTTGGTGATTAACTGATCGAACACGCCGCCGTCGGCGAAGTGTTTACGCTGGGCGCCGCGCCAGTCGCCGAAAGTGTCTTTCAGCGTGAACAGCTTGACCTTGGGGAACTGGCCGGCGTATTGCGCGGCAATCTTGGCGTCGCGCGGCCGGTAGTAGTTCTGCGCCGCGATGGTCTGGCCCTGCGGGGTGTACAGGAACTTCAGATAAGCCTCGGCCAGCTTGCGGTTGCCTTTCTTGTCGGCCACCTTGTCCACCACCGCCACCGGCGGTTCCGCCAGGATGGACAAGGAGGGGGTGACAATGTCGAACTTGTCCGGTCCCAGCTCTTTGACCGCCAGCACCGCTTCGTTCTCCCAAGCCAGCAGCACATCGCCCAGCCCGCGTTGGGCGAAGGTCAGCGTCGCGCCGCGCGCGCCGGTGTCCAGCACCGGCACGTGTTTATACAGTTCGCCTACGTAGGCGCGGGCCTTGGCCTCGTTGCCGCCGGGCTGTTTCAGCGCGTAACCCCAGGCCGCCAGATAGTTCCAGCGCGCGCCGCCGGAGGTTTTGGGGTTGGGCGTGATCACCTGAACGCCGGGCTTGATCAAATCGCCCCAATCGCGGATGCCCTTGGGGTTGCCCTTGCGCACCAGGAATACGATGGTGGAGGTATAGGGCGAGCTATTGTCCGGCAAGCGGCTTTGCCAGTTCTTGGGCAGCAGGCCCTGGTCTGCCAGCACGTCGATGTCGTAGGCCAGCGCCAGCGTGGCCACATCGGCCTCAAGGCCGTGCTGGATGGCCAGCGATTGTTTGCCCGAGCCGCCGTGAGACTGTTTGATGGCGACGTCGCCGCCCTGTTTCTTCCATTGCTCGGCGAAGGCCTTGTTGATGTCTTGGTAGAGCTCGCGGGTCGGGTCGTAGGAGACGTTGAGCAGCTCGGCGGCAAGCAGCGGTGCGGCGCCGCTGAACAAGACGAGGGAGAGAAGGGCGTGGCGGAGGGAGAGTCGTGGCATGGCGATGTCCTGAGGGTGCAAGCGATGAATGCATCTAATCAGAAATGTTTTAGCGCCAGAAGTGATTGTTTTTTATCTTTAAATTCCAAATAAATCTATGCGGCGGCAGGGGTGTCTTAGAGGTATAGGGAATAAGTTTTTCGTTCAATATCATTTCCAAGAATATAAAAGTCATTCTACAGTGCGAGATCAACCCTTAAGGAGCTGAGCGATGGAACCTTCGCTGGCGGATTTCGACTTGATCATTCAGCCCGGCTGGCGCAACTCCGGCCCGCGGCACTGGCAAAGCCACTGGCAACGCCGCTTGAACGCCGAGCGGGTGGAGGTGGGCGATTGGGACGCGCCGCGGCTGGACGACTGGCTGCAGAGTTTGGATCTGGCGCTGGACCGGACGCGAAAGCCGGTCATCGTCATTGCTCACAGCCTGGGTTGCGTAGCGGTGGCGCATTACGCGCAGCGCCATCCGCGACGAATTGCTGGCGCTTTATTGGTGGCGCCGGCGGATGTGGAGCGGCCCTTTGTTCCGCGCGAGCTAATGGGGTTCGCGCCAACGCCGCGGCAACCCTTGCCGTTTCCGGCCAGGATGGTGGCGAGCAGTAATGATCCGTTCTGCAAGACGCCGCGCGCGGCGCGGCTGGCCGGCTACTGGCGCACGCCCATTGCCTGGCTGCGGCAGGCCGGCCACATCAATGTGGAGTCCGGCCACTGCCAATGGGAAGACGGTTGGCTGCAACTGGAGCTACTGGCGCAGCGGGTGCGGGCCAGCCTGAGCCAGGCGGCATGAAAGCCTGTTTAAGGTCTGCTGCGCGTGGTGGCACGCGGCACGGTGAGTACCGCATTCGAAATGCTCATGCGCCACGTGCGCATTCCGCTTTCTCATCGGTTTTCACCTTAGTTTTGCTCTAGCGCGCCGGGTTTTGAACAGGTCCGCTCGCCGCTGGCGGCGCTGGGAGCGTTGCGGCTTCCAAACCGTTGCTCGGCGTGGTTTCGGTCCAAGCCTGGTGGTCTAAACTGGGATGGCACGTATTGCAACCATCTCATGAGTGGCCATGATGCCGAGCCGATTTCTTGCCTGTTGTTGCTTGTCCTTGGCCGGCACCGTTTACGCCGCCCCCTTGAGCCGCATCGGCGTATCCGTGGGAGCGCTGGACAACCCCTTCTATCAGATCGTGGCGCGAGGCGCGCTGAACGAGGCGCGCGTGGCCAATCCCAATGCGCAAGTCATCACCCTTTCCGCCAATTTCAGCTTGGAGCGGCAGGAAGAACAAGTGCGGCAACTGCTGCGTCAGCAGGTGGAGCTGATTCTGCTGGTGGCCGCTGACAGCAAGGCGGTGGCGCCGCTGGTGCGTCTGGCGCACCAGGCCGGGGTGCGAGTGGTAGCGGTGGACGTGGACGCGCCCGGCGTCGACGGCACGGTTAAATCGGACAATGTCCAGGCCGGCGCGCTGGCCTGTCGTTATCTGGCGGAGCAGATGCATGGCAGCGGGACGATGGTGATTCAGAACGGTCCGCCGGTGTCTTCTGTCTGGGACCGGGTGGCCGGCTGTCGCCGCAGCTTGGCGGCATTTCCCAAAATCCGCTTGCTCAGCCATCAAGAGAGCGGCATGGCGTCCAGTTGGGGCGGCAAGCGGCTGATGGAACGACATCTGCGGCGCTACCCTATGATCAACGGCGTGTTCTCCAGCAACGACCGCCAGGCGCTGGGGGCGGAGCAGGCCGCGCGGGAAGCCGGCCGCAAGGAGGTGATGGTGGCCGGGGTGGACGGCTCGCCGGATATAGAGAAGGCGTTGCGAGGGCAGAATCAGATTGTGGCCTCCGTCAGCCAAGCTCCATACGCCATCGGCGTGGAGGCGGTGAAGCTAGGCCGCCAATTGCTGGATACGCCCAATGCCAAGCCGCGCTTGGTGACGGTGCCGGTGCAGCTGATCACACGCGCCAATATCGGCGCCTACCAGGGCTGGCAAAGCCAGTTGCCCCCGGCGCCCGCCGCGGCGCGCTAGGCGGAGGCTCCCCGTCTTTTTTGACCTGCGGCGGCGGCGGTGTCACACTGCCGGTGTTTTCGCGTCGGCCTGGCCGACGCCAGCCGTTTTCAACTCAAAGCCAAAGGATTCCACATGTTCGCATCACGCCCGCTCAAAGCCGGCCTGGCCGCCCTGGCGCTGACTTTGCCGCTGCTGGCGCACGCCGACGCCGCCCAGGACGCCGCCGTCAAAGAGTTGTCCGCCACGCTGAGCCTGAACAATATGCTGCCGGAACTGGCGCAGCGCACCACCGCCAGCGCGATGCCGCTGCTGCAGGAATACTTCGTCAAGAACAAGATCAAGCTGAGCGAAGCCCAGCAGAAGAAGGCGCAGGAAGGCTTCAAGACCTACGGCGAGAACGTGCACAAGCTGGCCAGCGATTACTTTGGCTCCAGCACGGCCAAGCAGCAGTTCGAGCAGACTGTGGCCAAGGCTTACAGCGCCCAGTTCAGCGCCGACGAGCTCAAGCAGATCAACGCTTTCTACAAAACCGCCGCGGGTCAGAAACTGCTGAAGCAGCAGCCGCAGATCATCAACACCATCGCCGGCGACACCTTGAAGGCCGCCGAGCCGGTGCTGCTGCCCAAGATGCGCGCCGCCGCGGAAAGCTTCGGCAAGAGCGTCGCCAAAAAGTAAGCGCATCCGAGCTTCGCCGTCAAAGCCGCCCGCTGGGCTAATGCCAGTCAGTTAAGACTTGCGGATGTAAATCCAGTAAAAAGGGGACATGTTCATCATGTTCCCTTTTTCGCTGCATGAGCCTACTACAACGCGCCTTACATGACACGCTGCCACACGCCCCTTCTCGGCTAGAGACATTGGCCGCATTGATTGACCCTGCCTGGATCGAGCAAGCACTCGCCGTTACCGGCAAAGCCTCCATTCGGCGCCGCAAACTTCCTGCTGAGCATGCCGTCTGGTTGGTCATTGGCTTGGCCCTCTTTCGCAACTTGCCGCTATGGCAGGTCGTGCAGCAATTGGCTCTGAGCCTC
>NZ_MUKU01000015.1 GCF_002081825.1 Chromobacterium haemolyticum | reverse complement strand
GCACCCTGTTACCGTTCGACTTGCATGTGTAAAGCATGCCGCCAGCGTTCAATCTGAGCCAGGATCAAACTCTTCAGTTCAATTCCAAGCAAATTTTCTGGCACGCAAGATCAAAGAAACATCAAGATATCTCTCGTCTTGCAGTGCAAGTGTTTGGTCATCGACCGAGCACTTACACCTATCGGTTATTCGTTTTGTTAAAGAGCGGTGCAGATCGCTGCGCTTCGTTTCCGCCGCTGCGTTGTCTGCTGAGGAGGCGAACTATACGTCACGACCCTAAACCCGTCAACACCTTTTGCAACAAAAACCTCAACAAAAGCGGGCCTCACAGGGCAAACCCTTGATGCGAAAACGAATATCCACAAAGGGTATTCACCGGCACCCCATCCTCGCCCCGCCGAACCATGAAAAACGGGCCGGCGAAACGCCGGCCCGTCATGGCTTGGTATACCTATTTATATAGAAGTGCTCTGGAGAGATCAGTCCTCGCTACGGCGCTTGCTATTGCTCCTGCGCGCCGCCGGCCTGCGTTGACGCGGGGCGGGAGACGCCTCGCCCACCGGCGACTTGCCGGCAAGCGATTGGCCCGCTGGAGGCGCGCCAGCCTCGGACGCAGGCATCGCTGCCGTAGGCGCCGGCTTGGCAGCCGCAGGCGCAGCACTAACAGTTTTTGGAGCCACCGCCTTGCTTGCTACTGGCTTGCTTGCTACTGGCTTGCTTGCTACTGGCTTGCTTGCTACTGGCTTGCTTGCTACTGGCTTGCTCGCTACTGGCTTGCTCGCTACTGGCTTGCTTGCAGCAGATGGACTCGCCACAGGCTTGTTGACCGCAGGCTTCGACACCGGCGATTGAGCCCCCCCTCTGCTTCGCCCCTTGGGCGCCGCTGGCAATGCCGGCGGTTTTGCCTCTACAGGCTTAGGCTCGGCAGCCCGGCGCGAACCGCCCTGGCGCGCGCCGGCGCTGCGCGCGGGCACTGGCCTGGCGGTTTGCAGCTCGCCTTCTTTGACCAGAGCGAAGTCGACTTGAGCGCTTTCCAGATTGGCGCTCATCACCTTCACGGTCAGCGTATCGCCCAAGCGGTATTGCATGCCGCTCTTCTCTCCGACAATCGCCTGGACGTCCTTTTTGAAGTGGAAGTAGTCCTTGCCCAGTTCGGAGATATGCACTAGGCCTTCGACATACACCTCATCCAGCAACACGAATACGCCGAAGCTGGTCACCGCGCAGATCTTGCCCTTGAAGATCTCGCCCACCTTGTCCCGCATATAGTAGGTTTTCAGCCAGGACTCGACGTCGCGACTGGCATCGTCCGCCCGGCGCTCGGTCATAGAGCAGTGCACGCCCAGTTGCGCCCATTTGCCCGGCTTGTATTTGCCACCATTGAGCACCGCCTTGATCGAACGGTGCACCAACAAATCCGGGTAACGGCGAATCGGTGAAGTGAAGTGCGCGTAAGCCTCGTAAGCCAAGCCGAAGTGGCCGTTATTGTCCGGGGTATAAACCGCTTGCTGCATGGAACGCAGCAACATGGTCTGCAACACCGGCGCATCGGGCCGCCCATGAATTTGTTCCCCCAGTTTGGCGTAGTCCTTGGCCGTGGGCTTTTCCCCGCCGCCCAGACTCAAGCCGACCAAGCGCAGGTAGTTGCGCAGATTCTCCAGTTTCTCTTCAGTCGGCCCCTCATGTACCCGATACAAGGCTTTGTGCCCGTTCTTCTCCAGGAAATCAGCGGCACAAACATTGGCCGCCAGCATGCACTCTTCAATCAGGCGATGCGCGTCGTTGCGCACTACCGGCACGATGCGTTCGATCTTGCCCGCGTCGTTGAAGATCATCTGGGTTTCCACAGAGTCGAACTCGATCGCCCCACGCTGGCTGCGCGCCGCAAGCAACACCTTGAACAAAGAGTATAGGGTCTGGATCTGCGGCAACACCGGGCTATAGCTTCCCTTCTGAATCCACTCCCAAACCTGATTATAGGTCAGCCTCGCCTTGGACAGCATCACCGCTGGATAGAACTGATAGCGCTTGACCACACCCTTGGCGTTGATCTGCATATCGCAGACCATGCACATCCGCTCGACGTCCGGATTCAGCGAACAGATGCCGTTGGACAAGGCCTCCGGCAGCATCGGAATGACTCGGCGCGGAAAGTAGACCGAAGTACCACGGTTAAGCGCCTCCTGATCCAAGGCATCGCCCGGCTCTACATAAAAACTGACGTCGGCAATCGCCACGATCAAACGGAAGCCCTTGCCCTGCTTCTCTGCATACACGGCGTCATCGAAATCGCGTGCGGTTTCGCCGTCTATCGTCACCAAGGGCAGATCGCGCAGGTCGACTCGATCCTTGGTCCAGTCTTTCTTGCGCACCTTTTTCGGCGTCGCCTTTGCCTGGGCCAGCGTTGCTTCAGGGAATTGATGAGGCAGATCGTGCTTGCGCAGCGCGATCTCGATTTCCATGCCGGGATCGGCGTAGTTACCCAGCACTTCCACGACTTGGCCAACAGGCTGACGGTAGGCATCCGGGTGTTGAAGGATTTCCACCATGACTACCTGGCCGTCCTTGGCCCCCGCCTCTCCACCCGGCTCAATCAGAATGTCGTGATTAATGCGGCGGTCTTCCGCCGTCACCACCCACACGCCCCGGACCCGATTGATGCGGCCGACCAACCGCGTCACCACGTGATCCAACACCTCTACGATCTTGCCTTCCTGCCGACCTCGGCGATCGACGCCGGACGGACGGACCATCACCCGATCGCCATGCATCACTTTTTTCATTTCCCGCTCGGGCAGAAAAATATCTCCGCCCTGACCTTCGCCTTCATCCGGGATGGCAAAACCGTAGCCGTCGCGGTGACCGGACACTTTACACTTGATCAGGTCCAGTTTTTGAGCGACGCAGACTGCGCCTTTGCGATTGATGATGACTTCGCCGTCTCGCTCCATTGCCCGCAAGCGACGTTCGAAATAAATAGATTCGGCTTGTGCAATCGACAACATGCGCGCCAATTCATCAGGAAATAGCGGCACCCCCTGCTCGGCCAAAATTTTTAAAACGAACTCTCGGCTCGGCAAAGGATTGGAATATTTAAGTTTTTCCCGTTCCAGGAAGGGGTCCTGTTCGCGGAGGGACAGGGTCTTTTGTTTTTTTTGTGCTCTAGCCATTGACACCCTCAAGAATATGTCTATAATTCGCATCTCGTTGCAGAGATGCAGCGAAATAATACAGCAAAGCGAAGCCCAGGTGGCGGAATTGGTAGACGCACTAGGTTCAGGTCCTAGCGCCCGCAAGGGTGTGGAAGTTCGAGTCTTCTCTTGGGCACCACTGACTTACTCTATTGTAATCGTGATGTTCGCTCTGTATAGTAACAATCTGGTTGGCCCAGGTGGCGGAATTGGTAGACGCACTAGGTTCAGGTCCTAGCGCCCGCAAGGGTGTGGAAGTTCGAGTCTTCTCTTGGGCACCAACAGTTTAAACGACTCCGATGATGTTTATATCGTAGTCCACTAGTAAAACAATTTAAGTATTATGCCCAGGTGGCGGAATTGGTAGACGCACTAGGTTCAGGTCCTAGCGCCCGCAAGGGTGTGGAAGTTCGAGTCTTCTCTTGGGCACCAATAAACCCCCGTTGATTTATAATCAACGGGGGTTTTGCATTTCTCCCTCAGCGCGAGGCCAACTCTTCCCCGGCTCGCGGATCCAGCGTGGCGAACATCAGGCCGGACAACATGGTCAAGGCGCCCATAATAGCGAAAGCCCAGGCGAAATCGACCACGGTCAAGGCTGCATGCCCCTGCAGCCCGCTCACTCCCTGGACAACAAAAGCCCCCGCCGTCACCCCGCAACCCGCAGCCAGTTGCTGCGCCACCCCTGAAAGACTGGTGGCATGGCTCATGCTTCCCGACTCAACCTCGGCAAAAGAAATCGCGTTCAAGCTGGTGAACTGCAAAGAACGGAGACAACCGCCTAATACGAAAACCAGCAACATCCAGACATAGCTCGGAGCCTCGTAGAACAATGCGTACGCCGCGATGGAAAGGCCCGCCAACATGCTATTAACCATCAATACCCTGCGGAAACCGTAACGCCGCAATATGCGCATCACCAGCGTCTTCATAAAAATGGCACCCACCGCGGTAGAACAGGTCAGCAAACCGGAGACAAAAGGATTGAGACCCAGGCCCAGTTGCAACATCAACGGCAACAAGAAGGGCGTGGCGCCGATGCCCACCCTGAACACGAAGCCGCCCACCACGCCGGCATGAAAAGTCGGCAAGCGCAACAAGGACAAATCCAACAAGGGATGAGCTGTGCGACGGTAATGCAGCAGATAAAGCCACAGCAAGCCCATGCCTGTCGCCGCCAGCACGACGGACCATTGCGCCGAGACCAAATGCCTGCCCTCAGTAGCCAGACCCAGCATCAACAAGGACAGGCCGACGCCGCTCAAAGCAAAGCCCAACCAGTCCAGCGGCGGTACTTGTTCGTTCTTCAAGTCTTCGATGTGGCGCTTGGCGAGCACCCAGCCCAGCACGCCAATAGGGATATTGATCAAGAATATCCAGCGCCAATGCAGATAGGTACTGATGAAACCGCCCAAGGGCGGTCCAATGACCGGCCCCAGCAAAGCGGGAACCGTCAAATAACTGAGCGCCCGCACCAGATCCGCTTTCGACGTGGTGCGCAAAATCACCAAGCGCCCCACTGGTACCATCATCGCGCCACCGATACCTTGCACAAAACGCGCCAGCACAAAGCCGCCCAATGTATTGCTAAGCGCACACAACACGGATCCCGATACAAAGACGACAATGGCTGCGCGGAAAATACGCCGTGAGCCAAAGCGGTCCGCCATCCAGCCGCTGATGGGGATAAACACGGCCAAACTGACCAAGTAAGACGTCAGCGCCAACTTCAAGCCAATCGGCTCCACCAACAGGTCGCGCGCGATAGCCGGCAAAGAGGTGGATATCACTGTGGCGTCCATGTTCTCCATGAACAAGGCGGTGGCCACGATCAACGGTGTCACCATACCGGCGGCGAGCTTAAGCTGCATGACGATAAAATTTCAGGAATGGAAACGCCAGTGTAGCACCGGCCATCCCCGGGACAACGAGACCGGGCGGCGCAAATGATGTCGAAACGTAAAGCAAGCCCCGCAAGCGCTCTCAAGCCACCGGGAGGCAAAACAGACGCCGCCCTTCCCGCGCGCTCTGCTCTCCCTGCTCCAGCAAGGTCATCACCCGCCACGCTTCCCTAGCCGTCACCGGATTAGACCCCAGACCTTGCGCGGCTCGAGCCACCTCACGGTAGAAATCACGATAATCACCCAAGGGTGACGAACGGGACTCCCGCATTTCTCCATCGTCCAACTGACGGAACAAGATGCCCGGCTCAAGGTCCACGCCCCAGCCCGTTTCGCCAGGGCGGCCGCCACGCTTCAAATAGTCTTCCTGGCCGTCCAGGCCGAATTTGACATAACTGGCGAGCGTGCCGTGCAAACTAAAGCGCGGGGTGCCGCCGCTGACCAAGCAGGAGCCGTGCAGCACCGCCTGATGCTCCGCATAGCCCAACTGTACGTGAAAGTAGTCTGTCGCCTGCGCGCCGGCCCTTTGTTTGAACAAGTTCGCATAAATCGTCTGCGGCCAGCCCAGCAACTGCAAGACCTGATCGAGCAAGTGCGACCCCAGGTCGTACCACAGCCCCGCTCCCGGTTGGTCCCGCTCGCGCCAACGCGCGCGGACCTGCGGCCGATAACGGTCGAAATGGGACTCGAAATGGCTGAGCGCTCCCAGCTCGCCGCTGGCCAACAGCGCCTTGAGCGCCAGGAAATCAGCGTCCCAGCGCCGATTGTGAAACACCGACAACAGCGGGCTGCCCGGCCGCTCGGCCATCAAGCACAGCTCCCGCGCCTCCGCCTGCGTCACGGTGAACGGCTTGTCCACCACCACATGCTTGCCTGCCATCAAACCCGCGCGCGCCTGCGGATAATGCAATTGGTTGGGGCTGGCGATAACGAGCATATCGATGGCAGGATCAAGCAAAGCCTGCTCCAAACCGGCCAGCACCGACACCTGCGGCCAATCCACCCGCACCTCGTCCGGCCGGCTGCTGACCACGGCGGCCAGCTTCAATTCGGACGTAGCGGAGATCAAGGGCGCGTGAAAAGTCTTGCCGGCGTAGCCGTATCCCACCAAGGCGACATTCAATGGCTGCATGTGTTTTGCTTTCGGTAACCAGAATCCAAACAGTCTACGCCCGCCGCGGACATGAAAAAACCCGCCTGGCAGGCGGGTTTCCGGCGATGAATCAAATCGGACTTACAGACCGAAGGGATGACGCATCACGATGGTTTCTTCGCGGTCCGGACCGGTGGAGATAATATCCACCGGCGCGCCGCACACTTCGGCGATACGAGTCAGGTAGGCCTGGGCATTGGCCGGCAGGTCTTCCCAGCGCTTGGTGCCGAAGGTGCTTTCGCTCCAGCCGGGCATGGTTTCGTACACCGGTACGCACTTGCTGACCGCGTCGGAACCAAACGGCAAAATCTCCACCTTTTCACCGTCCAGAGTGTAACCCACGCACAGTTTGATCTCTTCCAGGCCATCCATCACATCCAGCTTGGTCACGCACAGGCCTGACACGCCGTTGATCTGGATAGAACGCTTGAGTGCGGCGGCGTCGAACCAGCCGCAGCGACGCGGACGGCCGGTTACCGAACCGAATTCGTTGCCGCGCTTGGCCAGGAACATGCCGATATCGTTCTCTTGCTCGGTCGGGAACGGACCGGAACCCACGCGGGTAGTGTAGCCCTTGACGATGCCCAGCACGTAGTTAAGCATTTGCGGAGCCACGCCGGCGCCCGGCGCCGCAGCGCCGGCCACGCAGTTGGACGAGGTCACGTACGGATAAGTGCCGTGGTCGATGTCCAGCAGCGTGCCTTGCGCGCCTTCGAACAGCAGCGGGATACCCGCCTGGTTCATGTCGTACAGGGTGCGGGATACATCGGCCACCATGGGCTTGATGCGCTCGGCCAGTTTCAAGGTATCGGCCAGGATGGCGTCGAAGCTCACCGGCTCAGCCTGGAATAGCTTGGTCAACATGAAGTTGTAGTATTCGACGTTTTCCTTCAGCTTCTCGGCGAAGCGGGCGGTGTCGAACAGGTCGATCACCTTCAAGGCGCGTCGCGCCACCTTGTCTTCGTAGCAGGGGCCGATGCCGCGGCCGGTCGTGCCAATCTTGCCGGCACCCTTGGCCACTTCGCGAGCCTGATCCAAAGCCACATGGTAGGGCAGGATCAGCGGGCAGCCTTCGGAAATCTTCAGGCGGGCGGCGACGTTCACGCCGGCGGTTTCCAGCTCGTCGATCTCTTTGAGCAAGGCTTCCGGAGACAACACCACGCCATTGCCGATGAAGCACTCGACATCGTCGCGCAGAATGCCGGACGGAATCAGGCGCAGCACGGTTTTCTTGCCGCCCACCACCAGAGTGTGGCCCGCGTTGTGACCGCCCTGGAAGCGAACCACGGCACGCGCGTGGTCGGTCAGCCAGTCAACGATCTTGCCCTTGCCTTCATCACCCCACTGGGTACCGATCACGACAACGTTCTTGGACATTGGAAAAACCTCTTCTTCAGTCAGATTCAAAAATCAGTTAAATGAAACCACATGCCAATCCGAGCCATCCAAAGTCAGCTCGCGATCGCAATTCAAGGCCTGGGCGGACTCGCCCAGATAATCAATCACCACCATTTCGCCCGCTGCGCGCAGGCGGGCCACTTCAGCCCGCGCCTGCGGCCAGTGCTTGGCGGCCAAGCGAATGCCCCTGACCGAACCTTGCTCCGGCAGGATGCGGATCAGGTCGCGCAAATCCAGGCTGAAGCCGGTTGCCGGTCGGGCACGGCCGAAACGACGGCCCACATTGTCATAGCGGCCTCCGCGCGCCAGTTCCTCGGCCCAGCCCTCAGCATAGGCGGCGAACAGCAGGCCGTTGTGATACTGCGTGCCGCGCAGTTCGGTCAGGTCGAAGCTCAGGGCCACCCTACCCTCCAGCGCCTTGGCCACAGCGGACAGCTGCATCAGGCCAAGCTCCACCTCGGGCAAGGACGGCAGACGGGAACGCGCCCGGTCCAACTCCTCGATCGGACCGTACAATTCCGGCAAAGCCAGAAAAGCGCTGCGGTACGGCTCGGCGACATCGCGGACCAACTCGCGAATGCTGGCCACATCCTTGCTCTGCAGCTTGGCGAACAGCGCCCGACTGGTCTCTCCCGACAAACCCGCGGCGGCGGCAATGCCGCGGTAAATCGCCATATGCCCGATGTCCAGCCGCAGGCCGGACACGCCGGCACGCTCCAAGGTGCCCAGCATCAATTCGATGATTTCCAGGTCGGCCTCGATGCCGGCGTAGCCGTACAACTCCGCCCCCACTTGCAGCGGCTCGCGCGATCCCGCCAGACCATCCGGCCGGGTATGCACCACGCTGCCGGCGTAGCACAGCCGGGTCACTCCGGTACGCTCGCCGAGCAAGTGCGCGTCTATGCGCGACACTTGCGGCGTGATGTCGGCGCGCAAGCCCATTTGCCGGCCGGACAACTGATCGTCCAGCTTGAAGGTCTTGAGCTCGAGCGAAGCGTCTTCCTCGCTGATCAGCGAATCGATGTACTCGATCAGCGGCGGCAGCACCAACTCGTAGCCCGCCACGCGAAAGCCTTCCAGCATCGCCGCCTTGGCGGACTCCACCTGGCGCGCGGTGGCAGGCAGAACATCCGCGATGTATTCCGGTAACAGCCAATTACGCATGATTCTTTTCAACAGAATAAAAGGCGGGAAGCGTCCCGCCTTGTTATCAGCAAACTGGCCAGGTCGCCCCGGCCAGTGTTCCATACTCGATTGTCTTGCGCGGCGTCTTCCGCCAGCCTTGGCCGCTTACTTGGCCTTGGCCGCTCCCGACTGCGGGTTCTTGAAGTACTTGAAGAACTCGCTGCTCGGCTCCAGCACTAGGACGTCGCTCTTGTTCTTGAACGACTCCTTGTACGCGTCCATGCTGCGCCAGAAAGCGTAGAAGTCCGGGTTCTTGCCGTAAGCCTCGGCGTAAATCGCCGCCGCCTTCGCGTCGCCCTTGCCCTTCAGCTCCTGAGCCTGACGATACGCTTCGGCCAGCACCACCTCGCGCTGCTTGTCCGCTTCGGCGCGGATGCGTTCCGCGTCCGCGGCGCCCTCGCTGCGCAACTGGCTGGCGACGGTGCGGCGCTCGGACTGCATGCGGTCGAAGACCGAACTGCTTATTTTATCCGGAAAATCGACTCGTTTTAAGCGCACGTCGAGAATTTGTACGCCTATTTTACGCGCATCCGCGTCCGCGCGCTTGCGAACCGTATCCATCACCTGGTCGCGCTTGCCGGAAATGACGTCGGCAACCATCTTTTGGCCGAATTCCGCGCGCAACCCGTCATTGATGGTCTGTTTCAAACGCGCCACAGCGGCGGCCTCGGAGCCCACGCTCTTGTAGAACTGCTCAACGTCCACCACGCGCCATTTGACGAAGCTGTCCACCAACACGTTCTTTTTCTCGCGGGTGTTGAACAGTTCCGGCGCCTCGGCGTCGATGGTCTGCACGCGGCGATCGAAGTAACGCACGTTCTGCAGCAGCGGTACCTTGAACTGAATGCCCGGCTCCTTGATGATGCGCACCACTTCGCCAAACTGGAAAACCAGCGCGTATTGGCGCTGATCCACGGTGAACAGCGACAGGCTGGCAACAAATAGCACACCGGCTATGGCAACTACAGTCGGAATCAGTCTATCCATTGCTTATCGCTCCGCCCCAAAAAAATCACGTCCGCGGGTCACGTCCCGCCCCCCTTTGGCATTGCCGGCCTGAGCGGCAGGCGCAGCCGGCTCCGGAACCGCGCCGGCGGCGGGCGCCGCCGCGCCGGAGGTTCCCGGGCTGCTCTGCTGAATCAGTTTGTCCAAGGGCAGGTACAAGAGATTGTTGCCGCCCTTCTGGTCCACCACCACCTTGGTGGTGCTGCTCATGATCTGCTGCATCATGTCCAGATACAGGCGATCGCGCATGACTTTGGGTGCTTTGTTGTATTCAGACAACACTTGCTTGAAGCGCGATGCGTCGCCTTCCGCGCGGGAGACGACTTTCTGCTCGTAGGCTTCTGCCTCCTGCTGCAAGCGCGCGGCCAGCCCCTGGGCCTTGGGCAGCACCTCGTTGGCGTAAGCCAGGCCTTCGTTGCGCAACTTGTCCTTGTCCTGACCGGCCTTCACCGCGTCGTCGAAGGCCGCCAACACTTGCTCGGGCGGCTGCACCGCATTGATGTTGACCTTGGCGATGCGCACGCCCAGAGAGTAGCGATCCAGTACTTCCTGAATCAACTTCTGGGTTTCCACCGCGATCTGGGTTCGCCCTTCGTTCAGCACGAAATCGACCTTGTTGCGGCCCACCACTTCGCGAATCGCGGTTTCGGTCGCTTGCTTGACGATGTCCTTCGCGTCGCGCTCGCGCGAGGCATTGTTGAACAGGAAGGAGCGCGCGTCCTTGATGTCGTATTGCACCGACAGTTGGACGTCGATGATGTTCTGGTCCGAAGTCAGCATCAGCGACTCTTCCGCAACCCGCGTTTGGGCAGTGTTGCGGTAGCCGACTTCCACGCTGCGCACTTCAGTAAGGTTAACGATCTCCACCTTTTCAAACGGGAACGGCGCGTGCCATTGCAGACCCGGCTCGGTTACCCGGTTGAAGCTACCCAGACGCAACACCACGCCTTGCTCGCGCGCGTCCACCACGTAGAAACCGCTGGCCAGCCACAGTGCGGCCAATACGCCCACCACGGCGATGGCGCCGCCCTTGAACGGCGGTTTGATGCCGGACGCGGGACTGCCCCCTGCACCACTGCCTTTGGCGCCCAGCAGCCGCGACAGCTTCTGATTTAGGTTGCGGAATACTTCATCGAGGTCCGGCGGCCCTTCATTGCCTCGGCGGCCTCGGTTAGGGTCATTCTGCGACATGCTCGTAATAGTCTTTATGGTTGTTTTGGGAAGGATGCACGCATTCGGCAATCGCCGCGCGCAAGAGTTCCAGGCCGGCGCCGGTCAGAGCCGAAACCCGCACAGAAACCGGACGGCCCGTCGCGTCGCGCTCGATCTCCGGCTCCATCTCGCGCAGATCGCATTTGTTCCAGACCAGCAGCTGCGGAATACCGTCCGCGCCGATTTCGGCCAACACTTTGTTAACCTCCTCGATCTGCACATCGCGCATATCGCTGGAGCCATCCACTACATGCAACAAGAGGTCCGCACGCACGGTCTCCTCCAGGGTGGCTCGGAACGCGGCCACCAGAGTGTGCGGCAGATCGCGGATAAAGCCCACCGTATCGGAAATCACGATGGATGTCTGGTGATTGAGAAACAGCTTGCGGCTGGTGGTGTCCAGTGTGGCGAACAATTGGTCCGCCGCGTAGATGCGCGCTTTGGTCAGCGCGTTGAACAAGGTGGACTTGCCAGCATTGGTGTAGCCGACGATGGACACCGAGGCAATGCCAGCTCGCCCGCGTCCCTTGCGCTGGGTATTGCGTTGTTTTTGCACTTGAGCCAGGCGCTCTTTCAGCGCCTTGACGCGGATGCCCAGCAAGCGACGGTCGGTTTCAAGCTGGGTTTCGCCGGGGCCGCGCAAGCCTATGCCGCCCTTCTGCCGCTCCAAGTGGGTCCAGCCTCGCACCAGGCGGGTGGACATATGCGACAGCTGAGCCAGTTCGACTTGCAGCTTGCCCTCATGGCTGCGCGCGCGCTGCGCGAAAATATCCAGAATCAGGCTGTTGCGGTCGATAACGCGGCACTGCAGTGCCCGCTCCAGATTGCGTTCCTGGCCAGGCGCCAAAGCATGGTTGAATATCACGACATTGGCGTCGGTGGCGCGCACCAGCAGGCCAATTTCCTCAACCTTGCCCTTACCCGCGAACAGCGCGGCGTCCGGGCGCTGCCGCTTGCCTTGCACCACGCCCATCACCTCGACGCCGGCGCTCTTGACCAGCTCGGCACACTCGGCGATATTTTCCTGGGAATCGGCATCTCCAAAATCCAGACAGACCAGAACCGCCTGGTCGCCTAAGTCGGGACGATCAAACACTATTCGGAAACCATAGTTGGGGTGCAAAAGATAAAAGGCCGACAAGCCGCGCCAGATTGGCGCGGCCGATCGGCCCGGTCACAAGCACAGCAACGCTTTAGGCGTCTTGCTGCTCCTGCTTTTGCACCGGGTGTTCATGGGGAAGATTGACCGGACGGGCGGGTACGACGGTGGAAATGGCGTGTTTGTACACCATTTGGGTCACCGTGTTTTTCAACAGCACCACGTACTGGTCAAAGGATTCTACCTGACCCTGAAGTTTAATGCCGTTCACCAGGTAGATGGACACCGGCACATGTTCCTTACGCAGGATGTTCAGGAACGGGTCTTGTAACATTTGCCCTTTAGAGCTCATTCGTTATTCTCCGAATCGTTGATTGTTGTATTAACTGAACCTTACAGCCCGGTTGTCTGCTTATTATTAGCAGAAAACATCCCGGCGTACTATTTTTTACTGCTGCCCTTGCCGTTCTTGCCGTAACGCACTTCTTTCTCGCGTCCGCGCATCTTGGACATCGGCTTGGGCTTGGCTCGGGACTTCTCCTTGCCGTCGTCGGTGTCGAACGGATTTTCCGAAGACTTGTACTGCACGCGCAACGGCGTGCCCTGCAGCTTGAACACTTTCCGGAAAGTGTGTTCCAGATAGCGGGTATAACTGTTCGGCACCGCATCCAGCGCATTGCCGTGCACAACAATAATGGGCGGGTTCTGCCCCCCCTGATGCGCATAGCGCATCTTCGGGCGAATGAGGCCTGAGCGCGGAGGCTGCTGACGTTCCAGCGCCACTTGCAGCACTCGAGTCAGCTTTGGCGTGGCCAGTTTGGCCATGGCTGCCCTGTACGCCTCGTCGATGGACTTGAACAAGTCTGCCACGCCGCGGCCTTCAATGGCGGAGATGTAATGGAACTTTGCAAAATCCAGGAAGTTCAGCTTGCGCGCGATCTCGCGGCGCACTGTTTCCTTTTGCTCCCCATCCAGGTTGTCCCATTTATTCACCGCCACCACCAGCGCCCGGCCCGCTTCCAACGCAAAACCGGCGATGGTGGCGTCCTGCTCGGAGATATCCAGTTGGGCGTCCAGCACCAGCACCGCCACGTTGGCGTCTTCGATCGCCTTCATGGTCTTGATCACCGAGAACTTCTCCAGCATCTCGCTGACCTTGGCCCGACGACGCACGCCCGCGGTGTCAATAATGGTGTAGGTATGGCCATCTCGCTCAAAATCAATATATATGCTGTCGCGAGTGGTGCCGGCCTGATCGAAGGCGATAACGCGCTCTTCGCCCAAGATGGCGTTGACCAGAGTGGACTTGCCGACATTGGGCCGGCCGATCACCGCGAACTTGGGATGGCGCGAGGCTTCTTCTTCCACTTCTTCGGGGAAGTCCGCCAACACCAGTTCCATCAATTCGCGCACGCCGTCGCCATGAGCGGCGGAGATCACCAACGGCTCGCCCAGCGCGAGCTCGTGGAATTCGGCACCGGCGATAGCGTGGCGCATCCCTTCCGCCTTATTAACGGCGAGGAAGACCGGACGCTGCAGCTGGCGCAGACGGTTGGCGATGATTTTGTCTTGCGGGGTCAGGCCGTTTCGGCCATCCACCAGGAACACCACGGCATCGGCTTCGTCCACGGCCTGCAACGTCTGCTTGGCCATTTCAAACAAGATGCCTTCGTCCACCACCGGCTCGAAACCGCCGGTATCGACCACCAGATACGGCTTCTCGCCCACGCGGCCATGGCCATAGTGGCGATCACGCGTCAGACCGGGCTGGTCGGCGACCAGGGCGTCGCGGCTGCGGGTCAGCCGGTTAAATAAGGTCGACTTGCCCACATTGGGGCGGCCGACCAGAGCTACGGTAGGTTTCATGAGTACTGCTTTATTATCCCAAAGTCAGCATTGCCAGACGACCGTCCTTGCCTTGCATCAAGGCGGACGAACCCAGCGACACCGGTTGATTGGCCAGGGCGGACCCGACCTTGACTCGGCCCACGATGCTGCCGCTCTCATTGGATAGCAGATGGGCGTAACCTTCGCCATCTCCTACCAACACAAAGCGGCCCAACAGAGCGGGGCCGGTGACGTCCCGATATTTCAGGTCGTCGGTTTTCCAAATATTGCGGCCGGTGCCGCGATCAAACGCCCAGACGGAGCCGTCTTCCGCGGTCACGTAGACATTGCGTCCGTCCACGGCCAGGCCGCGGCTGGACGAAATTTCACGCGCCCACAGCAGATTGCCGGAACGCGCCTCAAAGCAGGCCACTCGTCCCTGATAGGCCACCGCGCACACCTGGCCGGCGTCGAACACCGGCCGCGAAGTCACGTCGGTCATCCGTTCCAGTTCGGTGGCGCCGCGCGGGTTGGCTACCGCGCCCTGCCACAAAGCGTTGCCGGTCTGCGGATTGATGATGTCCAAGCGGCCACCGGCCTGCCCCACCATCACCGCTTCCTTGCCCACCGCCTGCATCGAACCATTGTTGCGCACGGTCAGCTGCGGCAGCACATTGCCACTGGACCACAGTTGCTTGCCGCCGTCGCTCAGGGAGAAACCGGTCAGGCGCGCGTCGTTGGTGCGCACCAGCACCATGTCGCCGGCCACCTGCGGCGCCTCCAGCATCAAGCTGGTCAGCGGCTGTTGCCACAGCACTTTGCCGCTGGCGCGCTCCACCGCCAACAACTTGGCGTCCTGGGTGCCCACCAGCACCATATCGCCGGCCACGGCGACGCCGGCGCTCAGCTTGCGCTTCAGATCCACGTCCGCGCTGACGCGGCCGCTGAGGGCGTCGATGCTACGCACGCGGCCGTCGGCGTCGGCGCTCACCACCAGGCCGTTGGCGTATACCGGCAAGAAGCCGGCCGCCGGCGCGGCCTGAGCCGCCGTCCATTTGACGTCCAAGCCCTGCAGGGGTTTGATCGCGGCGAGCGGGGTAGGCTTGAACTGGGTATTGCCTTCAAACCAGCTGGCGCAACCGGCCAGCAGCGAGGAGGACAGCACAGCGGTCAGCAACAATTGGCGGCGCATGCGATCAGCCTCCCAGCGCGTCAAGTTTGGTCTGGATGAACTGGCGGTTGGGCGAATCGCCCACCAGTTTGGCCAAAGCGGATTTATAGGCGTCGCGCGCGGCGGCGGCGTCGCCCTTGGCGACCAGCACATCGCCCTTCAAGTCCAGAAACAACGCGTCGAAACCGGCCGGGTGCTCCTTGTTCAGTTCGGCGATCGCCGCGTCGTAAGTTTTTTGATCCAGCAACAAGGAAGCCAGGCGCAGGCGGGCGATGGCGCCTACCGATTCATCCTTGCCATTGGCCAGCACCCACTCCAGCTGGCTCTTGGCCAACGCGAGGTCGCTCTTGTCGAAAGCGGCCTTGGCCAGAATCAGCGAACCGCGCGTGGCATAGGCCGAGGAGCCGAAGTCGTTCTGCAACAGCGTTACCGCCGACTTCAACTTGGCGATGTCCTTGGCGGCCACCGCCGCGTCGATGTTCTCGTAAGCGGCCGCGGCTTTTTGCGCCTGCTGCTCCTGGTAATAGCGATAGCCCTTGAAACCCAGATAGGCAATGGCGGACGCCGCCAGCACGCCGGCAATCAGCTTGCCCCACTGCTGCCAGAAGGCCTTGATCGAATCAATCTGTTCTTGTTCCTGCAAGTCGAACGCCATTGCGCCCCTCTCCCTTAAGCTTTCAGTGAGATCAGCGTGGCGGCCACCGCTTCCGCCGCCACAGTTTGTTGGTCCATCTCGGCGCGCAGCGCCTTGACCACCGCCTGACCCGTCTTGATTTCATCTTCGCCGACGATGACGGCGAACTGCGCGCCGCTGCCGTCGGCTTTTTTCATTTGCGACTTGAAACTACCTTCGCCCAAGTGCTGCACCACCGAAAGGCCGGCGGCGCGCAGGCTTTGCGCCAGCTTCATCGCGTACAGCGCCGCGCCTTCGCCTTGGTTCACCAGATAAATGTCGACGCTACGTTGCGCCGGCAGCAATTGCTTGTCCTGCAACAACAGCACCACGCGCTCCAGACCCATGCCGAAACCAATGCCTGCGGCGGGCTTGCCGCCCAGTTGTTCGATCAGGCCGTCATAGCGGCCGCCGGCGCAAATCGTGCCTTGCGCGCCCAGCTCGTTGGTCACCCATTCAAATACCGACTGGTTGTAGTAATCCAAACCACGCACCAGTCGCGGGTTTTCCACGAAGTCGACGCCCAGTTCGCGGATCATCGCCTTCCAGCCTTCGTAATGCGCGAGGGACGCTTCGCCCAGGTAGTCGGACAGCTTGGGCGCCTCGTCAGCCATCCGCTGCAGGGCAGGGTTCTTGGTGTCAAGCACGCGCAAGGGGTTGCTGTACATGCGACGCTTGCCGTCTTCGTCCAGAATGTCCACGTGCTGTTCCAGATAGGCGATCAGCGCCTGGCGATGCGCGGCGCGTTCCTCCTGGTTGCCCAACGAATTGATTTCCAGGCGTACATACTGGGACAGGCCCAGACGACGCCACAAATCGGCGGTCATCGCGATGATTTCGGCGTCAATGTCCGGACCCGCGAAGCCCAACGCTTCCACGCCCATCTGGTGAAACTGGCGATAACGGCCTTTCTGCGGGCGTTCATGGCGGAACATCGGCCCCATGTACCACAGCTTCTGGGTGGCATTGTACAGAAGGTTGTGCTCGACCACCGCGCGCAGGGTGCCCGCGGTGCCCTCGGGACGAAGCGTCAGGCTGTCGCCGTTCAGGCTGTCGATGAAGGTGTACATCTCCTTCTCCACCACGTCGGTAACTTCGCCGATGGCGCGAACGAACAGCGGTGTGGTTTCGACGATGGGGGTGCGGATATTCTGATAGCCGTAGTCAGCCAGCAGCTCCCGCAACTTGCCTTCAAAGAATTCCCACTGGTAGGACTCGGCCGGCAGCACATCATTCATGCCTTTGACCGCTTGATATTTTTGAGCCATTGCTTGTTTTCTTGTATATCGCTTGAATCAGAGCCCGGTCATTGCGCCAAACGCGCTCAAACGCCTACCGGACGAATCGGAATGGTGCGGCTGCCGCCCTCGCGGCGCTTGGCGCCGCCTTCGCCGTAACGGCTTTGCACGTAGCGATCAACCAAGGCGGTGAACTCGGCGGCGATGTTGTCGCCCTTGAGGGTAACATCCTTTTGGCCGTCGACGTACACCGGCGCCACCGGCACTTCGCCGGTGCCGGGCAGCGAGATGCCGATATCCGCCAGCTTGCTCTCCCCCGGGCCGTTGACCACGCAGCCCATCACCGCCACCTTCATATCCTCTACGCCCGGGTACTGCAAACGCCATATCGGCATCTGCGTGCGCAGATAAGTCTGAATCTGATCCGCCAACTCCTGGAAGAAGGTACTGGTGGTGCGGCCGCAGCCCGGACAAGCGGTCACCAGCGGGGTGAAGCTGCGCAGGCCCATGGTTTGCAGCAACTCCTGCGCCACCACCACTTCCTTGGTGCGCGCCTCGCCCGGCTGCGGCGTCAGCGAGATGCGAATAGTGTCGCCTATGCCTTGCTGCAACAAGATCGCCAGCGCGGCGCTGGACGCGACGATGCCCTTGGAGCCCATGCCAGCCTCGGTCAGCCCCAGATGCAAGGGGAAGTTGCAGCGACTGCCCAGGTCGCGGTACACGGTAATCAGGTCCTGCACATTGCTGACCTTGCAGGACAGCAGGATCTGCTCGGCCGGCAGCCCCAGTTCCATCGCCTTGTCGGCGGACTCCAGCGCGGAAACGATCAGCGCTTCGCGCATTAGTCGCTCCAAGGATAGCGGCTGGTCGACGCGGTTGTTGGCGTCCATCATTCTGGCCAGCAAAGCCTGATCCAGGCTGCCCCAGTTGACGCCGATGCGCACCGGCTTGCCGTATTCGATGGCGGTGCGGATCATGAAGGCGAACTTGTCGTCGCCCTTGGCGCCCTTGCCCACATTGCCCGGATTGATCCGGTATTTGGCCAGCGCGCGCGCACAATCGGGATATTCCTTCAGCAAGCGGTCGCCGTTGAAATGAAAATCGCCGACCAAGGGAACGGCACAGCCGGCATCGTCCAGCCGTTGGCGAATTTCCGCCACCTTGGCCGCGGCCTCCGGCGAGTTGACGGTGATGCGCACCAGTTCCGAGCCGGCTTCCGCCAGTTCCAGCACTTGTCGCACCGTGGCCGCCGCGTCGGCGGTATCGGTGTTGGTCATGGACTGCACCACCACCGGAGCGTCCGATCCTACAATGACATGCCCCACCCTAGCCTGCAGGGTGGGGCGTCGCGCGATGTTCACGCTATCCATTCGCTACCTTGAATTACTTGAGTTCCAGCTTTGCCGTGGTGCCGCGGATCTTGTCCGTGAGGTCCACCGCTTGGCCATTGAAATTCACCGCCACTTGCGAGGCGTTGCCGATCACCAGTTTGAACGGCGGGGTGCCAACCGCTTCCTGAGTGCTGCCGGGCTGCAAGGTCTGGAACACCAGCTTCTTGCCGGTGGCGTCCACCACCGACACCCAGGCTTCCGCCTCCTTGACCGTCAACACCAGCTTGCCGCTGGCGGCCGCCGCCACAGCGGCGCTGGCCTGCGGTTTGACAAGCGGCGACGCCAACGGAACCGGCGCGCTAGCCACGCTAGCCGTCTTGACCGGCTGCGGCGCGGAGGCCGGAGAAGGCGCGACGACGGCTGCCGGCGCCGAGGCCGGCGTCTCCGCGGAGAATGCGGCGGGAGCGGAGGCTTCGCCCATCGGCGCTGAAGACAACTCAGTCGCGATGGCGGAAGAAGCGTCTGCCGTCGGCCGGCTGTCGCCGCCGTGGTTGCTGGCCAGCCATGCGATGCCGCCGCCCAGAGCCGCCACCACCAGCAAGCCTACTATCCACTTGCCGGAAGAGCCGCCCTCGTCCGACGCAGGCGTCTCGCCGGAATGCCCGGGTGCCTCGTGCGCGCCGTCGCGCACCAGATTGGCGACATCGTTGACCGCGGAAGGAAACTGCCTATCCAGCGCATGCATCAACGGTTCGGGATCAATCTGCAAAAAGCGGGCGTAATTACGGACAAAGCCGCGCACGAAGGTCGCGCCCGGCAAGATTGTGAAATCGTCGCGTTCTATCGCCTCCAGCTGCCGCATCGACAGTTTCAGCCTATCCGCGACTTCCCCCAAGCCCATGCCTGCCGCCTCGCGGGCGGTTTTCAGCCGGGCGCCGACGCTGGAACCTGTCGGTTGTCCCTGTTGTTCGAATTGTTGCTCCATCCTCAGCTTCCACTCAACAGCAGTTGTGTTTCTTTGGAATCCGGATAACGGTTCTTGAGCGCGGCGGAACATTCGCTTTCCAGCACTCTGTTGCCGCTCTTGCGCCCAATCTGCACGCCAAGCCACAGGTCGTCGGCTTGCAGCGCCGCGCCCTTGCCTATCCGTTCGAAATAGAAAGCAGCCAATTTGGCATTACCCAGCCCAAGATGCAACTGTGCTAATTCCCGCAACGCGGGCGCGAAATTAGGCGCGGCGCGCAACGCAGCCAGCAAGTAATCGTTGGCCTGCTCTTGATTGCCGGCCTTGGCGCTGCAATGCCCCAGGTTCAAATAAGCCGTCTGAGGCGAATCATACAGCGGGTTGGCCAGCGCTTTCTGAAAATAGGACAAAGAATCCTGCAGCCGGTTTCGATCGCACAGAAACAAACCGTAATTATTATTCGCCTCCGGGTTGCTTGGATCCAGTTGCAGGGCTTTGCGGTAATTGGCTTCGGCGGGTCCGTCCTCGCGCAACTGGGTCAAAACATAGGCGCGGGATACATAGGCCGGGACATAGGCCGGATCCGCGGCTACGGCCTGATCCGCCGTTTCGAGCGCCACTTTGTAATTGCCGATCTTGGCGTATTCTATCGCCAGCTGGCTGCGTATCGTCGCCAACTCGCGCGACGTTTCGGCATCGGCGGCAAATGCGGTTGAACTCACAGCCATCCCTAAACAGGCCATCAACCCCATTTGCCGTATCGTCATTGCTTATTGTCCTCTACGAGCTGCATCCATTTGGCTTGACGGCGGGTTTTGTCCATCACTTGGCCTGCCAGCTGGCCACAGGCGGCGTCGATGTCGTCGCCGCGCGTTTTCCGCACCGTCACCACGTAACCGCGTTCCTGCAGAATTTCGCGGAACGCGCGAATCGCATTGTTGCTGGAACGCTCATAACCCGAGTTCGGGAACGGATTGAACGGTATCAGATTGAACTTGCACGGCACGTCCCGCACCAGTTCCAGCAGTTGGCGAGCATGTTCCGGTCTATCGTTGACACCGTCAAGCATCACGTACTCGAAAGTGATGAAGTCGCGCGGCGCCTTTTCCAGATAGCGCTGACAGGCCGCCATCAACTGCGCCAACGGGTATTTCTTGTTTATAGGCACAATCACGTCGCGAATGGCGTCGTTGGGCGCGTGCAGCGACACCGCCAGCGCCACGGGGCACTCTTCGCGCAGCCGGTCCATCTGCGGCACCAGGCCGGAAGTGGACAAGGTCACTCGCCTGCGGGACAGGCCGTAGCCATGATCGTCCAGCATGATTTGCATTGCGCTGACCACGTTGTCGAAGTTGGCCAGCGGCTCGCCCATGCCCATCATCACCACATTGGACACGACTCGCTCGTTCTTGGGCGTCACGCCCATCGCCTTATTGGCCCACCACAACTGACCAATGATCTCCGCGGTGGACAGATTGCGATTGAATCCCTGCCGGCCGGTGGAGCAAAAAGTGCACTCCAGCGCGCAGCCCACTTGGGATGACACGCACAAGGTGCCGCGCTCATCCTCGGGGATGAAGACGGTTTCGACGCCGTTGCCGGTGCCGACGTCGAGCAGCCACTTGCGGGTGCCATCACTGGACGCCTGCCCGGTCATCAGCGAGGGAACCTTCACTTCGGCGCGTTCATGCAGCTTGGCGCGCAAGCTTTTGGCCAAGTCTGTCATCGCGTCGAAGTCGGCTTCCGCCATCTGGTGCATCCAGCGCATCACTTGCTTGGCGCGAAACGGCTTCTCGCCCATTTCGGCGAAATGCCGGGTCAGCTGGTCCAGATTGAAGTCGAGCAGGTTGGTTTTCATGCATTCCTCGGGATAAAGCAAAGGCGGTGTGGACGACCGCCTTTTCGACGGAGCCCGTCCATGAGGACAGGCTCCGCAAACAACGGAGTACTATGAGATTAGCGGGCGCTGATCTCGGATGCAGCAAAGAAATAAGCCACTTCGATCGCGGCGTTTTCCACGCTGTCGGAACCATGAACGGCGTTGGCGTCGATGGAGTCGGCGAAATCGGCGCGGATGGTGCCGGCTTCAGCCTTCTTCGGATCGGTCGCGCCCATCAGTTCGCGGTTTTTCAGCACGGCGTTTTCGCCTTGCAGCGCCTGGATCATCACCGGGCCGGACACCATGAAATCAACGAGGTCCTTGAAGAACGGACGTTCTTTGTGCACGGCGTAGAAGCCTTCGGCTTCGGCGCGGGACAGTTGCTTCATCTTGGCGGCCACGATTTTCAGGCCGGCGGATTCGAAACGATCGTAGATTTTGCCGATGACGTTTTTACCAACGGCGTCCGGCTTAACGATGGACAAGGTGCGTTCAATTGCCATATAAATTCTCCCAAACATCAAGACAAGTGGCTAAACTTGAGTATTATGCAGCCACTCGGGTTACCCAATTTTGACGAACCCGATATTTTAGCAGTGTTTTCAACCATGTGCTGCACATTTCTCAGTCTCAACGGACCATGCGCGAACAAAATCAACAAGACCCCGACAAGACCGGCGGCGAGGCCGAGCTCAACAGCAAGCTGAAAAAGCGGTTGATGATCGCCGGCGGCCTGGTCGCCGTGGCGCTGGCCGCCATTCCGCTGTCCGACAGCTTCAATAAACCCAAGGTGGAAATGACCGCCAGCAGCCAGAGCCCCAGCTCCGGCAAGATCATCAAGCCCGCCTCCGCCCCGGCGGAAGCGCCGCCGGCCCCCGCCCCAGCCAGCGCGCCGGCAGCGGAAAGCAGCGCGCCCGCGACGGAAGCCGCCGGCGCGCCGCAAGCGCCCAGCGCCGCCAGCCCGGCCAGCCCCGATCTGGACAAGACCCCGGCCGTGGCCAACAGCCGCCCGCCCGTCCACGCAGCGGCCCCAGCGCCGGCGCATGAGCGCGCGGCGGCTAAAGCGCCTCCCGCGCCAAGCGCCGCTGCAGCTCCGCCACAGACGGCAGCCGCCAAAGCCGCGCCGGCCGAAGCCGTCAAAGCCGCCCCGCCCGCCGCCGCCATCGCGGCGGACAAGCCCGTCGCGCCGGTCAAAGAAGCCCCGGTCAAGGCAAAACCAGCCGGCAGCTCCATCGGCTATCAAGTCCAGCTGGGCCTGTTCTCCAGCATCGGCAACGCCGAAAAGCTGGTGAAAGAACTGAAACAGCACGGCATCCCGGCCCACACTGTCACCCGCGTGCAGGTCGGCCCGTTTAAGAGCCGCGCCGAAGCCGACGAAACCATGGAGAAGTTGCGCGGCCTGGGTTATGCGCCGCTGCTGGCGCCCGCCGGACAATAAAACGAAATAAAAAAAGCCCTCTCCGCTATGTGGAGAGGGCAAACTCTGAACTCACTCAAACAATCGGAACGGAACGCACCGCCGCGCGCGGGTGGACCAAGCCGCAAAGGCCGACCAGCGGCCCTTCACCCCATCCCTTTTGTCAGCGCATTCTCGCCGGCCGGCCCCAAAGGCTCAAGCTTTCTCAAAGCAGGTTTAAACCGCGCTCCTATATATGAAAAACCCTCTTCGTCGGCGAAGAGGGTTGATGCGTCCAGCGGTTCCCGGCCGTCAACTCCAGTCCAGAATCACCTTGCCGCTCTGGCCGGACAACATGGCGTCAAAACCCTGCTGGAACTCCGCCACCGGGAAGTGGTGAGTGATGATGGGGGTGATGTCCAAACCTGACTGGATCAGGGCTACCATCTTGTACCAGGTCTCGAACATTTCGCGGCCGTAGATGCCCTTGATTTCCAGGCCCTTGAAGATGACGTGGTTCCAGTCGATGGCGGTGTCGGCCGGGGGAATCCCCAGCAAGGCCACTTTGCCGCCGTGGTTCATGGTGTCCAGCATCTGACGGAAGGCCTGCGGATTGCCGGACATTTCCAAGCCGACGTCGAAGCCCTCGCTCATGTGCAATTCGGCCATCACTTGCTTGAGGTCCTGCTTGGCCACGTTCACCGTGCGGGTCGCGCCCATTTTGCGCGCCAGTTCCAAGCGGTATTCGTTGACGTCGGTGATCACCACGTGGCGCGCGCCGACATGGCGCGCGATAGCCACCGCCATGATGCCGATCGGACCCGCGCCGGTGATCAGCACATCCTCGCCCACTAGATTGAAGCTGAGCGCGGTGTGCACCGCATTGCCGAAGGGGTCGAAAATGGACGCCAGATCGTCGGAAATGTCGTCCGGAATCGGGAAGGCGTTGAAGGCCGGAATCACCAGATACTCGGCGAACGCGCCCTCGCGATTGACCCCCACGCCGAAGGTGTTGCGGCACAGGTGACGGCGGCCAGCGCGGCAGTTGCGGCAGTGGCCACAGGTGATGTGTCCTTCGCCCGACACGCGCTGGCCGACGCTGAAGCCCTGCACTTCCGAGCCGATCGCTTCAACCACGCCGACGTATTCATGGCCAACGTGCATCGGCACCGGGATGGTTTTTTGCGCCCAATCGTCCCAGTTCCAGATATGAATGTCCGTTCCGCAGATCGCGGTCTTGCGAATACGGATCAATAGATCGTTGTGGCCGATTTCCGGCTTGGCCACATCGGTCATCCACAGGCCGCGCTCGGCCTTCAGTTTGGATAATGCTTTCATTGCTGTTCCTATCCGCCGCGGCGCCCTCTTGGGCGCGCGGCGCTACGCCTCAGATCACGCCGAGCTCGCGGCCCACTTTGATGAAAGCCGCCACCGCCAGCCTAACCTGCTCTTCGCTGTGGCGCGCCGACATCTGAGTACGAATGCGCGCCTTGCCCTTGGGCACCACCGGGAAGGAGAAACCGATCACGTACACGCCCTCCTCCAGTAGCTTGGCCGCCATCTCGCCCGCCAGCTTAGCATCGCCCAGCATCACAGGAACGATGGGGTGCTGGCCCGGCACCAGAGTGAAACCGGCTGCGCTCATTTCCTGACGGAATAGTTCGGCGTTGCGGCGCACTTTGGCGCGCAGTTCCGCGCCCTCGCCGCCCTTGAGGATGTTCAGCACTTCCAGGCTGGCGGCGGCGATGGCCGGGGCCAGAGTATTGGAGAACAGGTACGGACGCGAGCGCTGACGCAGCAGATCGATGATGGCTTTGCGGCCGGACACATAGCCGCCGGACGCGCCGCCCAGGGCCTTGCCCAGGGTGCCGGTGTAGATGTCGACGCGATCGGCGACCCCGCACAATTCCGGCGTGCCCGCGCCGCTGTCGCCGATGAAGCCGACAGCGTGGGAATCATCCACCATCACCAGCGCGCCGTGACGTTCGGCCACTTCGCACAGGGTTTTCAGATCGGCGATGATGCCGTCCATGGAGAACACGCCATCGGTGACGATCAGCTTGAATCGCGCTCCCGCCTGTTCCGCGGCGATCAGCTGCGTCTCCAGATCGGCCATGTCGTTGTTCTTATAACGGAAGCGCTTGGCCTTGGACAGGCGCACGCCGTCGATGATGGAGGCGTGATTCAGCTCGTCGGAAATCACCGCGTCCTCTTCGCCCAGCAAGGTTTCGAACACGCCGCCGTTGGCGTCGAAGCAGCTGGAGTACAAAATAGTGTCGTCGGTGCCCAAAAAGCCGGAAATCGCCTGTTCCAAATCCTTGTGCACTTGCTGGGTGCCGCAGATGAAACGAACCGAGGCGCAGCCGTAGCCGAAGTCGTCCATGCCCTTCTTCGCCGCCTCGATCAAACGCGGGTCGTCGGCCAGGCCCAGGTAATTGTTGGCGCAGAAATTCAGCACATTGCTGCCGTTGCTCAAGGCGATGTCGGCGCGCTGGGGCGTGGCGATCACGCGTTCGGGCTTTTCAAAACCGTCGGCGCGAATCTGCGCCAGCGTGGCTTCAAGATGGGCTAAGTAGGTTCGGTTCATGACTGTCCTTGTCCAGGAATGACAAAAGAATCACCATTGCGCCGCCAGATCCGTGGCGACCCAAAAACTGGCACCATTCTAGCCCAGTCATTTCGCAGCCATCAGTGACAGTTCAACTTGTTTTTCCAAGATACTGTACCCTTGAAAAATTAATACGAGTAGACACTGTCACCATAAAATACCATGCGCCGACAATCGTCACTTCATGTATTTGGCGACGATTTTCTCAAGCTTCCCGCTTTCGCGCAGTTGTTGAAACGCCCTGCTCAGCTTCAACGCGGTCGCATCCGACATTTTCAGGCTGCAGGCCATATAGATGCTGGTGGTTTGCACCTGCAAGGCCTCCCGGATATGGTCGGCCGGCGTACCCACTTGTTTGATGGTGTAGTTGGCCACCACGTCATGCACCGCCCAGACGTCCGCCACGCCCGCGGCCAATTCACGCTCGGCCTCCTCAGGCGTGGGCCTGACGGAATAGGCGATATTGTTCTTTTTCAAATAATCCGCCATCGACGAACCCAATAACACCACGATGCGCTTGCCCTTGGCGTCGTCCAGCGAATTCAAGACCACCGGATGATGGCTATTGATGAACAGGGATTGATTGCTTTCCATCACCAAACCCACCCAGCGGTACATCTTCTCTCTCTCCGGGGAGCGCGTAAAAGGCGTCAAGCAGCTGTCCGCGTCTTGCTGCACCTGCATTTGAGCGCGCTTCCAGGGAATCTCCGGCATGCGCACGCCCAAGCCGGCCAATTGCAGCGCCTGGGCCACCGCCTCCGCGGCGATGCCGCTTAATTTTCCGCCCTCCCCCTTCAACACCAGCGGCGGATACTCCACGCTGTAGATGGAAAGCGTCGACGGCTCCGCCGCCAGCGTCGCCATGCTCCACAAGCCGCCCATCACCCATCCCAGTTTCATCCCGTTGCCTCCGCCCAATGCCCATCACAGTCCTTAACATGATTTTTAGTCCAGCCGCCGGCGTTTGCTCACAGAAACCTCGCAGCCGCCGGCGGCAATGCTAGAATCTGCGCCATGTCCTTGTCCGCCCGTCTTATCACCGTTTCCCTATCCCTGCTGCTTGCCGCCTGCGCCAGTACTTCGCAACCCGCCGCGGTGGAGTCCGCCGGCTTTTACCGCGTCAAGCCAGGAGACACCTTGTTCCGCATTGCCCAGAACCACCGGGTCGGCGTGGCGAACCTGGTGCGCTGGAACGGACTGAAAGACCCCGGCAGCATCAACGCAGGTCAGTTGCTGCGCGTATCCCCGCCCACCGGCGCCGCTCAAGCCCCCGCCAAGCGCCCACAGCCCAGCCGGCCCGCGGCCAAGCCTTCCGCTTCGGAACCCAGCAAGCCCGCGGCTCGCCCGGTGGCCAACATCAAACTGGTCTGGCCGGCCAAGGGTCCGATCATCGCCAAATTCAACGGCCAGGGCAGCAAGGGCATAGACATCGCCGGCGAAGCTGGCGCGCCCGTCCGCGCGGCGGCCAACGGCAAGGTCACCTACGCCGGCAAGGGCATCCGCAGCTACGGCAATCTGTTGATCATCCAGCATGACAATGCCCACCTCACCGTCTATGCTCACAATCAGTCATTGCTGGTCAAAGAAGGCCAGGCGGTCAAAGCCGGCGACACCATCGCCACCATGGGCAGTTCCGGCACCACTCGGGTCAAGCTCCACTTTGAACTGCGCGTCCGCTCCTCCGCGGTCGACCCCATGCCTTATCTGACGGACTGAGCCGCGAGGCCGCTTGTCAGCGCCGGCGACGAACGCGCAAAATGCATTCCATACATGATGCGCAACCCTATCGCCCGGACAGCGTGGTTTCCACTGCGCGCGCCAGAAGCGAGGAAGTCAAGAAGGCAAGCCAATGGGGAGATTACTGATACTAGGCAGCTTGCTGCTGGCCCTCGGTGTCAACGCTCACGCACACAAGCTCGTCAAGGTGGCGTTTGGCGAGTCGCTGGAGCCCTATGTGATGGAGGGCGGCAAAAGCGGGCTGGAGCTGGAGATCGTGCGCGCGGCCCTGCAAGAACGCGGCTACAGGATTGAGCCGGTCTTCTTTTCCCAGCCCCGCCTGCCGATGGCGTTCAAGAACAAGGATATCGACGCGGTGGCCACCGTCGGCGAACAAGCCGGACTGCAAGCCGAGTATTCCGATGTCTACATCAGTTACGAGGATGTGGCCATCACCCTCAGCAGCCGCCGCATTCAATTGCACCAGGCCAAGGAACTGGGCGCTTACCGGGTGCTGGCCTTTTCTCTGGCCAGGCAATACCTGGGCGAAGCCTTCAAGGACATGGCCAAAAACAACCCCAATTACGCGGAAACCGCCAATCAGGTGGATCAAAACCGGCTGTTGTTCCGCGGTTCCGTTGACGTGGTGGTGGCCGACCGCAACATCTTCGCTTGGATGAACCACAAGCTCGCCACCCAGTTCAAGGAAAAAACCGCGCCGGTGGACATCCACCGGTTGTTCGCTCCTACCGTGTACCGGATGGCCTTCCGCAGCGCGCCTTTGAAGGACGAATTCAACCAAGGCCTGCGCGCGATACAAAAAAGCGGCGTCTACAAGCAAATCGTGAATCGTTACCAGAACCTCTGAGCGCGATTGCCGATGACAGCAAGATAGCCTAACCTTCAAGGTTTGATTCCGCCCCCTCCCGCGCACCGTGAAACCGTCCCGCTTGCTGTTTGCCCTATTGCCCGCGCTGCTGAGCGCCTGCGCCAACGTCACCCCTCCAGCGCCTGTCTCCGCGCCCGTCGTCGTCGCCCCCGTCCCCGCCGAACCGGAGACTCTGCCGCCGCCGGTCGAAACGCCGCCCTCGCCCCCTCCCGTGACCGCGCCGCCGCTCAGGCCCGCCTACAACGACCCTCAAGCCGGCCGCCTGCTGCTCAATCGCCTGCTGCCGGCCAAGATCCGCGACCGCCAGGGCTGGAGCAACGACATGCTCGCGGCCTTCACTCATCTGAAGATCCCGTATACCGCGGAGAATTTCTGCGCGCTGGCGGCGGTAATCGAACAAGAATCCAGTTGGCAGGCAGACCCCACCGTGCCCAATCTGCCCGCCATCGTCTGGGACAAAATCGCCGAGCGAGCTCACGGCTACCTGATCCCGCTGCCGGTGGTCAAAGCCGGATTGATGAAGACATCTCCCAACGGAAAAAGCTATAAGGCGCGAATCGATAGCCTGCGCACCGAACGGGAAATGAACGATCTGTTCGAAGACATGGCGCGCGAAGCCAGCAAGCTGGGCCTGCCGATGAGCATGAAGAACCCGATACGCACCGGCGGGCCGATGCAAGTCAGCGTCGAATTCGCCGAAGGGCACGTCAAAGTCTGGCCCTACCCCTACCCGCGCAGCGGCAGCATCCGCCAGGAAGTGTTCACCCGCCGCGGCGGCGTCTACTTCGGCGCGGCCATCCTTCTGCAATACCCTGCGCCATACAGCCAGATGCTGTACCGCTTCGCCGACTTCAACGCCGGCCGCTACAGCAGCCGCAACGCGGCCTTCCAAGCCGTCATGGAAAAACTCAGCGGCAAGGATCTGACGCTGGACGGCGACCTGCTCAGCTACAAGGACGGCAAGGCTTACGCCAGCACCACCCAAAGCGCGGTCGTCAGCCAGGGCGGCAAACTGGGCATGGGCCAGGGCGAGATTCTGCGTGACCTGAAACTGGAGAAAAGCGCGGCCTTCGGCCAAAGCGAGCTCTACCGCAAAACTTACGCGTTGGCGGACCAGCGCTTCGGCAAACCCGCCGCGCGCGAGCGGCTGCCGCAAATCGACCTGAAAAGCCCCAAGATCACCCGCAAGCTAACCACCGAATGGTTCGCCAAGCGCGTCGACGGCCGCTATCAGAGTTGCCTGGCCCGCGCGCGTTGATCTAAAAACCGTCGCGATTATCATCTCGCGTCATCACCCGCCGGCGCCGCTCCCGACGCCGGGCGGATCTGGCTCGTCCGGCACAACAAGGCAAATTCATTCATGCGCACCACGCTCTCCTACTTCACCGGCTCGCTGCTGTTCAGCGTCGTCGTGCTGGCCGCCACCGGCTGGTACGGCTTCCAGCTGGGCGGCCCCGCCATGGCCAGCTCCTTTCTGGTCACCGCCCTGGTACTGGCGATTCTGGAAACCAGCGTGTCCTTCGACAACGCGGTCGTCAACGCCAGCGTGCTACAGGCGATGAGCTCGCTGTGGCGCAAGCTCTTCATGACGGTGGGCATCGCCGTCGCGGTGTTCGGCATGCGCATTCTCTTCCCGCTGCTCATCGTCGCCGTCGCCGGCGACACGCCCCTGCTCGAGGCTTTCGCTATCGCCACCCGCGAACCGTTGCGCTACCAGCAGATCATGCATGACTCCCACCTGATGATCATGGGCTTCGGGGCTACCTTCCTGCTGATGGTGGTGGTGGAATACTTCGTTAAAAAGGAAAAGGACGAACACTGGTTGCCGGCCGTCGAACCGCTGCTGGCGCGGCTGGGCTCGGTTGAAAACGCTCAGTCGCTGATCGCCATTCTGCTGATCGCTCTAGTGGCCGCCGCCATTCCCGCAGGTCAAAAGGTAGAGTTTCTCAGCAGTTGCTTCTGGGGATACGTGGTGTTCATGGCGCTGCACGTGTTCAAGCAGCTGTTCGGCGGCATGGACATTCAAACCGCCGCGGCCAAGAACGGCCTGATCGGTTTCGTCTATCTGGAAACACTGGACGCCAGTTTCTCCATGGACGGCGTGATCGCCGCCTTCGCCATCACCAACAATTTTTGGCTGATCGCCGCCGGGCTCGGCATCGGCGCGATGTTCGTGCGCTCCATGACCATCCTGCTGGTGGAGCGCAACATCATCGGTCAATTCAAATACCTGGAAACGTCGGCTTTCTGGGCCATCGCCGCCCTGGTGGCCATCATGTTCGCCGCCGCGCTCCACGTCGAACTCGGCGAAGTGCTCACTGGCCTGATCAGCGTCGCCATCATCGGCTTGGGCATCGTCACCAGCTTGCCGGGACGCAAGCGCCGTCGCGACTGAGACGCCCGCGCCACAATGCGAACAGGCCTGAAATCCAGGCCTGTTCTTTTGAAAGCCCCCTCAATCAAAGCCGGTAGCTGGCGCCCGTCATCAACTTGGCGGACAACTTCATCGCCCCCTTCACCGGGGCCGGCAATGCGGCGGCGCCCAGATCATGGGCCATGTCCGCATGCTTCAACTCATCATCGCGCATCTGCTCGACAATCGCGCGGCTCTTGACGTCCGCCGCCGGCAAACGGCTCAGATGGCTGTCCAGATGCGCGCCCACCTGCTGCTCGGTTTCCTCCAGAAAGCCCAGATTCCACTTGTCGCCCAACACCCCCGCGGCCACGCCTATCGCCAGCGAACCGGTGTACCACAGCGGGTTGAACACACTGGGCCGGCCGCCCAATTCGCGGATGCGCCTCTCGGTCCAGGCCAGATGCTCCACCTCTTCTTGCGCCGCTTGGCGCAAGGCTTCGCGCGCCTGAGGCTTGCGCGCCGTCAGCGCCTGCCCCTGGTACAAAGCCTGGGCGCACACCTCGCCGCAGTGGTTCACCCTCATCAGCCCCAGCGCGTGTTTCTTTTCCTCCGCCGCCAGCTCCGCCTCGTCCAGCGCAGCATCCGGATGCGGCCTCAGGCTTTGCGCGGAAGCAAACAGGGTGCGCAGCCCCTTGTCGAACTCGACGATCCATTTGTCCAGCATCAATCCATTCTTTCTAGCGCTAATACAATCGTCGGCGATTATACCCGCCCGATACGCAGCGCGGCAGCTACTGCTATAATTGCGCGGTTTATCGAAACATTGTGTTCAACACGCTCAACAAGGATTCCCTGATGGATCTCGCTAGCATCGGCCCGGGCAAAGACATGCCGGGCGACTTCAACGTCGTCATCGAAATCTCCGCCAACGCCGCCCCGATCAAGTACGAATTCGACAAAGACTGGAACGCGCTGGTAGTTGACCGCTTCATGGGCACTTCCATGATGTATCCGGCCAACTACGGTTTCGTGCCGCAAACCCTTGCCGGCGACGGCGACCCGGTTGACGTGCTGGTGGTGACGCCGTTCCCGCTGCCGCCGGGCGTGGTGGTGCGCTGTCGCGCGCTGGGCCTGATCAAGATGGAAGACGAATCCGGCGTTGACGCCAAGCTGGTGGCCGTGCCGGTGGAAAAACTGTGCCCGATGTACAAGTCCATCCAAAAGCTGGAAGACCTGCCGGAACTGCTGCGCGGCCAGATGGTTCACTTCTTCGAACACTACAAAGATCTGGAAAAAGGCAAGTGGGTCAAGATTCAAGGCTGGGGCACTCTGGACGACGCCAAGGCCGAACTGGTCGACGGCATCGCCCGCTTCGAAAAATAAGCGCACGGCGCTTGCCCTGACAGACAACCGGCGCGGGTCGCCGGTTTTTTCATGCCCGTCCTCCCCATCTGCGCACATTCGCCAACGCTGATATTGCAACGCAATATGCCATCATTATTTGCTACAATCGCTCATGCTTGGACGCCTCGGTCGCATCCGCTTAGTAAAGCAAGTGATTGTTACTAAATACCATAAATAATTCTTTTACCCGTCGCCGCATTGCAGGTATCGTTCAATTAAGAGCGTCGGGGCGCGCCCAAGACGGCGATGCCTCGCTCGCTCGCCAAATGCCCCGACGCCCGCAGCCGCCATAGCGTCGGGCAGCCCAACCGGAATCATAGTGACCTATATCGCCCAAGGCTCAGCACCGCAACTCCACTGGCTCCAGCAGCGCCTGGCCAGCCGGGGGTTGTCCGCGTCCGCGGGCACAAGCGGACTGCCGTCTTGGCTGCCTCGCGACTGGCAAGGGTTTTACCTGTCCTCCTGCTGCTGGATCAATATCGATCCCCTGCATCAAGCCTCCTTATCGTCCCGGCTGCGGCTCTGTCACGAACAAGGCATCCCCTTTCTGGAGCTGGATGGCGCCTGGCAGCCTCTGGGCGCGGACTTCGGCTTCATGCTTTTGCTGGGCGCCGAACCCGCGCCGCCTCCCACCGCCGTGGCCTTGCTGGACGCGCTGGCGCCGCTGCCGGCCGCCTGGCTTCGCTGCGGCCCGGCCGGCAGCGCGCGCTATACCCGCCAGGTCTGGGAGGCCCTGCTGTTCATGCTGAGACGACACGCTCCGCCCAGCCCGGCCACACAGATCACGCCTGACTGGAAAACCGCGCTGCGCGAGCAATGGCAGCTATGGGAACAGCTGGTGCGGCTGTCCCAACGCTATCTGACGGAACGGAACCTGACCGCGGACAGCGCGACGGCGCGTCAGGACTTCGCCGAGCCTCCCCGACTGCAAGACCACTACGCCGCCAGCCTTGCCAGGCTGATTCTGCAGGCGAACGGCTGCCAGCAAGCCTGGGGGCAGCTGTGGAGCGATTTTGCAACCCAGTCGCCTCTGGGGCCCAAAAACTAAAAAGCCCGCACGAATGCGGGCTTTTTTCACGACAAGAACCGGAATCAGACGGCGCTGGTCGCTTTCTTGCCTCGGGCGACGGCGGCGCTGGCGGCCTTGGCGGAGTTGGTGGCGGCTTCCACGCTGGCTTCGGCGATTTCCGCGCTGACTTTCTTGGCGGTCTTGGACACGCTTTCGAAAGCGGCGTTGGAGGTGTTCACCAGGCTTTTCAGAGCGGACACCGCTGCATCGGAGCCCGCCGGCGCGTTCTTGGACAAACGATCCAGATTGCTCAGCAGGGTCTGGTTGCCTTCGGCGATCTGCTCTTCGACAAAAGCGGTCAGCTCGTTCTGAGTGGCCAGCGCGGCATCGTACACATTGCGCGCCACGGAGAAAGCCTGGTCGATGGACGGCTGGGCCAGGCTGCTCTGCACTTCGGCGAAAGCCTTGGGATCCTTGACTTCGCTCAGCGCCTTGATTGCCTGGGCGTTATCGGCCAGCAGCTTGCGCGACAGATCCAGTTGCAGCGCGGCCAGACGCTCAGCGCCGGCCAGCATGATGGAGGAGAAACGCACGGCCTTGTCGAACTGCGACTGGCCGAGAGCGGAGAATTCTTGAGTAGTGGTAAACATGACGACTCCTAAAAAATATCCAAAATTGACAGCTCAGCAACGACAGCGAACTTAACCTGCGCTCTTGATGTTGCATCGCAACAATTGCCATTGTGGCTGGTCGGCTTTCTCGAGTCAAGAAAATGTTGCAATGCACAAGTCGCTAAATCACTATTTTTCATGGATTTTTGCAATACAAACATTCCAAAGACATTACAAAAAGGCCTTTCCCTTCCTCTTCGCTCAACGATTCCCGCAATTGCAACACTTGCCCGCGCCCAAGTCCTTTGCGCCTGCCGATTTCGGCCTTTTGGCCCCAAGCCGAGCAACGCCATTGAAAGCCCGTCAGCAACCCAGTACACTCGCCCCATAGAATAAATCTATCTACATGAAGCCAAGTACAATGAGCCCTGCGGCCAACGCATTCGACATAAAATCCGCCAGCCTGGATCTGCTGGCGCTCATGCTGCGCACCGACGACCTGGACGAACTGAGCCAGGCGCTGGATGCGCGCTTCGGCACCGGCCACGACGCGCCGGTAGAAGCCTTCGTCCTCGACGTGGAAGCCTTGCCCGCCCCCGCCGAACTGGATTACGGCCGGCTGCTGCCCATGCTCAGCCGACGCGGCATCCGCGCAGTGGCCCTGCGCCACCCCAGCACCGCGCTGGCCGGCGTCGCCAGCCAGTTCGGCCTCGCTTACACCAGCAGCGCCACCCCGCCTCGCTCAGCGCAGAACACGCCGGAACCCGCCGACAAACCCGCCGCGCCGGAACCGGCTCCGGCCACCGGCGCCATGATCGTGGACCGTCCCGTGCGCGCCGGTCAGCAAATCTACGCCAAGGGCTGCGACCTGATCGTGCTGGCCATGGTCAGCGCTGGCGCTGAAGTCATCGCCGACGGCAACATCCATATCTACGCGCCCTTGCGCGGCCGCGCTCTCGCCGGCGCGCGCGGCAACGCCGGCGCCCGCATTTTCGCCCGCAGCATGGAGGCCGAACTGGTGTCCATCGCCGGGGTCTATCGAACTATCGAACAAGCCTTGCCCGACAGCATTCTGGGCAAGCCAACTCAAATCTATCTCGAGAACGAGCGCCTGGTCATGACCGCGCTCGGCGAGTAACAAGCGATTATTCAAAGGGATCGACTGTGGCAAAAATCATCGTTGTAACGTCCGGCAAGGGTGGCGTCGGTAAAACCACTACCAGTGCCAGCTTCTCCTCCGGCCTGGCGTTGCGCGGTCACAAAACCGTCGTCATCGACTTCGACGTCGGCCTGCGCAACCTGGACCTGATCATGGGTTGCGAACGCCGCGTGGTCTATGACCTGATCAATGTCGTCAACGGCGAAGCCAGCCTGAACCAGGCGCTGATCAAGGACAAGAACTGCGACAACCTCTACATCATCCCCGCCTCGCAAACCCGCGACAAAGACGCGTTGACGCTGGACGGCGTGGAGAAGGTGTTGAAGGACCTGGCCGAAGCCGGCTTCGAATACATCGTCTGCGACTCTCCGGCCGGCATCGAAAAAGGCGCGCTGATGGCGCTGTACTTCGCCGACGAAGCGCTGATCGTCACCAATCCGGAAGTCTCCTCGGTGCGCGACTCAGACCGCATCCTGGGCATTCTGTCCTCCAAGTCCAAGCGCGCGGAAGAAAGCCGCGAGCCGGTCAAGGAACATCTGCTGATCACCCGCTACTCCGCCGGTCGCGTCGACAAGGGCGAAATGCTGTCGGTGGACGATGTGAAGGAGATTCTGCGCGTGCCGCTGCTGGGCGTGATTCCGGAGTCGCAGACCGTTCTGCAAGCCTCCAACTCCGGCACCCCGGCCATCCACCTGAAAGGCTCGGACGTTGCCGACGCCTATTCCGACGTGGTGGCGCGTTTCCTGGGCGAAGAGCGCCCGATGCGTTTCCTCGATGCCCCAAAAGCCGGCATTCTGAAACGCCTCTTTGGAGGTTAAGTCATGTCCCTGATCGAAATGATCTTTGGCAAGCGCCAGAAAACCGCGGCCATTGCCAGAGAACGCCTGCAAATCATCCTGGCCCACGAACGCAACGGCCGCAGCGCGCCCGACTATCTGCCGGCGCTGCAGCGCGAATTGATGGAAGTGATCTCCAAATACGTCGCGGTCAATCTGGACGACATCAAGGTGCAAGTGGAGCGCCAGGACGACTTCGAAGTGCTGGAAGTCAATATCGTGCTGCCGGAGCACCAGCGCTGAGCCATGACGCTGACCGAACTTCGCTATATCGTCGCGGTGGCGCGGGAGCGCCACTTCGGTCGCGCGGCGCAAAGCTGCTTTGTCAGCCAGCCGACGCTGTCCATCGCCATCAAGAAGCTGGAGGACGAGCTGGGCGTCACGCTGTTTGAGCGCGGCGGCCAGGAAGTCAGCGTCACCGAGATCGGCGAGCGCATCATCGAGCAATCGCAACGCGTGCTGGAAGAAGCCGAAACCGTCAAACGCCTGGCCGGCGAGCATCAAAACGAGCTGGTGGGCCCGCTGAAGCTGGGGGTGATTTTCACCATCAGCCCCTATCTGCTTCCGCGCCTGATTCCGGCCTTGCGCATCCTGGCGCCTGACATGCCCTTGATCCTGGAGGAGAACTACACCTCCCGGCTCTCGGAAATGCTCAAGCGGGGCGAAGTGGACGCCATCATCGTCGCCGACCCCTTCGATGAAGCCGGCACCGTGGCGAGTCCGCTGTACGACGAACCCTTCGTCGTCGCCACGCCCAAGGGCCATCCCTGGGAAAAGCTGGGCGCCATCGCCGCCAATCAGCTGGCAGACGAGAGCGTCTTGCTGCTGACCCAGGGCAATTGCTTCCGCGACCAGGTGCTGCAAGCCTGCAGCGACCTCGCCAGCCGGCAGAGCCACGGCGGCACGCTGGCTGCCAATCTGCAGGGCAGCTCGCTCAACACCATCCGTCACATGGTGGCCAGCGGCATGGGCGTCACGGTGATGCCGTCCACTTCGATTGGCCCGACCGATGAATCGCTGCTGTCGGTGGTGCCGTTCAAGACGCCGGCGCCGCAGCGCCGCGTGCTGTTGGTGACGCGCAAGCAGTTCTTCCGCAAAAAGGCGATCGACACCCTGCAACAGGCGGTGTTCCGCTCCGGGCTGGAAGGCGTTTCCATGCTGGAAGGCGAAGCGCCGGCGCAATAAGCCGGCTCCCGCCCCCAAACGAGACAACCGCTGCGCGCCCTGCCGCAGCGGTTTTTTTCCGCCCCACCACCGCAAGGAGTTTCCCCGTGTCTCAATTGCGCAGCATTGAAATCAAAGCCTTCGTGCCCGCCCGCGACTACGCGCTGTCGCAGCGCTTTTACGCCGATCTGGGCTTCGAGCAAAAGTCGGACAGCCACGGCGTCAGCTATTTCGTCCATGGCCAGTGCAGCTTCCTGCTGCAGGACTTCTATCATCCGCAATTGGCGGAAAACCTGGTCTTGCACTTACTGGTCGACGATGTCGACGCCTGGCACCGCCAATGGCTGGCCCAGGGCGTCGCCGAGCGCTATCCGGCCAAGATAGGCCCGCTCGTGGACCAGCCCTGGGGCATGCGCGACTTCTGCCTGCACGATCCCTCCGGCGTGCTGTGGCGCGTCGGCCAGAACCTGTAAGCCGCCGCGGGCCGGGCCCTCACACAGCGCGGCCAAGCTCCTGCTTCAGTATCGCGAACAGGCTTTCCGGCCTCCCGTTAAGGAAGAAGTGATCGCCGGGCAGGATCTCGCTGCGAAAACCGCCGGTGGTGTAGCCGCGCCATGAAGCCGCCGCCTCCGCGCCCCGAACCTCTTCGCTGCCGCCAAGAGCAAGTATCCGGCAGCTCAGCGGAGGGCGCGGCTCGGGATGGTAGGTCTCTATCGCCTCGAAATCGGCATGCAGGACCGGCAAAATGATCTGAACCAGCTCCGGGTGCTCCAGCACTTCCGCCGGCGTGCCGTTCATCCTCATCACCTCGTCCAGAAATTGCTCGTCAGGCAAAGCGTGGATCGGCCGATCCCTCGCGGGAAAGTGCGGCGCGGCGCGCCCGGAAACGATCAGGCATGACGGCGACGGCAGGCCGCGCGCCCGCGCCCGTTGAGCCACTTCGAACGCCAGGCTCGCCCCCATGCTGTGCCCGAACAAGGCGTAAGGCCGGTCCAATAGCGGCGTGATCGCGTCCATCGCCTCGTCGGCCAGTTGATCCAGCCGGTAGCGCAGCGCATCGTGAAACCGCCGCCCCCGCCCCGGCGGATGCATGGGCCGGACATCCACCTCTGCCGGAAGCCGCTCCTCCCACCCCCGGAACACCGCCGCGCCGCCGCCCGCGTAAGGGAAGCAAAACAGGCGCAGCGCCGCATGCCGGCCCGCCGGCGCGGCGTCCACCCACGCGCCGCCCGGCGCCGGCTTCCATTCGCGGTTCATGGCGCCACCTTGCGAACGAAACCGCCGGCCTCTTTGATCGCCGCCCTCGCCTCCGGCAGCATGGGCGCCAAGGTGGCCCATGCGTGCGGCAGCCGCCGCCACACCTTGAACTCCACCGCGACGCCGGCCGCGCTCGCCTTGCGGGCCACGCGCGCGGCGTCGTCCAACAGCACTTCGGTGTCGCTGGCCTGGATGAACAGATCGGGCAGGCCCGCGTACTCGCCGTAGAGCGGCGAGGCGATGGGATGATCGGCGGCGGCGTCGCCAAGGTAGTAGCGCGAGAAATTCCTCACCGCCACCGCGCTCAGCATCACGTCGGACGCATCGTTCGCTACCAGCGAGGCCCCGGTCGCCGCCAGATCCGTCCACGGCGAGAACAAGACCACGCCGGCCGGCAAGGGCTCGCCCGCGTCGCGCAGCGACAGCAGCAGCGCGAGCGCCAGCCCCCCCCCCCCCCGACGAATCGCCGGCGATCACGATCCGGTCCGCCGCCACGCCCTCGTCCAGCAGCGCCCGATACGCCGCCAGCGCGTCGTCGACGGCGGCGGGGAACGGATGTTCCGGCGCCAGCCGGTAATCCAGCGAAAACGCCCGCGCGTCGGCTTCCCGCGCCAGCTCGGCGGCCACGCCCCGGTGCGTGACCGGGGAGCAGAAGCAATAGCCGCCGCCGTGCAGATACAGAATGACCCGCCCGGTCGCCTCGCGCCGCTCGGCGGCCTCCGGTTCTATCCACTCGCCTCGCAGCGCCTGCGCGTCCAGCTTGCGCACCCGCCATCCACGCGGCGGCTTTGCTTCGCCGCGCGCCCATTTCGCGCTGCGCTCGCGCATTTCCTGGGCGGTCAGGCCGGGTTTGCGGGTCAGAGATTTGGCCGTTCTGCGCAACAGCCACGAAAAACATAGGTTTTGCCAACTCATTGATCGATTCCCGGTAGCAAGAAAGAGAAACGCGCCGTCACGCCCCGCGCGCGCCTCACCCGAACACCAGTTTGCGATGCGCGGCGATGCCCGCCAGCGCGCCGTTGCCGATGGCCAGCGCCACGGTGCCTCCCCGATGCGTGATGTCGCCGCAAGCGAACACGCCCGGCGCCGATGTTTCCATCGCGTCGTCAGTCCGCACATAAGGCCCCAGCGGCCCCTCCTCTATCGCGCAGCCCAGTTGTTCCGCGACGGGGCTGGACAGGCGGAAGCGGTTCATCGTGAACAGCCCGTCGAACGCGATCCGGCGTCCATCGGCAAGTTCGACGGTGGCGCGGTCGACAATGCGCGCGATCCGGTCGCGCACGATCTCAACGCCCCGCCGCGCCAGCGCCTCGCGCTGCTCCTCGTCCGGCTCATAGCCGCCGTCGGTCAGAAAAACGGTCTGGCCCCACTCCGGCATCAACATCGCCGACAAATAGGACAAGGGCCCGCCGCCGAGCACGCCGATGCGGCCCCGATCCAGTTCGTAGCCGTGGCAATAAGGGCAGTGGAACACGCTTTCCCCCCAGCGTTCCTCCAGGCCCTCCAGTTCCGGCAGCTCGTCCACCACGCCGAAGGCCAGCACCAGCTGGCGCGCTCGGTAGTCTTGCCCGGATGCGCAGCGGAGCGTATAGCCGGCGTCGCTCCGCTCCGCCCGGACCACGCTGTCCGCCCGCCATTGCGCGTTAGGGTAAGCAAGCAGTTGCGCCTTGCCCTCCGCGGCGATCGCGTCCGGCGAACGGCCATCCAGACCGATCACGCCGTGAGATTGGGCGGCGAAGCGGTTGCGACGCGCGCCGGCATCGATTACCAGCACGCGGCGGCGCGCGCGCGCGATCTGCAGCGCGGCGGATTGTCCGGCGTGACTGCCGCCTATCACGACGACGTCGAACAACATTGAGGAGGTTTCTGAATTCATGGGTCGAGTGTCCTTGATTGGAAATGAATGGGATGGCCCGCGGGCGGCCTTCATAGGCGGCCGCCGCCGCAAGCTTCCGCTGCGCGGTCCAGCAGCCAGCGCACGATCAGCTTGGCGCGCGGCACGCGCTGCCCTTCGTCCCGCCGCCGCAGCGCCAGTTGCTGCGTGATCACCGCCAAACGCAGCAGGCCGTAGGCATACCAATAGGCGGGAGCCGTCACCTCGCGTCCGGCGGCCGCCGCGTACAAATCGACCAGCGCCTCGCGCGTCGGCGCACCCGGCGCGCAACTCGGCCCGGGCGCGTCCAGCCGCAGCAGCGACGAGTCCCGGCTCTCTATCCAGTAAGCGAGCGCGGCGCCAAGGTCGGCCAGCGGATGGCCGACGGCGGCCAGTTCCCAGTCGACGACGCCCACCACCCGCGCGGGGTCGCCCGGATCGACGAGGATGTTGTCCAGCTTGTAGTCGTTGTGCAGCCAGGCCGCGGGTTCGGTCTCGGGCATCCGCTCGGTCAGCCAGTCGGCCACCGCTCTGAAGTCGGCGTCTATCGCCTCGCCCGCCTCCTCCGCGTTCCAGCGCCGCCGCCACTCGCTCAGAATGCGACGCAGATAGTCGGGGGCCCGGTCGGCCGGCGCCACCTCCAGCCCATGCAGGCCCGCCAGCGTCGCGATGAAGTTTTCCGCGAGCCGGCGCACGGTGTCGGGCGCGAGCGGTCCGCAAGCGGCCGGCGCGACGCCCTCCAGCTTTTCGACCAGCAGCAAGGCGGCGTCGCCGTACTCATCGACCGCCAGCGGCTTGGGCGCGAGCCGGAACTGGCCAGCCATCCGCTCAAGGAGCGCAAAGCGACGCCGCGCTTCCCGCGCGCCGCCCTCCGGCAGCCAGTAGGCGATGAGCTCGCTGTCGCCCCCCTGCACCAAAAACACTTCGCTGGCCCGGCCGCCGCCGACGCGCGTCGCGCGCGCGCCCACGCCGGAGCGGCCCAGCGCCGCCATCGCCCGCTCCGCGATCCGCTCGTTCATGTCAGCTCCCGGCGGAAGCCGGCCAGCGCATGGCGCGCCACCAGGGATTTGTGGACTTCGTCCGGGCCGTCGTAGATCCGCCCCGCTCGCTCATGCCGCCACAACACGTTGAGAATCGTGTCGCCGCTGACACCCAACGCGCCTTGCACCTGCAGCGCGTGATCGAGCACGGTCTGCGTTGCGCCCGCCACGAAAAACTTCGCGATCGAGATGTCGATCTGCGCGCGCTCATGACGGTTTTGCAGCCGCGTGGCCGCCTGGGTCACCAGCAGCCGCGCGGCATCTATCGACGCGCGGCTCTCGGCGATCCAGTTCTGCACGGTCTGGCGCGAGGACAACAACTCGCCCGCCGCCAGCTCCCGGCGGCACGCGCGCCGGCACATGATGGCGAACGCGCGCTCGCACACGCCTATCCAGCGCGCGCAATGATGCAGCCGTCCGGTGGCGAGCCGGGCCTGCAGCACAACGAAGCCCTCGCCGGGCTTGCCCAGCATCGCGTCCTCGCCCACCCGGCAATCGTCCAGCACCAGTTCGCCGTGGCTGGCCCAGCCGCAGCCCTCGTCCCCCATCACCCGCAGATTGCGGACGTGGCGGAAGCCGGGCGCGTCGGTGGGCACGATGAAGGTGCTGGTGCGCGCGTGCAGCGGCGCGGCCTCGTCGGTGACGGCCAGCACGATGGCGAAGCCCGCGCCGTCGGCGCCGGACGCGAACCATTTTCGGCCGCTCAAGTGCCAGCCGCCGTCCTTGTACACCGCCGTCGTTTTCAGCGAGGAAGGGTTGGATCCGGCGGACTTGGGCTCCGTCGCAGCGAAGCAGCTGCGCACTTCGCCGCGCAACAGCGGCTCCAGCCAGCGCCGGCGCTGCGCCGGAGTCGCGTACTCCAGCAACACGTCGATATTGCCGGCGTCGGGCGCCTGATAGTTGACCGCGTAATGGCCCAGCGGCGAGGCGCCCAGCAGTTCGCCCACCTCCACCAGGTCGAGCAGGCTCAAACCCAGGCCGCCGTCCGCGCGCGGTACTTGCGGCAGCCAGACGCCTTTCATCCGGTTGCTCTCGCGGATGCCGCTCATCAGCCGTTCAACGGTTTCGAAATCGCCGTTGGCGAGCGCCGCCTCCGGTTCCGCCAGCGCCGCTTCGACGGCGGCGAACGCCTTCACTCGTGTATTCATTGTTCTTCCTCGGTTTCTTTCACTGAAACGGATCGGCGCGCGGCGGCTTCCGCGGCGCGCAAAGCGGCGGCTAGCCCGTTGACGAACGGGCGGCGCATGATGCCGATGTGGTCGCCGGGCAGGCGAATCGCCGTTGCCGCGCCCGACGCCGCCTGCCGCCAGCCGTTTATGAGCGCTTCACCGTCCCCGTCGGCGGCCACGATCACGTGCAAGGCCCCCACGTAAGCCGTCGCCGGCGCGTAATCGGTCAGCGAATGCGCAATGAAGGCGCGCACGCGCGCCGCGAATTCGGGCAGGCCGAGCTCCTCCGGCACCGCGCCCGCCTCGATCAAGCGCTCGCGCAAACGTTCGACTCTCCGCGCATCGTCCAGCGCGTCGAATTCGCCTTCGTCGAACGCCAGTTCGGTGTCGGCCAAGCGCGCGAAGCTGTTGCCGATCTCCGCTATCCAACGGCCGCCTTGCCAATCCCGTTTCCGCGACTGCGCCGCCGGCCCCGGCGGCAAGCTGTCCACTACCGCAATCCAGTCCACCGCCTCGCCCTGTCCGGCCAATTGCCGGGCAATCTCAAAAGCGACCCAACCGCCGAAGGAATGACCGCCGAGACGATACGGGCCGTAAGGCTGCACCCGCCGGATGTCCGCGATCAGCGCCGTCGCCGTCGCTTCCACGCTGTCGGCGTCGCCGGACAGCTCCATGCCCCACACCGAGAAGGCGTTCGGCAACTCGGCCGCAAGCGCGCGCAGATACGGCACATGCCCGCCCGCGCCGGGCGCGAAGAACAGCGGCGGCGCATCGCCCGGCGCGGACAAGGCAACGAGCGAGCCGACTCGGGCGCCGTCTTCGCCCGCGCCGTCGGTCTCGATGACGGGGGCTTGCTCGGCCACCGTCTGCGCCGTCAGCAAGCGAGCCACCACTGCGGCGTCCAGTCCAAACGCCCGGCCGGCGCGGGAGCAGATCCGCAGCATCAGCAGCGAATCTCCGCCCAACGCGATGAAATCGCTGTCGTCGGACGGCGGTTCGCGCTTGAGCACGGCCGTCCACAAGGCGCTCAACTCGCGTCGCAGGGCCGCGCCGCTAGGCCGCGCCGCCGCGGCCCTCCCGGCGGCGGCCGGCGTCGCGGCGGTAGAGGCCCCGCTCCGGCGCTCTCCGCCGTCCGCCCTTATCGCGCCGACGGCGCCTGCGCCCTCTGCCGCGGGCTCGCCTAGCAGCGTTCGCAAGGCGTCCGCATAGAGAGCCGCGAAGCGGTTGACGGTCGCCGTAGAGAAATACCCGCGCGACGGCACCAGCGTGATCCGCAGTGCGCGCTGCCGGCCGTCGAAGCTGCTCTGCACCACCAGCGGCACATTAGTCATATCGCTCGCATAGCCGTCGGAAACCTCGATGTCGCGCACCGCTTCCTCCAGCGCGCGGAAATGCGTGAAGTTGAACAGCGCGTCGAACACCGTGCCGGCCTGTCGATGCAATTCGATCAAGGGATAGCGCCGGCGACTGAAGACTTCCAGCTCGGCCGACTGCACCGCGCGCACCAACGCGACGGCGTCGAAGGCGCCGGCCGGAAAGTCGAAACCCAGCGGCAGACTGTTCAGGAACAGGCCCAGCACCCGATCGCCGTCAACACCCTCGCTGCGGCCGTTGAACACCACGCCGCTGGTCACCGAGGATGCGCCTGCGATGCGCGACAAGGCGAGCAGATGGGCTGTCAGCAGCACGTTTTTCACTGATGCGCCCGCGCTCGCGGCGAGCGCTTCCAGGCCGGCCGACTGGGCCGCCGAAATCGGCACCTCGGCCGGCGCCGCGTCGCCGCCCGACTCCCGCGCCAGCCGCGTGACCGGCAAGGATTGCAGCCGCGCGCGCCACCAATCGCGCAGCGAGTCCGAACGCGCCGCCTCGCGCTCCCGCTCGACGAAGTCGCGGAACCGGCTCGCGGGCGCAGCCAGCGTCAGCGGCCGGCCGGCCAGCTGCGCCGAATAGTCGGAGATCAGCTCGGAGAGCAACAGGTTGAAACTCCAGCCGTCCAGAATCGCGTGGTGCTTGGTCACGCCGATGTGCATCGCCTCTTCGCTCAAGCGGTGCACGGCGAAGCGGATCAGCGGCGGACGCTCGACGTCGAAGCGCCGGCGCCGCTCGGCTTCGCGCCAATCTCGAATCCGCGCGTCCTGCCGCTCCGGGTCCAGGCCTCGCCAATCGCTGACCGTCAGCGGCAAAGGCACCTGACGATGCACGTACTGCAGCGGCTCCTCGTCGGCCGCGAGGTCGAAAGCGGTGCGCAGCGCCGGATGACGTTCAAAGGCCCCGCGCAGCGCCGCCTCTAGCGCGGCAGCGTCGAATGGCAGAGCCAGACGCTGGCCGTTGACGTTGTGGTAAGCCGAGTCCTGGCCGTGCCGCATCTCGTTGGCGAGCATCGCCATCTGCATTGCGCTGAGCGGATAGGCGTCCTCGTGGACGGCATCTAGCGACGGCGCGCTCGCGGCCGGCGGCGCCGAGTCCGCCTGCCGGACGCGCGGCGCGAGCCGCTCTATGGTCAGCGAGCGCATCAAATCGTCCAGCGAAAAATCGATGTTGACCTTGTGCGCGGCGGACAGGATCTGAATGCTCAGGATGGAGTCGCCGCCCAACTCGAAGAAGTTGTCGCTAACGCCGATAGGCGAGCGTTTGAGCACGGACTCGAACACACCGACCAGCGCCTGCTCCACCGCATTGCGCGGCGCTATGCGCGGACGCGCCGCGTCGGCGTCCGCCGCCAGCGCGCCGGCCAGCCTGCGGCGATCCAGCTTGCCGTTGCTCGTCAGCGGAATCGCGTCCATCTCGACCACACGCGCCGGCACCGCGTGCGGCGGCAGGCGCTGGGCAAGCCAGTCCCGCAGCGCGGAACCGGACACGCGCGCCGAACCGCGCGCCACCACAAAACCCGCCAATTGGGCGTGGCCGTCTATGGTCGCGTCGTCGACCATGACCGCTGCCGCGGCGACGTCCGGATGCCGGGCCAGCGTCGCCTCCACTTCGCCCAGCTCAATGCGGAAACCGCGGATCTTGACCTGGTCGTCGATGCGGCCCAGATAGTCCAGCTCGCCGCGCGCGTCGAAGCGCCCTAGGTCTCCGCTGCGATAAAGCCGCTCGCCGGGCAGGAACGGGTCCGCGATGAAACGTTCGCGGTTGAGCTCGGGGCGATTGTGGTAACCGCGCGCCACGCCCTCCCCGCCCACGTGAATTTCGCCCGGCACGCCCGGCGGCACCGGATGCCCGGCGGCGTCGAGCAGGTAGACGCGGTAGCCCGGCAAGGGCCGGCCCACAGGGCTGCGCGACAACTGCGCGTCGCCCGGACCCAATACGCGCTCGGTGACATGCACCGTAGTCTCGGTGATGCCGTAGAGATTGACCAGCGCAACGCCGCCCGCATCGTTCAGGCAGGCGGCGAACTGGCTGGGAATCGTCGCCTCGCCGCCAAAGAACACATAGCGCAAGCCGGCCGGCAAAGGCCGCCGCGCGTCGTCCAGCGCGCGCAGCAGTTGCTTGAAGGCGCTGGGGGTCTGGCTCAGCATCGTGACGCCCTCGCGTTCCAGCAGCGCGAGAAATTCGTCCGGCGTGCGCGAGCAGCGGTAAGGCACGATTTCCAGCCGTCCGCCATGCAGCAAGGCGCCCCAGATTTCCCATACCGAGAAATCGAAGGCATAGGAATGGAACAAGGTCCATACGTCCGACGGTCCGATGCCGTAGCTCCGGCGCGTGGCCGCGAACAAATGGTCCGCGTTGCGGTGCTCCACGCACACGCCTTTAGGCTGCCCGGTCGAACCCGAGGTGTAGATCACATAGCACAGGTCCGCGGGCGAAGTGTCCCGCGGCGGCGGCGCGTCTTCGCGCTCGCCGGGCGCCGCCGCATCCCCCATCCCGATCAGAACCCCGCCGAAATCCCCGAAGCGATCTCGCGCCTCCTCACCGCAGATCAGCGCGCCGGCGCCGATATCGTCCAGCATCCATGCGAGGCGTTCCGACGGATGGTCGAGATCCAGCGGCACGTAAAAGGCGCCCGCCTTCAGCACAGCCAGAATCGCGACGACGCTGTCCATGCCGCGGCCAAACGCCAGCGCGACAGGCGCGTTGCCGCGCACCTCGGCCGCGTCGAGCCGCCACGCCAGCCGGTTGGCGCGACGATCCAGTTCCGCGTAAGTCAGCGTCTCCCCGTCGCACTTCAGCGCGACGGCGTCCGGCCGCGAGCGCGCTTGCGCCTCAAAACGGCGATGCAGGCACTGGCGCTCCGCATCGTCCGCGCGACGCTCAGCGCCGGGCCGCCGCGTTCGAACTGGCCCAGCACCTCCGCCAGCATCTCGACGACTCGCTCCGCCGACGCCGCCGAGATCCGCTGGCGGTCGAAATGCAGACGCAGCCGCAAGCGCTCGCCGGGAATCGCCACCACGGTCAGCGGGTAATTGGTCTGTTCCACCACCTCGACATCGCTCACGCCCAGTTGCTCTCGATAGCGTTTCGCATCCGCCCGCGCCGGGTAGTTCTCAAACACCACCAGGCTCTCGAACAAGGGCGCGCCGGGAGCGACTCCGCTCCAGCCCGGAATCGCGTGCAGCGGGGTATACGCATAGGCTTCGGCGTCGACGTGCCGGCGATGCAGCCGCCGCAGCCAGTCGCCCAGCGTCAGTTCAAGGTCGACGGACGCGCGCGTCGGCAGCGCGTTGACAAAGAGCCCCACCATCTGCTCGACGCCGCGCAGCGCCGCCGGCCGGCCGGACACGGTGGTGCCGAACACCACGTCGTCGCGGCCGCTCGCGCGCGCCAACAACAAAGCCCAGGCGGCCTGGATCACCGTGCTCTGCGTGAGCTCGCACTCTCGCGCCAAACGCTGCAATCCCTCGCTCGTTCGCGCGTCGAGCTCGCGTTCTATCAGACCGTGGCCGGGCGCGCGGTCCGGACGCGCGTCGTCGGCGAACGGCAGGGGCGTGGCCGAGCGCACATCGCCCAGCCGCGCGCGCCAGAAAGCCTCGGCCGCGGCGCCGTCCTGTTCGTCCAACCAGCGCAGGAAGGCGCTGTACGGCTGGGGCGGCGGCATAGCCGGAACGGCGCCGCGCCGGTAAGCGTCGTAAAAGGCGAGCGCCTCCCCCAGCACAATCTGCACCGACCAACCATCCAGCAGCAGATGGTGATAGCTCCACACGAACTCGTAGCGCTCCTCTCCGGTGCGGAATAAGGCGCAACGCATCAGCGGCGCGCGGCTCAGGTGAAAACCGGGACGCCGGTCCGCGTCCCGATAGGCGGCGAGACGGCGCTGCTGTTCCTCTTGGTCAAACGCTCGCCAGTCCTCCTCCACCCACGGCAGTTCGACGTCGCGGAAGACCACCTGCACCGGCTTGGACGGGCCGTCCCACAGAAAGCCGGTGCGCAGCACGCCGTGCCGCGCGACCACCGCTTCCAGCGCGCGCCGGTAATCGGCGGCGTTGAGCGCGGCGTGGAAGGAGCAAGCCACCTGCTCGTAATAGACGCCGGACTCCGGCGCCTTCAGCGTATGAAACAGCAGGCCCTGTTGCGTCGGCGTCAACGGCAGCATGGTCTCGACTTTCGAGCGGGCTTGCTGTGCGGTATTCGATAATGTTTGGTTCATAACTGTTCGTTCAGTAGCTGTAACACTTCGTCGATATCGTTCTGGTCCAGATGAGCGAGCGGCAAGTCCGACGGCGTAAGCCCTCCAGACTCCGGCGACTGGCAATGCGCCAGCACCGCGTCCAGTTCCGCGCGGAAGCCCTCGGCCAGCGCCGTGATCACCCCTTCCCGCTGTCGCGCCGCGCTATACAGCCAGTCCACCCGCAAGCGCCCTTCGTGCACCTGCGCCACCACGTCCAGCCCGTAGCGCCGCCTCATCCCCGCCCCGCGCGTCCCGCCCGGCGGCTCGCCCAACCACGTGGAGCGCGGCTCGCCGCCCTCCTCCAGCCGCCATTGGCCCAGGTAGTTGAAACACACCGTGCGCGCGTGGCCGCCCAGCTCCGACCCGCGGCCGCCGTAACGCAGCGCGTGGTAAGCCATGCCGCCGTCCGGCACGCTCCGCATCCGCTCCTTCACCGATTTCAGATCCCGCGGCAAGTCGCCGCTCAGCGGCAGCCGCAGCGGATACAGGCTGGTGAACCAGCCCACGGTGCGCGACACGTCCACGCCCGCCAGCCCGTCCCGGCCGTGCCCTTCCAGGTCCAGCACGCATTCCTCCGCACCCGTCCATTGGCGCAAGGCGCGCGCCAGCGCGGTCACCAGCAATTCTTCCGGACGCATCCGGTAAGCCTCGCCCGCTTGCCGCAGCCAGCGTTCCGTCGTCTCCGCGTCCCACTGCAGCGAGACCCGCGACTCGGCCGCCACCGTATCCTCGGCCGCGCTGAAACCCGGCAGGGGCATGCCCGGCGCGTCCATCTCTCGCCAGTAGCGCAGCGTCGATTCCGGCAAGGCCTCCGCCCATTCCCACAGCCGCTGCGACCATGCCTGGTACGACACCGTCTTGGCCGGCCATGTCGCCGCCTCGCCCCGGCTCAGCGCCGCGTAGGCCCGCCACAGGTCTTCCAGCAGAATCCGCCACGACACCCCGTCTACCGAGGCGTGATGCCCCAGCCACAGCAAGCGCCAGCCCTCGTCCAGCCGGTACAGCCGCGCCGCCAGCGCACGCGGTCGCCAGTGCGATACCAGCGTCCGCCGTCCGGCGGCGGCGCGGCGACGAAACGCTCCGCCGTCAAATCGGCGCGCCCCAGATAGCCTAGCGCGAGTCCGTCGCCGCCCGCCCACAGCTCGCCGGGCACGCCGACGGGCACCAGGCGGCCTCCCGCGTCGACCACCCGCACCTCGGTGTTGCCGATAGGCCGCCCAATCGGAATCGAGCCGCGCCGCGCGTCGCCGGCCGTCACCCGATGGCTGCAAGTAAAGGTGGTGTTTTCCGTCGGGCCGTAGCCGTTGATCAGCGCAACGCCGGGGCAGGCCTCGAGAAAAGCCCGGCAGCTGGCCACCGGCAGCGCGTCGCCGCCGGTCAGCAGTTCGCGCAGGCCGCCAAGCGCGGCCGGCTCCTCTTCCACCGCCATGCGGAACAGGTCGGCGGTCAACCACATCGTGGTGACGCCGTCGCGCGACGCCGCGTCCAGGAAGGGCATGCCGGACTCGGCCAGCACCAGCCGCCCGCCGTTCAGCCAGCAGCCCCAGATTTCGAAGGTCGAGGCGTCGAAGCCCAGCGGCGATTGCTGCAGCATCACCGTCGACGCGTCCAGCCGCGCGTAGCCGCCGCCGACGGCGAGCCGGACCACCGCGCGGTGCGGCACCGCCACGCCCTTGGGCTGACCGGTGGACCCCGAGGTGTACATCACATAGGCCAGGCCCTCCGCCTCCGCGCGCCGCGCTTCGGACAGGAGCGGCCGCGCGGCGCCGGCTTCGCAATCGGCCAGGCTCAACACCGGCCCGGCATAATCGCCGAGCCATCCGGCGTCCAAGCCGTCGGCGACGATCATCAAGGCCGGCGCGGCGTCCACCGTCATCGCGCGCAAACGCGCGGCCGGATAAGTCGGGTCCAGCGGCAGATAGGCGGCGCCCGCCTTCAGCACGGCGAGGAAGGTGGCTAGCAGCCGCGGCGAGCGCTCGCCCGCGACGCCCACCACCGCTCCCGCTTCGACGCCGGCCGCGCGCAGCGCGCCGGCCGCGCGGTCCGACCACTGATCAAGCTCCGCGTAAGTCCAACGCACGCCGCCCTGTTCCAGCGCGACGCGTCCGGGATGGTCCGCCGCGCGCTCGCGAAACAGCCGGTCTATCGAGGCATCGACGCGATACGGCAGCTCATGCCGCCCCCATCCTCGCAGACGCGCCTCTTCCTCGGCGGATAATATGGGCAAGCCGCGCGCGTCCGCGTCGGGCGAAGCGAGCGCCGCGCGCAGCAGCGCCAGGTAGTGCTCGCCCAACTGGCGGATGGTGGCCGCTTCGTACAGATCGGTGTTGTACTGCCACACCGCGAAAGTGCCTCGCTCGTCGCCCTCGATCGACAGATAGAGATCGAAGCGCGCGAACGGGCTGTCCAGATCGAAGGGCACGGCCGCACCGCTCGCGGTGCGCACCGCCGGCAGGCGGACGTTCTGGAAAGCGAACACCGTCTGCGCGAACTGTTCGTGCCGGGGGCCGCCGCGCGCGCGCAGCCGCTCCACGATGGCGTCCAGCGGCACGCCCTGGCGGGCGAAAGCCCGTGCGCTGGCGTCGCGGGCCCGGTCCACCAGCGCGCCGAAGCTGTCGCCCTCGCCCACCTCGGTGGCCAGCGCCACCAGGTTGACAAAGTAGCCGGCGATCTCCTCAGCGGCCTGGAAAGGCCGGTTGGCCGCCGGCGTCAGCGTCAACGCGCGCGCTTCGCCGGTATAGCGATGTTGAAGCAGCGCGAAGGCGCTAAACAAAGTGGTGAACAGTGTGGTGTTGCGGCTGCGGGAGAACGCGGCGGCCGCGTCCATGCACGCGGCCGGAATCTCGAAGCGCTCGGTGCCGCCGCGCCCGCTCAGCGCCGGCGGACGCGCGCGGTCGCCGCGTATCGCCGGCACCTCGTCCACTTCCGCCAAGTCGTCCACCCAGTCGTCCAGTTGCGCCGCGTAGTCCGGCGACGCCATCCAGCGGCGCTGCCAGGCGGAATAATCTCGATAGCTGAGGCCGGACGCCGAAGCCTCTGCCGCGTCCGGCGACGCGAGATAGGCGCTGAAATCGCGAATCAGCACGCTCATCGACCAGCGGTCGAAGATGGCGTGATGGATGGTCAGCACCAGCACGGCGGCGCGCTCAGGCGTCGAGAACAAATCGACGCGCCACATCGGCGCGCCGGCGGCAAACGGCAGCCGGGCCAAGTCGGCGGCGCGCGCGCGCAAGGCGTCGTCGCCGTCCACCGTCCACGCTTGCAGCGTGACGATCGGCTCGGGCAAAACCGTCTGTCGCACCGGCTCGCCATCGCTGAAAACGGTGCGCAGGATGTCGTGCCGGCGCGCGAGCGCCGCGAAGGCGCGGGCCACAGCCTCCGCGTCCACCGCGTCCGCGAGTTCGATCGCCGCCTGTTCGTTGTACATCGCCGGATCGCCCAGCCTTGTCGCCGCAACCAAACGAGCCTGTCCCGGCGACAAGACCGCCGCGTCGCCGGCCTCGCCCGGCTGCGCCGGCGCCAGCGGCGCGGCGCGCGCGTCCTCGTCGTCGAGCACGCGCAACAGTTCCGCCTTGGCCTCGCGCAGCCGCGCGACCAGCGCCTCGTCTAGCGCGCCCTGCGGCGCTTGTATCTGAAGCTGATCGCCGCGACGGCGCAGCGTAACGCCCGCGTCGGCAAGATCAGTCATGAGCCGTGCCATGGTCATAGCGTGATTTCCTCCGTGTCGGCGCCGACGGCCGAGTGTTGTTCTGTCACCAGCTTTCGCTCCAGCTGCGCCATGACTTGATCGATCAGTTCGTCCAGCGAGGAGCCGTCGATCAAATGCGTGATGGCGACGGACACGCCCAGCGCGCGCTCCAATTCGTTGCGCAATTCCGCGCCGGTCAGCGAGTCGACGCCCAGGTCCAGCAGCGAGGACTGACGCGGCAAGGCCGCCGGGCTGGACAGCACCGCGCGCAATTCCGCCTCAAGATAATCGGCGACCAGCGCGCGGCGCTCGCCGGCGGGACGGCCGCGCAGTTGGTCGAAAGAGAGGGTCCGCGCGCTCGCGGCAGGCGCGGGGCCGATCAAGCCTTCAATCAGGCGCGGCAGATCGGGCTGCGCCGCGATCCGGTCCAGATCAATCGAGGCGGCCACCAGGTGCGGCTCGCCCGAGAACGCCTGCTCCAGCGCGGCGAAGGCCTCGCCTTCGCTCAGCGGGTTCAGGCCTCCGGCGCGAATCCGTTCCGCCGTCTTCGCGTCGGCCGCGCCCATGCCCGCCGCCCAAGATCCCCAGCCTATGGACAACGCCGGCCGCGCGCGCAAGCGTCGCCGCTGCGCGAGCGCGTCGAGATAGCCGTTGGCGGCGGCGTAGGCGGCCTGCCCGTGACGGCCCACCGCCGCGGAGATGGATGAATACAGCAGGAAGAAGTCGAGCGGTTCGCCCTCGGTCAGGCGGTCCAGCAAGACCGCGCCGCCGGCCTTGGCGCTCAGGGTCGCGGCGAAGGCCGCGGCGTCCAGCGCGTCCAGCGTCGCGTCCCGCACAATGCCCGCACAGTGCGCGACGCCGCGTATCGGCCTGCCGGCCATGGCGAGCGCGCCGCGCAAGGCGACCTCGTCGGCGACGTCGGCCGCCGCCACGCGGACCTCGACCCCGTCGCCGCGCAGACGGGCGCAAACGGCCTTTGCGGCGTCGCCGGTTTCGCCGCCGCGGCTGATCAACAGCAGATGGCGCGCGCCGCGGCGGGCCAGCCAGCGCGCGGTCGCGAGGCCCAAGGCGCCGGTGCCGCCGGTCACCACATAGGCGGCGTCGCGCACCGCCAGTTGTTCCTCGATGGCTTCATCGGCGAGCAGCGCCGCCAGTGTGTCGAAGGAGGCCGGCGAGCCGTCGATATCGATCGTGCCTCGCCAGGCTCGACCCTGTTCGCGCCGCGCGACGCGCACCGCCGCGTTCAAAGCGGCGAGGACGGGATCGACGTCCTCCGCCGGCCCGGTCGCCGCCCCGCCGCGCGTAACCACGGCAATGGACGCCGACGGCGTCGCGGCGCGCTCGCGCGCCAGCGCGCTCAGCAAGGCGCCGCGACGCGCGACGGCCTCCACCGCGTCTTCGCTACCGGACGCGCGGTCGAAAGCAAGCACTAGGCTGGCGGCGCCCGCTCAGCGGATCGCGTCGATCTCAGCAGCCGCGATCACGCAGCGTTCGCCGGCGGCTTCCAGCGCGCGCCACTTCCGCGCACAAAGCCGGATCGCCGGCGACGATGCGCTCGCCTGATCGGCGCGCGCCGGCCGGAGCCTCCACCGGCTGCCAGGCGATGCGGTAAAGCGGCGACTCCGCGGTCGCAGGCCCTTCGTCAACCCAGTAAGACTGACGGTCAAAGGCATAGGCCGGCAGCCGCGCGACGCGGCGGCCGGCGCTGGCCGGCGCTGGCCAGTCAACCGGCAGGCCAGCCACATAGCGCTGCGCCAACGTGTCCAGCCGCTCGGCCGGGTCGCTGCCCGCCTCGGTCTCAGGCGGCGCCGCGTCACGGCCGAACGGCATTCCGCCGCACACGCCGCTGTGGACGGCCGCCGTCTCGCCGCGCGCAACGCGGCTCAACTCGCGCGCCATCTCCTCCGCGCTGGCGGCCGTCAGCGCGAGCCGATGAGGAAAATGCGAACGCGCAACGCGCGACGCGTGGCAGGCTGCCGCCCACGCCGAGGCGTCGAGTCCGGCCAGATGGTCCGCCAGCCGCGCCGCGTTGCCGCGCAGCGAGGCGTCGGATTTCGCGGAAACGACCAGCAACTGCGCGCCTTCGCCCGCGCTCGCGGCCGTTTCGCCGGCGGCCTCGCGCGGCGGCGCGACCAGCACCGCGTGCGCATTGGTGCCGCTGAAGCCGAAGGAGCTGACCCCGGCGACGCAGGGCGCGTCTCCGCCGTCTATGCGTTCCGCGCCGAGCGCGAGGCGCAACGGCAGGGTGTCCCATTCAATGCCGCGGTTGGGCGTGCGCACATGCAGCGTGGCGGGCACCACGCCATGGCGCACCGTCAACGCCGCCTTGATCAGCCCGGCTATCCCCGCCGCGCCTTCAAGGTGGCCAAAATTGCTCTTGATCGAGCCCAACAGCACGCGGTCCGAGCGATCGCGGCCGGCAAACACGGAGGCCAGCGCCGCCGCTTCTATCGGGTCGCCCAGCGCGGTGCCGGTGCCGTGCGCCTCCACATAGTTCACCTGGGACGCGTCGATGCGCGCGGCGCGCAGAGCGGCCCGCACCAGCTCGCGCTGTGCGTGCTCGTTCGGCACCGTCAGGCCCGCGCTGCGGCCATCGTGATTGACGGCCGAGCCGGCGATCAGCGCGTCTATCGTGCGCCCGGCGGCTTCGGCGTCGGCCTGCCGCTGCACCACCACCACGCCGCAGCCCTCGCCGCGCACGAAACCGTCCGCGCCGTCTTCGAAGGAACGGCAACGGCCGCTGGGCGACAACATATGCGCCCGGCACTCGGCGGCGGTGGACAGCGGCGACAGCACCACATTGACGCCGCCGACGATGGCGATGTCGCACTCGCCGGCGCGCAGCGCATTGCACGCCAGGTGCACGGCGACCAGCGACGAGGAGCACGCGGTGTCTATCGTCAGCGTCGGCCCGTGCAGGCCCAGCGCGTGCGACACGCGGCCCGCCAGCACGCTGGGCGCGTTGCCCGAGGCGGTGTAGAGATCGACATCATCGGCCCGACGGAAGCGGTGCGCGTAGTCCTGATGCATGACGCCGGCGAACACCCCGGTGGCCGAGCCTTTCAGTTCCGCCGCCGTCATGCCGGCGCGCTCCACCGCTTCCCAAGTCACTTCAAGCAGCATGCGCTGCTGCGGATCCAACATCGCCGCCTCGCGCGCCGAAATCCCGAAAAAGCCGGCGTCGAAGGAAGCGATATCGTCCAGAAAGCTGCCGGTTCGGCAATAGATGCGGCCCTTCGCGTCCGGGTCGGCGTCGAAGTAGCGCTCGACGTCCCAACGCTGGGCCGGCACCTCGCTCACGCCGTCCTCGCCGTCGAGCAGCCGCCGCCACAGCGCCTCCGGCGAATCAACGCCGGCGAAGCGGCAAGCCATGCCGACCACGGCGATGGGCGCATGCCGCCGCAGCTCTGCGCCGTCCAGCTCACGCTGCAAGTGCTCTATCTCCCGCAACGCGTTCCGCATCAGCATTGTCGTGTCGATTTGGCTCATCGCGCGCCCTTTCTATTCAGTTCATTCAGTTTCGCGGACAGCATTTCCACGATCTCCTCCTGCGACAGCGGAGCGGCGTCCGTCGGCGCGTCGATCTCGGCGGCGGGCGCGGCGGCTGTCGCCTCCGCCTCGGCCATGCCGAATACCGTCTGCGTCAGATGGTCCGCCAGCGCGGCTATGGTCGGATTCGAGAAAATCACCGTGGTCGGGATGGCGCGGCCGAAACGCTTTTCCAGCAGTACGCGCAGATCGGTGATCAGCAAGGAATCCAGGTCGTAGTCGAACAAGGAGCGCTCGGGGTCCAGCGAGGCCAGCGGCGTGCCCGTCACCAAGGCCGCGTCCTCCGCCAGCAGTTGGAACAAGCGGTGTCGCCGTTCGTCCGCGGGCAACGCCAGCAGTTCGCTGACCGAGGAAGTGGAGCCCGCGCCCGGCTGCGCGGTGGCGATGCCGGCGAAGCGGCTGGCCGGCACATGCGGCGGCCATTGTTCGATCAAGCGCCCCCAATCGATGGGCAGCAGCACGAGATGGGCTGGTAGATCCGCCCCCAGCGCGATCTCGAAAGTGGCGCGGCCGCATTCGGCCTCGATCTGGCCGATGCCCAGCTGCGCGAGACGCCGCTTGGCGTTGGCGCTGGAGCGGGCCAGCATGCCGACGTCCTGCCACGGTCCCCAGGCGATGGACAGCGCGGGCAGCCCCTGCTCGCGGCGGCGCGCCGCCAGCGCGTCGAGGTAGGCGTTCGCCATCGCATAGGTGGATTGCCCCGGCGCGCCGAAGGCGGCGGCGGCGGAGGAGAACAGCACAAAGTGTTCCAGCGGGTAAGCCAGGGTGCGCTCATGCAGCAGCCAGGCGCCGCGGGCCTTGCCGGCCAGAGTGGCGGCCAGCGACGCCAGCGTGACGTCGCCGACCAGGCAGTCCTCCACCACGCCCGCCAGATGGCAGATGCCGCGCAGCGGCGGCATGGTCGCGTCGATCTCGGCCAGCAACGCGTCGACGTCCGCCTCCACCGCCACATCCGCCTGCCACACCTTCACCTCCACGCCGTCGCGGCGCAGCGCGGCCAGCCAGCCAGCCCGCGACGCGCAGGCCGAGTTCGCCCAGCCCCCCCGTGATCAGTCAAGTGGCGTCGGCCGAGAGCGCGAGATCGGCCCGAAGCGGCAGCGCGCGTTCCTCGAAGCGCGGCGCGGTGACCGCCTCGCCCTTGACCGCGACTTCGGTCTCGCGCTCGAAGTAATCCAGGCCGCGGCGGATCGCCCGCGCGTCGCCCGCGTGCAGCGCCAGCGTCTGCAGATGTGGCGTTTCCATCGCCACCGCGCGCGACAGCGCCTGCAGCGGCGCCGAGGCCGGCGCGTCCGGCGCCAGCGTCAAGGCGATGCGGCAAGGCCGCTCGCGCCGCGCGGCCGTGGCGAACAGTTCCAGCGCCCCGGCGTAAACCGCCGGTGCCGGCGCGTCGCCGCGCGCCTCCAGTCCGCGGCAATCGACGATCAGGCCCGCCTTGTCGAAGGGAATATCGTTCACCGCCGCCACCACGACGGCCTCCTTGCCTTCGTCGCGCAGCATCGCCGCCAGCCCTGCCGCCGTATCCCCCGCTCCGCTCAGGATGGCGATGGACGGCGGCAGCGCGGCGGCGTCCCCGCCCGCCGCGTCGCGCCATTCCACCGCATAGCCCTCGCGCAGCGGTTCGACGCGCAGCAATTCATTGCGGGTCACCTCGCGCGACTCCAGACCGGTCATTTCGAGCAGCACCTTGCCGGCGTCTAACAGACTGGCCTGCCCCCGCTCGGCCGACGCGTGACAGCGCATCCCGGCGCCGGTCCGCCCGTGCAGCGCCAGCCGCGCGATGCGCGTCGGCACAAAAGCCTTGCTGCCCTCGGGCCGCGCGGCGGCCGCCACCAGCTGCAACACCGAATCCAGAATCCCGGGATGCAACAACCAACCCGCGTCGTCGGCGTCGGCCCGCATATCGCAAGACGCGTCGCCGTCCCCGACGACGATGTCCGACAAGCGCCGGAAGGTCGGCCCCATCACCACGCTGCGCGCGCGCAGCCAGCTATCCATCAGCTCGGTGGAGATCGCTTCTCCGCGCACCGGCTCCGCTGGCGCGGCGCCCGGCGCCTCGCCGGCGTCCACCCTGGCCGTCGCGTGGACGTCGGCGGACTCCAGCGTCAAGACCGTGGCTTCGAAGCCGTCGCCGTCGCGCACCAGCTGCAACTGGACTTTGCGCGCCGCGTCCGGCGGAATCACCAAGGCGGCAGGGAAACGCAAATCGCTCAGCACGCAGGCGTCCGATCCAGTCAGCTCGCGCGCACCGTCGGCGATCATCACCGCCAGCGCCGCGCCGGACACCACCACCTTGTCGTAGATCACATGGTCTTGCAGGAAGGGCAAGACGGCCACGCTCCACTCCGCGTCGAAGATGGTCGCGTCCAAGGCGGGCGCGTCGGTGCGCCGTCCGAGGAAGGGCCTCGCGCCCGCCGCCAGGAAACGCGGCGCGCGGTCTATCCAGTGACGCTGGCGCTGGAAGGGATAAGTCGGCAACGCCACCCGGTTGCCGTCGCGGTAGTGCTGCGCGAGATCCAAGGCCACGCCCGCAGTCCACAGCCGCGCCAGCGCGTCCGGAGAGGCAGGATCCAGCGACGCCATGCCGGCGCCCGTGCCCAACGCCGTGTCGCCGAAGTCCAACACCCGTTCCGCGCCGGCGGCCTCCAGCGCCTCGGCGGCGTCGGCGGCGCTAAGCGCCATCCCCGCGCGCGCCAGTTCTTCCCGTACCGCCTCCTCACTGTCCAGCGGCAGGCCCGAGGCCGCGCTGATCCACAACAAGGACGGCGCGACGACGCGCTCCGCGCGGCGCTGCCGCGCATCATCAAGGCTCAGCGCACCCGCCGCGAAAGCCGCGGCGAACACACCGTCGCCCGTCGCGCACACACTGGCCGGAACGACGCCGCTCGCTTGCCACAGCTGCACGCGGGCGAGCACCGCGTCCAGATCGCCCGCGCCGCCGAAGGCGAAGCTGACTTCCGGCGCGCGCGCCGGCGTTTCCGCCGCGATCACGCCCGCATCCGGCTCGCCGGCGGCGAAGGCGCGCAGCGCGCGTATCAGCGCTTCCCGGGATTCGGCGCGAAACGCCGCGCGCTTCTCCCAATGACGCCGTCCCAGAGCCGCCGTCAAGCAAACGTCCTCTATCCTCAGCTCGGGATGGCCGTCGAGGAAGTCCGCGTAATCCGCGCACAGCGTGGGCAAGGCTTCGCCGCGCGCCGACAACAGCAAGAGCGGCACGACGTCCGCCGTGCGCGGCGCGCGCGGCGGCGCCGCTTCTATGATCACGTGGGCGTTGGTGCCGCCGATGCCGAAGGAGCTGACCCCCGCGCGCCGCTGCGGCGCGTCCCAGCGCGCGGTTTCCGTCGGCAGGTAAAACGCGGCGTCGCCTCGCAACGCGTCTATCGCGCGCTCCGCGCCGACGGCGGCCGGAATCCGCCCATGCTCCACCGCCAGCGCGGCCTTGATCAGCCCGCAAGCGCCCGCCGCCGCGTTCAAATGCCCGACGTTCGCCTTCAGCGTGCCTAGCGCGCAGCGCGCGCCGGAGCGCTCGCCCAAAGCCACGCCCAGCGCCGCCAATTCGACCTCGTCTCCGATCGCCGTGCCCGTGCCGTGCGTCTCGACATAGCCGATCGACGCGCCGTCCACCTCGCTGAACGCCAGCGCCTGGCGGATCACCTCCTGCTGTCCTCGCCCGCCGGGCGCGGTGAAACCCACCTTGGCCGCGCCGTCGTTGTTGACCGCCCCGCCGCGAATCACCGCCATGATGGGATCGCCGTCGGCCAGTGCGTCCTCCAGGCGGCGCAGCACCACCACGCCGGCGCCGTTGCCGAAGACCGTGCCGCTGCTGTCCGTGGTGAACGGACGGCAGGCACCGTTCGCGGACAAGATGCTGCCCTCCTCGTACACATATCCCTGCCGCTGCGGCAAAGCGACGCTGACCCCGCCCGCCACCGCGAAATCGCATTGGAAGCTCAACAGCCCCTGCATCGCCTGGACCACGGCGACGAGCGAAGTCGAACACGCGGTCTGCAAGCTGATGGCCGGGCCGCCGAAGTCGAGCCGGTACGCAACCTGGGTGGCCAGATAGTCCTTGTCCACGCCCACCCATTGCTGCAGATAGCGGTTGGGCGACGCGCGGTCCAGCCGGTCGCGCACATGGTCGACGAGATAATCCACGCTGGCCGAACCGGCCCAGACGCCGACGCGCGCGCCGCGCGCCGCGCCGTGACCGGCGCGCTCCAGCGCCTCGTGCACGCATTCCAGGAAAATCCGCTGCTGCGGGTCCATCGCCGCCGCCTGCGACGGCGGAATGCCGAAATAGGCGGCGTCAAACTGGTCGACACCGTCCAGCGGACCGCCGGCGCCGACGAAGCCGGGCTGGGCCAGCACCGTCTCCGGCACGCCCTCGCGGCGCGCCGCGTCCGCGCCGAAGCGTTCGATCGCGACCCGGCCGTCGGCTATCATCGACCAGAACTGTTCCAGGGTGCTGACGCCGGGCAAACGGCAACTGGCGCCGATGATCGCTACGGCGTCCACGGGTGTTGAATGAGTCATTACAAAGCCTCCTTGCGTGCGCGTACGCGCTGTCGATAGGCGCGCGCGCCGTCGACGTCAATCATTGGGGAAAGGTCCGCGTCGCCCGAATCGGCGCGCTCGGCGAGCGCCCGTATCGTGGCTAGCGAAAAGAAATCGACCAGCGGGGGAACCGCGACGCCGCGCGACGCCAACAGCGCGCGCAGCCGCACCACGTGCATCGACGTGGCCCCCGCGTCGAAGAAACCCTGCTGCGGGTCTATCTCGACGCCGACCACCTCGGCGAAGGCGGCCAGCATCGTCGCCTCCAGCGAATCGTCGCGCCGCGCGGCGGCGGCGGGCTTCGCCGGCGCGCAAGATCGCCGGTGCGGTAGAGCCTGCGGCCCTCGGCGTCGATGAAGAAACGACGCTTGGTTTCCGCCTCGTTGCCCAGATAGGCGAGCGCGAGGCCGCGACCGCCCAGCAGCAGTTCGCCCACCACGCCGTCCGGCCGCTCCCGACCGTCGGGCGCGCGCACGAAGCATTGCTGGTTGGACAGCGGCCGGCCATAGGGAATCGACGCCAGCGCCGCGTCCTCGGGAGCGATCGGATGCACCACCGACCAGATCGACACCTCCGTCGCCCCACCCAGGCTGATGGGCTGCAACGCCGGAAACGCGTCGCGCAGCCTCCCGGCCAGGCCGGGCGCGATCCAGTCGCCGCTCATCAGCGCCAGGCGCAGATGCGGCGAACGCGGCGCGGACACTTCCAGCATCAGTTCCAGCACGGCCGGCACGGAATTCCAGATGGTGACCCCGCCGTCGCAGAGCGCCTGGGCCATCGCGTCGGGGTCCCGAGCCCGCTCGGGGAAAACCACCTCGCCGCCAACCGCGAGCAGACCGAAGATGTCGTAGACCGATAAGTCGAAAGCCAGCGAGGACACGCACAGCGTGCGATCCGCCGGGCCGACGGCGAAACGCTCGTTGATGTCGTCTATCGTGTTCGCCGCGGCCTCGTGCGCAATCAACACCCCCTTCGGCCGCCCAGTAGAACCGGAAGTGAAAATCACGTAGGCCGCGTCCCCGGCCTCAAGGTCCGGGGCCGGACCCGCGTCGCCGCGCGGCAGAGGCAAATCAAGACGCAACGCTTGCACCGGCAGCGTCCAGCCGCCCTCGCTCACCACCGCGTGGCGGGCGCCGGCTTCGCCGAGCAGCTCCTCGATGCGCGCGGCCGGCCAAGACGGTTCTATCGGCAGGTAGACCGCGCCCGCCATCACGATGCCCAGCAGCGCCGCCACCGCCCGCGGCCCCGGCGCGACGATGGCCGCCACCACGTCGCCGCGGGCCACGCCGTTTTGCCGCAGCGCGCCGGCGATGTCCTCCGCCTGGCGCAGCAGCTCGCCGTAGCTCAGCGTCGCCGCGCCCTGCCTGACCGCGACGGTCTCCGGCGCGGTCCGCGCCTGCCGGACGATGGGCGTTTCCAGCCGGCGCGGCGCGCGCTCCGCCTCGGTGGCGTTGACGGCCTCTCGCCGCGCCGCCTGCTGCGGCGCGAGCCGGGCCACCGTCGGCCGCTCAAGGGCAGCGGCTTCGGTCGCCATCGTTTCCAGCGCGCCGAGGAAGGCGTCGAACATCGCGTCTATCATGCCCTCGGGGAACAACTGGGCGACGAACTCCCACATCACCAGCAGCCTATCGCCGCGACGGCCGAGAACCGCGTGCAAGGACACCTGCGGCGTCGGGTTGGCCATATCGACCACGCGGCCGATGCCGTCCAGAATGGCCAGATCGTCCGCCGGGTCGCCGGACAACAAGCTGGTCAGCACCACCGGCATCAATACGGGCGCGCCGTTGCGGCGGCTCAACTCGCGCAGGATAGACACCCCAGAGCACCAAGGAGCGTCCAGATCCGCCCACACTTGCCGCTGCACCTCCTGCGCGAACGCGGCAAACGACTCATGGCGCTCGCTCAGCGACAGCAAGGCGTTGCTGGTGTAATCGCCTATCGCCTGCCCGGCCTGCTCCGCCCGCGTGTTGCAGGTCACATTGAGCGTGAACGCGTGCGCCGCCGTCCACAGCCGCAAGGTGTCGGCGAAGGCGGCGATGCACAGCGAAGTCAGCGTGATCCCAAGCCCCTGCGCGCGCGCCGCCAAGGCGGCGGACAGGGCGGCGGGCAATTCACGGCGGCGGTCGGCGAAGCGCGGTTCGGCCACGTCGGCCAGCGCCATTTTCATCGGCAATTCAGGCGCGGGCACGATGGCTTCCACCCGACGCAAGCAAGCCTCGCGCTGCTCGCCGGTCGGCATCGCCTGCGTCATCGGCGTAATGAGTTGCGCGGGAACATCGCCGGTCGCTCCGTGCGCCAGTTCGGCCATCAGTTGCAGAAAACTGCGCAGATCTCCAGCCAACAAGCTGAGCCGCATGTGCAGGATGGCCGTGCTGTCCGTCAGACGGGTCACCGCCGCGACCACGGGCGGTCCGTCACGCTCGGCCAGGCTCGCGCGCGTCGCCTCCAGACGTTCGGCGGCCTCCGCCGCATCGAGTCCGCGCAAATCCTGCGGCGGCAGCAAAGGATCGTAAGCGAGCGCGTCGAACACCCCGCGCCCGTCGGCGCCCACCGTCATCCGCAAAGACGGATGGCGCGCGACCAGGCTCGCTAGACGCCGGCCCAGTTCCGGCGCGCGCGCGGCGTCGATCTCGAAGTCCACTCGGATGTGCGGCGACACACTGCCCAGCGGCACGCCGCCCTGCTGGCCTATCCAATAAGCTTGCTGCATCTCGGACAGCTCGAACGGCTCACCCGCCGCGTAGCCCCGAACCGAAACGGGCGCGGCGGCCCCGGCAAACTGGGCTCCGGCGGCGGCGATCTCGCGCCTCAGTTGCTCGGCCGAGAGCGCGAACAGGGTCGCGAACGACAATTCCACGCCGTGACGCGCCCGCGCCATGGAGGCAAGCCGCGCGGCCGACAACGAATCCAGCCCCAGATCAATCAGCCTGGCGTCGGGTGCCGCCGCCGCGCCGGGCACAAAACTCGAGATCTCGGCGAGAATCGCGTCGTCGGCCGCGTCGGCCGCGTCGTCGGCGACGATGCTCAGCTCGCCGCGCAGCAGCGCGTCGCGGGTGGCGCTGCGCCGGGTTTTGCCGCTGGACGTACGCAGAATGCTGCCGCGCCGCAGCAGCGCGACGCGCGCCGGCGCCACGCCGTGTTCCCGCGCAAGCGCCGCGCGAATCACCGACAGGATCTCGCGGGCATCCTCCTCCTCGCAGCCGCCGCGCACCTCCGCGCCGATCAAAACTCCTTCGCCCTCCTCACCGTCGACAGCGGCGGCGAATACGCGCCCCATTCGAATGGACGGGTGGCAGGCCGACACGGTGTCTTCGAGATCGTGGCTGTAAAAATTCCGCCCGCCGACGATGATCAAATCCTTCAGCCGGCTGGTTACGAACAGATCGCCGTCGTACAGAAAACCAAGATCGCCAGTTCGCAACCAGGCGCCGTCGTCATCGGCCAGCCTCGCGCCGAAGATCTCGCGCGACTCCTCAGGGCGGCGCCAGTAGCTGTCGGCAACCGTGCTTCCCGCCACCCAGATTTCGCCGACGACATCCGCCGCGCACGGCTCCCTCGTCTCCGGATCGACAATCCGGACACGCGTATCGATCAGACTCGAGCCGCAGGCCGCCAATTCAACCCCGTCCGCCTCCGGCGACACCCTGCCTCGCGCCAGCGCGTCTCGCCCGAAGCGCACGCCCCGCGTGCCCTCGCCGCATCGGCCGGCGGTCACTTTCAGCGTGGCCTCGGCCAGGCCGTAGCCCGGCGCCACCACGGACGGCTTCAGTCCAAACGGCGCGAAGGCCGCCTCGAAGCGGCGCACCGTGTCGCAGCGCACGGGTTCCGCGCCGTTCAGCGCGTAACGCAGCGACGACAGATCGGTCCCGGGCGCGAGATCCGCCGCGCGGTCCGCGCACAAGGCATAAGCGAAATTCGGCGCGGCGGTGTGGGTGCCCCGCCTCGCCTCTATGGCGCGCAACCAGGACATGGGCTGGGCGACGAATTTCTCCGGCGCCATCAAATAGGCGGGAAAACCGCATTGCAAGGGGGTGAGAATGCCGTACACCAGACCCATGTCGTGAAAGTACGGCAGCCAGCTGATCATCACGCTGTCCGCGTCGTGCATCGCGCCACGATCAAGATCGTCTATCGTCGCCCACAGCCCGGTCTGCGTGACCACGACGCCCTGCGGCGTACGCGTAGAGCCCGAGGTGTACTGCAGCAAAACCGGACTGCCTTCGTCCGCGGCGCGCAGGAAAGGCGCGGCGCCCTCTGTCTCGTCCGTGCGCATCCAGCGCAGGCCAGGCAAGGCGTCGCGCGCCTCGGCCGTCAGCGCGATGACCGCGCCGCAGTCCTCTGCGATCGCAAGCATCGTGTCCCGGCCGTGACGGGGCGCCACCGGCACGGGAATCACGCCGGCCAGGCAGCAGCCGAAGAAGGCCGGAAGGAAATCGAGAGGTTCCTGATAGACCAGCATCACGCGATCGCCTGTCTCGGTCGCTTGCGCCAGACGCGCGGCGATGCCGGATGCCCGTTCGCACAGCGCCGCATAGCTCAGCGCGACGTTTTTCACCGGATCGGCCGACGCGTAGGCGAGGCGATCGGGACTCGCCTCCGCCCGCCACAGCAACTGCCGGGCGATGCTCAGCGCTTCGCGATGCGGAAAAGCATGATGAACTCCGAACTTGTCAGCGGCGGATTTCCGCCGCGATGCGACCTCGGATGAGGAATACATTGCCTGACCTCCATGTATCGACAACTGCTCCGGAAAGACGGGGCGAGCGCCCATCGAAACAAGCCCGTACGGCCTAAATCGAGTCGTCGCTTCCCCCTCGCTGGGCCGACTTGCGCCGTCGCCCGGTCACGCTCTCAGCCGCGACGAATGCCGCAACGAGCGCGAGGACCTTAAATACGGGCCGGGCCTTAGCCCGCCCCATTCAAGAAGCAGCCTTGCTGTTTTGATATATTCCGCCCTGTCGAAACCGTTTCTTCGACAGGCTGGAGAGGATCATCCCTTCGTTTTCACGTCAGGATGCGTGACGCGTGCGCGGCGATTTGCCTAAGCAGCGTTTGAATCAAGAGAATAGGATTTACAGTGTGTCTCATGCGCCGTAATCGGACTTTCTTTTGAGATGATTCGATATCATTTCAGCGATCAAACCATTGCGAATCAGCATTGCTTTACGCTTTGCATATCTATTTCCCCGTGTCGTCCAAAACCAGGAAAACGCAATGAATATTGACGCTCAAATTGTTTTCGTATAGATTTAATTGATCGCATCAATTCAAAAAATCCCATACGGGAAGAATTAAGCGTCAGCACTATACTGAAAGACCTCTAGGAAAAGCATCCCCCGAACTGCCAGTTACCACTTCAGCCGATTTACGGCTTATATTTTTTGAGTACGGATTTTCGCGGCGATATCAAAGATTTAAGCACCGCGGATGGACCTATAAAAATAACGCCGAGGTCGATCAATTAAATCTCAATCGGCCTGACAATTACGGCATAAACCACCAGTGGTTGTTCAATTAATTGATCCAATATCGGCAAATATTTTATTAAAGAAAATAAATATAAGAATGACGTCCGATAGCGAAACAGCCGGCGCAGGCATAATCGTCATAAAGTTCGGATCTCAACCAATGCCCATGACATATTTAATTTTCTTAATGATGCAGGTAGGACGGACAGACGGAAGGATAGAAGGGGAAAGCGAACCGAGGCCGGATGGCGGGAAGAGAGTGTGAAGCGCCGCCTCATGGGCGAGGCGGCGCGGTTCCGCTTAAGGCGCGGAGTGCGCGGAGACCTGAGCGGCGGCTTACTCCTCGACGGCCTGAGAGCGCAGCAAAGCCGCCAGTCTGGCGATGCCTATCTCGATGCGCTCCGGCGAGGCGTGGCTGAAATTCAGGCGCACATAGCCGAGATTCTGTTCCGGCTCGGGAAAGAAGGCTTCGCCCGGCATGAAGGCGACATTCTGCTGCAAAGCCAACGGCAGCAACTTGCGGGTATCCCTAAGCTGCTTCAGTTTGAGCCAGAAAAACAGCCCGCCTTGCGGCAGCTGCCAATCGGCCAAATCTGCGAAATGCCGCTGCAGCGACGCCTGCATCGCATCGCGTCCTACGCGATACACCTCGCGCAGATCCAACAAACGCTGCTCATGGCCGGGATCCCGCAACTGACGGGCGATGAACCACTGCGCCGGACGGTTGGTGTGCAGATCGGTCGCCTGCTTCAGGCGCATCAAATAGGGGTACAGCTCCGGCGAAGCGATCAGGAAACCAACGCGCAGCCCAGGCGCCAGGGTTTTGGAAAAGGAGCCGGAGTAAATCCACGGCGCGTTCTTCAAATGGCTGACCAGCGGCGCCGGCGCTTCGCCGTCGTAACTGAGCGCGCGGTAAGGATCGTCTTCGATCAAGGGCACGCCTGCGGCGTCGATGGCGGCCGCCAGCGCTTGTCGGTCTTCAGCGCTGTAACAGCTGCCCGCCGGGTTCTGAAAACTGGGTATCAGGTAACAGCAGCGCGGCCGCGCCTGTTCCAACGCTGCGGCCAAGGCCTGCGGCTCCAGCCTGCCGTCCCGTTGCCCCACCGCATGAACGCGGGCGCCGAACAGCTTGAAAGCCTGCAAGGCCGCGAGATAAGTCGGCCCTTCGGTCACAACCGGCGTGCCGGGGTCGATGAACAGCTTGGCGCACAAATCGATGCTCTGCTGCGAACCGGACAGCACCAACACCTGCTCAGCCTCGCAGCTTATACCCATATGCCGCGCTTGCTCCGCGATCAGCTCGCGCAACTCCGGCTCCCCTTCGCTGGCCCCGTACTGCGCCATGGCCGCCGGCATCCCGGTAAAATCCAAGGTCGGCAAGCACTGGCTGGCCGGCAGGCCGCCGGCGAAAGAGATCATCTGCGGCTGTTGCGCCGCCGCCAGTATTTCCCGGATCAGCGAGCCGCTGAGCCGTTCGATGCGCTCTGAAAACATGGTACTCTGCATATGCTTGTCCGCAGCTTTCTTACTAATGTCAATAATATTGACTCAATCTACCGACCACAGCAGGTTCCGTCAACATGGCTGACCTATCTCCGTCCGATGACATGCGCGCCGCCATGGAAGCCTTCTTCCATGCCTACAAAGCTTTCACCGATAAACCGGATGAAATGCTGGCCAAACGAGGCCTGGCTCGCGTGCACCACCGCATCCTGTTCTTCGTCGCCCGCTACCCCGGTTTGTCGGTCAAGGATCTGCTGGCTGCGCTGGGCGTGACCAAGCAGGCCATCAATATGCCGCTGCGCCAACTGCTGGAAATGGCGCTGGTGCAAAGCGTGGCCGCGCAGCACGACAAGCGGGTCAAGCAGCTGACGCTGACCCTAGAAGGACGCAAGCTGGAGGAAGCCCTTCACCGCGAGCAACTGAAATTGCTGCAAGCGGCGTTTGAGCAAACCGGCAAGCCGGCCACCGCCGGCTGGATGCAGATCAACCGCACCCTGGCCGCGCAATCGCGTCCCGACGACGCGCCGCCGCGCGGCAAAACTTGACCCTGTAGCCGCTTCATGGTTTGCAATGCGCTGGCGAGGCCCTGCCTGCGCATTTCCCAGACCCACCGCGCCGCTCCGGCGCGCCGAGGAGCACGCCATGAATTGTCCCAGTTGCCAAGTCACCCTGCTGATGGGCGAGCGTCTGTCCGTCGCCATCGATTACTGCCCGCAATGCCGCGGAGTCTGGCTGGCCCCCGGCCAGCTTGAGCGCTTATTGCAAACTCAGGCCCCTGCATCCTCGGCGCCCCCCGCCGCCTACGCGCCGTCCGCGCATGGTCGCGGCCATGACGACGAGCGCCGTCGGGACAGCCGCCACGGAGGCCATCACGGCGGCAAGCATGGCTGGCTGCGCAAGCTGTTGGACTGATTCCGCTCCGCCAAATAAGAAAACGGCCCGGACTGATGTCCGGGCCGTTCTCCCTAGCGTCTGCGAAAAACCTTAGTCTATGCGTTCGTAACGCACTTCCAGCACCTCGATGTCTTCGTCGCCGTCCGGCCCGCGAAACAACACCGAGTCGCCTTCGCGCGCCTTCAACAACGTCCGCGCGATAGGCGAGATCCAGCTGATGCGGCCGCGCGCCAAATCAATCTCGTCGACGCCGACGATGCGCAATAATTGCTCGCTGCCATCGCCGCGTTCTATCAGCACAGTGGCGGAGAAAAACACCTGGTCGGTCGCCTCCCGCGTTTCCGGATCCACCACTTCGGCGATTTCCAGACGCTTCGTTAGAAAACGGATGCGGTGGTCTATCTCGCGCAGGCGGCGCTTGCCGTAAAGATAGTCGCCGTTCTCCGAACGGTCGCCGTTGCTGGCCGCCCAGTTCACAACCTGCACCATCTCCGGCCGCTCGCGGTTGACCAGGTGATAGAGCTCATCCTTCAAGCGCTGCCAGCCGCCGGGCGTGATGTAGTTCTTAGTGGAGGCGGGCAGACGCCGCTCAGCCGGAAGATCTTCTTCCGCCTCGTCGTTTTCCTTGGTAAACGCCTTGCTCATCTTCGTCCATCCATCCATGAAAAACGCCAGCCTCAACGGCCGGCGGCGGGTTCCAACAAGGCCAGGCAATGCGGTAGCAAGCCCTTGGGCTTCAGCTTGACCCGCCGCAGCTGCTCGCGGTCCAGCCACTCAAGCTCGTAAAGATTGTCAGGCCCCATCTTGGTCAACTCCGGTCCGCCCAGTCTGAGCTCCCCGGCGTGGCTGGCCGCCAGGAACACGTGCTCAACCCTATCCTTGGCGTCCAACACGCACAGCCTGCCGCCCAGACGAACGTTGAGCCCGGTTTCCTCGCGCGTCTCGCGCACACAGGCGATGGCGGCAGTCTCACGGCGCTTGATGCCGCCGCCCGGCAAAACATAATAGTCCTTGCCGGGTTTGACACGATGCATCAGCAAGATGCGCCCGCCGTCGACGATGGCGATGGCGGCGCGCTGACGCTTGCCTGTCGCCGGCGGAGCCGTCTCAAGTGCCGGCGACGCGCCGCGCAAACGCGACCAGGCGCGGGCAGCCAGGCTCCACAACATGGCGCGCACGCTCAGCGGTGCGCCTTGGCCGAGGCCTTCTTGACCGGCGCCGCCTTCTTGCCGCCGGTGACGGTCAGATTGGACCACTTCATTACCGCGGCCACTTCAGCGGAGTTCAGTTCGTAAAACTGACCGCGCTTCAAGCGCGGGGGCAAGCCGATATTGCCGAAACGCACCCGGATCAGGCGGCTAACCGTCAAACCGAAATGCTCGAACATGCGGCGCACTTCGCGATTGCGGCCTTCCTTGATCACCACGTTGAACCATTGGTTGGCCGCCTCTTCCGGGCCGCCTTTCTGGAAGACGCGGTCAAAACGCGCTTCGCCGTCTTCCAGCTCCACGCCGGCCGTCATCTGCTTCATGATTTCCGGGGTCAACTCGCCCAGCACGCGCACCGAATACTCCCGCTCCACCTCGAAGCTGGGGTGCATCATGCGGTTGGCCAGTTCGCCGCTGGTGGTGATCAGCAACAGACCCGAAGTATTGACGTCCAGACGGCCTATCGCCACCCAACGGCTGGATTTGGCCTGCGGCAGACGGTCGAACACCGTGACGCGGCCTTCCGGATCGTCGCGGCTGACGATTTCGCCTTCTTCCTTGTGATACATGATCACGCGCGGCAGGCGGTCCGGCCATTTCAGCTTGATCTGGTCGCCCTTCACCATTACGCGGTCGCGCGGGCCGACTCGGTCGCCCAGGCTGGCTTTCTTGCCGTTGACGGTGACCTGGCCGGCCTCAATCCATTCTTCCATCTCGCGACGCGAGCCGACGCCGGACGCCGCCAGCGCTTTTTGCAGTCGCACCGGTTCGATATCGTCCAGATCCACGCGGACTTCGCGCAAGCGCTTGGCCTTGTCCTTGATGTCTTGGTTGGGGCTGCGCAAGCGCAGCTTCTTGGCTTTTTGCACCAATTGCGGCTTGCCGCCGTCGGGCTTGCCCTGGCGCGGCGGCGCGCCGTTCTTGCCCGCGGCCGGCTGGCCGGCCGGCGCGGCGGCGTTTTTGTTGCCGAAGCGGCGTTCGTGATCCAGCGCCACATTGCCGTTGACGTCGCCATTGCTGTCGCGCTGGTAAGTCGGCTTGTTGCGGCCTTGCGCCTGCTGCATCCGTTGCTGTTCCTGCTCGCGGCGGCTCATCTTGAACAGCGGCGTACCCTCGTGCATCAGCGGGTTGCCGTAGGCGTCTCGCGGCGCGCGGCCGCCCTGGCCGCCGCTGCGGCCTTTGCCGCCGGGCTGGCCCTGACGACCGCTGGGATCCGCCTGGCCGTTACGGCTCGTGATCGTGCCGCCCTGGGTCTTGCCGCGCGGCTGAACGCCGCCCGTGCCCGGCTGGCGCGCTTGGGATGTTTCGCGACCTTTGACACGCGCCACCGGCTGGCGGGCGTGATTGCGTTGTCCTTTAGACATATGTGCTTTGCTCTTTCCGTGCGAGCAACCGGCAGAATGTCGATGTTATTCTGCGATGGGCTCGAAATTATCCGCCTCATCGTCGAGGGGGATGTCGTCTGTGGCCGCTGCCGGGCCTTGATCCCTAGGCGCCGCCTCGGGCACTACCAGGCTTCCCAGCTCCGCCAATGGCGGCAGATCCTTGAGCGAGACAAAGCCCAAGTCGTCCAAGAATTTTCGGGTAGTGGCATACAAGCCCGGCCTGCCGGGTACGTCCTTGTGGCCGATGACTTCGATCCAGCCGCGTTCCAGCAGAGTCTGGATCACGCCGGTGGACACCGATACGCCGCGTATCGCTTCGATATCGCCACGGGTCACAGGTTGTTTGTAGGCGATGATCGCCAAGGTTTCCATTACCGCGCGCGAGTAACGCGGCGGCTTTTCCGGGTTCAAGCGGTTCAAGTATGGCGTGAACTCCGCTCGGGCGCGAAAGCGCCATCCCGACGCCAATTTGACCAGTTCGACGCCCTTGCCTCTCCAGTCGCTCTGGATATCGTCGAGGATGTCGTTGATCAACGCGGCTTTCACCTCTTCGGTGAACAGCTTTTTGAGCATGGCAACCGACAGAGGTTCCTGCGCGGTCAGTAACGCCGTCTCCAGCACGATCTTCAGATATTTTAGGTCGGTGATGGTGGACATTGAGCCGTGAAGCCGAAACACGTTTGCGCAGGAAACCGGACATTCTACATGAACTCTCTGTCCGGAGCTAAATTAATCCTTCCGCCATGTCGTCCCAAGCCGCCAGCGCGGTCAGGCTGTAACGCCGGAACGCTCGCCCTCCGTGCTCCATCGTTTCCAGCAACTGGCCTCCGCAGGCCTCCACCGTCCGCACCGCGGCAGGCCGGTCCGCCGGACAGACCAAGACCCAATTGCCATGCGCGGGCTTCTCGCCCAGGGTCTGCACGTATTGCAACAGCACCCGGCCGTAGCCATGGCCTCGCCAAGCCGGCAGCACTTCGAAAGCGATATGGCCGATGCGCTCCACAATCAACGCGCTGTCGGCCAGCCGCTGGCGAATCGCGCCGATGATCTCGGTGCGGCCGTTGATCAGAAACCAGGTGCGGCAAGGCACCCAGCCTTCGGGCAGCGCCCGCCCTTCGGCGTGCTGCAGCAATTGCCCGAGCCAGGCGTCCGGGTCCGCTCCGGCTCGACGGTAATAATCCAGCCCTTCCTCATGACAGGCCAGGAAAAAAGGGCGATAGGCTGGCAGATGTTTCTGGTCGGCCGCTTCAATGTGCATGGCATGCTCTCGCAATGGATACCTGTATCCTAATCGCTGCCGCGCCAACATCAAGTGCAAATCGGCGCGCCTTCTCTTTCAGACCAGCGCTATCCTCACGTAAATGGGCTGATACGGCGCTTCCTGGCTCACCTTGACCAAGCCCTCCTTAACCAGCTCCAGCACCGCGATAAAGTTGACCACCAAGTGGGCGACGCCCTTGTCCGCGTCGAACAGCTCCTCGAAGGGCACGTACTCGCGGCCGTCCAGGTAGCGCAGAATCCAGCTCATCTGCTCGCGCACCGACATTTCGTCCTTCTCCACCTTATGGTGGCGATGGTGACGCGCGCGCGACAGAATCGCCATCCACGCTTGGCGCAGATCCGCCGGGCTGACATCGGGCAGCCGCTGCTCGGCCGACTGTTCGATCAAGACCGCCAGCCAGGCGAAGTCGCGGTCGGCCTGCGGCAACTTGTCCAGCTCCAACCCCGCCAGCTTCATCTGTTCGTACTCCAGCAAGCGACGCACCAGTTCGGCGCGCGGATCGTCCGGCTCGCCCTCTTCGTCCAACTGCGGCCGAGGCAGCAGCAAGCGCGACTTGATCTCGATCAGCAGCGCCGCCATCAGCAGATACTCGGCGGCCAGTTCCAAACGCCCGTCGCTCATGGCGTCGATATAGGCCATGTACTGGACCGTGATGTCCGCCATCGGAATATTCAGCACATCCAGGTTCTGTTTGCGGATCAGATAAAGCAGCAGGTCCAGCGGTCCTTCGAAACTATCCAGGATCACTTGCAGCGCGTCCGGCGGGATGAACAAATCCTGCGGCACTTCCAGCACAGGCTGGCCGAACACGTGCGCAATCGGCACGCTGGGCGGCAATTCCGGCGCGGTCAGCTGAAAATCGTCGGCCGAAGATCCGGCCTCGGGAAGGGGGGGGTTGCTCATGGCGGCAAGGATACCAGCACTGGCAGGCTGCGTGGCGGAACTTGTCCGCCGCCCTGCTTGCCGTTCAAGCCTGCGCGTCGGCGGGCAGCAGCTGGTCTATCTTGATCTCCACGAATTGAAAATGCGCGGTCTGCTGCAATAAGCGCACCGCGCGCACCCGGCATTCGCCATCGGCGCCCCGCAGATGAAACGGCCGCAAAGCCTGATACAAGCGCCCCGGCAACACCAGAATGCCGGAATGGCGGAAATGGCGCTCGGCCTGCATGCGCAACGCCGGCTCGAAGCCCCCCGCCGCATGGCTGGTGACCGCGGCGACTTCAACCGCCTGCGGCCGTTTGCCGATGAACTCGACCCCGCACTCGGTCTGCATGTCCTCTCCCCCGAAGCTGACCCAGCGCACCAGGCCCAATTGCCAGCCGAAACCGCGGCGGCGCAACATGACCACCTCGCCGGCGCGCAAGGGTTGTTGCAAGGACTCTCCCTGCAGCAACAGGCCGGAAGCGCTGAGGTTGCTGATCTGCAAACGGCAGGGCTCCAACTCTCCGTCAGCCGGCTCGCCGGTGGCCAGCCGCCAGCAACGCGGCAACAAGCTGACCAGCTCGACGGTTTCGACGCTGAGCCGGCGCAACCTGACGTGCCGCCGACGAGGCGGCGCGCCCCACTCCTGACGCAAACGCGCCAGCAACCAGGCTTCGTGGCCGCCGTCCAAGCCCTGTCGCTGACGCTGGCGGCCCAATGCGTCCAGGCGCTCCAGCAAGCGACCGGCGTCCAACCGCCACCACACGCCGTCGCCGTCCAGATCCAGCTCGGCGCAGAAGCGCGCCGGCCGGTCGGCGTCGGCGCGGAAAGCGAGCGCGCCGTCGTCCCCCAGCGGCTGATCCAACTGCTCCACGCGCAGCAAGCCGGCATGCTGCTCCAGCCATTGCAGCAGCAAGGCGATCTTGGCCGTCTCCAGCCGGTTGCAGGCGGTCAAACCCAACAACATCAGCCGGCGGTAGCTAAGCCCAGGCGCCGCCACGCCCGCCGCCGCCTGCCGCCCCTCCCAGCCCTGGGCCAGCGCGTAGGCGTACAAACGGTGGCAATCGCGCCAGAAGCCCTTGTGCAACGGCGCGTAGCTGCGCGCGTGCAGCGCCAGCAAATCGTAGCCGCTCGCCAACGCCAGTTGCAGGGCCTCCAACCGCGGACGAGAACTGGAAAAACGGCCGGCTTCCTGCGCGCTGAATGCCTGAGCCAGCAGCTTGCACTGCTCATGCCATTGCCGCAGCAATTGGCGGGCCGATTGCAATGCCGCGCGCGCTTCCGGGGTGCAGGACAGCTCCTGCCGCGCCGATGCGCGCTCCAGCCTGGCAGCCAGCGCGGCCAACGGCGCACGCAGCGCCTGCAGCAGTTGCAGGCGTTCCGCCGGCGCCACAGCAGAGCGCAGCCATTGCCCCAGCCACTGACTCGCCTTGTCCGCGGCGAGGGCGGCTGGCTGCGCCGCCAGCGTCTCCAATTGCGCCTGGATCGCCTTGAGGTCCAGTGCCGGCCAGGGGCCTTCCGGCAGGGCGTGAATCAGCGACAGTTCCATCATGACCAAGTCATAGCGAGAGAGAAGCCGCCGATGATACGCCCAGCCATGATTTTCGGCGCGGCATTATTGCCAGCGCAAAAAAAATGCCCCGCGCGCGGCGGGGCATTCCGATGGGAGCGGCGTTCAGCTTAAGCCGACAGCTCCAACATCAGCTTGTTGATGCGCTTGACGAAGGCTGCCGGATCTTCCAGCTTGCCGCCTTCGGCCAGCAGGGCCTGGTCGTACAGCACTTGGGCCAGATCGCCCGCGCGCGCCTCGTCGGCCTCCTCGGCCAGCCGTTTCACCAACACATGCTCGGGGTTGATCTCCAAAGTCGGCTTGCTGGCCTCCACTTGCTGGCCCGCCGCCTTCAGCATGCGTTCCAGGTGGGCGCTCATATCGTGCTCGCCGGCCACCAGGCAGGCCGGGCTCTCGGTCAGGCGGGCAGTGGCGCGCACCTCCTTGACCCGGTCGGCCAAGGCTTTCTGCACTTTCTCCACCACCGGCTTGGCGCTTTCCTCCACCTGCTTTTGCGCTTCCTTGTCGGCTTCGTCTTCCAGCGCGCCCAGATCCAGAGCGCCCTTGGCCACGGATTGCAGCGCCTTGCCGTCGAACTCGAACAGCGAGCCCACCACCCACTCATCGACGCGATCGGTCAGCAGCAGCACCTCGACGCCCTTCTTCTTGAACACTTCAAGGTGCGGGCTGTTCTTGGCCGCGGCCAGGGTATCGGCGGTGATGTAGTAGATCTTGTCCTGGCCTTCCTTCATCCGGGCGACGTAGTCGCCTAGCGTCACCGCCGGCTCGACGCCTTCGGACCCGGTGGAGACGAAACGCAGCAGCTTGGCGATGCGTTCCTTGTTGGCCATATCCTCGCCGACGCCCTCTTTCAGCACCTGGCCGAACTCTTGCCAGAACTCCGCGTATTTTTCCGGCTGATTGGCTGCCAGGTCCTCCAGCAGACCCAGCACTTTCTTGACGCAGCCGTTGCGGATGGCGTCGATGTCCTTGCTTTCTTGCAGGATTTCGCGCGACACATTCAGCGGCAGGTCGTTGCTGTCGATGACCCCACGCACGAAGCGCAGGTAGTGCGGCATCAACTTCTCGGTGTCTTCCATGATGAAGACGCGGCGCACATAGAGCTTGACGCCCTGTTTGCGCTCGCGATCGAACAAGTCGAAGGGCGCGCGCGACGGGATGTAAAGCAGCTCCGTGTATTCCTGGCGGCCCTCGACGCGAGCGTGGCTCCAGGCCAGCGGGTCGGTGAAGTCGTGAGCGACGTGCTTGTAGAACTCCTTGTACTGCTCTTCGCTGATCTCGCTCTTGCCGCGGGTCCACAGCGCGGAAGCGGAATTCACAGCCTCCATCTCGTCGCTGACGATGACTTCGCCGTTTTCGCCGTAGCTGTTGCCCTTTTTCATCTCGATCGGGATCGAGATGTGATCGGAGTACTTGCGAACGATGCCTTTCAGCTTCCAGTCGTTCAGCAGCTCGTCCTCGCCCTCCTTCAGGTGCAACACGATTTCCGTGCCGCGGCCGGCCTTCTCCACTTGCTCCAGCGTGTATTCGCCGGCGCCCTGGGATTCCCAGCGCGTGGCGGAGTCGGCGGCGTCGCCGGCGCGGCGGGTGGTCAGCGTGACTTTGTCGGCCACGATAAAAGCGGAATAGAAACCGACGCCGAACTGGCCGATCAGATTAGCGTCCTTCTTGGCGTCGCCGGACAACTGCTCGAAAAAGGCCTTGGTGCCGGACTTGGCGATAGTGCCGATATTGGCGATGACTTCATCGCGGCTCATGCCGATGCCGTTGTCGGCGATGGTCAACGTGCGCGCCTCGGCGTCGTAGCCGATGGTGATCTTCAGCTCCGCCTCGTTTTCGAACAGCTCGGGCTTGGCCAGGCCTTCGAAACGCAGCTTGTCGGCGGCGTCGGAAGCGTTGGAAATCAGTTCACGCAGGAAGATTTCCTTGTTGGAATACAAGGAGTGGATCATCAGCTGCAGCAGCTGCTTGACTTCGGTCTGAAAACCCAGGGTTTCTTTCAATGCGCTCATGGTGACTTATCACAAGAGTTGGTCAACGATGCGCATCAGATAAGGGCTGTCCCCGACTTTTCAATACCCCTGCCCGTAACACAGGATCGCCGCCGCGCGAACATGAAAAAGCCCCGCGGCGAGACCGCGGGGCCGGTTTGGCGTCGAAACCGCCTGGCGGGCTCAGACGCGCTTGTCCTCGCGCAGCGCCGGCGGCAACGCGAATACCGTGTTCTCCTCCACGCCGTCCAGCTCGCTGACGCTGTCCGCGCCGAAAGCCTTGATCTGGTCTATCACCGCCTGCACCAGCACTTCCGGCGCGCTGGCTCCGGCGGTGACGCCTACGCGCCGCTTGCCGGCGAACCAGGCTTCCACCAATTGGCCCGCATTGTCCACCATATAGGCGTCCACGCCCTTGAGCGCGGCCACTTCGCGCAAGCGGTTGGAGTTGGAGCTATTGAGCGACCCCACCACCACCACGATGTCGCATTCGTCGGCCAGCACCTTTACCGCGTCCTGCCGGTTTTGCGTGGCGTAGCAGATATCGTCTTTTTTCGGGCTGGAGATCTCCGGGAAACGCGCCTTCAACGCTGTGATGATGTCGCGGGTCTCGTCCACCGACAGCGTGGTCTGGCTGACGTAGGACAGCGCCGCCGGGTTGCGCACTTGCAGCTTGGCGACGTCGGTGACGTTTTCCACCAGATACATGCCGCCGTCCACCTGGCCCATGGTGCCCTCCACCTCGGGGTGGCCGGCGTGGCCTATCATGACGATCTCCATGCCCGCCTTGTTCATGCGCTTGACTTCGACATGCACTTTGGTGACCAGCGGACAGGTGGCGTCGAACACCTGCAGGCCCAAAGCCGCCGCCTCTTCGCGCACCGACAGCGGCACGCCGTGAGCGGAATACACCAGGGTGCTGCCGCTGGGCACATCCTTCAATTCCTCGATGAACACCGCGCCCTTGGCGCGCAGGTTCTCGACGACGAAACGGTTGTGCACCACTTCATGACGCACATAGATCGGCGCGCCGTACAGTTCAATCGCCCGCTCGACGATGGCGATGGCCCGGTCCACGCCTGCGCAGAAACCGCGCGGGTTGGCCAGCAAAATGGTCTTCGTCATCACAAATCCTTGCTCAAGCCGCGGCGCTCAGGCGCGCGGCTTTCTGAAACTGTCCAACACCATCAAGGCGGCTCCCACGCAGATGAAGGAGTCCGCCAGATTGAAGGCCGGGTACGACCAGCTGCTGTAGTAATGCACCTGGATGAAATCGATCACATGGCCGTGAACGATGCGATCGATCACATTGCCAAGCGCGCCGCCCATGATGAAGGCCGCAGCCAGGTTCATCAGCCCGCTGAAGCGGCCCTTGACGATGTTCCAGCCCAGCCAGCCGGACACGGCGAAGGCCAGCCCGGAAAACAGATACTTCTGCCAGCCGCCGGCATCGTGCAGGAAGCTGAACGCCGCGCCCGGATTGTACAGCAGGGTGAATCCGAAAAAGCCGGGAATGACTTCCCGGACTTCGCCGTACTGGTAATTGCCGTTGAAATAGATCTTGGACAATTGATCCAGCAGCACGATCACCGCCGCCAGCGCAAACCACTTCGGCCATTGCTTGGCCTTGGGCATAGTCATTGCAGATTCCATCGGACCTTTCCACCGTGCGGAGCAAAGCTCCGCACACTCTATATCAAAGCGCCGAAAGTCCGGAACGCTCAGCGTTCCTATCCTTCCGGCCCGGCCGTGCCGCCGCGTCGACACGGATCAGGCGAAACGGCGCGTCTCGCCCTTGCCGTCGATATTGTCCACGCAACGGCCGCACACCGCGCCGTGACCGGCATGGCTGCCGACGTCGGCGCGGTAGTGCCAGCAACGCTCGCACTTCTGCTGCGTCGACGACGCCACGCTGACGCGGGTTTGCTCGCCTTGCTTGACGCTGGCTTTAGAGACAATCAGCACGAACTTGAGTTCATCGCCCAAGGCGTTCAGCCACTGCGACAGCTCGCCGTCGGCTTCGATCTCGATCTCCGCCTGCAACGAAGAACCCAGCTGATCGGCGCTGCGCAGCGCTTCGATCTGTTTGTTGACCTGGGCGCGCAGTTCGCGAATGGCCTGCCACTTGGCGGACAAGGCCGCTTCGCGCTCGGCGGACTGTGCCGGGAACTCATGCCAGACGTGATACAGCGGCGACTCTTCCTCGCTGTCCACCAGCACGTTCCACGCCTCGTCGGCGGTGAAGCACAGGATGGGCGCCACCAGCAACAGCAAGCTGCGGGTGATGTGGTACAGCGCGGTCTGGGCGCTGCGGCGCGCGTGGCTGTCCGCCTTGGTGGTGTACAAACGGTCCTTGATCACGTCCAGGTAGAAGGCGCCCAGATCCTCGGAGCAATACCCCACCACTTCCTGCACCACATGATGGAAGGCGTAGCGCGAGTACAGCTCGCCCGCCGCCTTTTCCTGCACTTCGCGCGCGCGCAGCAGCGCGTACTGGTCCAGTTCCACCATATTGGCCAACGGCACGGCGTGTTCCAGCGGATCGAAATCCGACAGATTGGACAGCAGGAAGCGGATGGTGTTGCGCAAGCGACGATAGCTTTCCGTCGTGCGCTTCAGGATTTCCTGCGACAGCGACATATCGCCGGAATAGTCGGCGCTAGCCACCCACAGGCGCAGGATGTCGGCGCCCAAGGTGCCGCAGATCTCTTCCGGCGCAATGCCGTTGCCGCGCGACTTGGACATCTTGTAGCCCTTGTCGTCCACGGTGAAGCCGTGGGTCAAGAGCTGCTTGTACGGCGCGCGGCCGATGGTGGCGCAACCGGTTTTCAGCGAGGACTGGAACCAGCCGCGATGCTGGTCCGAGCCTTCCAGGTACAGGTCCGCCGGCCAGGCCAACTCCGGACGCTGCTTCAACACCGCGAAGTGGGTGGAGCCAGAATCGAACCACACGTCCAGGGTGTCGGAGAGCTTGCGGTATTGCTCGGCCTCTTCGCCCAGCAATTCCTTGGCGTCCAGGCTGAACCAGGCTTCGATGCCCTGCTGTTCGATGCGCAACGCCACTTCTTCCAGCAGCTGGGCGGAACGCGGATGCAGCTCGCCCGACTCCTTGTGGATGAAGAAAGTCATCGGCACGCCCCAATTGCGCTGGCGCGACACGCACCAGTCGGGGCTGTTCTTGATCATCGCGTCCAGACGCGCGCGGCCCCAGGCCGGGAAGAACTCGGTGGCATCGACGGCGCGCTGGCTGATCTCGCGCAGCGTTTCGCCGCCATTGACCTGGCGGTCCATGCTGATGAACCACTGCGGTGTGGCGCGGAAGATGATCGGCGTCTTGTGGCGCCAGCAGTGCGGATAGCTGTGCTCCAGCTTGGCCTTGTGCACCAGCGTGCCGTGTTCTTCCAGCGTTTCGATCACGCGCGGGTTGGCGTCCCATACCAGCATGCCGGCGAACAGTTCGGTGGTGCTCTTGTAGCGGCCGTCGTCGGCCACCGGGTTGGCCACCGGCAGCTTGTACTGCAAACCGGCCTGGAAATCTTCCAGACCATGGGCCGGCGCGGTGTGCACCAGGCCGGTACCCGCGTCGGTGGTGACGTGATCGCCCAGGATCACCGGCACTTGGCGGTCGTAGAACGGGTGGCTCAACTGGATCAGCTCCAGTGCTTCGCCCTTGGCTTCGCCCAGCACGCGGTACTCTTCAACACCGTAGCGCTTCATTGCCGACTCGACCAGATCCTTGCCCAGAATCAGCTTGCCCTTGGGGGTGTCGATCAACTGGTAATCCAGATTGGCGCCGGCGGCGACGGCCTGGTTGGCCGGCAGCGTCCACGGCGTGGTGGTCCAGATTACGGCCATCGCGCCGGAGGCGTCGGCGTCGAAGGCGGCCGAAGCCTTGTCGGCGTCAAGCACCTTGAAGCCGACATCAATCGCCGGCGACACTTTGTCTTCGTATTCCACTTCGGCTTCAGCCAGCGACGAGCCGCACTCGATGCACCAGTGCACCGGCTTCTCGCCCTTGCTCAGATAGCCGTTCTCGAAGATCTTGCCGAGGGTTCGCACGATGTCGGCCTCGGTCTTGAAATCCATGGTCAGATAGGGATTGTCCCAATCGCCCAGCACGCCCAAGCGAATAAAGCCCTTTTTCTGGCGCGCCACCTGCTCTTTCGCGTATTCGCGACACAGTTCGCGAAACTTGGCGGCGGGAATGTCCTTGCCGTGCAGCTTCTCCACCATCAGTTCGATGGGCAGGCCGTGGCAGTCCCAGCCCGGCACGTAAGGGGCGTCGAAACCAGCCAGCGTCTTGGAGCGGACGATGATGTCCTTCAACACCTTGTTGACCGCGTGGCCCAGGTGGATATCGTTGTTGGCGTACGGAGGGCCGTCGTGCAGTATGAACTTGGGCCGGCCGGCGGAGAGCTTGCGCAGCTTGTCATAGCGCTTCTCTTCCTGCCAGCGCTTGACCCAGGCCGGTTCGCGTTTGGCCAGATCCCCGCGCATGGCGAAGGGTGTATCCAGCAGGTTTACGGTTTTACGATAATCGATGCTCATGCCTGCTCTCGCTGCAAACTTGTCAAATAGGTCTTGGCGCTGGCCGCGTCTTTTTCAATCTGAGCGATCAGCGCCGATAAATCATCATACCGCGCCTCGTCGCGCAGTTTCTTCAGGAATCGCACCGTCAGCCGCTGGCCATACAGATCGCCGGCGAAATCGAACAGATGCACTTCCAGTTTGTAGTCCGGAGTGTCGCTGACCGTCGGGTTCAGACCCAGGCTGGCTACGCCGCCCAACACCCCGTCGGCGGTTTCCGCCTGCACCACGAACACGCCTTGCAAGGCCGGACGCAAATGCGGCAAATGGATGTTGGCCGTGGGGAAACCTATGGTACGGCCCAGCTTCTTGCCGTGCACCACGCGTCCGGAAATCTGATACTCGCGCCCTAGCAGGCTTTCCGCACCGCCCAGGTCGCCGGCGGCCAGCCGCTCGCGCACCAAGGTGCTGGAAGCGCGTTCGCCCGTGGCCAGCACCGTCGGCATCGCCTCGGTGACGAAATGGGGACAGGAGCTCAGCATCTCAAAATGGCCCTGCCGCTTGGCGCCGAACTGGAAGTCGTCGCCGATCAGCAAATACTTGGTCTGCAGACCCTGGACCAGAACCTTGTCGATAAAGTCCAGCGCCGACATGCCGGCGAAGCCGCGGTTGAAGCGATAGACGAACACATAATCGACCAAACCCAGCCGCTGCAGAAACACCAGTTTGTCGCGCAAGGTGGACAAACGGCCAGGCGGATTGTCCCGCGCGAAGAATTCCCGCGGATGGGGCTCAAAGGTCAACAGGGCCGTCGGCAAGCCTCGGGCGTCGGCTTCCAGCCGCAGACGTTGCAGCATTTTCTGATGGCCAAGGTGCACGCCGTCGAAATTGCCTATGGTCAAGGCGCAGGCTGGCAGCGAATAACGCCGCGGATCTCCAAAAAATACCTGCATGTGCTGGTCTTATTGCGTCCTGAAAACCTTCGATTGTATCTGCCAGCCACGGATAGCGTCCAGCCATGAAACGCAATTGGGCCGGCAACGGCGGACAGAGCCGGCCATCCGCCGCCCAATGCAAAAAGCCCCGCAAGATTGCGGGGCTTTTTGAGCAGAGCAACTAATCGAGATTACTTCTTCTCAACCAGGGACTCTTTAACCGCGTCGATGGTCAGCTCAACGCGACGATCAGACTCGATGCATTCCTTGATAGCCAGGTTCTGCTTGGAACCTTTCTTCTGGTATTTCGGGAATTTGGCCTTGCACTCGGCAGTCATCTTGGCTTCGGCAGCGCCGCGACCTACGGAGGTCACTTTTTCAGCCGGAACGCCAGCAGCGATGAAGTAGCCTTTAACAGCGTCGGCGCGCTCTTGCGACAGACGGTTGTTGTAAGCGGCGGAACCCATGAAGTCGGTGTAGCCAGCAACTTCAACGGACTTCAGGTAGCCTTTGCCAGCGTTGGCTTTCAGCTTTTCAACCAGCGGGTCCAGTTCGTTCTTGGCGTCAGCGCGCAGCTTGGCCTTGTCGAAGTCGAACAGCACTTTAGCGGACAGGGTGACTTTTTCTTTTTCGGAAACCAGCACCGGCTTCGGAGCTTCAGCTACCTTGGTAGCTTCGCGGTCGCCACATTCAACCAGGCCGTCTTTGGCCTTGTCGAAGAAGTTGGTTCTCCAGCACTCGCCGTAGTTGTTGCGAGTCACGGATTCGGTGGACTGGTCAACGGCATAGCCAGGTTTAGCAGCAAAAGCGCTAGCGGAAACCAACAGAGCAGCAACCAGGGCGCTCAGTTTCAGCTGTTTAGTCATGTTATTCCCTCTTTAATCTATAAAATGGGTAGCAATGCGGGCTGACGCAAAGACCACACGAACAATTTTACTGCAAACAACAGGGTGATCTGCAAACTGTGTTTATGCAGTTAACCCGCACTATAGAAACGCTGCAACCCCATGTCAACTTAGGGCGCCACAGATTGCGAGCAATCCGTTGCAAAAAAACGTCAAAAAAAGCGTTTTTTTGCGGCCTTTGTCTCGCATAAACCACACATTACGGCGATGTGACGCGCCTACGAAACAGTGGCAACGGGTTCAGCACGGTAGCCTGATAGTTTTCGCTAAAAGTATTGAAACCATCCAGCGAAGATTCCAGCGCCTTGCCGTCCTTGATGGCGAATGCATCAAAACCAACTTGCGCCATGGAGTGCAGTAAGTCTTGCCAGACATCCCCAATCGCCCGCAGTTCCCCACGATAGCCGTAACGCTCGCGCAGCAAGCGGGCGTGACTGTAGCCGCGACCATCGGTAAAGGCCGGAAAATCGACGGCGATCAGCTCCAACTCTGGCAAATCGGCCAGTAGCCGCGCCGGATCGTCGTCCGGTCCCAGCCAGACCCCCACCCGCGCCGCGTGGCTGCGCCAGAACGCGCGCCGCTCCAGCCAATCGGATAGCGGCACGATCACATTGCCGCCCGCCGCGGTTTCCGGCAACTGGCCGTTTTCATCCTGGCGCAGCAGATTCCAATCGTCCGGCCGGACTTGCCCCTGTTTAATGATGTTTGGCATATACCCGCTCCTTGAAGGGTTCGATGCCGATGCGGCGCACGGTTTCAATGAAGCGCTCACCCGAACCGCGTTGTTCCAAATAAACGCTCATGATGGTGGTGAAGGCCTTGGGAACGTCGGCCTGAGCAAACGAGGGCCCTATCACCTTTCCAATGCTGGTGGCGCTCCCCTGGCTGCCGCCCAGCGTGATCTGGTACCACTCCTCCCCGTTCTTGTCGACGCCGAGTATGCCGATATTGCCGATGTGGTGATGGCCGCAGGCGTTCATGCAGCCGGAGAAATTGCAGTCAATGTCGCCGAGGTCGTACAGATAGTCCATGTCCTCGAAGGTTTGCTGAATAGCCTCCGCCACCGGAATCGAACGCGCGTTGGCCAGCGAGCAGAAGTCGCCGCCCGGACAGCAGATGATGTCGGTGAGCAGGCCGATATTGGGCGTGGCGAAGCCATGCTCTCGCGCCAGTAGCCACAGCGCGTGCAAGTCCTTCTCCCGAACGTCCGGCAACACCAGGTTTTGCTCATGAGCGACGCGCAGCTCGCCAAAGCCAAAGCGGTCGGCCAAATCCGCCGCCGCGTCCATCTGCTCCGCGCTGATGTCGCCGGGCGGCACGCCGGCGCGCTTCAGCGACAGCACCACTGAGCGATAACCCGGCCGCTTGTGGGCGCGGGTATTGCGCTCCGCCCAGCGAGCGAAACCTTTGTCCTCTTCCAGCGAAGCCTGCAGTTCGGTTGGGTTGGCCTGCAGCGTCTGATACGGCGGATCAGTGAAAAAGCTGGCGTAATGCGCGACGTCCTCGTCACGCAAGGTGGCAGGGCCGCCCTTGATATGCAGCCATTCGTCCTCGACTTTGGCTGCGAAGCCCTCCACCGTCATCGCCTTGACCAGAATCTTGATGCGCGCCTTGTACTTGTTGTCGCGGCGGCCAAAGCGGTTGTAGACCCGTAACACCGCGTCCAGATAGGTCAGCAGATGCGGCGTGGGCAAAAAATCCTTGACCACGTCGCCGACGATGGGAGTACGTCCCAGGCCGCCGCCCACCATCACGCGGAAGCCCACTTCGCCGGCCTCGTTGCGCACCACGTGCAGGCCGATGTCGTGCACGCGGGTGGCGGCGCGGTCTTCCACGCTGCCGGACACCGCTATCTTGAATTTGCGCGGCAGGAAGGTGAACTCGGGGTGCAGCGTGCTCCACTGGCGGATGATCTCGCACCAAGGCCGCGGGTCCAGCAGTTCGTCGCCGGCCACGCCGGCGAAGGCGTCGGTGGTAGTATTGCGCACGCAGTTGCCCGAAGTCTGGATCGCATGCATCTCCACCGTGGACAGCTCTTCCAGGATATCCGGCACCCGCGCCAGTTCCGGCCAGTTGAACTGAATGTTCTGGCGGGTGGTGAAATGGCCGTAGCCCTTATCGTAGCGGCGGGCGATGTCGGCCAACTTGCGCAGCTGGCCGCTGCGCAGATGGCCGTAGGGAATGGCGACGCGCAGCATCGGCGCGTGGCGCTGCACGTACAGGCCGTTCATCAGGCGCAGCGGGCGAAACTCGTCCTCGCTCAGCTCACCGGCCAGATAGCGCCGGGTCTGATCGCGAAACTGAACCACGCGCTCGCGAACGATGCGGTGATCGACTTCATCATATTGATACATGGTGCTCTTTCAGACGGCGCTATGCCGGACGTTTCAACGGGCTGGCCTTGCCGTGCAGGCCGCACTCCTTGGAATCGGGGTTTTCCCACCACCAGCGCCCAGCTCGGACGTCCTCGCCCACCGAAATGGCCCGGGTACAGGGCGCGCAGCCGATGGAAGGGTAATGGCGGTCGTGCAGGGCGTTGTAGGGCACTTCGTGCCCGCGCAGATAGTCCCAAACATCGCGCTCGCTCCAGTCCAGCAGCGGGCTGAACTTTTGCAGTCCGTTGTCGGCGTCGTATTCGCTGACCTGCAGGTCCTGGCGCGTCGGCGACTGTTCGCGCCGCAGCCCTGTGATCCAGGCTGACCGCCCGGCCAGCGCGCGCCGCAGCGGCTCCAGCTTGCGTACCTGGCAACAGGACTTGCGCGCGTCCACGCTGTGGTAAAAGCCGTTGATGCCGTGGAGACCGACGTACTGCTCCACCGCGGCGGCCTGAGGGAAATACACGGCGACCGGGTGGCTGGGATAGCGCTCTTCCACCCTTTGCATCAGATCGTAGGTTTCCGTCGGCAGACGGCCGGTGTCCAGGCTAAAGGCAGCTATGCCCAGACCCAGACGGGCGATCAGATCGGTCAGTACCATGTCCTCGGCGCCGTAGCTATTGGCCAGCACGGCGTCAGGATGCGCGGCGGCAATCGTCCTGAGGCAGGCGACGGTGGCGTCCAGTTTTGCTTCCAGGCTCATCAGAGGCTCCAGGCAGGAAATTTCATGACAATCCTACCCAAGCCGCTTATAAACCGAAAAGAATATTGTGTTAGTATTTAATTACTACAGGTTTTATAGAGGATGGCGTCGCATGAAGCTGCAACAACTGCGTTACTTGGTGGAGGTGGCCAAGCAGGGGCTGAACGTCTCGGAAGCCGCGGAAAAACTGCACACCTCGCAGCCGGGCATTTCCAAGCAGATCCGGCTGCTGGAGGATGAGTTGGGCATCCAGGTCTTCATCCGCAACGGCAAGCGGGTGGTTTCAGTCTCCGAGCCGGGCAAAGAGGTGTTGCGCATCTCGGAGCGCATTCTACGCGAAGCGCAGAATCTGAAACGGGTGGGCGACGAATTCTCCAAAGAGGCGGAAGGCGCTCTGACCATCGCCACCACGCACACCCAAGCGCGCTACGCGCTGCCGCCGGCCATCGCCGAGTTCGTTCGACGTTACCCTAAGGTGAGGCTGTCGATCAAGCAGGGCAGCCCCACCCAGATCTGCGAAATGGTGGTGTCCGGCGAAGCCGACCTCGCCATCGCCACCGAAGGCATTGCTTTGTACAAAGAATTGGCGATGCTGCCCTGCTATGAATGGAACCGTTCCATCGTGGTGCAGGAAGGACATGAGCTGACGGAGTTGGATCGCCCTCTGACGTTGGCGGACATCGCCCGCTACCCCATCGTCACCTACGACTTCGCCTTTGCCGGCCGCTCTAAGATCAACAAAGCTTTTGCCGACCAGGGCCTGGCGCCCAACGTGGTGCTGACTGCGATCGACACCGACGTCATCAAGACCTATGTCGGCCTGGGGCTGGGCATAGGCATCATCGCCAGCATGGCTTACGAGCCGGAGCGCGACCTCAATCTGCAATTGCTGGACGCCGGCCATCTGTTCGAACCGTCCACCACCAAGATAGGCATCCGCAAGGACGCCTATCTGCGCGGCTTCGCCTACACCTTCATCGAGCTGTTCGCGCCGCATTTGCACCGGCGCGAAGTCGAAGCCGCGCTGCTGGCGCGCGACCCGGACAGCGAGGATTGAAACCTCTGTGGCCCGACAAAGCAAAACGCCCCGATATCGGGGCGTTTTCACATGCGGACGCGACGAATCAGAGCGTCAGACCGCCGGTCACTTCGATGGCCGCGCCGTTGATGTAGCTGGCCTCGTCGGACGCCAGGAAGGCATAGACGTTGGCGATCTCGGTCGGATCGGCCATGCGTCGCATCGGCACTTTGTCCTCCATCGCCTGGATCACCTTCTCCGGCATCGATTGCAGGATGGGGGTGGCAACGAAGCCCGGGCACACCGCGTTGGCGCGAATGCCTTTTTTGCCCAATTCCTTGGCCCAGGTTTTGACGAAGCCAATGACGCCGAACTTGGACGCAGCGTAGTTGGTCTGGCCGAAGTTGCCGTAGACGCCCACCACCGAGGACGCGTTCAGAATCACGCCGCCGCCCTGCTCCACCATGGTGTCGATCACCGCGCGGGCACAGTTGTAAACGCCTTTCAGATTGATGTCGATCACCTTGTCGAACTGGTCTTCGGTCATCTTCATCAGTTGAGCGTCCATGACGATGCCGGCGTTGTTGACCAGAACGTCGATGCGGCCGCGGCGGTTTTTCAGATCGGCAACCATGTCCGCGATCTGACCCTTATTCGTCACATCCACCTTGTAGCCGATGGCTTCGCCGCCGGCCTGCTGCAACTCCTCTACCACCGCGTTAACAGCGTCCAGATTGAGGTCGCAAACGGCGACGACCGCGCCTTCTTTAACGAATTTCTCGGCTGTCGCCTTGCCGATGCCGCTGGCGGCGCCGGTGATGATGGAGACTTTACCTTTCAAGCGCATGGATTTTCCTTACTGACTTTGTAGATGACAGGCAATCCGCCCAGAGGCCGGACTCACAACTCCACCATCGACCACCTATGGCCAAACACCTGTTTTTATTGGTTATTTTTTAAAGCAAAAAGAAAAGCGGAAGTTTGTGCGCCGCAGCCATTGCAGTGCACAAGACGCACTGCAATATAGCGCACTCACTCCCGCCGGTAAAGCAACTGCTCTACAGGTCAGTTACCGAGTGTAACCGACCATAAGCAGCAACTTACTCCAGGCCTTTGCTGGCCAAGTAGTCTTCGTAATTGCCGGTGTAGTAGTCGTACCCGCCCTTGCCGTCCAGCTCCAACACATGCGTCGCCAGCGAGCTGACGAACTGACGGTCGTGGGAAACGAAGATCAAGGTGCCCTTGTACTTCTCCAGCGCCATGTTCAGGGATTCGATCGACTCCATGTCCATATGGTTGGTCGGCTCATCCATAATCATCACATTCGGCTTTTGCAGGATCAGCTTGCCGTACAGCATGCGGCCCTTCTCGCCGCCGGACAGCACGCGAACCGGCTTGCCCACCTCGTCGCCGCCAAACAACAGACGGCCCAGCGTGCCGCGGATCACCTGCTCGTCGTCGCCCTCCTGGCCCCATTCGCGCATCCACTCGGTCAGCGTCATGTCGCTGTCGAAATCGGCCTCGTGGTCCTGTGCGAAATAGCCCACCTGAGCTTTCTCCGCCCATTTGATCGAGCCGTGGTCAGCGCTCAGGCCTTCGGCGAACTGCGCGTCAAAGGCGCCGGCCAGCAATTTGACCAGCGAGGTCTTGCCCGCGCCGTTAGGGCCGATAATGGCCAAGCGGGCCCCTGCCTCCAGGATCAGGCTCAAATCCTTGAACAGGACCTTGGTATCGTAAGCCTTATTGAGGTGATCCACCTCCACCGCCTGACGGTGCAGTTTGAACTTGTCGTCCATTTCAAAACGAATGAACGGGTTTTGACGGCTGGACGGCTTCACTTCCACCATTTCGGACTTCAGCTTGTCCACCTGCTTCAGTCGGCTGGTCGCCTGGCGCGCCTTGGACTTGTTGGCAGAGAAGCGGGCCACGAACTCTTGCAGTTCCTGGATACGTTCCTTGGCCTTGCTGTTGGACGACAACTGGCGTTCGCGCGCCTGGGCCGACGCGATCATGTAGTCGTCGTAATTGCCCGGGTAGATACGAATGGTGTTGTAGTCCAAATCCGCCATGTGGGTGCACACCGAATTCAGGAAGTGACGGTCGTGCGAAATGATGATCATGGTGGAGTTGCGCTCGTTGAGCACGTTTTCCAACCAGCGGATGGTGTTGATGTCCAGGTTGTTGGTGGGTTCGTCCAGCAACAGGATGTCCGGATTGGAGAACAGAGCCTGAGCCAGCAAAACACGCAATTTCCAGCCCGGCGCCACTTCGCTCATCGGGCCGGCGTGCTGTTCCACCGGAATGCCCACGCCCATCAGCAGTTCGCCGGCGCGCGCCTCGGCGGTGTAGCCGTCGTATTCGGCGAACTTGGCTTCCAGTTCGGCCGCGTGCATGTAATCGTCTTCGCTGGCTTCCGGGTTGGCATAGATGGCGTCGCGTTCGCTCATCGCCGCCCACATTTCGGAATGTCCCATCATCACCACGTCGATGACGCGCTGATCTTCATAGGCGAACTGATCCTGGCGCAGCTTACCCAGGCGCAGGCCGTTCTCAATGGCCACCTCGCCGCTGGTCTGCTCCAGGTCGCCACCCAGAATCTTCATAAAAGTGGATTTGCCGGAACCGTTGGCGCCGATCAGGCCGTAACGGTTGCCTTCGCCAAATTTGACGGAAACCTTTTCGAACAAAGGTTTGACGCCAAACTGCATGGTAATATTGCTTGTGGTAATCACGCTTATGGATCCTTCAGCCAAATAGCCGTAAGTATCGGAAAAACGTGGGATTCTAGCACAGTGCGGGCGTTTTCCCGAACCGTCCGTCAAGGAAACGCCGCCTACCTTTTGCCAGCTTCTCGAATTCCGCTACAATCGTAAGCCTTGTTTTCTATTCCCTGAGATAGGCTGAACTATGCTTACCGGCAGCTTGGTCGCCCTGGTCACCCCGATGTCCGCAGACGGCTCGGTCGACTACGAGGCACTGCGACGACTCGTCGATTTCCATATTGAGAATGGCACCGACGGCATTGTCGCGGTTGGCACCACTGGCGAATCCGCCACATTGAACGTGACCGAGCACATCGCCGTGGTCAAGGCGGTTGTCGAATACGCCGCCGGCCGCGTCAAAGTCGTCGCCGGCGCCGGCGGCAACTCCACGGCCGAAGCGATCGAACTGAGCCACTTGTCTCAGGAGGTTGGCGCCGATTACGTGTTGTCGGTCGTGCCTTATTACAACAAGCCCACTCAGGAAGGTCTTTACCAGCATTTCAAAGCGATCGCCGATGCCAGCAAGCTGCCGGTCATCCTTTATAACGTGCCCGGCCGCACCGTTGCCGACATGAGCAACGACACCGCGCTGCGCCTGGCCGCCCACCCCAACATCGTCGGCCTGAAAGACGCCACCGGCGACATCGGCCGCGCCTGTGATCTGGTCATGCGCGTTCCGGACGGCTTCACCCTCTACTCCGGGGACGACGCCACCGGCATGGCTTTCATGCTGTGCGGCGGCCATGGCGTGATCTCGGTCACCGCCAATATCGCGCCCAAATTGATGAGCGAGCTTTGCAAAGCCGCCACCGGCGGCAACGCCAAGCTGGCTCGCGAAATCAACGACAAGCTGCAAGGCCTGCACAAGCAGCTGTTTATCGAACCCAACCCGATTCCGGCCAAGTGGGCGCTGGCGCGGATGAACCGGATTCCCTCCGGCATACGCCTGCCGCTGACGCCGCTGTCCATCGACGCGCAAGCCTCCGTGGAAGTGGCGATGAAACAAGCCGACATCCTTTAATCCTTCCTCTGCCGAAACGATGGGAGACCGCATGAAACGAACCGCGCCCGCCGCGATTCTGCTGGCAACCGGCATTATCGCCGGTTGCAGCTCGCAACAGCCGCTGACCAAGAAGCTGGACTACCAGTCCGACAAGCCTAAAACCGTCAACACTCTGGAAGTGCCGCCCGACCTGACCGCGCCGCAAATCCAGAACAAGTACACCATCCCCGGCGCAGCCAGCGCCGCAGCCCAAGGCGCCAAAGTCGACTCTCCGACCCAACAGCCGGCGGCAGGCAGCTCGGTCGCCCTGAACCAGCTGGACAACGTCAAGATGGAGCGCGCCGGCACCCAACGCTGGCTGGTGGTATCCGGCAAGAGCCCGGAACAGCTGTGGCCGGCATTGAAGGCCTTCTGGCAAGACAACGGCTTCGTCATCAAGAGCGAAGACCCGGCCGTAGGCGTCATGGAAACGGACTGGGCGGAAAACCGCGCCAAGCTGCCCAACGACGGCCTGCGCAAACTGCTGGAAACCGTCGGTCTCGGCAGCGTCTACTCCACCGGCGAGCGCGACAAGTTCCGCATTCGTCTGGAAAAGACCGCCAACGGCACCGAAGTCTACTTCTCCCACCGCGGCATGGAAGAAGTCTATGCCGACACAACCAAGACCAACACCATCTGGCAGCCCCGCGCCACCGACCCAGGCCTGGAAGCCGAGTTGCTGGGCCGCTTCATGATGAATCTGGGCATGGCCGAGGACAAAGCTCGCGAACAGGTCAAGCAGACGCTGAGCGCGCCGACCAAGCCGCAAACGCCCATCGTCGACGGCCAGTTGGTGCTCAGCGACGAGTTCGACCGCGCCTGGCGCCGCGTCGGCTTGGCGCTGGATCGCGTCGGCCTGGTGGTCAGCGACCGAGACCGCTCCCAAGGCGTTTACTTCGTCAAACCGGCCAAGAGCGAAACCGACAAGAACGAATCCGGCGGCTTCTGGTCCAGCCTCGCCTTCTGGAAGAGCAACGACGGCAAGTCCGCCAAGCCCACCGAGCAGGAATACCGCGTGCAAATCAAGGAAACCGCGCCCGGCTCCAGCACGGTGTCCATTCAGGACAAGCAGGGCAAGCCTCTGTCCGACGCGTTCAGCAAGGCCGCGCTGTCGAAATTGCAAACCGAGCTGCAATAAGACGCGAAATCAGCGCGTGCCTTAAAAAAGAAAAGCCCGCTATCGCGGGCTTTTCTTTGCACCTTGATTATCAAACTGCCAATCAGTTAATCCGGCCATAGACAATCAGGCAAAAATGTAACACTTTGTAGCGAACAGACAATTGTGTTGTTTTCATGTTGCAACACCCCTTGTTCCATTTGCTACAGATACAAAAAAACCGGCCATAGCCGGTTTTTTTGTCGCAGGCCAAGAATTACTTGGCAGCGGAAGCCTCAGCAGCCGGAGCGGAAGCAGCAGCCGGAGCGGAAGCTTCAGCAGCCGGAGCGGATGCCGGAGCGGCAGCCGGAGCGGATGCTTCAACAGCAGGAGCGGAAGCTTCAGCCGGAGCTTCAGCTTTCTTACCGCAAGCGGACAGGGCTACAGCCAGCAGGGCAGCAACGAGGAGCGACTGTTTCATTTTTTCATTACCTTTGAGGATAAGTTGAACAAGACGTCAGTTATCGCACGGTCTTCGAAATAAGCCGGGCGACTGAAAATCCATCAGTGCGCAAATTGTATCACGAAAAAAAAGGCTGTATAGGGGGCAAAATTCCAAAAAAACACCTTTGCCCATAATCCTCTTCCGCAAAGCAGCATAGCCACAAAAACGGGCGTTTACCCCTGTCGTTGAGGCCAGAATTTGTCGATATCACTTGCGCATCCGAACAATTTCTGTGGTTATTTTGCTACATTCGTCGCCAAATGCCAATAGCCTGCCAGATATCCCTCATACAAACATTCCTGCATGCCGGGCCCAAGCGCCGCGCCTGCAATGCGTCTGGCATTGGCGAAGGCGCGCCAGGCCTCGAAATCCCCCTCTTCCACCTCCAGTTTCTCGCCATTGCAATAGAAACTGTCGCCGCAGAACAGAATCTGACTCTTGCGATCCAGCTCCAATCCATGCTCGGCCGCTTCGATCTCGAATTCGTCTTCATCCAACTCCTCTTCCGGCGCCTCGTAAAAGACATGCGCCTTGGGTTCGGTCAGATAGTGGCCCAGAAAGTCGCCCACCGCGGCCTTGTCCCAGCGAATCTGCTCCAGCAGCCGGCTAACCTGCTCCACCATCTCATCGCCTATTCGCGCCGGATCTTGCTGCAACGTGAGGTCGGGGTCGGCGTACACGCCTTCCACGCAGAGGCGGTCTTGCAAATGCACCAGGAATTGTGTCGCCAGTTCCTGCGCCGGCGGGGCGCGAAAACCGATCGAATAAGTCATGCCGGGATCCAACGCCACGCCGTGATGCGCGCACTTTGGCGGCAGATAGAGCATGTCGCCGTGCTCCAGCACGAACTCCTGCTCGCAGCGGAAATCCTTCAGCACCCGGATCGGCGCGTCTTCGATGAAGTCGTCGTCGTGCTGGGTGGATATCTGCCAGCGCTTGCGCCCGCCCACTTGCAGCAGGAACACATCGTAGGCGTCGAAATGCGGGCCCACGGTGCCGCCCGGCGGCGCGTAGCTGATCATCAAATCGTCCAGCCGCGCGTAAGGAATGAAATTGAAACGCCACAGCAGCTCGTCGATGTGCGGCAGGTGCTGGTTGACGCCCTGCACCAACAAGGTCCAGTCCGTCTCCGGCAGGCGGCGGAAGCGCGCCGGGCGGAACGGACCGCGCTCTAGGCTCCAGCGTCCGTCGCGACATTCAATCAAGCGCGATTCAGCGTCTTCGCGGGTCGCCAGCTGAGACAGCACCGAAAAATCCGCCAGCGGCCCCACTTCGGTCAGGGCGCCGCGGATCAGCAAAGGCTTCTTGTGCCAGTACTCGGCAAGGAACTGTTCGGGCGACATCCCGCCCAGCAAAGTTGTTGTGTTCATGGCAGTTTCACGGGCTGAAACGCCCGGCAATGGTTTACAATAAGGGATGCGCGCAATGGCGGCGCATCTGAAAATCGTTTTCGATGGCCGGCTTGCGCCGCCATCTGCTTTATTGACCTTCCTTCACGGATCCGCACTCATGCAAATCTCCAAAAACACCGTCGTTACCCTCCACTACGAGATGTTCGACGCTGACAACAACCTCCTCGACAAAACCGAAGAGCCGATCAGCTATCTGCATGGCGGCTACGACGGCATCTTCCCGCTGGTGGAAGAAGCTTTGGAAGGCAAGGCCGTTGGCGACTCCATCGACGTCAAGATGACGCCGGACGACGCTTTCGGCGACCCGGAAGAAGAACTGATCCGCCTGGAAGATCTGGACGTGTTCCCGGCTGACGTCGAAGTCGGCATGATGTTCGAAGCTGACGATCCGGAAACCGGCGACGTGCTGCTGTTCCGCGTCACCGACATCGCCGACGGCAAGGCCGTTGTCGACGCCAACCACCCGCTGGCCGGCCAAAGCATCCGCTTCGCCGCCAAGGTTGTGGAAATCCGTGCAGCCAGCGCCGATGAAGTCAGCCACGGCCACGCCCACGGCGAGCACGGCCACCACCATTGATCAGGCAGCCAGCCAAGCCGGCATTGTAATGCTTTTGCCGGTTCGCCGGCCTGATTTCGACAAAGGCGGCCCGATGGGCCGCCTTTGTCATGCCTGCGCGCGGAATCCGCCGCGCTATCTCTAAAGGGCCTGCTCAAAGTCTCGCGAGCCAGGGCGAGACAAGGCGAAAACGGCTGAGAAAGCGGAATGTACGAGTGGTACATGAGCATTTCGAAGCCGTTTTCAACGTTGTATCGCCGACGCGCAGCAGATCGTAAGCAGGCACTAACGAGCGAGCCACCAGCGCCGGCAGCCAGCGGCAAGCACCAGCGAGCACACCGCCAGCCTCAAGCCGTACTCCTCATGGCTGCCGGGCTTGTACAACAACCACAACAACTGCAGCGCCAGAGCAGGCAGCATCAACGATTGCAGCCGCGCGCTCAAACCCGCAGGCCACCCTTGAGGCCAGGCCCAGCGGCAGGCGCCGAACATAGCGGCCCACCCCAGCAAGGCGCCCACCGTCACATCCAGCGGCCAATGCACGCCGGTAGCCAGCCGAGCGCACATCACCAAGATCACGCCGACGCTCAGCCACAAGCCCTGTCGCACCATGCCTGAATAGTAAAGAAAGCTCGCCAGCGTGGCGGAGGCCATTGCATGGCCGGAGGGAAAAGAACCGTTGCCGGGCAAGTCGTCCAGCAATTGCACCGCGCCAGGAGGCAGCACCAACGGCGGCCGCGGCACGGCGAAGCCGGCTTTGAGCACAATGGCCAGAAACACGCCGGCGCCGCAGCCGAACAATAAAGCCGGCAGCTTGTCCGGCCGTCGCCAGCTCAGGGCCAGCAGCAGGGCCAGCACCGTAGGCCAATCGCCCAACACATTGAGCAGCCGCCAGCAGACGGCGGGCACGATGCGCGCCCCCTGATGCACGGCAAGAAAAACCTCCCGGTTCAAGTCCGGCGACAACAGCAAGGACAGAATCAAAGGCGACAACAACAACGCCGGCCACAGCCGGCGCAAATAGGACAACTTAAACCACATCAGTCAGCTTTCATCGTTGCAAGGGTGATTCGATCCAGACCCGCCAGATCGACAATGGTTTCCACTTGCAGCAAACCCGTGTCGGAGAAAAGCCGACGCACTGCCTCGCCTTGATCGTAGCCATGCTCGACGATCAAGCAACCGCCCGGAGCCAGCCGCCTCGGCGCGCCTGCGGCGATGGCGCGCAGACAGGCCAGACCGTCGGCTTCGTCGGTCAACGCCATCCGCGGCTCGAAACGCACGTCTCCCTGCCCCAAATGCTCGTCGTCGCGCCGGATGTAAGGCGGATTGGAGACAATGAGATCAAAGACCGCGTCCGCCGGCAGCGCTTGATACCAACTGCCCTGATAAAAATCGACGCGCGCGCCCAGACGCTCGGCGTTGCCGCGGGCGACGGCCAGCGCCTCGGGCGACAGATCGACAGCGCTCACCCGCCAAGCCGGCGCTTCCAGCGCCAAAGTCGCGGCGATGGCCCCGCTGCCGGTGCCCAGGTCCACCACGCGGGCGGCGCCCCGGCCGGTCCGTTCCAACGCAGCCTCGATCAGATGCTCGGTTTCCGGCCGAGGAATCAGCACCTGCGGCCCCACGGCGAAATCGCGGCCGTAAAACTCGCGCCGGCCAATCAGATAGGCCACCGGCTCTCCCGCTGCTCGCCGGGCCGCCAACGCGCGGAAACACGCGTCTTGTTCCGCGCTCAGCGCCTGCTCCGGATAAGCGGCGATGCGGGCGTGGGTCAGCTCCGGCGCCGCCTGCTGCAACAGCATGCGCGCTTCCAGACGGGGCAAGGGGTATAGGCGCAAGGCCTCGGCTATCGTCAACATGGTCGTCACAACAGGAACAGGGTGGCCAAACCCAGGAAGATGAAAAACCCGCCGGAATCGGTGCAGGCGGTGATCAGCACGCTGGAACCCAGCGCCGGGTCACGCCCGGAACGTTGCATCAGGCAGGGAATCAGCACCCCCATGGTGGCGGCCAGCATCAGGTTGAGCAACATCGCGCCCAGCATGACCAGGCCCAGCGAGAAGCTGCCGTACAACAACCAGGCCACGCTGCCTATCACCCCGCCCCACAACACGCCGTTGATCATGCTGACCCGCAGCTCCTTGCGCCACAAGCGCCAGGCCTGGCTCAGCTGCATCTGCCCCATGGCCAGCGCACGCACAATCATGGTGATGGTCTGGTTTCCGGAGTTGCCGCCAATGCCGGCGACAATGGGCATCAAGGCGGCCAAGGCCACCAATTGGGAAATGGAGTGCTCGAACACGCCGATCACGCGCGAGGCGACGAAGGCGGTGCATAGATTGATCGCCAGCCAGGCCCAGCGGTTCTTCACCGAGTCGATCACCGGCGCAAACAGGTCTTCTTCCTCTTTCAAACCGGCCAGGTTCAACACTTCGCTGTCGGACTCTTCGCGGATCACATCCACCATCTCGTCCACGGTCAGCCGGCCGATCAGCTTGCCGGCCTCGTCCACCACCGGCGCGGTAATTAAGTCGTAGCGCTCGAAAGCCAGCGCAGCGTCGGCGGCGTCTTCGTCCGGGCTGAAGCTGACCAGTTCGGTGGCCATCACTTCGGCCACCAGCGCGTCGGGGTCGGACACCAGCAGTTTACGGATGGACAGCACGCCCTTGAGCAGGCCCAAATCGTCGATGACGAAGATTTTGTCGGTATGCGCCGGCAACTCGTCGAAACGGCGCAGATAGCGCAGCACGACTTCGCAACTGACGTCGGCACGGATCTTGACCAGGTCGAAGTCCATCAGCGCGCCAACCTTGTCCTCATCGTAGGACAGCGCCGATTGCAGTTGGGCGCGCTCTTCTTCGCCCAGTCCCCCCATCACTTCGTACACCACCTGACGCGGCATGTCCGGCGCCAGTTCGGCCAGTTCGTCCGCGTCCAACTGCTCGGCGGCGTTCACGAGCTCGCCGTGCTCCATCACTTCGATCAGCGATTCCCTGACCGCGTCGGACACTTCCAACAAGATGGCGCCGTCGCGCGCGCCGTCCACCTGGTCCCAGACCAATAAGCGGTCTTCCAGCGGCAAGGCTTCCAGGATATGGGCGACGTCGGCCGGGTGCAGCTGCTCCAACTTAAGGCGCAGCGCTTCCAGATTGTAATACGGGGCCTGCGGGTCCGTCGGCGGCTCGGACGCCTCCTGACGGGATACAAGATATTCCAACTGCCGCTGACGCTCGATCAGGCGCTGCACCAGGGCCAGGCTTTCTTGCAGACGATCGGCGGATTGTTGCTTGAAGGCAACCGTCATGCACGTCTCCTTCCGCCCAGATGGCGCGCGCGGCGCGGGCGGTCTGAGGCGGGCATTATTCTCTAACGGTAAATCGGGATTGGATTACGGGGTAACTGGGTAAGTCCATTGCGTAGCCGCCATGCCTCGCGCACGGCGCACTCAAAGAAAGTCGCGATTGTAACATGCCCCCCGCGCCGCTCCAATCCGCCCCAGCAGACGCTCAAGGCAGTTCCACATAGCCCATCCGTCGCTGGATGATTCGGGTCTTGCGCGCCAAGCCCGGCGCGGCGCGGTGGGTGTCGTAGTAGCGCGGGTTGGGCACCATCGCCGCCAGCTTGGCCGCCTGCGACGAGGACAGCCGTGCCGCGCTGGAACGGTAGTAATAGCGCGACGCCGCCTCCGCGCCGAACACGCCGTTGCCCCATTCGATCACGTTCAGATAGATCTCGAAAATGCGCCGCTTGTCCAGCACCGTTTCCAGCATCACCGTAATCAAGGCTTCCTCCACCTTGCGCCACGGCGTCTTGCTGCTGGACAGGAACAAATTCTTGGCCAGTTGCTGGCTGATGGTGGAGCCGCCCGCGACGATCTTGCCCTTCTTCATGTTTTTTTCGAACGCGGCCTCGATGCCGTCCCAGTCGAACCCCTCGTGATCGACGAACTTGGCGTCCTCGGATGCGATCAGCGCGCGCTTGAGATTGGGAGATATCTGCTCGTAACTCACCCATTTGTGGCGCAGTTCCGCCTCGGGATCGTCCTGCTGCAGCTTGGCCAGCTGTTCGTTCATGAAGGAACTGGCCGATGGATTGTGGCCGCGCCAATAAACGATGTGGCCAAAGATCCACAGGTTATACAGCAGAAAGGCGGCCATCAGGGCCGCCAACACTTTCAGGAAGAGACGCATCATCTGACTCGCAAAGCGAGCCCCCTCGCAGAGCAAGGGGGATTGGGATTCAAACCACGGGAGGGGGGATGCCGGCACAGGTCAAATAGGTCCGGCCCGGTTGGACCCGGCAAGCGTCAGGCCAGCACTTCCCGCAGCATATTGGTCACTTTGCGAGTGGCGGGCTCCACGCCGCGCCAGATGGAGAAGGATTCCGCAGCCTGCTCCACCAGCATGCCCAGGCCGTCGGCCAGCATGCCGGCGTTCTCCGCCTGAGCGCGCTGCAGGAAGGGCGTCAGGCCCTTGCTGTACACCATGTCGTAAGCCAGGGTGCGCGCGGTGAACAAGCCGTAGGGGATGGGCGGCAATTCATTGCTAAGACTGGTCGAGGTGGCATTGATCACGATGTCGAAGCTGCGGCCCTTCAATTGCTCGTAGCCGATAGCCTCCACCTTGCCCCAGGGTGCGAAATGGTGCGCCAGCGCCTCGGCCTTGATCAGGGTGCGGTTGACGATGGTCAAAGAGGCGGGCTTCTGCGCCAGAATGGGCTCCAGCACGCCGCGCACCGCGCCGCCCGCGCCCAGGATCAGCACCTTGGCCCCGGCGATCGGGTAGTCCAGATTATCGACGATGTCGCGCACCAGGCCCACGCCATCGGTGTTGTCGCCGTAGATCTTGCCGTCGCGGAAGCACAAGGTGTTGACCGCTTCCGCCGCGCGGGCGCGCTCGGTCAGCTCGTTGGCGAAGCGGTAAGCGTCGCCCTTGAACGGCAGCGTAATGTTGAGGCCCTTGCCGCCGGCGGAGACAAACTCGGCCACCACATCGTTGAAACGCCCCAGTTCGGCGAACAACTTGTCGTAAGCGATATCCTGGCCGGTGGCCGCCGCGAATTCGTTATGGATGAACGGCGACTGGCTGTGCGAAACAGGATTGCCGATAACGGCGTAACGGTCGGTCATGAGTCAGCTTTCCAAGATTGGGTATGTTTTTGGTATCGGATAGAGAGTGGCTAAGAAAACCCTCGCGCCGCGTCGCGCTTGGCTTTGTTGGCGGCTCTCGCCGCGTCCGCGCCGACGGAGCGACGGCGCTATGACACTTTGCCGTGGAATACGCCAAACATCAACCACGACATCGCCGCGCAGCGCCCGGCTCAGCCTTGTTGCCAGGGCAGGCCGCGCGCTTTCCAGCCGCCCACGGTGTTGCGGTGGCCTTCGGCGTCCTTGTCGCCTTCAAAGCCCTCCAACACGTTGTAGGCCTCGGCGTAGCCGGCGGCGGCGACCATGCGCGCGGCTTCGTCGGAACGCACGCCGGATCGGCACATCAGCATCAGCACGCCCTCCTTGGGCAATAGGCTCTGCAATTGCTCGATGAAACGCGGATTGGGCTGCATGCCGGGAAAGCTGCGCCACTCCAGCCGCTGGGCGTAGGGCACCACGCCGACGAACTGCCATTCCGCCGCGCTGCGCACGTCCAGCAGCACCGCCTCCGGCATGGCTTGTTTCAACTGATGCGCCTCCTGCGGCGTCAAAGCGCCGCGATAGGGCAAGCCTAGCTCTTCAGCCCGGCGCTGCGCCTGCTGCAATAGCTGCGTCATCTGATCCATGCAAGCTCTCCCCGCGGCTTGGCCGCCTTGTAGAACCGCTAACAATTCCCTGAGACGGGCTTGAGCTGGTTTGCCATGTCTGGCGCACCGCCTACGTCCCCCCCCTTGCCTCGGGTTCTCCGCGTGGTTTTGTTAGCGGCTCCTATTACCTTATATACGGATTATCCATATCGACGAAGACAGCCGCAACGCCGTTAACGCCCTGTTTTGGTGCATCAACCCAAATCAGGCACCACCCTGGTTCATTCAACTTCGCTAGCGCCCGGTTTTGGGCTATGACACAATGGAATCTCAGCGATATCAAAGCTGGCACGCTTAATGCTTAAGAGCCTGCCATCCACTCATTCGCACATGATGCATGTAGCCTTTCAGGAGAAAACCATGGCGGTTGCAGACGTAGTCAAGCTGATTACTGAAAATGATGTCAAGTTCATCGACCTGCGCTTTACCGACACCCGCGGCAAAGAACAACACGTGTCGATTCCGGCCCATGTCCTGCTGGACGATCCGGACGCATGGTTCGAACACGGCCACGCCTTCGACGGCTCCTCGATCGCAGGCTGGAAAGGCATCCAGGCATCCGACATGCTGCTGATGGCCGACCCGGCCACCGCCCGCATCGACCCGTTCTACGACGAACCCTCCGTCTTCATGCACTGCGACGTGATCGACCCGGCCGACGGCAAGGGCTACGACCGCGACCCGCGCTCCATCGCCAAGCGCGCCGAAGCCTATCTGAAAGCCTCCGGACTGGGCGACACCGCCTACTTCGGCCCGGAACCGGAATTCTTCATCTTCGACAGCGTGACCTGGGGCACCGACATGTCCGGCTGCTTCGTCAAGATCAAGGCGGAAGAAGCCGCCTGGGCCTCCGCCGAGGAGTTCGAGGGCGGCAATATGGGCCACCGCCCCGGCATTAAAGGCGGTTACTTCCCGGTGCCGCCGGTGGACTCCTCCCAAGACATCCGCTCCGCCATGGTGTTACTACTGGAAGAACTGGGCATCCCCGTGGAAGTTCACCACCACGAAGTGGCCACTGCCGGCCAGAACGAGATCGGCACCAAGTTCAGCACGCTCACCCAGCGCGCGGATTGGACCCAGATTCTGAAATACGTGGTGCACAACGTGGCTCACAGCTACGGCAAAACCGCCACCTTCATGCCCAAGCCCATCGTCGGCGACAACGGCTCCGGCATGCATGTTCACCAGTCCATCTGGAAGGACGGCAAGAACCTGTTCGCAGGCGACGGCTACGCCGGCCTGTCCGAAACCGCGCTTTACTACATCGGCGGCATCATCAAGCACGCCAAGGCGTTGAACGCGATCACCAACCCGGGCACCAACTCTTACAAACGCCTGGTGCCGCACTACGAAGCGCCGGTGAAGCTGGCCTATTCCGCCAAGAACCGCTCCGCCTCCATCCGCATCCCGCACGTGGCCAGCCCCAAGGGCCGCCGTATCGAGGCGCGCTTCCCGGACCCCTTGGCCAACCCCTACCTGTGCTTCTCCGCGCTGCTGATGGCCGGCCTGGACGGCATCCAGAACAAGATCCACCCAGGCGACGCCGCGGACAAGAACCTGTACGATCTGCCGCCGGAAGAAGATAAGCTGATCCCGACCGTGTGCGCCAGCCTGGACGAGGCGCTGGCCGCTCTGGACAAGGACCGCGAGTTCCTGACTCGCGGCGGCGTGTTCTCCAATGACTGGATCGACGCCTACATCGAACTGAAGATGCAGGAGGTCAACCTGACCCGCATGACCACGCATCCGGTGGAATTCGCGATGTATTACTCGCTGTAATACCGGCGCATGGAAAAACGGCAGCCCCCCCGGGCTGCCGTTTTCATATATGACTTGTCCGGCGGATTTGCATATCATTGCAGAGCTGAAACCCGGAACTCGACACGCCGCCCATGAAAACTCTATCTCTTTGTCTGATACTGCTGCTGAGCGCCTCCGCTCACGCCACCGTTTACAAGTACGTGGACAAAGACGGCAACGTCACCTTCACCAATGTGCCGATTCGCGGCGCGCAGGCGATCCGGCTCAATCCGCTCTCCTCCTACCCCAGCCAGCACAAGAAAAACAACGTCCCCGGCAACAGCAGCGGCGGGAACGGCGACGCCAAGCCCGCCGGCAGCTACCCCAGCGTCGATCCCGGCACCCAGAAACAGCGCGACAACGGCCGCCGCAAAATCCTGGAACAGGAGCTGGCCAATGAGCAGAAAACGTTGTCCGAAGCGGAAAAAGCGCTGGCCGACGGCAAAGCCACGCGCAACGGCGACGAAACCCGCAATTACCAGAAATACCTGAACCGGGTGCAGAAGCTGCAGGACGAAGTCACCGACCGCCAGAAAAACGTGGAAGCCTTGCGCCGCGAACTGGGGCAGAACTAGTTTGACGCACCATCATGGTGCATACTGAAAAGAAATGGGCCATTCCCGGGCGCGCGGGCATGGCCCGAATTTTGCTCAGCCTGCGCAAGCCCTCCGCCCCAGCCTACAGGACACACCGCACCATGCCGCCGACCAGCTTTGCCGGACTAGAACTGCTTGACACCCCCGTGCTGATCGTCGACGCCGACGGCGCGCTGCATTTCGTCAATCCCGCTTGCGAAAACCTGCTGGCGCTCGGCAGCCGCGAATTGCTGCGTCACAGCCTGTTCGATCTGTTCCAGCCCTGCCCGGCGCTGCGTCAGGCGCTGTCCACCGCGCTGCGCCACAACGCCAGCTTCATCGAACACGACTTGGAACTGGTTCCCCAGCACAGCGAGCAGGCGCTGCACATCGCGCTGTCGGTCGCCCCGGTGGACGCGGACGGCGGACTGGCGCTGATCGAACTGCGGCCGCTGGATCAGCAGTTGAAGATCGCCAACGAGGAACGGCTGCTGCTGCAACACCAGGCCAATCGGGAGCTGATCCGCAACCTGGCGCATGAGATCAAGAACCCGCTGGGAGGCATCCGCGGCGCGGCGCAGTTGCTGGAGCACGAGCTGCTGGACCGCCCGGAGTTGAAAGAATACACCGCGGTGATCAAGGAAGAGGCGCTGCGGCTACAATCGCTGGTCGACCGCCTTCTGGCGCCGCACCGCAGCCATGTTCGCGGCGAAATCAATATCCACGAAGTGCTGGAGCGCGTGCGCAGCATCGCGCTGGCGGAATACCCGCAAGGCCTGCAAATTCGCCGCGACTACGACACCAGCCTGCCGCAGTTGGTGGCAGATAAGGAACAACTGATCCAGGTAGCGCTCAACATCGTCAAGAACGCGATTCAGGCGATGAAGGGCCGCGGCGAATTGATTCTGCGCACCCGAGTGGCGCGCCAGGTGACGCTGGCGCGCAAGCGCCACACCCTGGCATTGAAATTGCAAATCATCGATGACGGCCCCGGCATTCCCGACGAGATCAAGGACCATATTTTCTACCCGCTGGTCACCGGCCGCGCCGAAGGCACCGGCCTGGGCCTGACTCTGGCGCAGGCCTTCGTCCACCAGCACGGCGGCAATATCGAATTCGACTCACGGCCGGGACAAACCTGCTTTACGGTAATGCTGCCCTTCGCCACCGACTGAGAACCTGCTCAAAGTCCGCTGCGTTTCGTGAGATGTCGCATGGCGCGAGCACACCTTCGAAATGCTGACGCACCACCGGTATATCCAGCTTTCTCAGCTATTTTCACCTGGTCTCGCTCTTGCCCGCGAGACTTTGAACAGATTTTGAGACGCATCGACAACAACACCTTGCGGCGGCCGGCTGGCGCTGGCGGCCACAGCATGAGGATTTCGTGATGAACCAAGCGGTATGGATTATTGACGACGACAAGGCAATACGCTGGGTGCTGGAAAAAGCGCTGGGGCGCGCCGGCATCGGCTTCGACAGTTTCGCCAGCGCCGACGACGCGCTGAACGCGCTGTACGACCGCGCTCCGCAAGTCATCATTTCGGATATCCGCATGCCGGGCACCGACGGGCTGAAATTCCTGTCCAAGGTCAAATCCGAACACCCTGCGCTGCCCGTCATCATCATGACCGCGCACTCCGATCTGGATTCCGCGGTGGCGGCTTTCCAGGGCGGCGCCTTCGAATATCTGCCCAAGCCCTTCGACGTCGATCAGGCGGTGCTGCTGATCGAACGCGCGCTGGCGGAAAGCCGCCCGGACATCGCGGTCAGCGATCATCCGGAGGCGATGCCGGTGCTGCTGGGCCAGGCGCCGGCAATGCAGGACGTGTTCCGCGCCATCGGCAGGCTGTCCCAGTCCAACGTCACCGTGCTGATCACCGGCGAATCCGGCACCGGCAAGGAGCGCGTGGCCGAAGCGCTGCACCGCCACTCGGTGCGCGCCGGCAAACCCTTCATCGCGCTCAATACCGCCGCCATTCCCAAGGACTTGCTGGAATCGGAACTGTTCGGCCATGAAAAAGGCGCGTTCACCGGCGCGCAAGCCACCCGCCGCGGCCGCTTCGAGGAGGCCGAGGGCGGCACGCTGTTCCTGGACGAGATCGGCGACATGCCCACCGAACTGCAAACCCGGCTGCTGCGCGTGCTGTCCGACGGCCACTTCTACCGCGTCGGCGGCCACACCCCGATCAAGGCCAATGTCCGCGTCATCGCCGCCACCCACCAAAACCTGGAACAACGGGTGCGCGACGGCCAGTTCCGCGAAGACCTCTACCACCGCCTGAACGTGATCCGCCTGAGGCTGCCGCCGCTGCGCGAACGGCGCGAGGACATCCCCCTGCTGGCTCGCCACTTCCTGGCCAAGAGCGCCACCCAGTTGGGCGTGGAACCCAAGCGACTCAGCGACGCCGCCATGGACGTGGTCAAACACAGCCTGTTCTCCGGCAATGTGCGCGAGCTGGAGAATCTGTGCCAGTGGATTAGCGTGATGGCGCCCGGTCAAACCGTGGAAGCGGCCGACCTGCCTCAGGAACTGCGCGATCCCGCCTCCGGCGCTCGCCATCCCGGCGGGGCAGAAACCGGGCAACTGGACTGGCCCCAGTTGCTGGCGGAGGAAGTCAGCCGCCGCCTGCTCGCCGGCGAGGTCGGCATCATCGACGAACTGACCCACCGCTTCGAGATCAGTTGCATCCGCAGCGGCCTGGCCCACACCGGCGGCCGCAAAGTGGAAGCTGCTCACCTGCTGGGCTGGGGCCGCAACACGCTGACTCGCAAGATCCAGGAGTTGGGCCTGGAAGCTCACGCGGAGGAAACCCATGACAAGGCCGATCTCGGGCTCATAAAATGAATCCATGATCATTCCGCAAGGACCCGTCCATGTCCAAGTCCACGCTGGCGCTGCTCACCCTGCTGGCCGGCGGGTGGGTCCATGCGGCCCCCCTCCTGCGCATCGTCGTCGGCAGCGCCGAACCCGCGCCCTTCATCCAGCACGTCTCCACGCAACTATCCGGCCCCGTGATCGACCTCGCGCGGCAAGCGGCGGAACATTGCGGTCTAAACGCGCAGTTCCGGCAACTGCCGGCGCGACGGCTGTTACGCGGGCTGGCGCTAAACCAGGCCGACGCCGCCGCCATGCTGTCCTTCCAGACCGACCGCGCCAAACAGATGCTCTACCCGATGCGCGGCGGATCGGCGGACAGCCGGCTCAGGCTGACGGCCCTGTCCTACGTGCTCTACGTTCCACAGGATTCAACGCTGCGTTGGGACGGCTACCGACTGGACCTGCCTGAGGACGACAGCGTCGGCGTCAATCGAGGCTGGTCCGTCACCCGCGTGTTGAAAGCCCGCCGGATACCCACCGAAGCCGGCGCCGATCTGGACGAGAATTTCGCCAAACTACAGGCAGGCCGCATCGCCGCCTTCGCCATGCACGAGCCCGGCGGCGACGCTTATCTGGCGCAGCACCCGCAGCTGCGCATGAAAAAACTGCTGCCGCCGCTGAAAACCGAAAACAATTATCTGGTGTTCGCCAAGGCTTACGGCCAGGCCCATCCGGAGCGCATGCGCTGCGTCTGGAGCCAATTGCCGTCGCTGCGCCGGCAACTGGACCTGCCCTGAATCAGCTGGCCGCACCCAGCGGCGTCAGCCCCGGCAAGGTGGCGAAACTCTGCTCCCTCACCGTGACCAGAAAATCCTGCATATAGGCCAAGCCGCCGTCGTCGCCGCGCACCGCGGCGTACAACTCGCTGCTCAAACCGCGCTCGCCGATCGGCCGCGCCACCACGTAGCCGCGTTCCAGATAAGGCTTGACCGCCCAGTACGGCAAAGCCGCCACCCCACGGCGGCTGGCCACCAGTTGAATGATGGCGATGGTCAGCTCGCTGCTGCGCCGCGCCGGATTGACGCCCGCCGGGCGCAATACCTTGCGCACCAGGTCCAGCATTTCATCCGGCACTGGGTAATGGATCAGCGTTTCTCCGGCAAAGTCCTCCGCCAGCCAACAGCGCTTGTTCGCCAGCGGATGATCCCGCGCCACGATGCCCACCATTTCATAAGCGAACAGCGGCTGGTAATCGATGCCGGCCTGCGGCTCCGCCTCGGACACGATGGCCAGATCCGCGCGATGGCTCAGCAGCAGGCTCACCGGATCGGTGTGAAAGCCGGACACGATGTCCAGCTCCACGCCCGGCCAATGCTGGCGGAACGCGTCCATCGCCGGCATCAGCCAGTCAAAGCAGGTATGGCACTCCACCGCCACCCGCAATTCGCCAACCTCCCCCTGACGCAGGCGCGCCAGATCGCGCTCCGCCGCCGCCACCCTGGCGTTCAGATCATGAGCCAGCGCCAACAACCTCTCCCCGGCGGCGGTGAAGCGCAGCGGCTGGGTCTTGCGCTCGAACAAGCTCATGCCGTAACCCTGCTCCAACTGTTTGAGCTGATGCGAAAGCGCGGATTGGGTCAGAAACAAGCGACTGGCGGCCAAAGACACGCTGCCGGTTTCGGCCAGCGCCAACAGGGTACGCAGATGTCTAATCTCCAGAAAGCTCATTATGAATTCATTTCATGTTAGCTAGCAAAATAATGAGTTTGTATCATACAACAGCTTGCGTAATGCTAGGGACATCACTAACCAAGGAGCCCACCATGACCACCCTGCACCTGCTCGGCTTTCCCCGCATCGGCGCCAAGCGCGAACTGAAGACCCTGCTGGAAAACTACTGGAAGAACGAAATCGACGAAGCCGCGCTGCTGGGCGGCGCGCGTGAACTGCGCCAGCGCCACTGGCTGCTGCAAAAAGGCGCCGGCGTTGAATTGTCCCCGGTAGGCGACTTCTCCCTGTACGACCACGTGCTGGACGCGCAACTGCTGGTGGGAGCTATTCCGCCGCGCTTCGGCTTCGACGCCACCAAGCTGAGCACCGAGCAGTATTTCCAGTTGGCGCGCGGCAACGCCGGCCAGCCTGCGCTGGAAATGACCAAATGGTTCGACACCAACTACCACTATCTGGTGCCGGAATGGCATGCCGACACCGCCTTCCAGGCGCAGCCTGAGCGCTTGCTGGCGCAAGTGAGAGAAGCCCAGGCGCTGGGCCTGCGCGCCAAGCCGGTGCTGCTGGGGCCGCTGTCGCTGTTGTGGCTGGGCAAGGCCAAGAACGCCTGCCTGGACAAGTTATCCTTGCTGCCCGCCCTGCTGCAAGCCTATCGCGATGTGCTGGCCGCGCTGGCGGCGGCTAAAGTGGACTGGGTGCAGATCGACGAACCCATCCTGGCTCTGGACCTGCCGCCGGAATGGCTGGCCGCCTTCGAGCCCGCCTATCGGCAACTGCAAGACTCTCCGCTACGGCTGCTGCTGGCCACCTACTTCGGCAGCGTCGCCGAGCACGCCGAACTACTGCAACGCTTGCCGGTGGCCGGTCTGCACCTGGATCTGGTGCGCGCGCCGCTGCAACTGGCGGCTTTCGCCGACGGCTGGCCGCAAGACAAGGTGCTGTCCGCCGGCGTCATCGACGGTCGCAATATCTGGCGCGCCGATCTGTCCCGCGTACTGGCCAGTCTGCAACCCTTGGCGGCCGATCTGGGCGAGCGGCTGTGGATCGCGCCCAGCTGCTCGCTGCTGCACACGCCTTTCGACCTGGCAGCGGAAACCCAGCTCGACGTCGACGTCAAAACCTGGCTCGCCTTCGCGGTGCAAAAGCTCAATGAACTGAAAGTGCTGAAACGAGGCGTGGAGCAAGGCCGCGAAGCCATCGCCAACGAACTGGCCGGCAGCGACTACGCCCGTCAGCAGCGCGCCGCCAGCCCGCTGATCCACCGCCCCGAAGTCCAACAGCGCCTGGCCACGCTGCCGGCCGACGCCGACCGCCGCCACAACGCCTATCCGGTTCGCGCCGCCGCGCAGCAAGCCTGGCTCAAGCTGCCGCTACTGCCCACCACCACCATAGGCTCTTTCCCGCAGACCGCGTCCATCCGCGGCGCTCGCGCCGCCTTCAAGCGCGGCGAGCTGCCCGCCGACGCCTATCGCCAGGCGATGCAACAGGAAATCGAACTGGCGATACGCCGCCAGGAAGCGCTGGACATCGATGTGCTGGTGCACGGCGAGGCCGAGCGCAACGACATGGTGGAATATTTCGGCGAACAATTGTCCGGTTTCGTGTTCACCGCCGGCGGTTGGGTGCAAAGCTACGGCAGCCGCTGCGTGAAACCGCCCATTTTGTTCGGCGACGTGGCGCGGCCGCAGCCGATAACCGTGGAATGGGCGGAGTACGCGCAAAGCCTGACCTCCCGCCCAGTCAAGGGCATGCTCACCGGACCGGTCACCATCCTGCAATGGAGCTTTGTTCGCGACGATCTGCCGCGCGGCGAAGTCTGCCGCCAGATCGCCCTGGCGCTGAACGACGAGGTTCGCGACCTGGAAACCGCCGGCATTCGCGTAATCCAGATCGACGAACCGGCCATCCGCGAAGGCCTGCCGCTGAAACGCGCCGACCGCGCCGCCTACCTGGACTGGGCCGGCGAGGCTTTCCGGCTGTCTTGCCACGGCGTGGCCGACGCCACCCAGATCCACACCCATATGTGCTATTCGGAATTCGGCGACATTCTACCGGCCATCGCCGCGCTGGACGCGGACGTGATCACCATCGAAACCTCGCGTTCGGACATGGAGCTGCTGCAGGACTTCGGCCACTTCCGCTACCCCAACGCCATCGGCCCCGGCGTCTACGATATCCACAGCCCGCGGGTACCGCCTGAAGCCGAAATCCAACAACTGCTGGAAAAGGCGCTGCAAGTGATCGAACCGGAAAAACTGTGGGTCAACCCCGACTGCGGCCTGAAAACCCGCGGCTGGCCCGAGGTGGAGGCCGCGCTCTCCAGCATGGTCAAGGTCAGCAAGACGCTGCGTCGGCGTCTGGCTCAGGAGGCCGACGCCACCGTCTGAAACGTTTGAGACTGACAAGAAAAAGGCCCCTCGATCGAGAGGCCTTTTCAAGTGCCGATTCAAGGCTGCAACATGCCCGGCGTCATCATCGCCTTCAAACGCGTCTGCTCGATGCCGTGGCGGTCGCGGTGACTCAACCACCAGACAGACCCCTTCTTCACGCTCCACAATTGCTGCTGCTCCGACAGCAGGCTGGACGTCAACCAGCCGATATAAGGCTGATGGCCAACCAACACCACGGTGCGGTTCGCCTCCGGCCAGCCTATCGCCTCCAGCACCTCTTCTGGCGACGCCGTCGGATTCAGCGCCGGCACCGTCTGAAAGCTTTTCGCCAGCAAGGCCGCCGTCTGCTGCGAACGCTTGGCCTCAGAGGCCAGCAGCAGATAATCGCGCGGCAGGCGCACCCGCAGCCAAGCCGCCATCTGGCTCGCCTGCTGCTGCCCGCGCCGCGTCAGCGCCCTTGCCAGATCATCGGAGCCGTCCTCCGCCTCCGCGTGGCGCCACAAAATCAAATCCATACACACCCCTCGTTAAAATATTTTCAATCCAGGCGCAGTCGTGCCAAGTCGAGCCCCCGCCCCAGGCGGGATGCGCGGCTTGGCGCGACTGCTAAATTAAGAGCCATCCGCCCGCTACAAGGGAAACAACGTCAGCAACAAAGGCACCAACAAAGCGGTGAACACCCCGTTCAAGCCCATTGCCAGGCCCGCGAAGGCGCCCGCTGTCTCCGACAGCTGAAACACCCGCGCCGTTCCAATCCCATGCGCGGAAATACCCGTGGCCACGCCCAGCGCCACATCGTTGCGCAGACGCAGGCCGTTGAACAGCGGCCACGCCGCCACCGCGCCGAAAATGCCGGACAGGATCACACACATCGCCGCCAACTCCGGCACCCCGCCTATGCTTTGCGACACACTCATCGCAATCGGCGTGGTCACCGCCCGCGTGCTCAGCGACAACAGCACCTCGCGCGGCAAACCGAACAGCCAGCCCAAGCCCACCGCGCTGACGACGCCGGTAACGCCACCCAGGGCGATGCTCAAGGCCAGCGGCCCCGCCGCGCGCTTGAGCCGGCTCAGATTGCCGTACAAGGGCACCGCCAAAGCCACCGTCGCCGGCCCTAACAACATTTGTATCCACTGCGCACCCTGCATGTACTGGCGGTAATCGGTGCGCGTCAGCACCAGCCAGCCCAATACCAGCAATACCCCGATCAACACCGGGTTGGACAGCGGATGACCGCGACAGCGGCGATTAAACCCCAAGGCCAACCGGTAAGCCAGCAGCGTGATGAAAACCCCCGTCAGCGGCGATTCCCGCAGCGCGGACACGACGCCGACGCTAGTCATGCCCGCCTCCTCGCCGCCGCGCCAGCATCCAATGCAAAGCCAGCCCCGGCACCAGCAAGGTGGTCAGCGTCGACAAGGCCAGCACCGCCGCCAGGCGCGCGCCGTAATCGGCCAACAGCGTCTGGTAAGCCAGCACCGCTCCGCCGGCAGGGATGAACAGCAAGGACATATGCGCGAGAAAGCGCGGCGCATGGGTCTGCAGCGTCGTCGGCACTCCGCGACGCGCACACAAGGTGGCGAACAACAGCAACATGCCCAAGACCGGCCCCGGCACCGGCACGCCCAAACCGCGCGCCAAGACTTCTCCCGCCAATTGATAGCCCAACAGCCACAGCGCCGTCTCCATCATGCGATCTTCCCTCCTTCCGCCTTGATGACGTCATGATAATGCCCCGGCTCGCGCTTGGGGATAGACAGATGGACGCGCGTCGCGCCGCAGAAGGGCGGGACAAGCCCCCGCCGGCTTTGGCATAATGCGCGCCATGCCCAATCCCCCAATCTGGCTGCCGGAACCGCCAGCGCTGTCCGCCGTCGCGCAATCCTGTCTCACCGAAGCCGGCTCGCTGACCGAACGGCTGCAAAGCACTGGTCGCCGCTTCGCCGTGCGCGTGTTGCGGCAAGGTCCCGACGTCTGTCTGGAAGACGAGGCGCCGCAGCTCGGCCTGGCCGCCGGAGCGCCGCTGCAGGCCCGCGAGGTGGCGCTGACCCTGGACGATACCCCGGTCGTGTTCGCCCGCAGCGTCACCCGCCTGGACTGCGCGGCCTGGCAGCCCATTCTAGACCGCGGCAGCCGCTCGCTGGGTCTGACATTGTTCGGCGGCCTGCCGGATTTGCAGCGCGACCCGCTGCGCTACCGCCTCATCGCCGCCGATCATCCGCTGTTCGCGCCGGCGGCCCAACTCAGCCCGCACGCCAGCTACCCGGCGCGGCGCTGCCGCTTCCTGCTGCGGCAAGCGCCGCTGCTCGTGTGCGAACTCTTTTTGCCGGAGCTGGAGAATTTCTTGCGATGAACGCCGCCCGCCTCAATGAACGTTTGACCGTTTACATGCAACTGATGCGCATGGACAAGCCCATCGGCACCTTCCTGCTGCTGTGGCCGACGCTGTGGGCGCTGCTGATCGCCGGCCAAGGCCGGCCCGACCCGCTCATCGTGCTGATCTTCATCATCGGCACTTTTTTGATGCGTTCGGCCGGCTGCGTGATCAACGATTACGCGGACCGCGACTTCGACGGCCACGTGGAACGCACCCGGCAACGGCCGTTCGCCCGCGGCGCGGTCGGCAAGAAGGAAGCCTTGCTGCTGGCCGCCGGCCTGGCGCTGCTGTCGCTGCTGCTGATCCTGCCGCTGAACGGCCTGACCCTGCTCTTGAGCGTGCCGGCGCTGTTCATCGCCGCCAGTTACCCTTTCACCAAGCGCTTCTTCCCGGTGCCGCAAGCCTATCTGGGCCTGGCCTTCTCCTTCGGCATCCCAATGGCCTTCGCCGCCCAGACCGGCGAGGTGCCGGCGCTGGCCTGGCTGCTGCTGCTGGCCAACGCTTGCTGGACGCTGGCCTACGACACCGCCTACGCCATCAGCGACAAGCCGGACGATCTCAAGATAGGCATCAAAACCTCGGCGATCACCTTCGGCGACTACGACGTTCTGGCCATCATGCTGTTCCACGCCGTCTTCCTCGCGCTAATGGCCGGCATCGGCCTGCATCTGGCGCTGGCCTGGCCATTTTACCTGTCCCTGCTGGTCTCCGTCGCCCTGATGACCAGACAATATCTGGACATCCGGGAACGCGACCGAGCAGCCTGCTTCAAGGCTTTCCTCGACAATAACCGCGTTGGCGCGGCCATCCTCATTGGCATGGCGCTCAGCTACTGGCTGCCGTAAAACCCAACGTCATCACTTTGCGACGCGGCGGCATTTTGTTATTGTTTGTGAACTTTTCTAAAAGGCTTTAATCCCAGAGAAGGCATATTCCACCCATTTGGAATTGCAGCCGACATGCACCATCGGCTTCACACAAGAAAGGACATATCATGAAACTGATTTCCGCTCTGATCGCCGCTGCTTTCGCCACCAGCGCCATGGCCGCCACCCCGGCGTCCGCGCCCTCCGCCGAAAAGAAAATGGAGCATAAAGCCGAACACAAGCAGGCCGGCAAAAAGCACCACAAGAAGCATGCTTCGGGCGCCGCGCACCACAAGAAATCCGGCCACAAACATTCGGGAAAGAAAGCTGAACACAAAGCGGCTTCCGCCGCTAAGTAATTGACCGCCGGGCCGCGGGCCTGGCGCAAAAACGCCGCGGCTCATGGCGAGCCGCGGCGTTTTCATATCCGGGTACGATCATAGGGCCGGCCAGACGCCGGCGCGGGCCTCAGCCGGGCGGCGACTTATTCGCCGAAGCCACAGAACACCTCTCGCATCATCTTCAAGACCTCCAGCGTGCGGATGTCGCCAACGCGGTAATAAACGCGGTTCGCGTCCTTGCGCGTGCGCAACACGCCCTTGTCGCGCATAATGGCCAAATGCTGAGAAATATTGCTCTGCGACGTGCCCACCTGCTCGACTATATCCTGCACGCTCACTTCCTGGTCTTCCAGCACCGATATGATCTTCAAACGCAGCGGGTGCGACATGGCCTTCATCGCCCTCGAGGTCTGCTCGATCTGGTCATCGTTGAACAGCAAGGCTTCTCTCCCTGTAGAGTCATTTTATTTAGTCTGACTGCGGTACAATACTACACAAAATCCAATACCATCAAGATTTTCTAATATTCAGAATGTGAATGCCATGAAATCCATCAAACCGGTGTTGTTGTTGATTCTCGACGGTTTTGGCCATCGCACCGAAGGCGATGACAACGCTATTCTTCATGCCTCGATGCCTAATTGGCATCGTCTGCGCCAAACCTTCCCCTACGGCACCATCAACGCCTCGGAAAACTTCGTCGGCCTGCCCTCCGGCCAGTTCGGCAATTCCGAGGTGGGCCACCTCAACATCGGCGCCGGCCGCGTGGTGCAACAGGACATCAGCCGCATCGACTGCGACATCGAAGACGGCCGCTTCGCCGCCAATCCCGCGCTGGTTTCCGGTATCGCCAAGGCCAAGGACTCGGCGCTGCACATCATGGGCCTGCTGTCCGATGGCGGCGTTCACAGCCATGAAAACCATATTCACTCGCTGATCCGCGCGGCGCAGGCTTCCGGCGTCGCCCGCATCCGCGTGCATGCTTTCCTTGACGGCCGCGATACGCCGCCGCGCAGCGCCAAAACCTATCTGGAACGGCTGGACGCGGTGCTGGCCGAATGCCCGGCCGCGCGCCTGGCGTCCGTGACCGGCCGCTACTGGGCAATGGACCGCGACAAACGCTGGGAACGCGTGGAGCCGGCTTACCGCCTGCTGGTGGAAGGCGAAGGCCTGTTCCACGCCCGCAACGGCCTGGAAGCGCTGGAAGCGGCCTACGCTCGCGACGAGAACGACGAGTTCGTCAAAGCCACCGCCATCGGCGAAGCCGCCCCGATGCGTGACGGCGACGTCGTCGTATTCATGAACTTCCGCGCCGACCGCGCTCGCCAATTGGTCAGCGCGCTGACCGACCCTGCCTTCGACGGCTTCAAGGCCCGCCAGCCCAAGTTCGCCGACTTCGTCACCCTGACCTCCTACGGCGAAGCCTACAGCTGCCTGTCCATCGCCTACCCGCCGCAGAAGATCAGCAACGGCTTCGGCGAATACCTGGCCAGCCAGGGCCTGAAACAGCTGCGCATCGCCGAAACCGAGAAATACCCTCACGTCACCTATTTCTTCAACGGCGGCGAGGAGCAGGTCTATCCCGGCGAAGATCGCATCCTGGTGCCATCGCCCAAGGTGGCCACTTACGACCTGCAGCCAGAAATGAACGCAGGCGAAGTCACGGACAAAATCGTCGCCGCCATCGCCTCCGGCCAATACCAGGCCATCATCTGCAATTACGCAAATGGCGACATGGTGGGCCACAGCGGCATCTTCGACGCCGCGGTCAAGGCGGTGGAAGCGCTGGACGGCTGCGTCGGCCGCTGCGTGGAGGCGATGCGCGCCGCCGGCGGCGAAGTATTGATCACCGCCGACCACGGCAACTGCGAACAAATGTACGACGCCGAGCACCATCAGCCGCATACCCAGCACACCCTGAGCCCGGTGCCCTTCCTCTATGTCGGCCGTCCGGCCCGGATCCGCTCCGGCGGTTCGCTGCGCGACATCGCGCCGTCGCTGCTGGCGATGATGGGCCTGGAACAACCGGCGGAGATGAGCGGTCAATCGTTGATTGAATTCCAATAAGAATCTGTTCTAAAGTCTGCTGCGCTTCAGCAATACGGCGTTAAAAACACTTTCAGAATGCTCATGTACTCCTTGTACATTCCGCTTCTTCAAGCGTTTTCGCCTTGTCTCGCTCTTGCTCGCGAGACTTTAGAACAGACTCCAAGACCCGCCGCCGCCGGCTCCGCCGGCGTCATCGACCCAAGCGTGCCGCCCGCGGACGACGCGCTAGTTGGTCCGCGGCCCAAGCAGAAAGCATATTCCCGGCCATGAAACCCTATGTCCTGATGGCGGCCTTGATCGCCGGAGCCAGCCACGCCGCGCCTCCGGCCTCCGCCGCGCTGTCCACCGCCCCACACCAGCAAGACCTCAAATCGGTGCGCAAGGAAATCGATACGCTGAAAAAAGACATCGCCCAAAAACAGGCGGTGCAAAAAGAGGCGCAATCGGCGATCAAGGAGTCGGAACAAGCCATTAGCCAAACCAACCAGGCGCTGGTGAAGCTGGAGAAAAAACAGAGCAGCTCCGAACAGCAGCTAGAGGCGCTGCGCGCCCAGATCAACGCCAGCCGCAACAGCCTGGCCGCGGTGCGCCAGCGCGTAGGCCAGATGCTGGCGCGCCAGTACAAGAGCGGCCAGCACGACGCGATGAAGCTGATGATGAACGCGAACGATCCCAATCAGAGCGCTCGCGACCTCGCCTACTATCAGCACATCGCCCGCGCCCAGCAGCAGCTGGTCGCCCAGTTGATCACCCACCAGCACGAGCTGGAGGCGCTGTCCTTCCAACTGGAACAGGAGCTGGCCCGCCTCAACTCGCTGTCGGACCGCAAGAGCCAGGAAAAGAGTTCGCTGCAGCAGGACAAAGCCAGCCAGCAGCAGGAGCTGAGCAAAGTCACCGGCGAAATCAAGTCAGGGCAAAGCAAGCTCAGCCAGCTGCAGGAAAACGAAAAGCGCCTGACCGGCCTGATCGCCCAGATCAATCGCGAAATCCAGCGCCGCCGCGCGGAAATCGCGCGCAAGGCGGCGGAAGAGCGCAAGGCCAAGCTGGCCGCGGCCCGCGAAGCGGCGCGCAAAGAGAACGAGCGCCGCCGCAAGCTGGCGGAAAATGCCAAGAAACAAGGCAAGCCTGTGCCGGAAGAAGCCAAGAAGACGGTCACGGTGAAAGAGGAAGCCATCACCGACGTGGCCGACGACAGCGCTGCCGGCCGCGCCTTTGTCAGCCTGCAGGGACGGATGAAAATGCCTGTGGCCGGACAATTGGTCGGCCGCTTCGGCAAACCCCGCCAGCAAGGCGTCAGCTGGAAAGGCCTGTTCATCCAGACCGCCAACGGCACACCGGTGCGCAGCGTAGCCGACGGCACCGTGGTGTTCGCCGATCAATTGCGCGGCTTTGGCAACGCCATTCTGATCGATCACGGCGGCAACTACATGACGGTCTATACCGGACTATCGGCCATAGGTAAATCCGTAGGCGGCAGCGTCAAGGCCGGCGACACGATCGGCAACACAGGAACACTGGACAGCGGCGAATCCGGCCTGTACTTTGAAATCCGACACATGGGACGCCCCCTAAACCCGCAAGCCTGGGCACGTTGAGCCAGGCAACGGAGACAGATAACAAACATGAGCAGCCAAAGAATGAAGAAGATTGCCTGGCTAGTGGCCGGCGCCATGGCCGGCGGCGTGCTGACGCTCAGCATGCAAGCCTTTGCCGACAAGGGCGAATCCCCGCTGCCGCTGAGCGAGCTGCGCACCTTCGCCGAAGTGTTTGGCCGCATCAAGCAGGACTACGTCGACCCGGTGGAAGACAAGAAGCTGATCACCGCGGCCATCAAGGGCATGTTGACCGGCCTGGACCCGCACTCCGACTACATGGACCCGGAAGCCTTCAAGGAACTCAAGGAAGGCACCCAGGGCGAATTCGGCGGCCTCGGCATCGAGATCGGCGCCGAGGACGGCTTGGTCAAGGTGGTGTCGCCCATCGAGGACACGCCGGCGCAGAAGGCCGGCATCAAGAGCGGCGACCTGATCATCAAGATCGACGACACCCCGGTGCGCGGCCTGTCCCTGACCGACGCGGTGAAGAAAATGCGCGGCAAGCCGGGCACCAAGGTCACGCTGACCATCGCCCGCAAGTCTGAAACCAAGCCCCTGGTGTTCACGCTGGCGCGCGCGGTGATCAAGACCAAGAGCGTCAAATACAAATTACTGGAGCCGGACTTCGGCTATGTGCGCATCACCCAGTTCCAAGAGCACACCTCCGAGGACCTGGCCGCCGGCGTGCAGGCGCTGTACAAGGCGAACAAGCAGGGGCTGAAAGGCCTGGTGCTGGATCTACGCGACGATCCGGGCGGCCTGCTCAACGGCGCGGTCGGCGTGTCCGCCGCCTTCTTGGCCAAGAACCAGTTGGTGGTCTACACCGAGGGCCGGACGCCGGACGCCAAGATGCGGCTGACCGCCAATCTGCAGAACTACGCCCGCCCCAACGGCAGCGACCCGCTGGCCCGGCTGCCGGTGGAAGCCCGCAACGTGCCCTTGGTCGTGCTGGTCAACGGCGGCTCCGCCTCGGCGTCGGAAATCGTCGCCGGTGCGCTGCAAGACCACAAGCGCGCGGTATTGGTGGGCACACAAACCTTCGGCAAGGGCTCGGTGCAATCCATCATGCCGCTGGGCAACGCCGGCGGCATCAAGCTGACTACCGCCCGCTACTTCACGCCGAACGGCCGCTCGATCCAGGCCAAGGGCATCGTGCCCGACGTGGTGGTGGAAGACGGCACGCTGACCGCGGCGGAGCAAGCCATCCGCGTGCGCGAAGCCGACCTGGAAAACCACTTGGCCAACCCCAACGGCGAGGAAAAGCCGGCGCCCAAGAGCAGCGCAAAACCCGCGCCTGCGTCTCAGCCCGCCCCCGCCAAGCCGGACGACGGCCAGGACAAGGCCAAGCCGGAAGAAAAGAGCCAGTTCGGTCCGCGCGATCCCAACCCCAAAAACGACAACCAACTGTCGCAGGCACTGAACATCCTCAAGGTACAACAGATCCTGCAGAAAAAAGGCAGTTGACCCCGCCTCCGCGGCTACAACGCGCCCCTGGTTTCGCCAGGGGCGTTTTCATGCGCGCGCTATATTGTCCTCCTGATCTTCCCCCTCCAGCCATACCAGCGATAAGGAGAGAAGTCCTAGGTTTGCATGGTAGTGGTACTGCTTGATAGTTCGGTGGTCCGCTGCTGGCGATAGCGTGCCGCAAACACTGCTGGTGGTAT
>NZ_MUKU01000014.1 GCF_002081825.1 Chromobacterium haemolyticum | reverse complement strand
ATACCACCAGCAGTGTTTGCGGCACGCTATCGCCAGCAGCGGACCACCGAACTATCAAGCAGTACCACTACCATGCAAACCTAGGACTTCTCTCCTTATCGCTGGTATGGCTGGAGGGGGAAGATCAGTTATGGAAGAACTGCGAGCGGAAACTCAATACCAGCTTGCAGTTCATCCATTTAGCCTTCCTCGTTCTGCTGCTCAAAAGATCGTGAACAGGCTCTAAGCACCTATCCATCGAGCACACAAGCTCCTCTAGCCCTCAGTAAGGCAGGCAGGAGAAGCGTACCACCAGTCGATACTGACCATTGTGTTGCCAAGGCTGCAAACTGCCGTCTACATTGCTGACATTATTGTCAACATTGGCCCTCGACATTTGTCCTACTTTCATTCCTTGATAAATGCAAACCTGGCCGGCCTTTTTCGACACCACCCGCGAGACAGCCCAGCTGGAACCCCCTTGGCTATCCAATAGGTAAGTCTGGTCCGACAAAGAGATAAGGTTGACCTGTACCCCCTCTACGTCTCTGGTGAAGTGTTGCAACTGGCCACATGCGGCCAATGGGAATAAGACGACAACTGACATCATGCGATTCCAACGCATACTAGTTTACTCACAACGGAACAGCAGCGTGGTCTTATAATCTTGATTGCTGCTCATACGCAGTACGTGGTTAGCGATACCCTTAGCCATTTGCATCAGCGCACTGTCGGCATCATTCTTGGATTCATCTTCTCGATTCAGTACTACCAGTTTCTTTTTCTGGCCTTTGCACACTTCATTCGCTTTACCTACTGCATTACTCAACGCATCTTGAGAATTATTAGCCATGGCAACGGAGGCATAGGTATTATTCTGTTGTGGCACGATGGATGCCTTAAATGAAGTGCAGGCAGGGAGAGATAGGGCTGTTATCGCCAGCAAAAAAACTTTCTTGACTTGCATGATTAACCGTTTGATTTAAATAATTTTGTAGTTAAGCAGTGTACGCCTTTAGCATCACCACACATGGGCAAGACAGCTTATCAACAACTAACACTAAGCTCTAGACTTGCCAGCCAACTATATATAACTCTTCAAAAAAAACCCACCACCATCTCTTTGAATTTTCCTAAAAAATACTTAAAAAACATAAATTTCTATTTACAGTTATTACGAACCACTCTTAATCGTGCCAACCTCCAGCCCGCTCACTACAATCATTTCCGCACATCAAAATGGCATTAAAAGTGGGACAACCATGGCATAGATAGATCAAACCAGCGATCTTACATCTCAGTCACGTAAAAAAATAGCACTACACTTTATTAAACACCATCAATTAGGCGCTCTGCATCAAAAAAATCATATCAATTCATTTTTTAATTTTTTGTGGTGGAACCTCTACGCTGCCCACCCGCAGCAGGCGTTGCAGGCAGCATAGGACCAATGATTGAGAGATCCATTCTGGGGAATGGTGAAGGTGTTGGCATTAGATGTAGAAGTTCCGATTTGATCTGACAGTCAGACCTTGCCGATAGGTGCATATAGCCCTGCGCACTATGTGGCCGGGCGGCGTTGTAATCCAGGCGCCAAGCATCAATTTTCAGCCGGGCATCAAGCAGATTGCGGAAGGCATGCTGGTTCAAACATTCCCCCGGAACCGACCGTTAAAGCTTTCGATGTGAGCGTTACCCACCGGCTTCCCTGGCCGGATGCACTGCCGCCGCACTCCTCGCATCCCATTCGTCCAGCACCTTGCTGGTGAACTCTGGGCCGTTGTCGACCTGGATCAGCTCCGGACAGCGACCTTGATCCCATAAGCGCTCTAACACGCTGGCCACTCGCTTACCCGATAGGGAATGATCCACCTCGATCCAGACGGCTTCCCGGCTCCAGGTATCGACACTGTCAGGGTCCGAATCCGCCTGCCATTCCATAGGGTGTCGGCGACGAAGTCCATCAACCAGCGCTGGTTCGGCCCGCTCGCTTGCGGCAGAACCACACGTAAAGACTCGGCCGTTTCTTCCACCGGCGAAGCGCAGCGATAGCCCAGCTTCACGGTAAACCTGCTCCACACGCTTATGGTTCACTTGCCAGCCTTCCCGTTGCAGCATTACGTGCAGCCGGAGCGAACCAAAGCGCCGGCGTTCTTGGACCAACTCACAGAGGCGTTGCCGTAACTCCGCATTACGGTCCAAGGTCTGGCGCCGGCTTGCGACGATACGCGTGACCATGACCAGATGACAGGCCCGCCACTCGGAGATCCGGTGGCGAGCCATCATCAACTGTTTGGCCTCTTCACACCGAGCAGCAGGCCTACTTAGTTTTTTCCAAGCACTTCTTTCAGCATCACGATATCGAGCGCTTGGTTGGCGGCCAAGCGCTTCAACCGGGCATTCCCTTCCTCTAGCTGCTTCAGCCGCTTGGCCTCCGACACTTCCATACCGCCAAACTTGCTGCGCCAGTTATAGAACGTCGCATCGGAGACGCCGTGCTTACGGCACAGCTCAGCGACTGGGAGCCGGCCTCGGCCTCCTTGAGGACGGCAATGATCTGCGCTTTGGTATATCGACACTTCCGCATGAGGGGCTTCTTTGGCCTTCATACTAACTTATGTTTGGTATACCTGCCGGGGGGAAGGTCACTCATCGAAGTCCTAAAACAGAACTCAGACAACCACACCCAAGGGACTCTCGAAAGTAATAGGTATCGAACGCACAGAAGCCCGACGCAAAATCGAAGAGTTGATTGCCGCAGGCCAACTTTGCAGCATCAAGATTAACAGCACCACCTGCTACCAGCCTACTGGCCACGTATGCCCAGAACCCATGACAAAATCGGAATCGTGTGGCAAAGGCTCACAATCTTCGAATGGAGGGAAATCTGATTCAAGAAATCGGATTTTTCCTTCTAAGCTTCTTTCGAGTTCCTCCAATGTGTATCTAACAAGTCGAAATGCGAGACATAGACTTTGGAATGAATCAATTCCGCAGACAGAGCAGACTTCTTCAATTTTTTCACCAGAAAATCGTACCGGGCACCGCCAATCCATACCCTGAACCGTCTCAACATCTCGAATCGGTGCACCGATCTCCACCAGAATTCTAGAAGACATTTTGCATTCAACAAATACGAAATCCCGACTCGCTATGGGTATAGTAAAGCTATCGGGAATTGGTTTTAATTCTTCCATGGAGGTATCTTCATCAGAGTAGGTTATGCCCTATTAAGGACAGGGATCGCATGAACGCGAATGAACATTGCGAAAACGAAAAAGTGCAAGCTGGCAAGGGTTTCTGGTAGGCCTCCACTTTTCATCCATTACACCGCTCGGGTATGGTCTACATTTTCCATACGTCGTTGGACCGAGTTGAGGCACTTGGTTTCAAGAGACAGCTCCGATTGTTAATATGACGTGACCTCCTTCGAACTAACCGCGCGGTCTAAGCTGGACATTTCCGGCTTCAAGATATGCTAGCCGAAGCTCACTGGGAGTCAGGTCACCAACGCTCAATCTTGTCACGCGTGTCACCCAGTGACAGAAACCAATGCACATTCAGGCATTCATCCCGCAGACTGCCGTTAAATGACTCGATAAAGGAATTATCTGTGGGCTTCCCTGGCCATGAGAAGTCCAGCGTTCGGCCACGAAATCCATGCTCCAACACGCTCAGACTAGAGATGGTCGGCCGTGCAGCTGCCACACGCGGTCTGGGACGATTGCGCCGCAGCTCCAGTTCCTCCTCACAATAGATCCGGTACGTCTTCTTATAATTGATCAGCCAACCTTCTCGCCGCAGTACGGCGTGCCCCATAGCGAATCCGCGTGGCGGCAATCTCGCGCATTCGCTGCCGCTCCGCTCGATCGTCACAAGGGTGGGGACGATAAAAATACGTCGCTTGCCGCAACTTAATGACGGCTGCGGCGCGACGTATGCTGACGCGGTAGCACCGATCAGGAAGTTGGCCAGCTCGCGTTTGCTAGCCGGCTTCACAGCTTTTTTGGGATGACTTCCTGCAGCATCTGCTTATCCAGGCTCAAATCCAGGACCATACGCTTGAGCCGGGTGTTCTCTTCTTCCAAATTGTAGAAGATAGCTTCGGAGGCGCCCATCTTGCCACAGACCTCAGCGACGGTGGTGCCCAGGTCAGGGCTGCAAAATCCTCCAGTCGTGGCCGCCCACCTCAGTGGGAGCGAGATGGTGGAGGAGGCAGCGGCTACAATGACTTCCAGAGTTTCTGGCTGACAACTTTCCGTTTCATCTTCGCTTTCGCTAGATGCGGCCAAACCCACTTGGCATCAAATGGTTTTACTGCGGGTCTTACTACCCTCCCCAAAACCACAAGGCACATAATCGCCTACCTGCGCCTAACTAGACGATATGACACAAAATGCAATGGCGGTTAATTATATAAAATTAAAAATAATTAATTGTTGAAAAATACCATTAACGCGCGTCACCAACAGACATTTTATTGATACATTTGGCACCTCTACTTCAATTTATGGCGAATGATAATTAACCAAAACGCATGACGCGTGACTATATTTCAATAAACCCACAAAAAGGAAACCCAATGAAACACCAAACGAAAAATCAAAATTCATTTAACATTCCAATAGAAAATAAAATTCATTATAACTGCGGCAGATCAAACAACTTCCTCTTCGCCGTCACAAATCATCTTCAAAACATAACCCCCAACAAAGGACATGATGAAGCGCTACGAAGTTCTCTATCCATTTCACTATACGATGCCTACCGCGCAAATTGCATAGACTGCTTGCACGCTCTGCATCTGACATTAAACAAAATGCTACTTCATTTTTATAGTGACAATGAAGGCTATACAGAGCAACCTTCCCTGATACTCGAAATACAAAACCATATTGCTCAAGCACAACTCGAAGCCGATCTTAAACTAATAGCAAATGAAGCGCTACCAACCTCACTTGAAAGCCTTATTTCTTGGCTAAAAAAGCAAGAAAACGCTATCAAGCACAACCCCCACCCACTATTCATTTTTTTAGAAAAAGAGGCAACAATTGATGAATTTCAAAAAATCACTCAAATAGACCATATCTTACACACTCATTTTGATAATATATTAAAATTTTCTCAAAATAATACACCAAATTCCACAGAACCTAATCTTATTATCAAATTTAAATCCGAGAAAAACGAGGCTTACGCCAACTTACCCCCTCCATTACTTTTTGAATCAAACGCCATAAAAAAAAATGCTACCTCTACAAATCACAACACCCTCCCATGGGAAGCATTGGCATATAGCAACTGCACAATGCACCTATCCTATTTTATAAAATTTTACACTCATCGCATAGGGTACTTTAGGTTATCAAAACTAGCAACCTTGATAAACTCTGGCCTGATCAAGCGTGGAGGAGTGCGACTAGGAATAGAATCAGAACCACCAGGCCACTATAACAATCAAAACAAATTTAATTCGGGGGAATGGGTCAACAGCATGTCCCAATTCATCAAAAAAGACAGTGAAGAAAAAAAATGCAAAAACATTGCGACCGGATTACTGTTAAATAAACTTGTCACAAGCCGATATTGGAACTCTATTCTTAGCAAAACAAAAAATCAACACATCCAAATCACCTCTTAAATAACAACACTGCACATGCCCCTCAGACTGAATATCCCCCACTTTTCCTAGATTTCCAGCACCCTTGGTTGTAGCCGCTTCAATGTCTCAGCCAGATCGTTGCCGGATTGGAAGCGATGCTTGGCCACCACCCACCACAGGCCATTGAAGCGTTCGACCATCCCGTTTGTCTTCAGGCTGCGAAATTTGGTCAACCAGTGTTCAATGCCGAACGCGTTGCACAACAGATCGAACCCGTGCTCGCCACTCGCGTGGCTCAGCTTGTTGAGCAGCCGGTCGGTAAACACGCTGCTGTTATCTGCGAAGAAAGACCCTGCGCATCGCGCAGTCGATGGCAAAAAAGAAATAGCGCCGAGATGTCTCATCAAATATCTTCGGCAAATCTTTGACGTCCATATCGGCCTACCCCTGTGCGCTACACCTTGGGGTTCAGGAACTCGAGAACGACGATCAACAGGTCATCAAGGCCGAGCTTGAGTGCCTTGCATAGTTCAACCGCAATACGTTCCTGGGCCGGTGCCCGTGTGGTTTGTAGACGAATGGTGGTGTGCAAGCGGATCAGCAGAGTCGCGACTTTTCCACTTCATGACGGTGGAAATACTGACATTGAAGCGAACCGCGAGCTCGGCCACGGTTCCGGTTCCGGTTCCGGTTCCGGTTCCGGTTCCGTTGCGGGATTCCTCGCGGATAGCCGGCATGGTGCGGGCTTGTTTGTGCAGTTTGACGATCATTGTTTTTGCTGTTTTAGGGTTTGCAGAAGCATACCTATACCTATAACGGGCGAGGGCAAGTTTTCAGATGCACTTGCTCAAATGATCGTCCCGAATGCGGCACCTAGGGCGGCCACTGTTTTGCAGGAGACTCACATGTCCAGAATACTTTACACAATGAAGGAAATTCGTCGGCTGACAGGGTTTCACCCTGCAACGATCTACCGTAAGATCAAGAAGAACGAATTTCCCGAGCCCATCAAGATCGGAACCGCGTCTCACTGGCCTGAAGAGGACTATGCGAAATGGCGGGCAGAGTACACCTCCAAGCAGCGTGCTGACCCCACCGACAAGCTTTGTGAGTAACACTGTGAGTAACAAAGCGCCGGACCAGAAATTAGCACCAACAAATTCAATTGGTTAGACTTAAAATGCTATTGATGATCGACAACTACGACTCCTTCACCTACAACCTGGTGCAGTACTTCGGCGAGCTGGGTCAAGAAGTCAAGGTGTACCGCAACGATGAAATTTCCTTGCAGCAAATCGAAGAGCTGCAGCCTAAATACCTGGTAATCTCGCCCGGCCCCTGCACGCCCAACGAGGCGGGAGTGTCCGTGCCGGCCATTCGGCACTTCGCCGGCAATCTGCCCATCATGGGCGTGTGCCTGGGGCATCAGGGCATAGGCCAGGCTTTCGGCGGCCGCATCGTCCACGCCAAACAACTGATGCACGGCAAGGTGTCGCCGGTCAAACACCGCGATGTCGGCATGTTCCGCGGCCTGCCCAATCCCGTGACCTGTACCCGCTACCATTCGCTGGTGATCGAGCGCGAGACACTGCCGGACTGTCTGGACGTCACCGCCTGGACCGACGACGGCGAAATCATGGGCGTGCGCCATAAAACGTTGCCGATCGAAGGCGTGCAGTTCCACCCGGAGTCCATCCTCACCGATCACGGCCACGCGATGCTGGACAACTTCCTGAAAGAGTTTGCCTGATGAAGAGGATGTTGATGCTGAGCGCCTCCCTGGCGCTGTCCAGCGCGGCGCAGGCCGGCGCGCTGGACGACTGCATGCGGACCGAAGCGCAGACACCGGCAGTATCCGCCTGCTTGCAACAGCGGCTGAGCAAAGCCGACGCCGAACTGGCCCAAAGCGAAAACAGGGCCTCCGCCGCGATGCGCGAGCTGGACCAGATCACCGGCAACCGCTACCGCGCCCGACTGGCGCTCAGCCAATCCAAGCGCGCCTTCAAGACCTATCTGGACAAGCAATGCCGCTGGGTGGCCAGCAGCTACGCCAGCGGCAACGGCGCGGACCAGGCGCAAGCCGCTTGCCGCGCCGACCTGATCGAGCAACGCCTCTCCCAGCTGGCGGCGCACGCCGGCAATTGAATCACCGGACGGCGCGCCTCCTCGCGGCGCCGCCCACGCAAGCAAAAGGACTCCCCGATGATTACCCCGCAGGCCGCGCTGAACCGGCTGATCGACGGCAACGAACTGTTTTATGACGAAATGCTGGACTTGATGCGCCAGATCATGCGCGGCGAACTGACGCCGGCGCAAACCTCGGCCATCCTGATCGGCCTGCGCGTCAAGGTGGAATCGGTGCTGGAAATCGCCGCCGCCGCCACCGTGATGCGCGAGTTCGCCACCCCGGTGCCGATCAGCCAGCGCGACCACTTGGTGGACACCTGCGGCACCGGCGGCGACAAATCCCACACTTTCAACATCTCCACCACCTCCGCCTTCGTCGCCGCGGCGGCAGGCGCCCGCGTGGCCAAGCACGGCGGCCGTTCAGTGTCCTCCAGTTCCGGCAGCGCCGACGTGCTGGAGTCGCTGGGCGTCAAACTGAGCTTGAGCGCCGAGCAAGTGGGGCGTTGCGTCGACGAAATCGGCATCGGATTCATGTTTGCGCCCAACCATCACACGGCGATGCGCCACGTGGCGCCCATCCGCAAGGAGCTGGGCGCCCGCACCATTTTCAACATCCTGGGGCCGCTGACTAATCCGGCCGACGCCGAGAATCAGTTGATGGGCGTGTTCCACCCGGACCTGGTGGGCATCCAGGCGCGGGTGCTGAAGCAGTTGGGCAGCCGCCACGCGCTGATCGTGCACGGCCTGGACGGCCTGGACGAGCTGACCTTGTCCGGCCCCAGCATGGTGGCTGAACTAAAGAACGGGCAGATCGAGGAATACCAGCTGGATCCGCGCGAACTGGGCCTGGATTTCGCCGAGCTCAAGCAGCTGCAGGCAGATACCGCCGCAGCTTCGCGCGACATTCTGTTGGAGGTGCTTGACGGCCAAGCCGGCCCCGCGCGCGACATCGTCTGCCTCAACGCCGCCGCAGCCATCTACACGGCAGGCGTTTCCCCTACCCTGGCCGACGGTGTTACCATGGCGCGCGAAGCGCTCGACTCCGGACAAGCCCGCGCCAAGCTGGACCAATTGATCAGCCTGAGCGCCGCGCTGGCCGCCTGAGCCCCCAATTTCCGACGCGGAGCGCCGCCGCTCCGCGCTCATCCTTCATTTCGATTGCATAAGAACGCCATGAGCAAACTGTCCAAAGACATCTTCAAGGCCTATGACATCCGCGGCATCGTCGGCAAGACCCTGACCAATGACGTAGCCCGCCAGATCGGCCAGGCCGTCGGCTCCGAAGCCAAGGCCCGCAAAGTGAAAACCATCGTGGTAGGCCGCGACGGCCGCCTGTCCGGCCCGGACCTATGCCAGGCCCTGGCCGAAGGCATTCAGGCCGCTGGCGTCGACGTGATCGACGTCGGCCGCGTCGCCACCCCAATGCTGTACTTCGCCGCCCATGAGCTGGGCTCGATGTCCGGCGTGATGGTCACCGGCAGCCACAACCCGCCAGACTACAACGGCTTCAAGATGATGTTGGCCGGCAACACCCTGGCCGGCGACGACATCCAAAAACTGTACCAGCGTATCGTCGACGGCGATCTTTCCAGCGGCGAAGGCGCTTACGGCACCCACGACATCGCCGAAGCCTACTTGGACCGCATCACCTCCGACATCAAGCTGGAGCGCCCGCTCAACATCGTGGTGGACTGCGGCAACGGCGTGCCCGGCGCTTTCGCCCCAGTGCTGTTCCGTCGCCTGGGCTGCCGCGTGCGCGAACTGTTTTGCGATGTGGACGGGAATTTCCCCAATCACCACCCGGATCCGGCCAAGCCGGAAAACCTGCAGGACGTGATCGACGCGCTGCAGAAAACCGACGCTGAAATCGGCCTGGCCTTCGACGGCGACGGCGACCGCCTGGGCGTGGTGACCAAGGACGGCACCATCATCTGGCCGGATCGTCAGTTGATGCTGTTCGCCGCCGACGTGCTGGAACGCAATCCCAAGGCCAAGATCATCTACGACGTGAAGTCCACCCGCCTGCTCAAGCCGTGGATCAAACAGAACGGCGGCGTGCCGGTGATGGCTCGCACCGGCCACAGCTTCATTAAGGCCAAGATCAAGGAAACCGGAGCACTGCTGGCCGGCGAGATGAGCGGCCACGTATTCTTCAAGGAACGCTGGTACGGCTTCGACGACGGCATGTACGCCGGCGCTCGCCTGCTGGAAGTGCTGTCCCGCGTGGAGAATCCGAGCGAGCTGCTCAATGCGCTGCCCAATGCGGTGTCCACGCCGGAACTGAATCTGAAGATGGCCAAGGAAGGCGAAAACCACGCCTTGATCGCCAAACTGCAGGCCTCCGCCCGCTTCGACGGCGCAGAGGAGGTCAACACCCTGGACGGCCTGCGCGTGGAGTATAAGGACGGCTTCGGCCTGGCCCGCGCCTCCAACACCACGCCGGTGATCGTGCTGCGCTTCGAGGCCGACAACGACGCGGCGCTGGAGCGCATCAAGGGCGACTTCCGCCGCGTGCTGGGCACCGCCACCGACGCCAAGCTGCCGTTCTGACGCCCGCCGTTCAAAGTCATTGCCCGCGCTCTCCGCGAGCGTGAATCAACACCGCCGGGGACATGGCCGCAGCCATGTCCCTGTTGTATTGAAAGGAAAACCATGTACGCCCAGGCTGCATCCAGCTTCACCACCTTGCGCGACCTGCTGCGCTTCGCCGTGTCGCGCTTCAACGACGCCGGCCTGTTCTACGGCCACGGCACCCAGAACGCCTACGACGAAGCCGCCTACCTGATCCTGTCCGCACTGAAACTGCCGGTGGACCAGCTCGAGCCCTTCCTCGACGCCAAGCTGCTGCCCACCGAGGTCAAGGACGTGGTCGACATGATCGAGCGCCGCGCCGAACAGCGCGTGCCGGTGGCTTATCTGACCCACGAAGCCTGGCAAGGCGACTTCAACTTCTACGTGGACGAACGCGTGCTGGTGCCGCGCTCCTTCATCTACGAGCTGCTGGGCGAGCCGCTGCAACCGTGGATCGAACACCCGGAACTGGTCCAGCGCGCGCTGGACCTGTGCACCGGCTCCGGCTGCCTGGCCATCCAACTGGCGCACCACTATCCGGACGCGGAAATCGACGCGGTGGATATTTCCCTGGACGCGCTGGAAGTGGCTGCCATCAATGTGCAGAACTACGGCCTGGACGAGCGCGTGCAGCTGATCCACACTGATATGTTCGAGGGCCTAGAGGAAAAGTACGACCTGATCATCTCCAACCCGCCCTACGTCGACGCCGAATCGGTGGACGCGCTGCCACCGGAATATCTGCACGAGCCGGAACTGGCTTTGGGCTCCGGCGAAGACGGCCTAGACGCCACCCGCGAAATCCTGCGACGCGCGCCGGACTTCCTGAACGACAAGGGCGTGCTGCTGGTGGAGATCGGCCACAACCGCGACATGCTGGAAGAGTGCTTCCCCACCCTGCCCTTCATGTGGATGGAAACCGAGAGCGGCGACGGCTTCGTATTCCTGATCACCCGCGAGGATCTGGTGGCCGGCCTGGCCGCTGACGCTCAGTAAAGCCTGTTCAAAGTCCACTGCGTTTCAGCGCATAGTGGATGAGCGCATGTAAAACGCCAAGCTTCGCAAACGAAAAACCGGCGGCCCCCTTGCGGATGTCGCCGGTTTTTTGCGACCGCTAGCCTTTGGACTGAGCCGCGCCCGGATGCAGTTCGCGCCAGATCTGCTCCGCTCGCTCCGTCGCCGCCGCTTTCTGCCCGGCGTTCAACTGCCGATAGTCCTTGGTGGTCAGGAACCAGTCCGCGCTCAACGCGTCTCCGGCCCGCCGCGCCACCAGGTTCCAGGCCGCGGCCTCCAAGGGTTGCCGCTCCAGCAAATAGCTCTCGGAGATCATCGCCGCCGCATGGCGGTTGCCCAGCCGGTACGCCTGCTGCAAGGCGGCGCGCGCCTCCTCGCGGTAACGCATCTCAGGCTCAAAGCCCGGCCGCTGCGGCTTGCCGTCCAGCTCGAACAGATAGCGTTCTGCCAAGTGAGTCAAGGCCTGGACATTGCCGGCTGCCGCCAACTTCCGCAGCTCGGCCAGCGGCATCCGGTAGAAGCGCTCGTCGATGACGTAGCCCAGTTGGCGCAAGGCCTGCTTGCGCTGGCGTTCGGCCTTGCTCTCAGGCAAGGGCTCCGCCGGAGCGGCGGCCGGAGCCGGCCCGTCGCCCACCGCGAAGCTCAGCCCCTGGTAAGCCCGCGCCGGCGCCTCCCCCTTGGCCGGCTGCGCCGCGGTCCCGGCGGCCCCGGCGACCAAGGTCGCCGGGGCCTGAACGCTCAGGCCCAGCCGCGCACGAACCGGCTCAGGCAGGCTGACCCAGGCCAGGCCCAACAGCGCCAGCCCGCCGGCCAGCCCCCACGCTCGCTTGCCCATCGCCGATCAGATCGAGTTCAGGCAAGCGTTGAGGCCGTTGGCGTGGCCGTAGCGCGAATAGTAATCGCGCTGAGACGGCGTGCCGTGCTCGCCGTAATCGGCGGCGTTGCGCGCCGAAGCCACCGCGTTCTCGATAAAGCTCGGATAGCGCAAGTTGGTTTCAGCGTACTTGGCGAAAGTCCCTCCCACGCAATCGGCCTGCAACTCCTGCATCGGCGCCTGGCGGTAGATATTGTGGGTGAACTGGATGGAATGGCCCCATTCATGCGCCAGGATGAACTTGGCCACATAGTTGCCGTAGCTGTTTTCCTGTTGCTGTAGGAAGCCGGTGCCCACGCTGATGGTGTAAGGCCCGCACGCCATCGCGCTCAGCTGAGGCTCGCGGCAAGCGTACTGGTTGACGTAGACCGTCGGCCGCGCGTAGCCGCCGAGAAAACCGCGAATCTCGTTGGCGCTGGACTGGATGTAACTGTTGTTCACCGGAGCAGCCACAGCCGGGACGGATGCGCCGGCCAATACAGAAACCCCAATCAAACTGGCTTGAATCAGACTTCTCATGACTAACTCTCCTTATGTTGTTCACAACGGAGATTTAGTTATGGTAAATGATTTGGTATTTACAAAATTATTTTGCAATTCCAAATGCATAAATACGCAGTGAAAAATTACCTTGTCACGACAACCAGCATATGAAAAAGTGACGGGTTGCTTAAAAGCAAGCCGTCACTTTCAAAAAACAAAGCGCCAACTACTGTCCCAGCCGCTCAGGCCATCCCTTCGAAACCGTAATTGCGCAACAGCATGAAGGCGGTGAACAGCATCACCAGGCCAATTACGCAATCCAGCACCCGCCAGCTTTGTGGCCGCTGGAACAAGGGGGCCAGCTTGCCGGCGAAGCAGGCGATTCCGCCGAACCACAGCACCGAGGCGCTGAGGCTGCCCAACAGAAAGGACGGCGCGGCGCTCTCGCCGTAAATGGCGGACACGCCGCCGATCAGCACCACCGTGTCCAGCCAGGTATAGGGATTGAGCAAGGTTACCGCCAGCACCGTGCGAATAGCGCGCTTGCGATCTTTCTCCACGCCGCCCGCCAGCGACATCGCTCCGGGCATCAAGGCGGAACGGAAGGCCTTGTAGCCTAGCCACAGGATGAAGCCCGCGCCCAGCCAGGTAACCGTGACAATGAAGCCGGGAATCGCATTGAGCAGTTTGCCCACGCCCATCACCCCGCAGGCGATCAGAAACACGTCGGCGACGATGCAGATCGTAACAATGGGCAGAATGTGACAGCGGCCTATGCCCTGCCGCAACACGAAGGCATTCTGCGGCCCAATGCCGACGATCTGCCCGATGGATAACCCAAGGGCAGACAGATAAACGCTGAAGTTGAACAAGAACCGCTCCCGGAAAGTTTCAACACAGACTAAGTGAGCGGCAATGCAAAGTAAAACTAATAAAAATTATTATATATAAGCAGAATTAATACTTACTCGCCGCTCCCAATCCGCTATCCACTCCGGCAACTGCTTGGGGTCTACTGGCGGAGAAATCTCGTAACCCTGCCCGTCCAGGCAGCCTATTTCCAGCAGACGGTCCCAGATCGCCCGGCTTTCCACCCCCTCCACCACCAGTTTGCGGCCGGTGTAGTGGGCAAAGGACACCATGCTGCGGATGATGGCTTCGTTGCCCGGCGTATCCAGCAGCAGCCGGACAAAGCGCTGGTCTATCTTGATGGTGTCAAAGGGCAGCTGCTGCAAATGCACCAGCGAGGACGCGCCGGTGCCAAAGTCGTCCAAGGCGATGGACAGGCCCAGATCGCGGCAATGCTCCAGCTTGGCGGTAATCTGTTCCGCCTCCTGCTGGGTCACGCTCTCCAACACCTCCAGCTCCAGATAGCCGGCCGGCAGCGGGTAGGCCTGCAACAAAGCCTGGATGCCCGGCACAAAGCCCTCGTGCTTCAAAGTAATGGCGGAAAGGTTGACGCTGACCGGAATATGACGGCCGTCCGCCAGCCATTCGCCTGACTGGCGCAGCGCCTCGCGCAGCACCCACCAGTCCAGCTCCCGCATCAAGTCAGTGCTCTCTATCGCGGGAAAGAAGGCCCCCGGCATTTCCAAGCGGCCGTCCCGGCGCCAGCGCACCAGCGCCTCCACGCCTTCGATGCGGTTGTTGCGCAGATTGATCTTGGGCTGATAGAACAGTGCCAGCTCATCGCGGGCGACGGCCTGCGCGAAAGCGTTGCGCACCGCGTGCATGTGCTGGATCTCTTCGTCCATGGTCACATGGTAATAACGGCAATGACCGCCGCCGGCCTCCTTGGCCCGGCTCAACGCCAGCTCGCCGCGACGCAGCAGCGCGGAGGCGTCGCTGCGGCCGCTCACCGGCTCCACCACGATACCCATGCTGCAACGGGTGTGAATCACCACGCCCATGCAGTCCACCGGCTGCTGCAGACTACCCATCAGGCTGTCCACCAGTTGGTCCAGCCGCTCGTGGCGGTCGCTGCAGGCGACGAAGCGCGAAGCGCCCACCCGGCCGACATAGCCGTAGGGATAGATGCAACGCCGCAACCTATTGGCCACCTCGCACAGCACCGCGTCGCCGCCTTCGTGGCCCAGGCGGGCGTTGATTTCGTGAAAGCCTTCGATGGACAGCACCAGCACCGCCAATTGCGCGTTGGCGCGGCGGATCTGCAATTGCTTGTTGATGTGCTCTTTCATCAGGTGACGATTGGGCAGGCCGGTCAACGGATCGTGAAAGGACAGGAAGGCCAGTTCGGATTCGGCGCGATGGCTGCGCTCCAGCGCGTCCTGGCGCTCCAGCGCGCGGCTGATCTCCCGCGCCATGGTGTCCACCAAGGCCACCTTGGTGTCGTCGAAAAAACCCGGCAAACAGGAATACAGCGACAAGGTGCCGATCACCTGCTCGCGCAAGGTCAGCGGCGCCACCAACGCGCTGCGCACATTCCGGGCGTTGAGCACCCGCATCCACGGCTGCATCGACGGGTCCTCGCCGCAATCGTTGACCACCTGCACCGTCAGGCCGCGGATGGCCCGACCGCTGGGCCCGCGGCCATGCAGGCTTTCGGACTGCGCGGAGACTTGCAGCCAGGGGATGAAGGCTTCGGCGTGAGCGCCGGCCATTGCGGCGGGACGCACGCTTTGGGATTCGGCGTCCAGCAGGCCAACCCAGGCGTGGGAAAAATCGCCTTCGCGCACGCAGACGTCGCAAATCGCCTGGAACAATTCTCGGCGTTCGGAACAGCGCACCAGCGCCATGCTGACGCCGCTGAGCGTGGCGTACAGTCCGGACATGGTCTGCAAATGACGGTGCTTGCTGTCCACCGCCTCCTGCAAGGACTGCTGGTGGCCATGCAGCTGCAGCATCTGGTCCAGCAAAATGCGCTTGCGCAGCAGCCGCGACAGCGCCGCGAGCTCGTCCAGGCCCAACCCGGCCTCGGCCAGCCGCGCCAGGAAATGCGCCTGACAGCGCTCGTAGGCGCCCACCACCCACATCAGACCCACGCCCAACTGGCGCATCAAGCGTCCCTGCTCCACCACGCGCCAGGCGGCGCGGCCATTCACCGGACGAGTCAGCATCCGCTCGCAATACTGCAACAAGGCGTCCACTAGGGAATCGATGCCGCCCGGCAGGCGCTCGCTCAGCAGCGCTAGCGTGTCCGGGCATTTCAACGCATACCAGTAAAACTCCTTGCCCAGGGCCTCCTTGCGCGACAACAACAGCGGAGCATGGACGGTGAGCTTCGCCATATGATCCGCCCGAACCCCGATAAAACGGCACATGCCATCCAATAGTGCCTTATTATCTGCTTGCATCTTCAACATGCCTGTCATTGGCCATGAGCCGCCGGCGCCAGCCGATCAGAACCGTCGCCGCCAGCCGCTCTAATTATTTTTATGCCGCCACCGCGTGCAGGCAAACCATTGCACCGTCCGTGTTCGGACGAAGCAGCACAACATGCCATAGGTGGCGGCGATAAAGCAAGAAACACCGTGGAATTATCACGGCGAGGACGTCAATACATGCTTGATCCTAAACAACTGGAAACCTTATCGGCCGTAGCCGAAACCGGGGGCTTCGACAAGGCGGCCAAAAAGCTGTTCCTGACCCAGTCCGCCATTTCCCAACGCATCCGCCAGTTGGAAGAACAGCTTGGCCAGCCGGTGCTGACCCGAACCATTCCGGCCGAGCCCACCGAGGCCGGCCGCCAACTGCTGCAATACTTCCGCCAGATCAGCCTGATGGAAAACCAATTGATGAACACTCTGTTGCCCAGCGGTCCACGGCAGGAGTTCACCACTCTCGCCATCGCCGTCAACGCGGACAGCCTGGCCACCTGGTTTTTGCCGGCGGTGCGGCAGGTGCTGGACAGCCAGCCGGTGCTGCTGGACATCATGGTGGACGATCAGGATTACACCCACGAATTGATGCGCGCCGGTCATGTGGTCGGCTGCGTCAGCACCCGGCCGCAGCCTATCCAGGGCGGCGACAGTTTGTTCCTCGGCCATATGCGCTATCTGTGCGTCGCCACCCGCGATTTCGCCCGCCGCTATTTTCCGGACGGCGTCACCGAGTCCACGCTGGCCGCCGCGCCCACCATTCTGTACAGCCGCAAGGACGATGTGCACCGAGAGTTTCTCTTGCACACCGTGTCCTATCACGGTGGCTTTCCCTATCTGACCGTGCCCACGCCGCAGGGCTTCGTCGAGATCACCCGCCAGGGCCTGGCTTACAGCCTGCTGCCCGAACTGATGCTGGACGACGACATCGCCTCCGGCCGGCTCATCGATCTGTTTCCGCAACAGCATCTGGACATTCCCTTGTACTGGCACCACTGGAGGGTGGAGTCGGAATTATCTCAGGCACTGGCCGACGCGATGGCGCGGCATTGCCGGGAGCACCTGCGCCAATGATCAATCGGCGCCGCCTGCGCCGGGCCGGATATTGACAGCCCGGCCGCGCACGGCGCAACATGCCACGCCAACAGCAATGGAGGCAATATGACCGGCAACGCACCCAACAACGAGCAATGGGCCGAGTTGGAAATGGCCGCCCGCCTGGCCGCTCGCCAGGCTTATGTCCCTTACAGCAAGTTCGCCGTCGGCGCCGCCATTCTGGACGGCGCCGGCAAGATCCATATCGGCTGCAACGTGGAGAACGCCTCTTATGGCCTGACCAATTGCGCCGAACGCACCGCGATCTACGCCGCGCGCGCCAACCATGGCATCCAGGACGTGCTGGCGGTCTGCATCTATACGCCTACCGCCACGCCCACGCCGCCCTGCGGCTCCTGCCGTCAGGTGTTGAACGAGTTTGGCCCGGCCATGCGCGTGCGCGCCATCTGCGACGGCGAAGATCTGATAGACACCACGCTGGAAGTGCTGCTGCCGGGCGCCTTCGGGCCCAAGAACCTCAAGGACGCCGGCTAAAGCCCGCGCGCGGCGCCGGCGTCACCTGGTAGCCGCGCTGCCGCAGCAGCTTGACCAGCCCCTGCGGTCCGGCCAGATGCAAGGCCCCCACCGCCACCAACAGCCGCCGCGACGACGCCAGCTCATCGATGCGGCGCGCCATCGTCAGGTTGCGGCGGTCCAGCATCTCGCGCTGGGTCCAGGCGCTGAGCCGCGGATAGCCCGGCAGCGCCACCATCGCCTGCAGGGCGTCCAGATCGCCGCGTTCCCAGGCGGCGATCAGCTCGCGATAATAGCGCTCCGCCTCCGGCTTGTCCTCCCAGTCCGCGGTCTGGCGCACCCATTCGCGCAAGGCCGGCGCCGGCATCTCGAACAACATGCGCCCCTGCTCGTCCGTCGTCTCCAGCGCCAACACCGGGCGCCGCTCCCGCCGCGCCATCTGCCGCAACATCGCCTCGCTGCCCTCCTGCGTCAGCTGCCCCAGCCGCTGATAATCGTTCAGCGCCAGCTGCATCAGCCACATGGCCGGAGCCAGGCTCTGCGCCTGCGCGCGCTCAACGTCGATCCGCCGCAACTGCGCCAGCAACAATCGCCTGCTGTCCGTGTCCAGCTGCCTCCACTGCTTGGCCGCGCCTCGCCGCGCCAACGCCAGCACCTCGGCCGGCGCGTCCGGGGCGTCTACATCCAGTTCCAACACCAAGGCCTCGCTCTGCGCCATCGCCTGTTTCAAGCCCCAGTCCGGCACGTCCGAGCCGGGACGGCCCACATGCATGGTGCCATACAGATAATGGGTGCGGCCTTGCTTGCTGAAGGTAAACAAGGGGCCGTAGGCCGGCTCCGCCGCGGCCAAGGCCGCCAGCAAAAGCCAGCACAGCGCCAGCCAGAGGCCCCAAAGGCAATGCCATCGTTTCATGTCTGCGATCCAAATCAAAACCGGTCAAGGATAACAGCTTGGCGCGTTCCCGCCGGCGCGCTTTCAAGCTCTTGCCGCGCCAAAGCCCGGCCACTTGCAAGCGCCGCTTCAAATAAGTAGTTGCCCCGAGACAAAAACCATTCTTTAGGACAGTTCGGAGCCGTCGCGGTTTGCTAATCCGAATACACCGCCTCACCGCCAGCCTTAGCTCCTCCCGCCACGGCCGCGCCGGAAAGGGGTTCGCATCGAGGAGAACGACATGGCTCGCGTCCGCAAAGACATCTTGAAAATGAGCAATCCCTGGGATCCCACCGTGCTGTGGTACGCGCGCGCAGTGCGGGAAATGCAGAAACGGCCGATCAAGGATTCCACCAGCTGGCGCTATCTGGCCGCCATTCACGGCTTTGATTCCCAGCTGTGGCAACAACACGGCTATCTGCAAGCCGGCGAGGCCCTGCCCAGCACCGCCGACCAAAACACCTACTGGCGGCAATGCCAGCACCAAAGCTGGTATTTCATGCCCTGGCACCGCGGCTATCTGGCGGCCTTCGAAGCCATTGTGCTGGCGGAGATCGTCAAGCTGGGCGGCCCCGCCGACTGGGCCTTGCCCTATTGGAACTACAGCGACAGCGCCAACGCCAAGGCGCGCGACCTGCCCACCTGTTTCCAGTCCAAGACCTTGCCGGACGGCAGCGCCAATCCGCTGTGGCTGGCGCAACGCTACGGCTGGAACAACCAACCCAATCACATCACGCTGCGCCCGGAAACCGTACAGCTCACCGCCCTGAAAGACGCGCAGTTCGTCGGCACCGCCAGCGGCATCCCGCCGGGCTACGGCGGGCCACAAACGCCGTTCTGGCACGGCGGCGGCAATAGCGGCGGGCTGGAAAACCTGCCGCACAACCCGGTGCACACCAATATCGGCGGCCGCAACGGTTTGATGTCGGACCCGGACTTGGCCGGCCTGGACCCGGTGTTCTGGATTCACCATTCCAATATCGACCGGCTGTGGCAGGTGTGGCTCAATCGCAATCCCGGCCACAAGAACCCCAGCAACGACAATTGGCTGGAAGGCCCGGTCAACCGCAAGTTCGCGATGCCGCGCCCCAACGGCAGCGGCTACACCTTTGTCGCCAAGGACATGCTCAACACCCAGGCGCCGAACCTGAACTACGTCTACCAGGACGTATCGGACCCTCTCGGCGGCGCCAGCCGTGTCGCGCAGCGCATGCAGACGCTGGCGGCCATCCATCCCGACACCGCGGCGGCAAGCACCATGGCGACCAATCCGAAAACCGAACTGCTGGGCGCCAACGCCGCGGCGATCAAACTGGGCAACAGCACCGTCCACGCGCAGATGCAGCTGGACAGCGACGCCAAGAACAAGGTGCTGAGCAGCTTCCAGGCCTGCCAGGCCGCCGCCCGCCAGTTCAAGGCCCAGCCAGGCGCGGCGCCGCAAGAACCGGACCGCGTCTTTCTCAGCCTGGAGAACATCCGCTGCAAAGTGGACGGCGGCACGTTCAACGTCTACGTCGGCCTGCCTCAGGGCGCCGACCCGGCGCAGCACCCGCAGAACCTGGCCGGCACTATCGCGCTGTTCGGCGCGCGCAAGGCCTCGCTGGCCGAGCACGGCGGCAACGGCGTCAGCCAGACGCTGGAGATCACCGACATCGTTGACCGCATGTGTCAAAGCCAGACGCTGGACGCGGCGCCGATGGGGGTGCAACTAGTGCCGGTGTCCGAGATCGAGGACGACGACGAGGTGACGATAGGCCGCATCAGCGTCTACCGCCACGGCCAGTAAGCGTCCATGCCGGTCAAGACCCTGATCGCCGCGCTGCGGGACACGCCCTGGCCGCTGTGCTGCGCCAGCCTCTTGGGCTGGCTCGGCCTGATCGTCCTGGAGCGGCGGCTGACCGCGCCGGGTTATTGCGGCGCCTGGGTTCTGGAGCGTCCCGGCGGCGGCTGGGACGCGCTGACCGGCGCGCTGTGGCTGAACCCGCCGGCGCAATGGCTGCCATCCTGGCTGTTGATGCTGCTGGCGATGATGGCGCCGCTGCTGGCCGACCCGCTGCGGCAACTGTGGCTGCGCAGCCTGGCGCGCAAGCGCGCGCTGGCGCTGGCCATGTTCTGCTGCGGCTATCTACTGCCCTGGCTCCTCGCCGGCCCGCTGCTCCACCTGCTCGGCTTGGCGCTGTTGACCTTCAGCGCCGCGCCGTGGCAGGCCTTCGTCGTCGCCTGCGGCGTAGCGGGTCTCTGGCAGGCGGCGCCGCAGCGGCTGCGCTGCCTGCAAGCCTGCCACCGCCAGCCCAGCCTGTCGCCGTTCGGCTGGCCGGCCGCGCTGTCGGCGCTGCGCGCCGGCCTCGCCGCCGGCGTCTGGTGCGCGGGCGCCTGCTGGGCCTGGATGTTGCCGCCTTTGCTCGCGGGGCCAGGGCATCTGCCCTTGATGGCGGCGATTGGCCTATGGCTGCTGCTGGAACGCCGCCGGCCGGAGGGCGCGCCGCCCTTATTGCCCATTCCCAAAGCTTTGCGCTCAGGCGGCGTGAAAGGCCATGCGACGGGAAGTCCCTAGCGCCAAAGACAACGGCCCGCGATTGCGGGCCGTTTCAGCGCGTCCTCAGCCAAGCGGCGGATTCAAGACATTGCGGCAATGATCCCTAAACGCCCTCCTTAACGGCGCTCCGCCGCGATGGCCTGCGCCACCGCCTCCGCCACCTTGATGCCGTCCACCCCGGCGGATAGAATCCCTCCGGCGTAGCCCGCGCCCTCGCCGGCCGGGTATAGGCCGCGCACGTTCAAGCTCTGGCAGTCCTCTCCGCGAGTGATGCGCAGCGGCGAGCTGGTGCGGGTTTCCACCCCGGTCAGCACCGCGTCGTGCATATCGTAGCCGCGGATCTTCTTACCGAATTCCGGCAGCGCCTCGCGCATCGCCGCGATGCAATAATCCGGCAAGGCCGCGGCCAGATCCGTCCAGTGCACGCCGGGTTGATAGGAGGGCGACACCGAGCCCACCTGAGTGGACGGTCTTCCGGCCAGGAAGTCGCCCACCAGTTGCGCCGGGGCTTCGTAAGTGCCGCCGCCCAGCACGTAGGCGCGGCTTTCCAGCTCGCGCTGGAAGGCGATGCCGGCCAGCGGATCGCCCGGATAATCGTCCGGACCGATGCTGACCACCAGGCCGGAATTGGCGTTGCGCTCGGCGCGCGAGTATTGGCTCATGCCGTTGGTCACCACGCGGCCCTCTTCCGAGGTGGCGGCCACCACCTGGCCGCCCGGGCACATGCAGAAGCTGTACACCGCCCGGCCGTTGCCGGCGTGGTGCACCAGCTTGTAATCCGCCGCGCCCAATAGCGGGTGGCCGGCGTATTTGCCCCAGCGCGCCTTGTCGATCAGCGTCTGCGGGTGTTCGATGCGGAAGCCCACCGAGAACGGCTTGGCTTCCATATACACGCCGTGGCCGTGCAGCATCTCGAAACTGTCGCGCGCGCTGTGGCCCAGGGCCAGCACGATGTGATCGGCGCGGATCTGCTCGCCGCTGGCCAAGGTCAGGCCGCGCGCCACTTTGCGCCCGTCCGGACCGTCTTCCAGATGAATGTCGGCGACGCGCTGCTGAAAGCGGATTTCACCGCCCAGTTCCTCGATCTCGGCTCGCATTTTTTCCACCATGCTCACCAGGCGGAAAGTGCCGATATGCGGCTTGGCCACGTAGAGGATTTCCTCCGGCGCGCCGGCTTTGACGAACTCGGTCAGCACCTTGCGGCCCAGATGACGCGGGTCCTTGATCTGGCTGTACAGTTTGCCGTCGGAGAAGGTGCCGGCGCCGCCTTCGCCGAACTGCACATTGGACTCGGGGTTCAAGACCTTGTTGCGCCACAGGCCCCAAGTGTCCTTGGTGCGCTCGCGCACCTTCTTGCCGCGCTCCAGCACGATGGGCTTGAAGCCCATCTGCGCCAGCAGCAGCGCGGCGAAGATGCCACAGGGGCCGAAACCCACCACCACCGGGCGGCGCTCCAGGTTTTCCGGCGCCTGCCCCACATAGTGATATTGGGTGTCTGGCGTCGGCATCACGTGCTTGTCGGCCTTGAAGCGGACCAGCAGACGGGCCTCGTTGGCCACGTCGATGTCGACGATGTAGGCCAGGTTCATCATGCCCTTGCGCGCGTCGTAGCTGCGCTTGAAGACGACGACCTGGCGGATGTCCTGCTCCGGCACGGCCAGATAAGCCGCGATCGCGGCGTTCAGTTCTTCCGGGGCGTGTTCCAGCGGCAGTTTCAATTCGGTAATGCGCAACATCTTGAATTCCAGTACGGGTTGGTGTCTATTCAACGAGGCGGTATTGTAGCGGCAAACCGCTCTTAACCCTATCGCCAAGACGCAAACTTCCCGTAAGAATCTGTTCGCCGGCCTGCCGCGCGCCGTCTACCGCGCTACACCTGGAATCCGGCCACCGTCTGCCGCAGGCCGCCGGTCACCTCGTCCATGCTCTGAATGCCGCTGGACGCCTGGGTGGCGGCGGCGGCGTTGCCGGCGGCCACCTGGGCGATCTGCTCCACGTGGCGGGCGATGTCCTGGCTGGCCACGCCTTGCTCCTGCAGCGCATGGGAGATATCGCGCACCACTTGCACCACCTGGCCGGCGCTGCCGCGGATTTGCTGAATCATCTCCCCGCCCTGCTCGGCCAGCGCCAGCCCGGCGCGCACCCGCTCCACGGTCTGGCTCATATTGGCGCGCGACTGATCGGAGCTGAGCTGGATCTCGTCTATCATGCCGGCGATCTCCTCGGTGGCCTGAGCGGTGCGTTCGGACAGCTTGCGCACCTCATCCGCCACCACCGCGAAACCGCGGCCGGTTTCGCCGGCGCGCGCCGCCTCGATGGCCGCGTTCAAAGCCAGGAGATTGGTCTGGTCCGCAATATCCTTGATCACCTGCATGATGCGGGAGATGGTGGCGGTCTTGTCCGCCAGCGCCGAGATCGCCCCGGCGGTGAGGTCCACCGTCTCGCTGATGCCCTTCATCTCCGCCACGGCCTTGGCGATCACTTCGCCGCCCTCGTCCGACAAGCTGCCGGACTGCTGCGATACCTGACGCGCGTCCTGCGCGTATTGGGAGATGTGGTTGATGCTCACCGTCAGCTCTTCGATCGACGCCGCCATCGAGGTGGCGCTTTCGCTTTGCTGCTGGGAATTGTCCGCCACCGCCTGCGCGCCGGACACCACCTCCCCGCTCAAACGCCCCAGTTCGCCGGCGCTGGCCACGATGTCCGCCACCATCTGCCGCAAAGCCTGCTGCATATGGGCGATATTGGCCATCAAGCTGTCCTCGTCGCCCGCTCGAACCGGCACCGGCACATCCAGCCGTCCGCCGGCGATTTCTCGCACCACGGCCGCGGTCTGCGCGGGCTCCGCGCCCAGTTGCCGCGTCACGCTGCGGAACAACCACCAGCCCAAACCGCCGCACACCGCGGCAATCAGCAGCACCTGGACCGCCACGCCAAGCAATTGCACGCGCAAGGCCGCCCATACGTCGTCCATATACAGGCCGGTGCCCACCACCCAGCCCCAACGCTGGCTGGACTGCAAATAGGCCAGCTTGGGTTGCGGCTCCGCCGAGCCGGGCTTGTCCCAAACGAACTCCGCAAAGCCCTTGCCCTGCCCCTGACGCAGGGTTTGATCGAACTTGTCCCCCAGGCTGCTGCCGCTGGAATCCTTGACCGCGTGCATATCCTTGCCCACCAGCTTGGGATTGACCCCGTGCGCCAGCCAGACCAGCCCCTTGTCCAAGGTGAAGAAATACTCCTTGCCGGCAAAGCGCAGCCGGGTCAGCGCCAGCAAAGCCTGGCGCTGCGCCTCCGTCTCCGGCAAAGCGCCGGCCGCTGCCTGCTCCTCGTAATTGGCCACCAGGCTCAAGGCGTTTTCCACCTGCCCGCGAATCAAATCCTGCCGGTCGGCCATCATTTGCTGGTGCATGCTGCGCAGCACCAGGCCGCCCAGCAGACAAGTCAACGCAATCACGCTAAAAATCAATAACAACAAACGCTGCTTCAAGGAAAGGCCCGCTCGCATGGTGTCTCCAAAAATCGCCGACGATGCGGCAAACCGGGCGCAAGCTCGCGGTGCGACCCGGTTTATCCGCCATATTTATTAAGCAAACCCAAATAATACACTCGTCATTACCCTGTCGCCCATATTTAATGACATGTGCTTGATTTGCATCAGTCGCAAACGGCATGAACAAGAACCTGGGTTTGACGGGCTTGCAGCGCTTCATCAAATTTTGTTTTACAAATGTAATATCAACAAATAAAATATACACAGATGTAAAACATGGATGAACAGATGAAGCCGTTTCCCGCCACCCTCGCCCTTGTCGGCGCGCTCATGCTTAGCGCCTGCGCCCAAATGGACGCCGTCAAGCCTGAATCCCAGCTTAAAACGCCGCCGGCATTGAACGCGCCCTGGGCCGGCATGCCCGCCGCGGACTGGTGGCGACAATGGCGGGACCCTCAGCTTGAACAACTGATCCGCCTGGCCTTGCAAGACAACCCAGGCCTGCGCGGCGCCGAAGCGCGGTTGCGCCAGGCCCAGGCGCTAAGCGAGGTCAGCACCGCGGCCGCCCAACCGCAAATCAACGCTCAATGGCAAAGCACTCGGCAGTTGCACGCTGAAAAAAATCTTGTGCCGCCGGCGGGTCACGGCAACTACGACTGGCAAACTCGCGCCGCCGTCAACCTCAGTTACGATCTGGACGCGTGGGGACGCGAACGCCAAGCCTTGTCGGCGTCGCTGAGCGACGCGCAGATGGCCGCGGCCGACGCCCGATTGAGCGCGCTGAACCTGGAAACCGCCGTCATCCGCGCGTATCTGCAACTGGCCGAGCAATACCAGCAAAAAGACCTGGCCGCAGCCGCGCTGCAACAACAGCAGGCGCTGCTGGATCTCAGCATGCGCCGCAAAGCCGCCGGGCTGACCGCACAACCGGAAGTGGAACAGCAACGCGGCAGGTTGCCGACAGCCCGCGCCCAGCTGGAACAGATCGACGAAAGCATCGCCACCCTGGGCAACCAGCTAGCCGCGCTCAGCGGCCAAACGCCCGATACCCAAAACCGTCCGCTCCGCCCAACCCTGCGCCTGGATCAGCCGCTGGACCCGCTCGCCGCGGTGCCGGCCCAATTGCTGGGCCGACGACCGGACCTGAGCGCGCAACGCTGGCGGGTAGAGGCCGAGGCCGCGCGCATCAAGGTCGCGCGCACCGCCTTCTACCCCAACATCAACATCAGCGCCTTCGTCGGCTATCAGGCGATAGGTTTTGCCGATCTGCTGTCCCCGGCCGCGGCTTTGCGTGGCTTCGCGCCGGCGATCAGCCTGCCGATATTCGAAGGCGGCCGCCTCCGCGGCCAATTGCGCGCCCAAACCGCCGCCTACGACCAGGCGGTGGAAAGCTACAACGCCGTCTTGATCAACGCCTTGAGCGAAACCGCCAGCGCCATCGTCCACGCCCGTTCCGCGGACCAGCAGAGCCGGCAGGCCGATCAGGTGCTAGACGCCGTCAGCCGCGAGCGGACATTGGCCGAACAGGCTTACCGCGCAGGACTCAGCGATCAAAGCGCGGTGCGACAACTGCGGCTGAGCGAACTATCCGCTAGGCAAAAGCGCGTGCAGGCCCAAGCCCAGCGCCTGGACAGCTACGCCGCGCTGATGGCCGCGCTGGGCGGCGGCATTGAACCCCACCCCCCCATCGCCGACGGAGAAGCCCAATGAGTCACTTCGAAGAAACCCGCAAGCGCCTGCTACGCGTCAAGACCAGGATTCCGGAATTCCCGCTATCGCTGCTCACACTGACGCGGCTGAACTATCACGTGCAAAAGCGCATCCAGGACCTGACCAACGCCGCCCTGCGCAAACACGGGCTGACCGAGAGCAGCTACTTGGTGCTGGCGGTGCTCTACGGCTCCGAACAAGAAACGATGACGCCAGGCTCGCTGGCGGAAACCTGCTCGCAAAAACCGGCCAATATGACCCGAATCTGCAACGATCTGGAAAAGCAGGGCCTGATCCGTCGCGGCGGCCTCAGCGACGACCGCCGCGCGGTCGCCGTCACCCTCAGCGAGGCCGGCCGCGATCGCATCCGCAAACTGCTGCCCGATGTATGGGGCAATCTGGGAAATACCTTCGACGGCTTCAGCGCCGAGGAGATGCAACAGCAGGAGCAGTTCTATCTGCGCCAGCTCGGCAATCTGAACCGGGCGGTATCCAACGATGACCACGGCTAGCCTCGCCGCCCGGCGCCGTTTGCTGGGCCGAGCGCTACGCAGCGCAGGTCAAGACTGGCTGCGCCTGGAGGGCGAGCGCTGGATCTTCATCCTCAAAACGCTGCTCGCCGGTTTCGCCGCCTTGTGGCTCGCCTTCCGCCTGGGCTTCGACTCACCGGGCACCGCGCTGATCACCGTGCTCATCGTCGGTTCGCCGCAAAGCGGCTTGGTGCTGGAAAAAGGCTTTTACCGGCTGCTGGGCACGCTGGCCGGCTGCGCCGCGGCCTTGATCCTGGTCGGCATGCTGGCCTCGCAGCCAATCTTGCTGCTGGCGGCGCTGTCGCTATGGATAGGGCTGTGCGCCGGCTGCGCCACCTTGTACCGCAACTCGCGCTCCTACGGCTTCGTGCTGGCCGGCTACACCGCCTGCATCATCGCGCTGCCGGCCATAGGCCATCCGCTGACGGTGTTTGATCTGGCGGTGACCCGAGTCTCGGAAATCTCGTTGGGCCTGATCTGCAGCGCGGTGGTCTACGACATCGTGTTTCCCCGCTATCAGGCCGAACAGGTGGTCAGCAATGTGCGCGGCCGCTATCTGCGCTTCATTCTGCTGTGTCAGGACGCGCTGGCTCAGAAACTGCATGCCCGCGACCTGGAACAGGCCCAGCTCAAATTCGCCGCCGACATCGCCGCGCTGGAGGCCGGCCGCGCCACCGCTTTCTTCGAAGCCGGCAACGTGCGTTCGCGCAGCAACCAGCTGCACGCCTTCAACGCCACCTTCATGGCCGCGCTGACCACTTTTCACACTCTGCATCGGCAAATGGAGCGGCTGCGCCGCGACGCCGATTCGCCGCTGCCCGGCCTGCTGCTGCCCTTGTTCTCCGAGGTGGCCGCCGTGCTCAGCGGCCCCGACGGCCCAGCGCGCAACGCCGCGGAAGCCCAGGACACCGAGGCTCAGTTAGGACGCCTCCGCGCCGGCTGGCCGCGCCGCATCGACGCCGCGCGCGCGCAATTGCCGGGCGGCGAGCAAGCCGAACACTGGCGCATAGACTTCGACACCGCCACCGAGCTGCTGACCCGCTTCATTGAGGAAATGTACGCCTTCGTCGGGGTCTACCACGGTTTCGCCAGCAAGACGCCGCAGCAAATCAGCTCGCTGGCGGCCTATGTGCCGGGCACCCCGCTGCCGGTGGCCGTAGCCGGCGGCGTGCGCGCGGCGCTGACCCTGGGCACCCTGTCCATCGCCTGGTACTGGCTGGCCTGGCCCAGCGCGCTGGAAGCGGTGCTGCTGGCCACCGTGCTCTGCGGCCTGGCCGCCTCCTCGCCGCGGCCGGTGCTGATGGTCAAACAATTCCTGACCGGCTTCGCGCTGGGCACGCCGCTGGCCTATGTCAGCTTGTTCTGGCTGCTGAGCCAGGGCAACGGCTTTCCAATGCTGATGCTGGGCCTGCTGCCCTTTCTGGCGCTGGGCAGCTATCTGAAGTGCCTACCCAAGTACGCCGGCGTCGGCGCCGGCATGACCATCGTGCTGGCCAATGCGGTCAACCCGCAAAACCAGATGAATTACGACATCGTCGCCTTTCTCAACAACGGCATCGCCCGCATTCTGGGATTGGCGCTGGCGGCGGCCTTTTTCCAACTGGTGCTGCCTGAACACACCATGGGTTCGCCGCGCCACATCGCCGCCGCCTTGTGGCGGGAGGCGCGCCGCGCCTGCGACGCCAAGCTGCCGCACTTGAAGCAACGCTACGAGAACCGCATCCGCGACCTGCTCAATCTGCTGAACACGCTGAGTCCTGCCCAGGCCGAACTCAAGCAGGCGATCACCGCGCAGGCCATCACCCTGTTGGAACTGGGGCTGGCGGTCATCAATCTGCGCACCCTGACCGCGGAATCGCCGTCGCCGCAGTTGCGCACCGATCTGGAACATACCGTAGCGCGGCTGGCACGCTATTTCGCCTCCCCGTCGCCGGAACAGCTGCAACAGACCATCGCCACCATGCGGGCGGCCGGTCCGGTGCTGCGCGCCCATCTGGCGCTGGCGGAGCCCGAACGCGCCGCGAAGATTCAGCGCGCGCTGGCCGATCTGCACCTGATCCACACCTCATTGCTGGATGTGGCCGAAGCCGCGCAAGGAACTGACCATGACTCGTGAAATCGCCGTGTTCGGCATTCTGATTCCCACCCTGCTGCCCTTATTCCTATTCAGCCTGCTATGCCAAGCTGGACTGGACTGGCTGCTAGGCCGAGCCGGCGTCTATCGCCGGGTATGGCACCCGGCCTTGTTCCGCCTCAGCCTGTTGATCTGCGTGTTCAGCGGCCTGGCGCTATTGCTCTATTGAACACGCCGCTCGCCCAAGCCTGGCCCGCAAGACTTTGAATCAGCGCTGAAACACTATTTCGGATAATCAAAATGCAAACCAATACCCTCATCCGCTACCTGACCACCTTGCTGCTGCTGGCGCTCGCCGTCTGGCTGGGCAAGGCGCTGTGGGACCACTACATGCACTCCCCATGGACCCGCGACGGCCGCGTACGCGCCGACGTGATCACGCTCTCCGCCGACGTGGCCGGCCTAGTGACCCAGGTGGCCGTCAAGGACAATCAACTGGTACATAAGGGCGACGTGCTCTTCGTCGTGGACCGCGCCCGCTACGCGGCAGCCTTGACCCAAGCCGAAGCCGCGCTGGACGGTCAACGCACCGAGAAAAACCGCCGCGGCAAAGAGGCCGCGCGCCGAGACAGCCTGGACAGCACCGTGGTGTCCGCCGAAAACCGTGAAACCGCGAGCTTCGCCGCCGCCGCGGCCGGCTCCCAATACCAGGCGGCGCTGGCCGCGCGCGATCTGGCCCAGCTCAATCTGGAGCGCACCGTGGTTCGCGCCCCCGCGGACGGTTACGTGACCAACCTCAATGTCCACGTCGGGGACTTCGCCGCCGTCGGCGCGCCCAAACTGGCGCTGATAGACCGTAATTCTTATCGCGTGGAAGGCTATTTCGAGGAAACCAAGCTGCCCTTGCTCAAGCCCGGCGCCAAGGTGGAGATCACCCTGCTTAGCGGCGCCCCGACATTGCGCGGCCACGTCGCCAGCATCGCCCGCGGCATCACCGACCGCGACGCAGGCACCGGCCGCGAGCTTCTGGCCGACGTCAACCCCACCTTCAACTGGGTGCGGCTGGCGCAGCGGGTGCCGGTGCGCATCGAGCTGGACGCGCTGCCGGCCGGACAGGTTCTGGTGGCAGGCACCACCTGCACCGTGGTAGTGCGTTGAGTCCGCCACGGCTATGAAAAAAGGGGCCGACGGCCCCTTTTCATTTCCACACTGAACAGGCTCTTACAGCCTATTCAAAATCTCGCGAGCATGAGCGAGACAAGGCGAAAACGAGCGAAAAAGCGGAATGTACAAGTGGTACATGAGCATTTTGAGCTTGCACTCACCGTGCAACGCTTCATGAAGCGCAGCAGATCGTAAACAGGTTCTTACAGCATGCGCCAAACGCCCCACTGCACCGCTAGCGCGAACAAGGCCGCCAGCAAATCGTCCACCATCACACCGAAACCGCCGCCCACATGACGGTCCAGCCAGCGGATAGGCCAGGGCTTGAGAATGTCGAAAAAGCGGAACAAGACAAAGGCCAGCAACCAGGCCAAGGGCGTGGCCGGCGCGAAGGCCAGCACCAGCAGCATGGCGACGATCTCGTCCCAGACGATGCCGCCGTAGTCGTGCACGCCCAGCGCCCGGCCGCTGTAGCCGCAGATCCAGACCCCAGCGATGAACAGCGGCAGACACAGCGCCGCCAGCGCCAAACCTTGCACACCCAGCGCGTGCAGAACAAAAAACAGGGGATAGGCGGCCACCGTGCCCCAAGTGCCCGGCGCCTTGCGCGCCAGACCGCTGCCGAAACCAAAAGCCAGGAAATGGGCGGGGTGGCTCAGGACGAAGCGCCAGTTCGGTTGCAGCTTCAGGGTTTCCGTCTCATTTGAAATGGTCATAGCCGGTGCTTTCCAGTTGTATGATGTTGCCGTCTCCGCCCAGCAGGCTGACGCCCTGGCCGGCCGCGATGCGGCCGATGCGGCTCAGGCGACAGCCAGCCGTCTCGGCGCAGGCCTCGATCCGAGCCCGACGCGCGGCCGGCGCGGTAAATACCAGTTCGTAATCGTCGCCGCCCGCGGCCAGGCAATCCAGCCATTGCTCGCGCGCGGCCTCCGCCAGCGGGTGCGACGGCAAGGCGTCCGCCCACACTTCCACCGCAGCCTGGGAAGCGGCGGCGATATGACCGAGGTCCGACAGCAGGCCGTCGGACACGTCGGCGGCGGCATGCGCCAGCGGCAGCAGGGCCAGACCCAGGGCGATGCGCGGCTCCGGGTATTCCAGCTTGCGCCAGGCCGCCTCGCGCAAACCGTCCGGCAAGGGAGCCAACTTGCCCAGCCGGCTGCGCACCGCCATCGCTCCCAGACCCAACTCGCCGCTGACCCAGACGTCGTCGCCCACGCGGGCGGCGGCGCGGCGCAGCGCCTGGCCTCGCGGCGTCTCTCCGCCCACGGTCACCGACAGCGTCAGCGGGCCGCGCGTGGTGTCGCCGCCGATCACATCGACTCCGTAGCGCTCCGCCAAGGCGAAAAACCCTCGGGAGAAGCCGGCGGCCCAGGCCTCGTCCATCGCCGGCAGGGCCAGCGACAACACCACCCAGCGCGGCGCGGCGCCCATCGCCGCCATATCGGACAAATTTACCGCCAGCGTTTTATGGCCCAGCGCCTCCGGCGCGACGTCAGCAAAGAAATGACGCCCCTCCACCAGCATGTCCACCGAGACATGCAGATCGCAACCTGGCGTCGGCCTCAGAATGGCGGCGTCGTCTCCAACGCCCAGGACCGCGCCGCCGGCCGGGCGCGTGAAATAGCGGCGGATCAATTCAAATTCATTCATCACGATCTTTCTGCTCGGCCGATGTAAAAACACCCGCGGTCGCGGGTGTGTTTCAATCTGACAGCGCCGGCGACAAGGCCTCAGTTTTGGCGACGCGCCTTTTGCGACGCCACTTCGTCGGCGCGCACTTCTGCGGCCAGCTTGTCCAACACGCCGTTGACGAATTTATGACCATCGGTGCCGCCGAAGGTCTTGGTGATTTCGATGGCTTCGTTGATGATCACCGGATACGGGGTTTCCGGATGCTGGGTCAGTTCCAGCGCGGCCATCAACAGCACGGCGCGTTCCACCGGGCTGACTTCGTCTTCGGCGCGTTCGTAATAGTGGCCGATCTGCTTGGACAGTGCGCCCACGTCTTTCAGCACGCCGTACAGGATTTCGCGGAACAGGGCTTCATCGGCCTTGGCGAAGTATTCATTCTCGCGCAGATGCTTTTCGATCAGGGAGGCCGGACGATCCGGGTTCAGCTCCCATTCGTAAATGCCTTGGATGGCAAATTCGCGGGCGCGGCGGCGAGCGGTTTTCATAGAGGTGTTCCTTGTAAAGAGCGGTGAGCCAGGCACGCCCGGCTCCGGTATCTTGGCGGGAGCCGATCAGCCGCGCTGAATGCGCTTGCGCAAATTCGCCATCTCCACCGCCACGGCAGCGGCCTCGCGGCCTTTGACTTCCATGCGCACTTCGGCCTGCTCGTCGGTTTCGGTGGTCAGAATCGCGTTGGCGATCGGGATGTCGAAGTCCAGGCCCACGCGGGTCACGCCCGCGCCGGATTCGTTCGACACCAGTTCGAAATGGTAGGTTTCGCCGCGGATCACCGCTCCCAACGCCACCAGCGCGTCGAAACGGCCGCTCTTGGCCATGGTCTGCAATACCAGCGGCGCTTCCAGCGCGCCCGGCACCGTGGCCAGGGTCACGTCCTCGGCGGCCACGCCCAGCCGGGCCAGCTCACCCAGGCAAGCGTCGCGCAAGCCTTCGCAAACCGGGGTGTTGAAACGCGACATCACAACGCCGATTTTCAGGCCCTTGCCCGTCAGATCGGGTTCTATACGCTGGATAGCTTGAAGCATCTTGTTCCTCGCGGCGGAATCACTACGGAAAACCGGAGATTCTACCTCAATCCCCGGGCCTTAGCCATTACGCCGCCTCTCATTCCTCGTCCACGTGGAAGGCGTGCGGCTGGCAAAAGCCGGTCACTTCCAGATCGAAGCCGGTCATGGACGGCAAGCTGACCGGCGAGGTCATCAGCTTCATTTTGCCCACGCCCAGCGCCTTGAGCATTTGCGCGCCGATACCGAAGGTCTTGCTGTCCCAGCGCTGCTTCTGCTGCTCCAGGCCCAACGCGCGCTGCGCCAAGTCTTCGCCGGTTTCGTCGCGGTACAGCAGCACTACCACGCCGTGGCCGGCTTCTTCTATCCTTTCCAAGGCATTGGGCACCGTCCAGGAGTGCTGACTGCACAAGGGCGCCAACACGTCGATCACCGACAAGGGTTCGTGCACGCGCACCAGGGTTTCGCGCTGCGCCTCAATCTCCCCTTTGACCAAGGCCAAATGGGTGGCGCGGGTGGTGATGTCGCGGAACACATGCAAGTCGAAAGCGCCGAACGGGGTGTCCACCGGCCGTTGCCCCACCTTCTCCACCAGCGATTCCGTGCGGCTGCGGTACTGGATCAAATCGGCGATGGTGCCCACTTTCAAGCCGTGCTCGCGCGCGAACTCCACCAGTTCGGGCAAGCGCGCCATGGTGCCGTCGTCGTTCATGATTTCGCAGATCACGCCGGCCGGCTCCAAACCCGCCAACATCGACAGATCGCAGCCGGCCTCGGTGTGGCCGGCGCGTATCAGCACGCCGCCTTTTTGCGCTTTCAGCGGGAAGATATGACCCGGCTGCACCAAATCCGCCGGCTTGGCCAACCGCGCCACCGCGGCTTGCACGGTGCGGGCTCGGTCCGCGGCGGAAATGCCGGTGGTCACGCCTTCGGCGGCCTCGATGGACACGGTGAAGTTGGTGCTGTACGGAGTGCCGTTATTGCTGACCATCAGCGGCAGGTTCAACTGCTGGCAACGCTCCTCGGTCAAGGTCAGACAGATCAGACCGCGGCCGAACTTGGCCATGAAGTTGATCGCCTCCGGGGTGACGAACTCCGCCGCCATGACCAGATCGCCTTCGTTCTCGCGGTCCTCGGCGTCCACCAGCACCACCATCTTGCCGGCCTTGATGTCGGCGATAATGTCCTGAATCGGGGAAATAGTCATACCATCTTCCTTCGTAAGCACTTGTTTTTGGCGCGGGCCGCCGCCCGCCTGAATTCGTTTTCAGCCGGGCAACAGGTCCAGGCTGACATAATCTCCGTGGCGATGGACGTCGCCGTCGCGCAAGCGCAAAGGCTGCGCGAACAAAGGCCCGTCCATTGCCAGTGTGTGAAACTCGCCGGCCTCGGCGCAAGGATCCATGCCCTCCGCCAGCATCCGGTCCACCCACTGATGGCTCAGTTCCCGGCCCAACCACTCCTCGCCGACCAGCCGGGTGTTCACCACCACGATCCGGGCGCGAAAGCCCGCATCGATGAATTCTCGCACCAAGGCGGCGCGCGCCTGCTGCCACAGCGGCAGCCACGCTTGCAGGCCGGCGGCGGCGCACACCTTCTCCTCCCACTCCCGGTGGGCATCCAGATCGATGTCGCCGAAGACCGCGGCCTCGCAACCGTCGGCGCGGGCCTCCTCCAGCCGGGCGATGAACTCGGCCTCATAGCCGTCCCAACTTGCGCGCCCCACCCGCAGGGGCAAACCCAGCGCCGCCGCCTGCAGCGCCAGCACCTCCGGGCGCAAGCCGTGCGAGCGCGAACGCTCGCCGCGCTCGTCCGCCATCGTCAACAAGGCCTGCGGATGGGCGCCGGCTCGCACCGCGTGCCACAGCGCCAGGCAGGAATCCTTGCCGCCGCTCCAGGAGGCCAGCACGCGCCGGCCAACCATGTTCACGCCGCGGCCCCTCGCTGGGCCAGCACCCGCTCCACCGTCTCCACGATGGCCTGAGTCTGCGGGTCCACTTCGATATTGATCAAGTCGCCCACTTTGCGCGATTTGATGATGGTGCGTTCCAGGGTTTCCGGGATCAGATGCACGCAGAAGCGGTTGTCCGTCACCTCGCCTACGGTCAAGCTGATGCCGTCAATACCGATATAGCCCTTGGCGAACACATATTTGATATGTTCCGCCGGCAATTCGAACCAGACGGTGCGGTTATTGGGCAGATCGATCACCCGGGCCACCTTGGCCAGGCACAGGATATGGCCGGACATCGCATGGCCGCCGATTTCGTCGCCAAAGCGCGCGGCGCGCTCGATATTGACCAGGTCGCCTGTTTGCAACAGGCCGAGGTTGGTGACGCGCAGAGTTTCGCGCATTAGATCGAAAGAAACTTGATCGCCGTTGACGGCGGTAACAGTGAGGCAGCAGCCGTTGTGAGCCACCGAGGCGCCCAGCTCTAGGCCGGGCAGCAAGGCCGCCGGCAAACGCAGCGTATGGGTGCGAAAGTCTTGCTTCTCCGTGATGGCGATCACTTCCGCCACTCCTTGGACGATACCGGTAAACACGAAGGCGCTCCTTTGCTAGGGATTTGGAACGCCATTGTAACGCAAGGAGGGGCCCAGGGCCCCTCCTCAGCCTCAAATCAAACGCAAGCGGCGTCCGCTCAGAAACGCCAGGACACGCTGGTGCGTATCGCCCTCCCCATGCCTTCCGCCCCCTCGGTCAGGTAAGGGATGTATTGAGTGTTGAACAGATTGTCCACCGCCAGTCGCGCCTCTAGGCCCTTGAACCGGCCCTTGGGCTGCCAACCCAGGTACAGGCCGAACAATGAATAGCCATGCTGCGCGGGATAAGCGTAAGGTGAATTGACCAATACCCGGTCCTGTTTGCGCACGAACTTGCCCTGCCCGCTCAAGGATAGGCCGATCTTGTTCCAGCGATAACCAAGATTGGCAACCGCCTTGCGCGGTGGGATATTGGTGATGGGCTCGTCCCTGCCCCACGGATCCATCAGGCTATGATTGCGTTCGCCCTTGGTCGACGACAAGGACAAGCTGCCGAACCAGCCGCCGGCCTGATAACGCCCTTCCAGCTCAAAACCCTGAATCACATAACCGGGCATATTGCGATAGAAGCCGATTACTGGCGGCAGCGGTGCGCCCGGCGCGTCCCCCCGGTTGGGCCCCAGGCGCTGCGCGATATCGTTTTTGACGGTTTGGCGATACCAAGTCAGCGCTGCGGACAGATTATCCCCGGACGCCAGCACATTGCCGCGTTCGAATTCCAAACCCAGCTTGACCGCGTTCAACGTTTCCGGCTGTAACTGGCGGCTAGTCGCCGTCGTGCTGCCCAAAGTCTGGGTATCGTATACCTCGTCCACCCCCGGCGCGCGCCAAGTGCGGGTATAGCCGGCGTCCAGCGTCCAGCCCGGATGGAAGTTCCAACGCGCAGCCAAACGCGGCGACCAACCGGAATACGCCAACCCGCTGTAATCGTGCCCCTTGGCCGGATCGTTATACGCGGAAGCCAGGTTTTCCCGCCCCTGTATCCACACATGGTCGTAGCGTAGAGAAGGCGTCAGCGTCAGACTGTCCAAGGGTTGCCATTGATGTACCCAATAGGCGGATCGAACGGTTTCCTCGCCCGGAGGCTGGTAGCGCGGATTCAGATAACCATAGTTGTAAGCCGGATCCTTACGCTTATCCGGGCGGTAGAACAGCGCGTCTAGCGTCTTGTGCGCCCAGCTCACGCCCGTAGTGACTTCCTGACGCGCCCAGCCGGAACCGAAGCGGGCGGTGTTGCGCAGCTCAAGGCGCCGGTCGCGCTGATTTACCCAGCTCTCGTTTCCGAACAAGGAGGAGAAGGCGTAGATGCTCGCCGTCGGCGGCCGGGTGTCGTGCTGATAACGCCGCGACTGCGCATAGCTGAGCTGCAAATCCAGCCATGGCGAATCGCTGACGAAGGTCCAGTCCGCGCTCACCGTCTCATTTTGCTGCTCGCGCCACACACTCTGGCGCAGCCAAGCGCCTTCCCAACCGTACTTCTTGATGTCGGCCGCATTTGGCGCCGGGATGTCCCCGCGCTTGGCCGCCCACGGCGTGCGCCGCTCCTCCTCCTGGCTCACCCATCCCAAGCGCAGCCGGTGGCCGGGCGCCGGACGCCAGGCCAGCTTTAGCATGCCACCCTCCAGATCATTGCCGGAAAACATCGTGCTGGAACCATCGCCCTTCTTGCCGTCCCCGGCGCGCGATCGGGTCACATAGGCCAGGATGTCCGCCTTGCTGCCAGGCCCGCCCGCATAGGCGGCCAGAGACTGGCCAAACTGATTGCCGTTGTCCTGATACATCAGCTTGGCGAAACCGCCCACTGATTTACCCGGCTGCAACAGCTCGGCCACGGTCTTGGTTTCCGCCTTGACCACAGCGCCGAACGCGCCGTTGCCGTAGAACGGCGAATGCCCGCCCTTGAAGACTTCAACCGAGCCCAGCAACTCCGGATCGATAAAGGACGTTCCCTGCTGGTACTTGTCGAAGCCCTGCGGCGCGCCGTCCAGGGACACCTGCACATGCTCGACCGACTCGAAGCCCCAGACATTGATGGTCTGGCCGCCGGGGCGCTGCGAACCGCCGGCGTTGACGCCGGGCAGCGCGTCCAGCACTTCGGCCAGGGAACGCGCTTGCGGCCGCTCGATTTCCTCGCGGTCCAGCTTATTGCTGCCCACCCGCGCCTGCGGGCCGTTGGCGGTGACGTGGACAGTATCCAGGCGCGCCGGCGCCTCGGCAGCCCAGACGCTGGGCGCGGTCAGGCAGGCCAGGCTGAACACTAGCGCCTTGGGGCGGAAGCGCGGCAGATTGGAAGCAAAGAAAATAGAATCAGGGCAAGGCGGAGAAAAGCGAGAGCAAGGCATCACGGTTTTATTTTATTAATGATAATCATTCTCAATACTAACATAAAACTTCCACCTTAAGGCAAGTCCGGTAAAATAGCCGGCTTTATCGAATTCCAATACAAGCATCCCCATGTCCGCCGAACTCGCCCGCATCGCCGAAGAAGTGTCCCACCGCCGCACCTTCGCCATCATCTCCCACCCTGACGCCGGTAAGACCACGCTGACCGAAAAGCTGTTGCTATTCTCCGGCGCCATCCAGATGGCCGGCACCGTCAAGGGCAAGAAAGGCGGCAAGTTCGCCACCTCAGACTGGATGGAGATCGAGAAGCAGCGCGGCATCTCGGTGGCGTCCTCGGTGATGCAGTTCGAATACCGGGACCACACCGTCAACCTGCTGGACACCCCCGGCCACCAAGACTTCTCCGAAGATACTTACCGCGTGCTGACCGCGGTGGACAGTGCCTTGATGGTGATCGACGCCGCCAAGGGCGTGGAGGAGCAGACCATCAAGCTGCTGAACGTCTGCCGCCTGCGCAACACGCCCATCGTCACCTTCATGAACAAGTACGACCGCGAGGTGCGCAACAGCCTGGAGCTGCTGGACGAAGTGGAGAACGTGCTGAAGATCCGCTGCGCGCCCATCACCTGGCCCATCGGCATGGGCAAGGCCTTCCGCGGCGTTTACAGCCTGCTGAACGACGAGGTCATCCTGTTTGAACCAGGCGCGGAAAAGCTGATCACCGACGTGGAAGTGATCAAAGGCATAGACAACCCGCGTTTGGACCAGCTGTTCCCGCTGGAAATGGAACAACTGCGCATGGAGATCGAACTGGTCAAGGGCGCGTCCAACGAGTGGAATCTGGATGAATTCCTGGCCGGCGAACTGACCCCGGTGTTCTTCGGCTCCGCCATCAACAACTTCGGCGTGCGCGAAATCCTGGACGCGCTGATCAACTGGGCGCCGGCGCCGCAGCTGCGCGACGCCACCGTGCGCGAAGTCGCGCCCACCGAAGGCAAGTTCTCCGGCTTCGTGTTCAAGATCCAGGCCAATATGGACCCCAAGCACCGCGACCGCATCGCCTTCCTGCGCGTGTGCTCGGGCAAGTTCGAGCGCGGCATGAAGATGAAACACCTGCGCCTGAACCGCGACATCGCAGCCTCCAGCGTCGTGACCTTCATGTCCCACGACCGCGAGATCGTAGAAGAGGCGTTTGCCGGCGACATCATCGGCATTCCCAACCACGGCAACATCCAGATCGGCGACAGTTTCTCCGAAGGCGAAGAACTGACCTTTACCGGCATTCCCTTCTTTGCGCCGGAACTGTTCCGCAGCGTGCGCATCAAAAACCCTTTGAAGCTGAAACAGCTGCAAAAGGGCCTGCAGCAACTGGGCGAAGAAGGCGCGGTGCAAGTTTTCAAACCGCACAGCGGCGGCGACCTGATTCTGGGCGCGGTGGGCGTGCTGCAGTTTGAAGTGGTGGCCTCGCGCCTGGCGGCAGAATACGGCGTGGACGCGATGTTCGAATCCGCCAGCATCTGGTCCGCCCGCTGGTTCAGCTGCGACGATCGCAAGAAGCTGGACGAATTCGTCAAAGCGCTGCAGATCAACATCGCCACCGACGCCGGCGGCAACCTCGCCTACCTGGCCCCCAACCGCGTCAACCTGCAACTGACTCAGGAACGCTGGCCGGACATCGTATTCCACGAAACCCGCGAACACGCGGTCAAACTCAACGACTGAAGCTGAAACCGACGCCCCCATGGAGCCCAAGGCCACCTTGTTCGACTTGATAGGCTATCTGCGCGACAACTACTCGCACGAAATAGCGCGTTCGCTGATCCTGATCGCCGCCCTGCTTATCATCCGCCTGGTGGTGGACCGGCTGCTGGCGGCCAACAACAGCATCGCGATCGAGTCGAAGCGGCGCTGGTCGGTGAACACTCGCAACATCCTGTTTGTCTCCGGCCTGGCCGGCATCGGCCTGATCTGGGCCAGCGAGCTGCAAACCATCGCGGTATCCATGCTGGCCTTCGCCGCCGCGCTGATCCTGGCCACCAAGGAACTGATCATGTGCCTGTCCGGCGGCCTGGTGCGTCAGACCTCCAACAGCTACAGCCTGGGCGACCATATCGAAGTGGGCACGGTGCGCGGGCGAGTAGTGGACATCGGTCTGCTGTCCACCACAGTGATGGAGATCGGGCCCAATCACAGCTCACACCAGATGACCGGGCGGGCGCTGACCTTCCCCAACAGCCTGCTGCTGTCCACGCCGGTGATTCGCGAAAACTACATGGGCGACTATGTGATGCACATCGTCAACATCCCCATGGCCTACACCGTGCCGCCCATTCGCGCCGAGCGCCTGCTGATGGCGGCGGCGGAAGAGTCTTGCCAGCCGCATCTGGAAGTGGCGCGCCAGCACATGGAAGACATGGCCAAACGCAATCTGGTGGATATTCCGTCGGTGGAACCGCGCATCGCGCTGCAGCCAATCGACGAAAAACGCTATCAGTTGATCTTGCGCATCGCCATTCCGGCTCGCGACCGGCATCGTATCGAACAGACCATCTTGCACAACTTCCTGGCGCAATGTTTCCCCGAGCAGACCGACACGGCCCTCGCCTGAAGCAAAGGGAAGTGCGCGCGCAATTAATTAGAGCAAGAACTCCAAATTTGCGTTAGAATGGCGAATCGCGAATGTCATTGAACAGCACCAAGCGCATCATGAGCAAAAACAGAATCAAAACCTACGACCGCATCATCCAGGAGAGCCTCAAGCTGTTCAACGAACAGGGCGAGCGCAGCATCACCACCAATCACATCGCCGCGCACCTGGGCATCAGCCCGGGCAACCTGTACTACCACTTCCGCAACAAGGAAGAGATCGTCTATCAAATTTTCCTGATGTACCGCGAGTTCATCAATCAGCGCCTTGCGGTGCCGGAAAACCGCGAAATGACGGTGGACGACCTGGTCAACTACCTGGACACCGCCTTCCTGGCGATGTGGCAGTTCCGCTTCATGTTCTACGACCTGCCGGGCATGCTGGCGCGCAACCCGCAAATGCAGTCGGAGTACCACCAGTTCGTCAACACCGAACTGAAAAACATCCTGGCCGAACACTTCCGCGAATTCATCCGCCTGGGCCTGCTGGAAATGGACGAAGAAGACATCGAGCCGGTCAGCATCAATATCTGGCTGGTGGTGAAGTTCTGGTTCGCCTTCGAACAGACCGCCCGCCCCAAGGCGCCGATCACCGAGGAATCCGGTCACCGCGGCGTGCTGCAGGTGCTGGCCCTGCTCAAACCCTATGTGCAGGACCAATACATGGGCGCCTTCCGCGCGCTGTGCGAGCGCCACAAAGTGTGACGCCCCGTCTCCGCGAAAAAAGCAAAGCCGCATAATCGCGGCTTTTTTCATGCGTCGGCGCTTCGAAGCAGATTACAGGCTGCGCCCCAAGGCCGCCGCCAGGGGCCGCAGCTCCGCCATCAGCGCGGCCAGTCCTTCCGGCGTCAAGGCCTGATCGGCTTCGCATAAGGCAGCCTCCGGCTGCGGGTGCATGTCCAGCAGCAGGCCGTCCGCGCCGGCGGCCAAAGCCGCCTTGGCCAGCGCCGGCACCAGCCAGGCTTTGCCGGCCGCGTGACTGGGGTCGACAATCACCGGCAAATGGGTTTCGCGCTTGAGCAAGGGAATCGCGCTGACGTCCAGCGTGGCGCGGTAGGCCGGCTCGAAACTACGAATGCCGCGCTCGCAAAACACAATGTTGTGATTACCGCCGGCGGCGATGTATTCGGCGGCCATCAACCAGTCGCCCAAGGTCGCGGCGACGCCGCGCTTGAGGATAACCGGCTTGTTCAAACGCCCCACCTCCTTCAACAGCTCGACGTTTTGCATGCTGCGCGAGCCAATCTGGATGATGTCCACGCCCTGCTCCAAAAACACGTCCAGCATGCGCACGTCGGCCAATTCGGACACCACCGGCAATCCCTCGGCGCGGCCGGCTGCGATCAACTGCTCAATGCCCTCCACCCCCAAGCCTTGGAAGCCGTAAGGACTGGGATGCTGCTTGAACACGCCGCCGTGCAACAATCGGCAACCGGCGGCCCGCACCGCCGTCGCGGCCTGAGCGATCTGCTGCGCCGACTCCACCGCAGACGGTCCGGCAATCACCTGCAAGGCTTCGCCGCCGAAAGCCAGGCCTCGCGCCTGCACCACGCTGTTCTGCGGATGGGTCTCACGGGACACGATGCGGTACTCGCGCACCACTCGCATCGCCCGCTCTACCCCCGGCATCGATTCGAACATTTCCGGCGACAGGCTGCGCTCGTCCCCCACAGCGCCGATGATGGTGCGCTCCGCGCCGCGCGACACATGCTCGCTGAGCCCCGCTCCTTGGATCTTGGCCACCACGGCCGCCACTTCGCTTTCCGGCGCCTGCCGGTTCATGATGATGATCATCCGCTATCCCGTTCAAAACCCTTCATGGCCGCCTGCGCCAACGCCCGGCCAAACGCCGCCCCAGCCGTGACCAAAACGACGGACGCTGCGCGCCGCGCCGGAAAAACCCGGCCAGCGCATGCGTCAGCCGCCACGGAGCCGAAGCCCGCAAGCGCTCGAAGACTCGCTCGCGCCAGTAAACGAAGCCATTATACAGCCGCACGAACCAAGCCACTTGCATCAGAGTTGGCCGCGTCAGCGCAAACAACCGCGCCGCCAGCGCGGTGCCACCCACCTTGGCCAGCAGAATAATCAGCACGCCCAGCAGCGCATGGCCTCGCCCGATCAGGAACAACGCCGCCAGTTTAACCGGCAGCAACAAGGCGGCCGGCAGCGCGAATATCGCCAAGGCCGCCCACGGCGGCAAGGCGGCGATGCGCCGCTCCAGCGCCGCCAGAGGCGGCCATACCGCCAAGCGTCCCAGCGCCGCGGACAGCTCGTCCCAAGCGTATTCCTCAAACAGGATGATCAAGGCCGCCAACAAAGCAAGCGGCCAGGTCAACACCCGTTTCAGCCGGCGCCAGCCCTGCGCCGCCGTTTCTCTCGCCCGCATCGCAGCCTCAGCGCCGGGCCACGGCCTTGCACGCCAGGGAGAGCGATTGCAAGGCTCTCAAGCCTTGGCCAGGTCCAGCCACTTGGCGACCTCCCGCGGCTGATAAGCGCGCATGTCCGCCAGCAGCGAGGACAAGTCCTCGTTGATGCGGAACAGGTCCATATTGCCAGAAGGGGCGAAGCCCTCAGCCACCGCGTGCTCCATCATCCGATGCAAGGGCTGATAATAGCCGGCGGCGTCCAACAGGCCCACCGGCTTGCCGTGCAGGGACAACTGGCCCCAGGTCAGGATCTCGAACAATTCGTCGAAAGTGCCGAAACCGCCCGGCAGCGCGATGAAGCCGTCGGACAACTCCGCCATCAGCGCCTTGCGCTGGTGCATGGTTTCGGTGACATGAATTTCCGTCAAGCCGGTATGCGCCACTTCCTTGGCTTTGAGAAACGCCGGAATCACGCCGATGACTTTGCCGCCGGCCGCCAGCGCGGCTTCCGCGGCCACGCCCATCAGGCCGACCTTGCCGGCGCCGTAGACCAGAGTGATGCCCTGCTCGGCCAAGGCGCGGCCAAAGCCACGCGCGGCCGCTTCGTATTCGGGCTTGACGCCCTTGTTGGAGCCGCAAAACAGGCAGATAGCTTTCATTTTTATTTTTTCCCCTATCAAACATCAACGTCAAAAACACAACGGGCCGCTGCGCGGCCCGCTTGCATCCTCATCCTAAATTCAAAGCACCGCGAGCGGATAAGAACCCAGCACCTTTACAAAGGAAGTGCACTCGGCAAGACCGGCCAGCGCCTTCTGCACATTGGCGTCGTCGCGGTGTCCTTCCATATCGATGAAGAACACATAGTCCCACAAGCCCGCGCGCGACGGCCGAGACTCGAACTTGCTCATCGACACGCCGTTGCCGGCGATGGGCGCCAACAGCTGATGCACCGCTCCAGGGCGGTTGGGCGCGGACACCACCACCGAGGTCTTGTCCTGGCCTGTCACGCCCACGTCTTGCAGCCCCAGCACCAGGAAACGGGTGGTGTTGTTGGGCTCGTCCTCGATATTGGACGCCAGCTTCAACAGCGCGTAGCGCTCGGCCGCGGCCTGGCCGGCGATCGCCGCCGCACCCTCGTCTTCGGCCGCCAACCGCGCCGCCTCGGCGTTGCTGGCCACCGACACCCGCTCCACCGCTTCCGGCAGATTCTTGTTCAGCCACTCATGACACTGCGCCAGCGCCTGAGCGTGCGCGTAGACGCGGCGGATGCCATCCAGGCCCTCCACCTTGCGCAGCAAATGGTGGTGGATGCGCAGCACCACTTCGCCGCAAATCTTCAACGGACTGGTCACCATCAGGTCCAGCGTGCGACCCACCGCGCCTTCGGTGGAGTTCTCCACCGGCGCCACCACGTAATCCAGACCACGCGACTCCACCAAACGGAAAGCCTCGTCGATCGAGCTACAGGCGACCGTGCGCGCGGCATGGCCGAAGTGCTTGAGCGTGGCCAACTGGCTGAAAGTGCCTTCCGGCCCCAAGTAGGCGATGGACAGCGGCTTTTCCAACGCCAGGCATTCGGACATCACCTCGCGAAACAAGCGCGCCACCGACTCGCCCGGCAAGGGGCCGGGATTCAGTTCTTTGACGCGGCGCAGCACCTGCGCCTCGCGCTCGGGTCGATAGATGATGCCGCCGCCCTTGATCTCGCCGATCTCGCGCGCGTGGGTGGCGCGCTGGTTCAGCAGATTGAGGATTTCCACATCGATATTGTCGATGGCGTCGCGGTGCTGTTTAAGTAGATGTTCCGACACGGCTTCCAGTCTTTCTCTATTGCATACATCCTGTAGAGACGCGCGCTTCCAGGTTTGAACGCGCGGCTCTCGAAACACCCAGTTTCCGCGAGATGAGCCACGCTCGCAAGCCTTTGTCGCGATAAAACGCAAGAGGTCGCCCTACTTTTAAAATCTGTTCAAAGTCTCGCGACTTACATCGGGGCAGAACGAAAAGAGCTGGGCAAGCGGAAAGCATACGCGTCGCATGAGCATTTCGAATGCCGGCACTCATCGCACAATATCTCTACCGACGCGCAGCAGATCGTAAACAGCTTCTTAGCCAAAGCAAGTCCACACTCGGTTGGCCAAGTCCACCACGAAATCGGCGCGCAAATACATCCCGGTCAGCCAGGCCAGCAGCAGCGCCGCGCCGACGGACAGCAGCAAAGCCCTCATGCGTCCTCCTTGGCGAAGCCAGCCGACGGCGTTTCGCGTACCGGCAGATTGGCCGCGGCGGCCAGCAGACCCAGGGCTATCGCCAGCATCCACACCAAATCGTAGTTGCCGAGCAAGTCATAGAGCGCCCCGCCCAGCCACACCCCCAGGAAACTGCCCACTTGGTGTGAGAAAAACACCGCGCCGGACAACATGCCCAGGTGGCGCACGCCGAACATGCCGGCAATCACCCCATTGGTCAGCGGCACCGTGGACAGCCACAAAAAACCCATCGCCGCGGCGAACACCGCCACTGAAACACCGCTGAGCGGCAGCAGCAGAAACACCGCGATCACCACGCTGCGCGTCAAGTAAATGAAACTGAGCAGGCTGGGCTTGGACCAACGGCTGCCCAGCTCGCCAAAGGCCATGGTGCCGAAAATGTTGAAAAGGCCGATCAAGGCCAGCGCCAGGCTGGCGACACCGCCGCCCAGGCCGTGGTCGCGCAGATAGGCCGGCAGATGCACGCCGATGAACACCACCTGGAAGCCGCAGACGAAATAGCCGGCCATCAGTAGGCGGAAGCCGCGCTCCGCCCAGGCGGCGGCGAAGGTGTCCACCATGCCGCGCAACAGGTGCTGGGCCCCGGCGGTTTGCGCCGGCCGATCCTCGCGCGCCAGCCAGCCGGACAAGGGCAGCATCAGCGCGGCGCAGCCGGCCAAGATCAGCAAGGCCGGCAGCCAGCCCAGGCCGTCGATCAAGCCCTGCTCCACCGGGATCATCGCAAACTGGCCGAAAGAACCCGCCGCCGCGACAATGCCCATCGCGCGCGAACGATAGGCCGGCGACACGCTGCGCGCCACCACGCCGAAAATCACGCTATAGGTGACACAGGACAAGGCCAGACCGAGCAAGACGCCGGCCGACAGAGAAAACAGCAAGGGCGTGCCGGACACCGTCATCAAAGCCAGGCCGGCAACGTAAAGCAAGGCGCCGCCCAACAGCACCTTGCCGGAACCATGCCTGTCCGCCAGCGCGCCGGCGAAGGGTTGAGCCAAACCCCACACCAGGTTTTGCAGGCCCAGCGCGAAGGCGAAGGCTTCCCGGCTCCAGCCGAAGGCCTGGGTCATCGGCGGCATGAAGAAACCAAAGCCGTGGCGTATGCCCATGGCCAGCGACACGATCAGGCCGCCGGTCAGCAGCAATCGCTTGATGGAATCGTTCATCGCTATTCTCCATGCGAAATAACAGCGGCGCGGTTGTTGTGGTCAGTGTGATCATAGGGTAAAACCGGCGCGGCCAAAACAAAACCGGCCAGCGCTGACGCCGACCGGTATTCGCTTCAAACCTTAGCCAACCGAGATTTAGCGCGTCGGCACCGCCGCCAACACCGCCTTCAGCAAATGCCAGGCCTTGCCCACCGACTCCACCTCCACCCGCTCGCCCGGCGCATGCGCGCCGCGGATATTGGGGCCGAAGGACACCATGTCCATGCCCGGATACTTGGACCCCAAGATGCCGCACTCCAAGCCGGCGTGGATCACTTGCACCTGGGCCTCGCCGTCGAACTCGCGCGCATAGACTTGCTGGAACAAGGCCAGCAGCTTGGATTGCGGGTTAGGCGCCCAGCCCGGGTAGCCGCCTTCCATCTCCACCTGGCAGCCGGCCAACAGGAACAGGCTTTCCACCTCGCGCGCCAGCATCCAGGTGCCGGAATCCAGCAAGGAGCGCACCATCAGGTTGGCGAACAACTTGCCCTCTTCCAATACCACCACGCCCAGGTTGTTGGAGGTTTCCACCACGCCCTCGACGCGCTGGCTCATGCGCTTGACGCCATGCGGCGCCGCGTGCAGCGCGGCGAAAATCGCGCCTTGATCCGCGCGCGCCATCACCTGATCGAGCTCGATCCGCTCCTGCACCACGGTGACGCCCTCGTCGACGCCGGCCAGCTCAAAGCGCAGCAGGCTCTGGAACGCATCCAGTTTGGCCGCCACCTTGTCCGCATCCGCGGCCGGGAAGGCCACAGCGGCGAAAGCCTCGCGCGACAAAGCGTTGCGCGCGGTGCCGCCCTTGAACGAGGACACCCGCAAATCGGTTTCCGCTTCCAATTCGCGTATCAGACGGATCAGAATCTTATTGGCGTTGCCGCGTCCCAGATGAATGTCGGCGCCGGAATGGCCGCCGCGCAGGCCCTTGATCACCAGACTGACGGCTTGATAGCCAGCGGGCAGCGCCTCGCTCGCATAGCCGCGGCTGACGTTGGCGTCGACGCCGCCTGCGCAGCCCATGTAGAACTCGCCCCACTCTTCGGTATCGATATTGATCAGGTACTGGCCTTGCAAAAGGCCGGTGCCCAGACCCAGCGCGCCGCCCATGCCGGCTTCCTCGTCCAGCGTCAGCAACACCTCGATCGGGCCGTGCGGCACGTCCTCGCTATTTAGCACCGCCATGCCCAGCGCCACGCCGATGCCGTTGTCGGCGCCCAGCGTGGTGTTTTCCGCCACCAACCAACCGTCTTGCAGCACTGGGCGGATCGGATCTTTGAAAAAGTCGTGCTCGGTGCCGGTGTTGGCCTGGCACACCATGTCCAGATGGCCTTGCAACACCACGCCAATGCGGTTTTCGTAGCCCGGGGTCGCCGGTTTGCGAATGATCAGGTTGCCGACCTCGTCCACCACGGTGTCCAGGCCGCGCAGCTCCGCCCAGCCCTTCAGGTAATCGCGCAATTGCTGTTCGTGCTTGGAGGGACGCGGGATTTCACACAAGGTCTGGAAATGCTCCCAGACGACTTTGGGTTCTAGTTCTGCAATTCGGGTCACGGAAAGTCCTCTAAATCATCAAGATGCGATAGCGGTTCGGGCTATGGCCGAACGCGCCGCGCCCGGCGCGGCAACGTTGGAATTCAGACTGTCCACTTTATCACGCCCGCATGCGCGGCGTCATGTGGGAAACTCATGCCAAAAGCGTCTAATCCGCTGAATCGCTTGACCGAAGTCATGAGTCCTCCTGCAAGCAAGGCCATGCTATTTGCCAGCTGTGACAAAGCCGCTATCCTCCGACACTGAAAAATCCCCTCTCGTCCGTTTGCCAAAGCCTGTTCAAAATCTCGCGAGCGGGAGCAAGACAAGGCGAAACCGCTTAATAAAGAGAAATGGGCATGCGATACATGAACATTTGAGCTTGTGTTTAACCCCGTATTGCTGAAGCGCAGCAGACATCGAACAGGTTCTTTAGAAAGGCCCCCATGCACCGCTATCCAGACCAAGACATCGCCGCCATCTACCGGGTGATAGAACAGCGGCGCGACATGCGCCATTTTCTGCCGGACCCGGTAGACCCGGCGCTGCTGCGACGTCTGCTCGAAGCCGCCCACCACGCGCCCAGCGTCGGCTATATGCAGCCGTGGCGCTTCATCCGCATCGCTAACCGCCGCCTGCGCGAGGAAATAGGCAAGTTGGTGGACGCCGAGCGCCTGCGCACCGCGGATCAATTGGGCGAGCGTCAGGCGGAATTCCTGCGCCTGAAGGTGGAAGGCATCCGCGACTGCGGCGAAGTGCTGGTAGCCGCGCTGATGGACGGCCGCGAACGCCATGTGTTCGGCCGCCGCACTCTGCCGGAAATGGACCTGGCCTCGGTGGCCTGCGCCATCCAAAACCTGTGGCTGGCGGCGCGCGCCGAAGGCCTGGGCATGGGTTGGGTGTCCTTGTTCGACCCCGCCGCGCTCTCCGCGCTGCTGGGCATGCCGGAGGGGGCAAAACCCATCGCCGTGCTTTGTCTTGGCCATGTCGCCGAGTTCTACCCCCAACCCATGCTGGAGCAAGAAAAATGGGCCAGCCGCCAGCCGCTGGAGCAATTGGTGTTTGAAGACCGCTGGCGCGACTGAGCCGGACCTAGCGGCGCGGCCATTGAAGCATGCGCCGCCGCCATGCTAGCCTGCGAAGATGGAACACGCCCTGTATGACTTTCTCGACCGACACCAGATCCGCCGCCAACGCTTCGACCACCCCCCGGTCTACACCTGCGAAGAAGCCGCGCGCCTAGCGCCCGGCCTGCCCGGCGCGGAATGCAAAAACCTGTTTCTGTGCGACGCCAAGGGCCGCCAGCACGTGCTGTTGGCAGTGCCGGCCGACGCCGGCGTCGACATCAAGGCCCTGGGCGAATTGCTGGAACTCAAAGGCCTGCGCTTCGCCTCGCCTGACCGCCTGCAACGTTGCTTGGGTCTGACGCCGGGATCGGTAACGCTATTGGCCGCCTTCAATGACCACGACAGTCAGGTCGCCGTCGTCATCGATCAGGCGCTGAGCCGCCGGGACGCCATCCTTTGCCATCCGCTGGTCAATACCAGCACGCTGGCGCTGCCCATGGGCGAACTGATGCGCTTCCTGGACCTGACAGGCCACCCGCCGCGCATCGTCGAGGTGCCCCGCAGACAAGACCCCACGGAGCGGAGCTGAACGCCGCGGCTTGTCAACGCCACGGCTGTTCCTGCATGATGGTTGTTTCTTTCGACTTGCCCGGATTGCAGACTCAAGCATGTCAGACATACTCAACACCATCATCGCCACCAAACGCGAAGAAATCGCCGCCGCCTTGCCGCAACAGCCGCTGAGCGCGGTGCGCGCCGCTGCGGAAGCGCTCAGCGGCGATCGCCGCGATTTTGTCGCCGCGCTGCGCGCCAAACACGCGCTGGGCCAAGCCGCGGTCATCGCCGAGATCAAGAAAGCCAGCCCGAGCAAAGGCGTGATCCGCGAAGACTTCCGTCCGGCCGACATCGCCGCCAGCTACGCCGAGCACGGCGCAGCCTGCCTGTCGGTGCTGACCGACCGCCAGTATTTCCAAGGCGACGCCGCCTATTTGCGGGCCGCCCGCGCCGCCTGCCGCCTGCCGGTGCTGCGCAAAGACTTCATCGTCGACCCTTATCAGGTGTACGAAGCCCGCGCGATGGGCGCCGACTGCATTTTGCTGATCGCCGCCGCGCTGGAACTGCCGCTGATGCGCGAGCTGGAATCCCTGGCTATGGAACTGGGCATGGCGGTTCTGGCCGAAGTGCACAACGCCGAGGAACTGGAGCAGGCTCTGCAGTTGCGAACTGAACTGATCGGCGTCAACAACCGCAATCTGCGCAGCTTCGAAGTCAGCCTGGCCACCACGCTGAAACTGCTGCCGCAAATAGAGAACGGCCGCATCGCCATCACCGAAAGCGGCATCGCCACCATCGACGACGTGCGGCTGATGCGCAGCCACGAGGTGCACACCTTCCTGGTGGGCGAAGCCTTCATGCGAGAAAAAGAGCCGGGAGAAGGTCTCTCCCGGCTGTTTCGGAACGAAGAAAACCGCTAAGCAGCCGGCTACTGCGGCGGGACGAAGGCGTCCAGCCGCAATTGTTCCTGCGTATTGAAGCGCTGAGCGCGCCAACCGGCCAAGGCCTGCCGCCGCTGCGCCGCGTCCAAACCGGCAACTGTTTGCAAGCGCCGCGCCTCCAAACGGTAGGCCTCCACCCTGGACTGCCACTGCGCTTGCTCGCGATCCAACTGCGACAAACGATCGGCGGCGGCCTGGCCCACCATGCCGGCGCGCAAGGCGTACAGTTCCTGTTCGCCGCCGCCTTTCTTCCGCAAGGCCTCTTCCGCCTCGGCCAAGCTCAAGTGCTTGACAGGCTCCAAGCGCGCCGCGCGCAGATCCGCCGGCAAGCCCGCCTCCAAGGCCTTGAGCCGCGCGGCTTTCTGCTCGGCGCTCAAGCTGACGTCGGCGGCAATGCGCAACCGTTTGACGGTGAAGTCGTCGTAAACGTCTTCCTCTCCAAACAAGCCTGCCACTTCGCTCGCCGACAGGAACTGCAAACGCAGCGCCCTCATCTGCTGCAAACGCTCGGCCACGCCGCCGGCCGCCGCCTTGCCATCGCTCAAAGCCCGACGATAGGCGACATAGCGGTCGAACAACTCCAGCGCCTGCTTCAGGGCCGCTCCGTTCAATTGCGCCTGCAAAGCCTGCTGCACCGCCTTGCGGACCGCGGGCAGATCCCGCTCCCCCAACGCCGCCAACTGGTAATCGAACAAGCGCCTCAGCTCTGCATCCACCCTCAGCGCCCCGCTCGCCTCCGCGCTCGCCCGACCATCGACCTGGGTACCGCGCAAGGACGGCGCCGCCGCCAGCGGCGCGGAGCCGCCGGCTTGCGCCGTCGCCTCATCAGCGCCAGGCCGCCCCAGCCAGACCAGCCCGCCCAACAGCAGCGCGCAAGCCCAGCCCACCCAGGCGCGCCGCATCATAGCCCCGTATTCTTCAAGCGGTTGGCCTGTTGCCGGTACAAACTCACCGGGCTGACCTCGAACAAACTGACCAGACCGAAGCTCTGGTTGATTTCATTCAGATGGTTCATCCGGTAATTGTCGCGGATCACCTGCCCCAGGCGCGCCGAGCAAGCGCTGACCAGGCCGTCGGTGGGCGTGGAGCCGAAGGCCAGGCCCAGCACGCCCATCGGCGCCGATAGCGGATCCAGTATATTGGTGACGGTGGCCGAACCAGTCCAAGAGTAATAATGGATGCCGTTGACCTGGTAATCCCCCTCGCCGCAAGCGCTGGTCGGCACCCCTTGCGGGAATTTGGCGCTAAACGCGGCGGAGCCCGCGGTGGTCAAGGAGTCCAAGGCTCCCACTGGATATTGCGGCTGACCTGAAGTGCCGGCGAAGAACTGAATGACCGTGCCCAAAGCCTTGGCCACGGCCACGGCCACCGCCTCGGAGACCGAGCCCGAAGGCGCCACGCCGCGCACGATGTCGGCCACCACCGAGCCCTTGTTGACGCCACCCACCGATGTGACCGACGCCACCAAGTCCGGCCTCACCCCGGCCACGTAGCGCGCCGTGGGCGCGCCCTGGCTATGGCCGATCAAGTTGACCTTGGCTGCGCCGGTGATGGCGACGATTTTTTGCACCTGCTGCAGCAACTGCTCGCCGCGAGCCTCGTTGCTGTTCAGCGCGGACACTTCGGCCACGAACACCTGTGCGCCGTCTGAACGCAAAGCCGCCGGCACTTGGTAGAAGTAATCCACTCCCAGCAATTGGCCGAAGCCGAACAAGCCATGCACCAGCACAATGGGATAACGGGTCTGGGTATAGCCGCCGGCGGCGTAAGCTGCGGACAGCGGCAGCAAGAGTCCCAGGCACAGCAATGCTCCGTGAAGCCACTTCTTCATGGTGTTTCTCCTCTAGTTGATGAAATGCGGGCTGAGTATTTGCTCTTATTTGCATGCCCAAGATTGTTAATAGGAGAAAGCCGTTGAAAACACCAGAATTATTCAAACGTTTGTATTTTTACGTCACACATCAACAACAGAAAATACAACAACTTAAAATTCAACCGTCCGAAAGATAGAAGCCGACTGACTCAACAGACAGCAACCCAATAAAAAAAACGCCATATGGCGGAAGCCATATGGCGTTTTCGATTTGCCCGAGCTCGGCCCGGACTTCGCTCAGTAGTCGGAACCCAAGTACAGATAAGCGGTGGGCTTGCCGCCCTTCGCCGTGCCGACGCCAACGAAGAACGGCCCGATAATGGTGTCCGCGGCCAGGAAGACCGAGCCGGCGGGGATCCAGTCAGTGTCTTGCGATACCGACTCGTCAAAGCTAACACGCCCCCAAATCTTGCCCAGCTCCATCGAGACGCCGGCGTAAACACCCGAGCCAATCGCGGACGGCAGGCTGGACGCTCGCCAATACAGCATCGAGCGGAACAGCGACGAACGTTCACCCACCAATTCGGAATCCTGGTAGCCGCTCAGGTTCAAGAAACCGCCCAACGCCCTGGGCACCACCAGGAAATTCTCATTGCGACCTCGGTTCAGTGCCCCCTTGTTCTTGGCGCTGAGCCGCATCGTCACACTGCCCAGCGTCTTGGCGTACTCCAAGGTTGTATTGTAACTGGTCAAATTGACATCGCTGCCCCAGGACGGAATGCTCTTGGTCAAGTGTCCGCTGAAGAAATAACCGGCGCGCGGCCAACGCGGATTGTCGAACTGATCGACTACCAGGCTGGTGCCAACCCCGGTATCTCGATAATTTGGAGGCACCAGGCCGGGAGTCCAAGACACTCGCGAGCCGAAGTGATTATCATCCCTGTACGCGCCAATCCTCCACTCACCGTAACGCCCTAAAGCCACGCCGCCATCCAGACGCAGGCTACCCACGTCATTGTTCCACTCCATATTCAGTGTATGGTCCGCGTTATAAATCGACAAAAAGTCCTGTCGATAGCCCAAGGAGGCCGCGCCGAACACCGGGCTGCCCTCGTACAAGGGCTGGTACCACTCGGTCTTGATCAGCTTGTTCTGGCCTATGGACACATCGTTGCGCCAGGCGCCCCCTGCGCTATTGGCGTTCCGCCATTCATGCGAAGCCAAAAAGTTGAAATTGCTCTCGCCCGGCGTCGCGCTGCTCAGGTTCAGGCCAAAACGCAGGAAGTTAGGGCCAATGCTGCGCTCCAGCGGCGCCACCGTCATCACATTGCGGCCGGACACATTGTCCACGCGGTAGGTCAGCCGGTCGTAATCGCCCCCCGCGAACACGCCGCGCAAGCGGGACTGGGCGCTGCTGATCGGCTCCACCACCGAGGAAAACGCCAGCGATTTGGCCAGTTGCTCCGGCTTGGTGAACTGGCCGGGTTTGCCCTCCACTTGAATCTTGTCGATCAAGGGGAAGTGCGGCCGCTCCAGCCGGCGTTTCCACGCCGCGTACTCCGCTTCGGATACCGAATAGGCCGACAACTGCTTGGCCAGCGTCTTGGCCGCTTCCTCGCCGCGTTGGGTGATTGCCTGGTGTTCGCTGAAAGAGGCCGCGGTATAGCCGCTCAAATCCGGCTTGATCACCAGATCGCGCTTGTCCAGCTTGCGCAGTTGTTCCTTGGCGTTGCGGCTGACCATCAGATTGGAGGTCTGCGCCACCACGTCGAACAGGCTGTTGATCTCTTTCGCCTTCATCAGCGGCGTGGACACGTCGACGACGATCACCCGGTCCGCGCAACGGCCTTTGACATCCTGAATGGGCAGATTGCGCGCCAAACCGCCGTCCACCAGCAGGCGGCCATCGTCATCCTCGATCAGATCGAACAAACCCGGCACCGCCATGCTGGCGCGCAGCGCGCGAGCCAGCGAACCCTGGGAAAACACCACTGGCTCGCCGGTTGCCAGATCGGTGGCGACAGCGCGGAACGGGATGGGGAGCTGATCGAAACTGCCCACCACGCGGTCACGCGTCAGCTTATGGATGTACAGCTCGATTTCCTGCGAATTGATCGCGCTGCGCGGTACTTTCAGACCGTCTTTTTTCAGGCCGAAGGTAACGTCCAGATAGTTCTTGTAATCGTCGCGCTTGCGGTCATACGGAACGTCCGCCCGCGTCGGCTTGCCGGACAACAAGGCATCCCAATCGGCGGCGTTGAACTCGTGCTCCATCTGCGCCAAGGGCAAACCATTTGCATAAATGCCACCAATTAGGGCTCCGGCGCTGGTTCCCGCGATACAGGCAATGGGAATCCGCAAACGCTCCAGTTCCTTCAGCACGCCCAGATGGGCAAAGCCCCGCGCGCCGCCGCCGCCCAGCACCAAACCCACGCCCTGCGGCGGATACGTGCCAAGCGCTTCCGCGCCGTCCGCCCTGGCCGTTTGCGACAAAACCCCGAGCAACAGCAGCGAAACCAGCCACTGTCGCCGATTCCAGCGATTGTTATTTGTAAGCATATGGGTAAATAATGAGAATTACCGTTTCACCCACGCCTGCGCGTGGCGTAAGATATAGCGATATGCCAATGAAAACATAATTTCCTATAAAGCCGGGCTAAATGTTTGACTTCAAATCACTTGTCAGTTCCCTACTGAACAAAAACACGACTGCCTCCGAAGTGGCGCAGTCCGCAACGCTATTAGTGCGCGACCTGCCTGAAGCCGAGTATTTCGGCGCCCTGGTGGAAATCATCAAAGCCGTCGCCAAAATCAATACCGACACCGAAATATCGCTGAAAGAGCGCGTCAAAACCTTGGTCTACGTCGACGACAAGGCCAACAATATCCACCGTCAACTGTGCAAGGACTACTTGCAGTCCAAAGGCGGCAGCAAAGGCTATCTTCCCACCATCCTGGCCTATTGGCACGAGCTGTCCTCCGCCTACCAGATCTGCTTGCGGCTGTACAAAAGCCACCCCAACGCGGTGCCGGAAGACGAAATCCGCATCGTTACCATCCGCGGCCTGCATCATCAGATGCGGCTGATCGCCTGGAATTCGCTGCGCTACCTGAAGCCGGAAGGCGCGGCCTGGCAAAATGGTTTCCGCTTTTTCAGCCAGGCCGAGGAAAGCGGCTTTTCCCGGCATCCGATCAAGCTTTACCTGAATAGCCCGGATGAATTCAGCTGCGAGCAGTTGCTGATCCAGGCCGGTATGTTGTTCCTGGCGCAGACCGACAATATGCTTCACAGGGAAATCGTCGCGGTCGATCAATTGCTGATGATGCTGAGCCAGGGCATTCCGCTGGACAAGCAACCTCCGGTGGAAGAGCCTATCTTCGTCTACAACTTGTCGATGCCGGAACCGCCGCAGGCCATGCTGCGCGGCATGGCCGGCAAATGGCATCGTTATTGGTCAGCCTACGAAATCACCAGCCGGCTGGCGGATCTGATGTTTGATCTGGACAGGCGAACCCCTCCCGCCCTGGAGGCCATGGATGGCAGCCTGGAACGCGAGGAATGGGCCATTCTATGCGAAAAACTGGCTATTCGCTGGTCTACCGACGGCGGCAAGTCCCTGCGCAAGTCCGAGCGCTCCCTCCACGCGTCCAACGCCCATGTCAGCATCGGCTTCGAACGCGTCGCCTATCAGGTCAAGGTTCAGGACGTGCCGACGCAGGATCCCGAACGCGCCAGCGACTGGCGCATCAACGACATCAGCTCCACCGGCATGGGCCTCACCTTCATCGGCAAGGCGGTGGAACAGTTGGCCATCGGCCGCGTCATCCTGGTCAAAGCGGACAACCATCCTCAGTTGCTGGGCGTGATCCGCCGCATCCTGCGTCAGAACAACGGCACCAAGGTAGGCATAGAGATCCTGGGGCAAAACCCCGTCGGCGTATCGCTGCTGGACCCTGAACATGCGGACTCGCCGCCCTCCACCGCCATCTACATTACCCAGCCCAACTCCCGCAAAGGCCAGCGTTGCTTCCTGATGCCCAAGACCCTGACGCAACCGGACAAGCAACTGGTGCTGGCGGCGCAAGGCAAGTCCTACCAGATCCGCCTCAAAGCCCCGCAGCACGAATACGAAGACTGCAGCCACAGCGACTTCGACACCCTGTCCAAAGTGGATTAAGCCTCGCCCGCCGCCCGACGGCACTCAATAAAAAACCGGCTTGCGATTGCAAGCCGGTTTTTTAAGCGGGTAAATCCTGCTTACAGCACTTCAATGATCCCGGCGGCGCCCATGCCGGTACCGATGCACATGGTCACCATGCCATAGCCCTTCTGGCCGGCGTCGCGCATGCCATGCACCAAGGTGGCGGTGCGGATAGCGCCGGTGGCGCCCAGCGGATGGCCCAGTGCGATGGCGCCACCGTGCGGACTCACCTTGGAAGTATCCAGCTCCAGGTCACGGATCACCGCCAAAGCCTGAGCCGCAAACGCCTCGTTCAGTTCAATCCACTTCAGATCGTCCTGCTTCAAACCGGCCTGGTTCAAAGCGGCGGGAATCGCCTCTTTCGGGCCAATGCCCATGATTTCCGGCGGCACACCCTTGACCGCGAAAGTGACATAGCGACCCAGCGGCGTCAGCTTGAACTCCTTGAGCACGCGCTCGGACACCAGAATCACCGCGCCGGCGCCGTCGGACATCTGCGAAGAGTTGCCGGCGGTGACCGAGCCCTTGGCGTCGAACACTGTCTTCAGCTTGGCAAGGCCCTCCAGCGTGGTCTCGCGACGCGGACCTTCGTCGGTGTCCAGAACTCGGGTTTTAACGGCCACTTCGCCGGTTTCCAGGTTGGGCGTGCGATACGTCGCCTCCAGCGGAGTAATCTCGCTCTTGAACTTACCACCGTCAATCGCGGCCAGCGCGCGACGGTGCGACTCCACAGCGAACGCGTCCTGATCTTCACGCGACACGCCCCACTGCTGCGCCACTTTCTCGGCGGTCAGACCCATACCGTAAGCAATGCCGTAGTTTTCGTCCTTGGCGAAGATTTCCGGGTTCAACGACACCTTGTTGCCCATCATCGGCACCAGAGACATCGACTCGGCTCCCGCGGCGATCACCACGTCGGCCTCGCCCAAGCGGATGCGGTCGGCGGCCATCTGCACGGCGTTGATGCCGGACGAGCAGTAACGGTTAATCGTAATACCGCCCACGGTATTGGGCAGACCGGCCAACAGCACGCCGATACGCGCCATGTTCAGACCCTGCTCCGCTTCCGGGAAGGCGCAACCCACCACGCAGTCGGAAATCAGTTTCGGGTCCAGATTCGGCACTTGGGCCAGCGCGCCGGTAATCACGTGCGCCAGCATATCGTCCGGGCGCACATGACGCATCATGCCGCGCGGAGCCTTGCCCACCGGCGTGCGGGTGGCGGCGACGATGTAAGCTTCTTGTACTTGTTTGCTCATTTTCGATTCTCCTGTCGGTCGCCTGATCGGCTTTGCGGCGATCAAGCGGCCTTTCATCTGGCTATTGACCGCGCTTGCGGGAGGATTCGTCGCGAGCGGGCCGAGATCGAAGCGAGAAGCGCAGCCGTACATGGGGTACGGCGAGCATCACAGCATTCGATATCGGCTCGCGCAGCAGAATCGTCCCCAAGCACTTAGTTGCGCAGCGGCTTGCCGGTGGTCAACATATTGGCGATGCGGTCCTGGGTCTTGGAGTTTTTCAGCAAGGTCATGAAGGCCTTGCGCTCCAGGTCCAGAATCCATTGCTCGTTGACCAGAGTGCCCGCCTCGACATCGCCGCCGGTCATCACGTCAGCGATCAGGCCGGCGATGAAGAAGTCATGCTTGGAAATGAAGTTGCCTTCCAGCATATTCACCAACTGGCCCTTGATCGACGCGGCGCCGCTGCGGCCGGCCACCGGGAAGCCCTTGACCTTGAGCGGCGGGCGATAGCCGGCTTCGGCCAGCGCGATCGCCTGCTGCTTGGCCACGTGCAACAGCTCGTAGGCGTTGAACACCACTGGGTCGCCGTTGCGGAAAAAGCCGATTTCCTGCGCCTCGAAGCCGCTGGTGGCCACTTTGGCGGTGGCGATGGCCATGAAGTAATCCTTCAATGCGGCCAACACATCGCCACGCGCTTCTTGCGCGGCACGCAGAGCGAACTCCTTGCAGCCGCCGCCGCCCGGCAGCAGGCCGACGCCGACTTCCACCAGACCAACGTAGGACTCCAGCGCCGCCACGGTCTTGTCGCAGTGCATCGCGAACTCGCAACCGCCGCCAAACACATAGCCCTGGGTAGCGGCCACCGTCGGCACCTGGCAGTAGCGCAGGCGCATCGAGGTTTCCTGGAAGCGGCGCACCGTAGCGTCGATCGCGTCCAAATCGCCCATCATGAAGGCCGGCATCATAGACTGCAGGTCGGCGCCAACGGAGAACGGCTCCTCGGTCTGCCAGATCACCAGGCCCTTGAAGCGGTCTTCGGCGATGTCGATGGCTTTATTCAGGCCTTCGATCACAGCCGGGCCGATGGCATGCGCCTTGGATTTGAACGACACCACCAGGACCTCGTCGCCGGTGGTGAAGGCGCGCACGCCCTCGTTCTCGAACACGGTTTCGCCCAGCGGCGCCGCCGCTTCGCCCAGCACCTTGGCCGGCGCCAGCTGACGCTGGTACACGTCCAGCGTGGAACGGCCCACCAATTTATTGCCGGCAGGGTCGAAGGAGCCTTCGGCGAAGTGCACGCCGGCGCGGTCGCCCTGCAATACCCAGGCCGGCAGCGCGGCGGCGCTCAGCGCCTTGCCGGCTTTCACGTCCTCGTCCAGCCACTTGGCCACTTGCTGCCAGCCGGCGGCTTGCCAGGTCTCGAACGGACCCACGCTCCAGCCGAAGCCCCAGCGGATGGCGAAGTCGACGTCGCGCGCGCAGTTGGCGATATCGGCCAGGTGGTGGGAGATGTAATGGAACACATCGCGGAAACACGCCCACAGGAATTGCGCCTGCGGATGGCTGCTCTCGCGCAGTTTCTGAAATTTTTCCGCCGGGTTGGCGATCTTCAAAATTTCCTTGACCGCGTCGTCGCCCTTCTCGCCGGAGCCTACGTACTCGCCCTTGGCCGGGTCCAGCACCAGCATGCGCTTACCGTCTTTTTTATAGATGCCGGCCTTGGTCTTGGCGCCCAGCGCGCCGGCGGCGATCAGCTTCTGCATCCACTCCGGGGTCTGGAACAGACCGTGCCAAGGATCTTGCGGCAGAGTGTCCTGCATGGTCTTGACCACGTGGGCGAAGGTGTCCAGGCCCACCACGTCCGCGGTGCGGAAGGTGGCCGATTTGGGACGCCCCAGGCGCGGACCGGTCAGATCGTCCACCACGTCGAAGCGGATGCCGAACTTGTCGGCGTTGGCGATGGTGGCCAGCATCGAGAATACGCCGATGCGGTTGGCGACGAAGTTGGGCGTGTCCTTGGCTCGCACCACGCCCTTGCCCAGGCTGGACACCAGGAAGCGCTCAAGATTATCCAGAATGTGCGCGTCCGAGGTCAGGCAGGGAATGATTTCCACCAAGTGCATATAGCGCGGCGGATTGAAAAAGTGCACGCCGCAGAAACGCGGGCGCACATTGTCCGGGCAGCTTTGCGCCAGCGTGTTGATCGACAAGCCGGAAGTATTGGTGGCGAAAATGGTGTGCTCGCCCAAATGCGGCGCCACTTTGTGGTACAGGTCCGCCTTCCAGTCCATGCGCTCGGCGATGGCTTCGATCACCAGGTCGCAATCCTTCAAGAGGTGCAGGTGGTCGTCGTAGTTGGCCGGCTGAATGTGGTTGACGGCATCCTTGTTGGCCAAGGGGGCCGGCTTCTGCTTTTTCAAGCCTTCCAGCGCCTTGAGCACGATGCCGTTCTTGTCGCCTTCCTTGGCGGGCAAGTCGAACAGGATGGTCGGAACTTTGGCATTCACCAGATGGGCGGCGATTTGAGCCCCCATCACGCCAGCGCCTAACACGGCTACCTTGCGTACGTTGAACTTGGTTTGAGACATGGTTTCCTCGTTTTGTTGAAACACAACATGAGACAGGCCCCTCTCGCCTGCTCAGCCTGCCTCAAGGACGGGCGTTGTTCGTCCTTGCGCTGAGTCGGCGGCGCGCCGCCGCTGCAGCCGGCACAACTCGACCGGCCGGGAAGTAATTATGATAAAGCCCGGCCTGCCCGGAAGCCTGACGAGAGATGGTTTTCTCACCGCCGCGGACATCCGTCAATCTACTGAAAAACCGCGCCGGCAACCACTATGTCGGCGGCTCAAGCGCAGCTGGGGAAAGCCTGTATTGAAAAATATCAAACACTCGCTTTTCTCACAAATAAGTCTAACCCAATTTGGGCAAAAAAACAGGGGGTATATGGAAAAATAGAGGGGGAAAACAAGCGGAAAATTCAACGCGCCGCAAACGCAAAAACCGGGCGAGCGCTACTGCGCCCGCCCGACCGAAAATCCGCGCGCCCAGCGGCGCCGATTCAATTAAAACCGATAGTTATACTGCAGACCAACCAACTGCAAATAGGTCTTGTAGCTGCCTTTCACCGTGCCGCCGTTGCCGGTGCAAGCTGCGCCGGTAGTCGGGCTAGTGCCGGCAGGACTGCAGCCGTCGGTGTAGTTCACATTAGCATTGGTGAAGTTAATGAAGCTATAGGCGACGTCGACCGAACTTTGCTTATTGATCTTGTAGTTGGCGCCCAGCGACAGCCACAGACGATCGCTATCCGGCAAGGCCGGATGACGGTCGCTATCGGACTGCAACGGCGACTGCTCCCAAGCCACGCCGCCGCGGAACAGCCAGGCATCGCTGTACTGGTAGTTGGCGCCCAAGGACACGCGCCAAGTATCGCGCCAGTTCTGATGAATTACCATATCGCCCTGAGCCGTACCCCCCACCGTGGACTGCTGGATCACGATCTCTTTCATTTGCGAGTTGGCGACCCAAGTCACATCTCCCATCACTGCCCATTTCGGATTCAGCTGATGAAAGAAGTTGGCGGATGCAGTTTCCGGCGTTGTCACATCCACTTTTGCCGATGCATCCGGATGCTTACTCTTGGCCACCGCACCCGCACCGTTCTGCGGCAACCCAGGGATAGCGTTATTGGTGACATTGTTGAATGTCCAAGTGGAAGAGCCGCTCAAGGACTGCTTGATGCTGGAGCGGTAAGCCAAGCCAAAACGAGTATTCTCATTCAGCTGGAACATATAGCCGATATTCCATCCGAAACCCCAGTCGTCGCCCTCAACATGCGCTAGACCATCACCATTCACAGCTGCCGCCCCAACCGCGCCGCGCGCCTGGGCCAGAGCCACTGCCTGCGAAGCGCCACCCGCCAGTGCTTGCTGGTAGGCAGTCTGGAAAATACGGGCATTCACACCAGTGGAAGCATCAGCCATTTGGTCCAGAGATGCATTCATGTACTGGGCGGAAATGCCGAAGCCAAAGGAATGGCGATCGTCCAGCTTGAACGACATCGACGGATTGATGTTGAACGATTGCAGATTCACGCTCTTTAGCGCGTAACGGCCAGCCCAGTCGAAACCATAGTCCAGCTTGGCGCCATAGGGCACGAATATACCCAGACCCAGATTGATCTTATCGTTTACTTTGTGCGACAGATAGAAGTTAGGCGCAGCCACCGCTTTGGGCGCGAAATTACCACCATTGCTGCCGCCAGCCGGTTGGGCGGTGGCACCGGGGATCAACACGGCCCGGGTAGAACCATTGTCGGTGTATTCGGAGTGCGGCACCACCAGGGTAGCGCCGCCGGAAATTTGTGTGCCCTCCAGCCGAGACAGGCCGGCCGGGTTGGCGAAAATGGTGGAAGGATCGTTGGCCTCTGCGCCGTTGGCATGCGCCGTGCCCTGACCGGACACGCTTTGCGAACCAAACTGATAACCCGAGGCCACGGCCTGGGTGGACATTAGACCGAATGTTGCGCCCATGACCATCACGGACAGGCTGAGGTGCTTGAGTTTCATGTTCTCCCTCTCTCTTTGGCGTTGCTATAGTGTTCTTAGGTGTTAGATGACCAATAACAAGCAGTGGTCATATTTGATGCTACCAGAGAATTAGAGCAATTCCACAAGGTTTTGGAGTGTTTGTTCCAAACAAACGTTTAATGAGACATTTCTGCAACAAGCACACTGAAAAGCATTAAATAACGCTAAATTTCGCCCAAAATACGCGATTTACCATCATTATCAATCGCCACATACGTGGCAACCACTTCGGTTATCGCCTCATGCGAGCCGTCGATGCGCTCCGCTTCGACGGTGATTTTCAAGGTGATGGATTTCTGGCCGATTCGCAACCGTTCAACATAAAGATCCACCACGTCGCCCAGCAGAATGGGCGCGGCGAATTGAAAGGTGTTGACCGCCACCGTGGTCACCGGGCCGCGCGACAGGCGCTCAGCGTCCAGGCTGCCGGCCATGTCGATATGATTCATCAGCCAACCGGCCTGAACTCGACCGTAAGCATTGGTGCTGGTTGGCAGCGCGCGCACGCGCAGCGTGGGAATCCGGACTTCAGGGCAGTCCATGCTCACTCCTTTGTTATTGCTCGTCGCTCGGCTTTGGCGACTTTCGTCATTTCACCTCAGCGGCCGCTTGACAGCCGCTGAGGTGAAATGCCGGGACGAATCCCGGCAAATCTTACCCCTTACACTCAGAAGATCAAGCGTTGCAGCAGCTTGTCGTCATGTTGCTCCAGCATCTTGTCGAAATCGTCCACCATGATCACGTCGCGCTTGAGCTTGCGCGCGCGGCTAACGGCGTCGAACTCGGCCTGATCGAGCAAACCGGCCGCCAAGGCTTCCGCCAGGCGCTCTCGCGCGGTGACAGAAATAAACTTGCCGTCGCGCGCCAGTTTGCGCAGTTTTTGCTCCAGCGGCTCGGTGGCCAGCACGGCCTCCAGCGCGTGAGCCAGCACGCCCACGGCATCGCCCTCTTCTTTCGGCAGATACATGCCGCGCGTCAGCCGTTCACGCGTCGCGCCCGGCTCCATCATCGCGCGCGCCACCTGGGTGCCGACGCGGTCGGACGCTGGCTTAAGCGTCAGGCCCCACGGGAAGATCAGTTTGCGCAACACCACCGCCAGCATGCGGCTGGGCAGGTTGGCCAGGAAGCCGTCCATCGCCTGCTGCACATCGTACAAAGCGTTTTCCACCGACCACTGCAAGACCGCCAGGTCTTCCTTGGGCGCGCCGTCGCGCTCAAAGCGCTTCAGGCAAGCGGAGGCGATGTAAAGGCCGGAGAGCATGTCGCCCAAACGCGCGGACAGCTTCTCGCGGAACTTCAGGCTACCGCCCAGGCTGAACATCGCCATATCGGACAGCAAGGCGAAAGCGCTGGAGAAACGAGTCAATCGGCGATAGTAAGCCCCCACTTCGCCGCCGCGCGGCGCGCCAACGAAACGCGAGCCGCTCAAGCCCAGCCACAAGGAACGAACCACATTGCTGATCACAAAGTTGATGTGACCGGTAATGGCGGCGTCAAACTCCTTGCCGTCGTTGGCCATGGCCGCCTTCATCTCGCGCAGCACGAAGGGATGGCAGCGGATCGCGCCCTGACCGTAGATGATCATCGAACGGGTCAGGATGTTGGCGCCTTCCACGGTGATGCCGATCGGAATCGCCTGGTAGGCGCGCGCTAGGTAGTTGCGCGGCCCCAGCACCACCGCCTTGCCGCCATGGATGTCCATCGCATCGTTGATGGCTTTGCGCATGCGCTCGGTGTTGTGGTACTTGAGGATGGCCGACAACACCGACGGTTTCTCGCCGGTATCGAGACCGGTCAGCGCCAAGTCCTGCGAGGCTTCCATCTGATAGGTGTAGCCGCCGATGCGCGCCATCGCCTCGTCCACGCCCTCGAACTTGCCGATGGGCAGGCCGAACTGATCGCGGATGCGCGCGTAAGCGCCGGTGACGAAGGTGCTCATCTTGCCGGAAGCCACCGACATCGCCGGCAGGGAGATGCAACGCCCCACCGACAAGCACTCAACCAGCATGCGCCAGCCCTGGCCGGCGAACTCGCGGCCGCCGATGATCCAGTCCAGCGGAATGAACACATCCTTGCCCCAGGTCGGGCCGTTCATGAAGGCCGCTCCGCCGGGGAAGTGGCGACGGCCGATGGCCACGCCCTCATGTTCGGTGGGCACCAGCGCGCAAGTGATGCCCAGGTCTTCTTTATCGCCCAGCAGATGCTCGGGATCGTACATCTTGAACGCCAGGCCCAGGATGGTGGCCACCGGGGCCAAGGTGATCCAGCGCTTTTCCCAGCTGACGCGCAGGCCCAGCACGTCGTCGAAACGCTCTCCGGTGCGCGGATGGGTGTAGGAGCCGCGACAAACAATGCCGTAGTCGGGAATACTGCCGGCATCCGAACCCGCATAAGGGCTGGTCAGCGCGAAGCAGGGGATTTCCAGACCCTTGGCCAGACGCGGAAGGTAATAATCCTTTTGCGCCTCGGTGCCATAGTGCTGCAGCAATTCTCCCGGCCCCAGGGAGTTGGGCACCATCACCGACACCGCGGCGGTGCCGCCGCGGGTGGCGATCTTGGTGACCACCTTGGCGTGGGCGTAGTTGGAGAACTCCAGACCGCCGTACTGCTTTTTGACGATCATGCCCAGGAAGCCGTTGTCCTTGATGAATTGCCATACTTCCGGCGGCAGATCCTTCAGCTCGTGGGTGATCTTCCAATCGTCGATCATCGCGCACAGCTGTTCGGTGGGGCCATCGATGAAGGCCTGCTCTTCCAGCGTCAGCTTGGGATCGGGAAAGGACAGCAAGCGGTTCCAGTCCGGCTTGCCGGAGAACAGGTCGCGATCCCACCAGACCGTGCCGGCGTTGATGGCTTCCTGCTCGGTCTGGGACATCGCCGGCGTGATTTTCTTGAACACGCCGAACACCGGACCGGTGAACACGGCGCGTCGCAGCGACGGAAAATTGAGAACGGCGGCGACCACCGCGAAAACAGCCCAGGCCGCCGGAGGCAGCGGGCAATGGAAGATGAACTGGAGCGCGGCTAGCCAGGCGGCCAGCCCCACGGTCCAGGCCAGAACAGGCGCGCGGAAATACGCCAGCGCGCCCAGCAGCACGACCAGAACAACGGCAGATATCATTTTGTTTTACCCTCGTGTTGACCCTTCCATTCCGGCGGCAACAGCAAGGGACGCGGCCGCGATCGGCACGTCCTGCCCTGCGCTCCGGAATCAGCCTTCCATGGGCGCGACCAGGCCAGCCATGACAAAGGGCACGAGGTATTTGACGATCATGTCCGGATCCCGCGCGCTGACGATCTGACTTCGAGTAAAGATCTTCAACACGTCGTTGCCTGCAAAGGCATTGAACATGACGCTGAACGCAAGATGCATTCTCCAGGCCAACTGCTCCGTGTCCAGCAAGGGCAAGGCGCGCTGAAAGGCGCGACTGTAACGCTGGACGAACACGCTGTACTGCTGGGAGATGGTTTCACGCAACAGACGATGGTTTTCCACCAAGGTGCGCGACAACAAGCGCACGAACATCGCCCCGCCGCGCGACGGGTCCTTGGACAGCGACAGGCAAGGCCGTATGAACGACAGCACCAAGCCTTCCACCGACAGTTTCTCCTCCGAGGCCTCCGCCTCCAGCTTATCCAGTTCCGCCAGGCAGTCCGCTATCAACGGGGCCAGCCTGCGCATGAACACGGACTCGAACAACGCATCCTTGGAGCCGAAGTGGTAATTCACCGCGGCCAGGTTTACCTCGGCTTGCTGGGTAATCATGCGCAGCGAGGTCGCTTCGAAACCGTGCTCCACAAACAAGCGTTCTGCAACGTCCAGAATGCGGGTGGCGGTATCGGGGCGGCTTGCTTCCATGTTTTCCAGTGCCTTTTTTGTATTTGCTGGTTTTATGGTCTTGCTCATTTCAGTTTTCGAACAAGCGTTTCAAACTTACGTTTTAATTTGATGAATGTCAAGACATGTCTCGACGGCGCTCGGGCCAAACTCAACAGGGCGGCAACAAAAGCGGCAGTCCGTATTTTAGACTGCCGTTTGAATGAAACACATGTTGAAAGCGTTTAGTCAAGACCGCGAGCCAAATCCCGCTTAAGGTCTTCGACATGCTCCAGCCCCACGGCCACGCGCAACAGGCCTTCCACGATGCCGGCCTTGGTCCTGGCCTCCGGCGTGATGCGGGCATGCGTAGTGGACGCCGGATGGGTGATGGTGGATTTGACGTCGCCCAGATTGGCGGTACGGGAAATCAACTGCACCCGGTCAACCACTCGCCAAGCCTCCTCCCTGCCGCCCTTGACCACGAAGGACACCACCGCGCCTCCGCCGCTTTGCTGGCGAAGCGCCAGCTCGTGCTGCGGATGACTGGCCAGCCCCGGATAGAACACCCGCGCCACCGCCGGCTGGGCTTCCAGCCAGCGAGCCAACTCCAGTGCGCCGGCGCTGTGTTTTTCCATCCGCAAGTGCAGGGTTTCCATGCCTGAGAGCAGCGTCCAGGCGTTGAACGGGGCCAGCGCGGGACCCGCGGTGCGCACGTGCAGATAAATCTGCTCGATCAGCGCGTCGCTGCCCACCACCGCGCCGCCCATCACCCGGCCATGCCCGTCCAGATATTTGGTGGCGGAGTGCATCACCAGGTCCGCACCCAGTTTCAGCGGTTGCTGCAAGGCCGGGGAACAGAAGCTGTTGTCCACCACCAGCAAGGCGCCGCGCTGATGCGCGATCTGGGCGATCGCGGCGATGTCGGCGATTTCCGTCAGAGGATTGGACGGCGTTTCCAGAAACAACAAACGGGTATTGGGCCGCGCCGCGTCGCGCCAGGCTTGCAGGTCGGTGGCGTCGACAAAGGTGGTTTCCACGCCGAATTTGGCCAATAGGCCGGCAAACAGATTGGTGGTGGAACCGAACAGGCTTTGCGAGGACAGGATGTGATCGCCGGCCTTGAGCAGACTCATCATGATGGCCTGGATCGCCGCCATGCCGGTGGCGGTGGCGATGGCGCGCTCACCGCCCTCCATCAGCGCCAGCCGCTGCTGAAAGGCCGCGACGGTGGGGTTGGTGAAGCGGGAATAGGTGTAGCCGTCCAGTTCGCCCAGGAACATGGCCGCGGCCTGTTCCGCCGAATCGTAGGTGAAGCTGGAAGTCAGATGCAGGCTTTGGCTGTGCTCGCGATAATCGCTGATTTCGCGGCCGCCGCGGATTGCCTGGGTTTCCGGGTGCCAACAGGCTTGTTCGATATTGTCGGATGCCATTGATGTTTCTCTGCGGGTGCTTCAAAGATAAAGCCAGCGGCCATATTGCCTGAAAACCCGCCGTTTGCTAAATGCCTGCCGGGCATAAAGCCGCCGCCCGGGCGGCATTAGGCAGGCCGCGGCCTCTTAATTATTCGATCAACAGCATATGAGCGCGCACCCAATCGCGATCCGCCGCCTCAAAGTGCCACCACTCGGTGGCGATGCCGCTGAAGCCAGCCTGGCTCATGCAATGGCGCAACAGCAAGCGATTGGCCAAGTGCGCCTCGCTCAGCCTGCCGGTCCGCAGCAGCTCCGCCTCGCGCTGCGGCTGCGCCAGCTCGGTGAAGTCGTCAAAGCCGGTGCCCATGTTCAGTTCGCGTCCGCCATCGTCCTCCACGCTTAAGTCCACGGCCATGCCGAAGCTGTGAATCGAACCGCGCGCCGGGTCGGCGACGTAGATGCGCTGCGGCGTGTCCTTGACGATGCCCCACAACACCCGCTGCACCCTTCCCGGCCGCAGCGCGTCGAAAACCAGCAAATTGAAACCCGGCCGTTGCTTGCGCAACTCGCGCGCGGCCATGGCCAGGCGCTCGGCGGCGCGGCGGTGCAACAGCGCCGGCGCCGCGTCGCCGTAAAGATTTCGTCCCACAAAATTATTGGCGCAGGCATAGCGCAGATCCAGCCTCACCCCGTCGATATCCGCAATCGACAGGTACTCCGGATGCGCCGCCAACTCCTCCATGCCGATGACCGCTTTCATTCTCGCCGCACTCCCCTCGTTCATTCCCCAGCCCTCAGTCTCCGGCCATCTCCCGCGCCAGCCGCTCGGCGCTGCCCAGGGCCAAGGTAAAGCCCAGAGCGCCGTGTCCAAGATTCAGCCAGAGATTGGCCGGTCCGCTAGGCGCGCGCCCTATCATGGGCAAGCCGTCCGGCGTGGCCGGCCTCAAGCCGGCCCATTCCGTAGCCTGTTCCAAACAGCCCGCCCGCGGCCAATCGCGCCTCACTTGCCGGCGCAAGCCGGCCACGCGTCGCGGATCCGGGCTTTCCTCGTAGCCGACCAGATCCGCCGCCGCCGCCACCCGCAGACGCCCGCCTATCGGCGCGTACAAAGTCTTGCGCTCGAAATCGGTGACGCTGAGCGCCGGCAAACACTCTCCCGCGGGCATGTCCAGACTGTAGCCCTTCAAGGGATAGAGCGGCAGCCGCAGGCCCAGCTTGCGCGCCAGCGCCACGCCGCCGACGCCGGCCGCCAGCACCAGATGCCGGCAGGGCAAGGCCTCATCGGGCAGCAAGACTTGCCGCACCCGCCCCTGAGCCATTTCGAAACCGCCCACTTCCCGATCAAAGCGGAACTCGACATCCAAGCCTTCCTCAAGCATCCGCCGCTGCATGGCCAGGCAGAACAGCCGACAATCCGCCACTTCCTCGTCAGGGGTATGCACCCCGCCGAGCATCGGCCCGCTTAGTCCGGCCAAGGCCGGCTCCAAATTACGGCAGCCGTCCGCATCCAGCAGCCTCTGACGCGCGCCCAGTTCGCTCAGCGCCGCCACGCCCTGACGCGCATGCTCCAGCGCCGCCGCGCTGCGGTACAGCACCAGCTTGCCGTTGCGCCGCCAGGCAAAGCCGTCCAGCCCCTCCGCGCGCAGCCCTTCAAGCAACAAGCGGCTTTCTTGCGCCAAGCGCCACAACTGAGCACTGCCGGCGCGATTGGCTTCACGGTTGCAAGCCCGATAAAAGCGCCACAACCACTGCCATTGGGCAAGGTCCCAGCGTAGACGCAAGCGCATCGGCGCATCCGCGCTCAGCAGCCAGGCCAGCGCCTTGGCCGGCACGCCGGCGTCGGCCAGCGGCGCGACATAGCTATAGCTTAGTTGACCGCCGTTGGCGTAGCTGGCGCCGGCCGCCGCCTCGCCGCGCCGCTCCAACACCGTGACCGGCCAGCCCGCTCGCGCCAGCCGCCACGCGCTGCACAGGCCAACTACGCCGGCGCCCACGACGAGCACCCTCGATCCCTCCATCTTCGCCCCCTCGCAAAGTCCGCCGAAACCGCGAAGCCGGCGCCAGCGCCGGGAACCAATTGCCAAGGCCTTGGACCGACAGCGGTAGATGACGGACAATTCGCATGCCGCGAACAAGAACTCAGGATAGCGTAAATGACAAAATCGATCCTCTCCCTTTCCCTGTTGCTGGCCGGCGCTTTGCCCGCCGCCGCGCTGGCCGCCAAGCCGCTGGTCTTTTGCGCGGAAGCCGCTCCGGAAGGCTTCGACCCCGCGATGTGGGACACCGCCTCCACTTACAACATCGTCAAACCCGTCTTCCAGGGGCTGACCGAATTCAAACGCGGCGGCGTGGCGCTGCGTCCGGGGCTGGCGGAAAGCTGGAGCGTGTCGGCGGACGGGCTGGAGTACACCTTCAAACTGCGCCGCGGCGTCAAATTCCATCACACCGAGTATTTCAAGCCCAGCCGCGACTTCTCCGCCGACGACGTGGTTTTCACCGTCAACCGTTGGATCCGGCCGGACCTGCCATTCAATCAGGCGTTCAAAACCCCATTGACCGGCCCGGACGGCTACGGCCTGGTCAAGCTGATAGCCTCGGTGCAAAAGCTGGATCCTCACACCGTCAAGATCCGGCTGAAGGAGCGCAACGCCACCTTCCTGACTTTCTTCGCGATGGGCTTCGCCGGCATGCAATCGGCGGAATACGCCCAGCAGCTGCTGCAGGCCGTCAAGCCCGCGCAGATCAACCTGCTGCCCATCGGCACCGGTCCCTACCGCTTCAAGAGCTACGCCAAGGATTCGACCGTGCGCTACGAGGCCAACCCCCAATACTGGGGGACGCCGCAAAAAACCCGCAGCCTGATCTTCGCCATCGTCACCGATCCGCAAGTACGCATCCAGAAGCTAAAAGCGGGCGAATGCCAAGTGGCCGCGGCGGTGCGCGAGTCCGATCTGGACACTTTGAACGCCGACAAGAACATCAAGATCGCCGCCACCGGCGCCAGCAATATCTCCTACCTGGCCTACAATCTGAAACGGCCGCAGTTCGCCAAGCGCGAAGTGCGCGTGGCGCTGGACATCGCCATCAACCGCGACGCCCTGTTCAAGGCGATGTTTCCCAAGGGCGGCGCCACCCAGGCGGTCAACCCCTATCCGCCGTCCACTTGGAGCTGGAACCCCAAAACCCGTAATGAATACAACCCGGCCAAAGCCAAGGCGCTGCTGGCCCAGGCAGGCTACCCCAACGGCTTCACCCTGGATTTGTGGGCGCTGCCGGTGCAGCGGCCCACCAACCCCAACGGCAAATTGATGGCGCAGATGATCCAGCAGGACTGGGCCAGGATAGGCGTCAAGGCCAATATTCGGTCCTACGAATGGGGCGAGTACCTGAAACGCGCAGCAGCCGGCGAACACGATGTCTATATGTCAGGCCTGACCAGCAACTCCGGCGATCCGGACGACTTCCTCTGGAACGCCCTGTCCTGCAGCGTCAGCAAGGGCGGCCAGCGCTTCTGCAATCAGGAGTTCGATAAGTTGTTGCTGCTCGGCCGGCAAGCCACCGAACAGAAGCAACGCACCCAGTATTATTTGAAAGCCCAGGAAATTTTCAAATACGAACGTCCCTGGATCACCATGGCCCATTCGCGCATTTACATTCCGCTGCGCAACAATGTGCAGGGCTTCGTGATGAATCCCAACGGCTCTTTTGACTTCGAGGACGTATGGCTCAAATAAACCCGGCCTGGCCTACCCATTTCGCCAGCCACCGTTACCAGAGCTTGCGGGCCGGCCCGCGCCTGATCGTCACCGGAGCCGTGCACGGCAACGAGGGCTGCGGCACGCTAGCCATCCGCCGCGTAATGGCCGAACTGGAACAAGGCGCGCTGGCGCTCCGCGCCGGCCGGCTGACGCTGGTTCCGGTGGCCAATCCACTGGCCTTCCAACTGGGGCAGCGCGGCGGCGAGCGCAATCTGAACCGCCATCTCGCGCCCAGCGACGCGCCGGGCGATTTCGAAGATCACGTCGCCAACTGGCTGTGCCCCTTGCTGTCGGAACATGAGGTTTTGCTGGACCTGCATTCCTTCCAGTCCCGCGGCCAGCCCTTTGTCTTCCTCGGCCCGCGCGACAACGCCGGCGAGCTCGAACCCTTCGCCCTGGCCGCTCGGGAAGAGGCTCTGGCGCAACGCCTGGGCGTGGCCCGCGCAGTGGACGGCTGGCTATCCACTTACGCGCTGGGCGTAAGCCGGCGGGACAAGGCGACCGGAGGCGATGCTTGTTACGGCATGGGCACCACCGAATACATGCGCCAACAAGGCGGCTGGGCGCTAACGCTGGAATGCGGCCAACACGACGACCCCGCCGCGCCGCGCGTCGCCTACCAGGCCATCGTCAATACGCTGGCTCATCTGGGCATGATGGACGCGCCTCCCCCCGCGCCCTCGCCTCTGGAAATGCTCAGCCTGTATGAAGTAGTGGACAAGCTTGACGATGGCGACCGCTTCGCCCGCGACTGGATCAGCTTCGACCCGGTAAGCAGAGGCGAACTAATAGGCTGGCGCGCCGACGGCAGCCCGGTGACGGCCATAGACGACGGCCGCATCGTCTTCCCCAACCCCCAATCGCCAAGCGGCCAGGAGTGGTTCTATCTGGCTCGTCCCTCCTCCCGATTTTGAGCCTACTCCCCTTGCTCCGGGCTGCGTTCACGCGGCTCGGTACTTTTACTTAAGTATTTGTTTTTCATAAAAACTGACCTTAAGTCCAGTTTGTCACCGCCCCCAGCTGCTACACCGATAAACACTGCCAAGCTTTGTCCGGCAGCCCTTTGCGGGCGGCCCGCTCTCTTCCGCCCGCCGTCACGTCAATCAGCGCTAAGGAACAGGTCGACTCAATGAGCCATCTTCCCACGCATCAAACCTTGCCTTACGGCGTCGCCATCCACCAAGCGATTGCGGAAGGCAATCTGGCGCAGATGAAAACCTTGCTGGAACAAGGCGAGCAGCACTTGCGCCAATACGGCGATCTGCACACCGCCGTCGATCAGCTGAAGCAGGAAATCTCTCGCCTGGAACGACGCTAAGAACACTCTCGCGATCCGGCGAGCCAGTACGGCTCGCCAGGCTGGACCATCACCTAAACTATCCGGAGGTTTTATGTCAGACACCGCGCAAACCGATATCGGCTTGTTTCCCGTCAGCTACCTCATCGGCACCGGCAAGGACGGCGCGCAACGGCTTACGCTGAACCTGCTGGTCGCGCCGCCGCGCAGCGCCGTGACCGGCGACGCCCACATTACCCAGGCCACCAATCCGCCGCTGGACCTTCACTCCCACGTTCACGGCGACTACACCTATCTGACCGTGATGCCGCCCAGCGAAGGCCGCATCCTGATCACCGCCCAAGGCCACAGCGGCAGCACGAGCAACTTCAAACTGCACTTGGTTCTGAGCCAGGACTGGAAACAGGGCGTGGCCAATTACAGCTATCTGAACGGTTCCGCGTGGGTGGAAGTGGAAAACGCGCCGGCCAAGCTCAATCCGGAATTGAAATCGCGTTATTTCCCGCTGCCGCTGGAACCCGGCCCGGTGATTCTTCCCAACCCGCCCATCATGGCCTTGTACGGCGTGCCGATTCAAAGCGCCATCGCCAGCGGCGACCTGGCCCACATGAAAACGCTGGCCTCCTACGCCCGGCAGCAATTGGACGCTCAGCCGCAATTGCGCAAGGAGCTGGACGCGCTGAAATCGGAAATCGCCAAGCTGGAACGCAAATAGGCTAGCGCCGCTTCTCCCCCCATTCGCCAAGGAGTGCTCCATGTCAGCAACAGGATTGTTCCATACCCGTTACATCGTTTCCGCCCCGGTGCTGGGCGCGCCGGTCCTGACCCTGGACTTGCTGGTCAACACGCCGCAGAAAAAAGTCAGCGGCCACGCCAGCATTTTCCAGAGCGTCAGCCCCCCGCTGCAATTCCAGGCCAATGTTTGGGGCCATTACAGCCAAGCCAAGCTGGACCCGTCCACCGAGCACCACATCGTGCTGTCGCTGGACGGCAGCCCCAGCTCGCCCAACAGCCAGATCGCCGAAACCTTCCACTTGCAAGGCATTCTCGACCAGAACTGGCAGGACGGCCACGCCAGCTACCGCTTCTTCTACCAGGGCGCCTGGCACACCGTGGCGCACGCCATCGTGACGGAAGCGCCGGTAGTGCACTCGGAACAGCGCGCCAGCAGCAAGCCCTACCCCCACCCCATTCCGCTATACGCCGCTGCGCTTCAGCAATCCCGCGCCAGCGACAATCTGGCGCAGATGAAGTCGCTGGCCGGCCAAGCGGAAGAACAACTGAAGCAGCACGACAATATCGAAGCCGCGCTGAAGCAGTTGCAAAGCGAAATCGCCCGCCTTGAAGGCAGGCATTGAACGGCGTCGCACGCTAAGCCTGTTCAAAGTCCAGGGGCGTCCAGCGGACGCTCCTCGCCCTTTCTCAAGGACCCACTCATGCTAGACGACAGCCCCGCCGTCCGCCCGGCCCGCTATCTGGACGACGAAGACTTCAAGCGCTATGTCCCGGTGCACGTGGTTTGGGAAATCACGCTAGCCTGCGACCTGAAATGCCTGCACTGCGGCTCCCGCGCCGGCCACCGCCGCCCCAACGAGCTGTCCACCACCGAATGCCTGGAGGTGATAGACGCGCTGGCGGCGCTGGGCACGCGCGAGATCACCCTGATCGGCGGCGAAGCCTATCTGCGCAAGGACTGGACCCAATTGATCCGCGCCATCCGCGGCCACGGCATGTATTGCGCGATCCAGACCGGCGGCCGCAATCTGAACCCGGCCCGGCTGCAACAGGCGATAGACGCCGGCCTCAACGGCGTCGGCGTATCGCTGGACGGCCTGGCTCCCTTGCACGACAAGGTACGGAATGTGCCGGGCGCTTTCGACAAGGCGGTGGACGCCTTGCGCCGCGCCAAGGCGGCCGGCCTCGCCGTCAGCGTCAACACCCAGATCGGCGCGGCCACCATGCCGGACTTGCCGGCACTGATGGATCAGATCATCGAACTGGGCGCCACCCACTGGCAGATCCAACTGACGGTGGCGATGGGCAATGCGGTGGACAACGATGAACTGCTGCTGCAACCCTACCAACTGCTGGAACTGATGCCCTTGCTGGCGCGGCTTTACCGCGAGGGCGTGGAGCGCGGCCTGCTGATGAACGTGGGCAACAATATCGGATACTACGGCCCGTACGAGCGCCTGTGGCGCGGCTTCGGCGACGAGCGGGTTCACTGGAGCGGCTGCGCCGCCGGCCAGACCGTGCTGGCGCTGGAAGCGGATGGCACCGTCAAGGGCTGTCCATCGCTGGCCACCGTCGGCTTTTCCGGCGGAAATGTCCGCGATATGAGCCTGGACGACATCTGGCACCACAGCGAGGGCATCCACTTTGGCCGCCTGCGCTCGGTGGACGACCTCTGGGGCTATTGCCGCGGCTGCTACTACAACGACGTCTGCCGCGGCGGATGCACCTGGACCTCCCACTCGCTGCTGGGCAAGCCCGGCAACAACCCCTACTGTCATTACCGCGCGCTGGAGCTGGAAAAGCAGGGCCTGCGCGAGCGCATCGTCAAGCTGCAGGACGCCGCGCCCGCCTCCTTCGCCGTTGGGCGATTCGACCTGATCACCGAAGACATCGCCAGCGGCCAGGAAGTCAGCCGAATCAGCCGCAGCGGCCAAGTCATCGCGCTGACTTGGAAAAACAAGGGCAAAGCCGCGCCGCGCGAAGGCAAACCGCCGACCAAGCTAGCGCTGTGCCGAAAATGCCAGCAATACATCCACCCCGACGAAACCTGTTGCCCGCACTGCGCGGCGGACATCGCCGCCGCCGACCGCGACTATCAGCAAGAGCTGGCCCAGCGTCAACAGGTGATCAACAATCTGCGTCGCTTATTGGGCTTGCCGGCCGATTAAACCGCGCGGAGCCGGCGTCGAAACACGGTTTTATGCCAAAAAACTTGGCTCTAGCGCCACGGTCATCCACTAGCCATAGCTCATTTGGCGGAAATCGGTCTACAATCGCGGCTTGCCTGTCTCACCACGCCGCCATGGGAGCCGATGTCCGCATGACCTGTTTCGCGCCGTTCGCCCTATCACCGGAAGCCGCCGCTCCCGCCTCGCCTGGCCCGCGCCATGAGCGATAAGCCGCGCCGCCCGTCGCTGCAGGACATCGCAGACCGGGTAGGCACTTCCAAGATGACGGTCAGCCGTTACCTGCGCAACGCCAGCCTGGTATCGGACGCCACCGGCCAGCGCATCTCCGGCGCGATGGAGCAATTGGGTTATATCCCAAACCGGGTGCCGGACCTGCTGGCCCGCGCCAAGAGCCGCGCCATCGGCGTGCTCTTGCCGTCGATGTCCAATCAAGTGTTCTCCAACCTGGTTCACGGCGTCGAATCCGTCACCCGCGAAGCCGGCTACCACACGCTGTATGGTCATTACTGCTACGACATCGAACAGGAAACCCGGCAAGTGGAGCAGTTGCTGTCCTTCCAGGTGGATGGGCTGATCCTGTGTGAAACCGTCCACTCCGAACGCACCTTGCGCATGCTGCAGGTGGCGGCGATTCCGGTGGTGGAAGTGATGGAACTGCCGTCTCGGCCCATAGACCTGGCCGTGGGCCTGGACCATCAGGCCGCCGCAGAAGACATGACCCGAGCCATGATCGCGCGCGGCAAGCGGCGCATCGCCTACCTCGCCGCCCGCCTCGACCGCCGTACCCGGCTGCGCGCCGCCGGCTACCGGACGGCGATGGAACAAGCCGGACTGATTCCGCTGGAGATACAGACCGAGCAACACTCCAGCTTTCAGCTAGGTGGCGAGATGCTGCGCCAGGCCATGGCCGCCGCGCCGGACCTGGACGGCGTGTTCTGCACCAACGACGACATCGCCGCCGGCGCCTTGCTGGAGGCCCAGTCCATGGGCATAGCGGTGCCGCAGCGCATCGCCGTCGCCGGCTTCAACGCGCTGGATATCGGCGCCGCCTTGCATCCACGGCTGGCCAGCGTGGTCACGCCGCGCGAAGCGATTGGCCGGCTGGCGGCGCAACGCTTGCTAGGCCGCATCCACGGCCAGCGTTACGCCGACCCCGTCGTCGACCTGGGTTATACCCTGAGCCTGGGCGGCAGCGTCTAGGCCTGTGCCGGAATACGACACCGGCCCTCTCAAAAAACTCTTATTTATCAATGCGAAATTCCGAAGCGCCAGAGCCAAATCAAGGCCGGCGCTCAAAACGCTTGCCTGCGCGCCGCAAAGCCGACATATTGTTATCGGCATAATGTTACCGGTAACAATCACGATCCGTCTTCAAACAATTCGACAACTCATTGGAGTGGCTTCATGAATTCCACACCACATCAGGTTTACGTACTGATGGGCGTCTCCGGCTGCGGCAAATCCGCGCTCGCCGCGCAACTGGCCCAGCGCCTGACATGCGCCGTGCTGGACGGCGACTTCCTGCATCCTCGCGCCAATATCGACAAAATGGCCGCAGGAACGCCGCTGGACGACGCCGACCGCCGCCCCTGGCTCAGCGCGCTCAGCGACGCCGCCTACGCCATGCAACGCAGCAACGCGCTGTCCATCATCGTGTGCTCCGCGCTGAAACGGCGTTACCGCGACCAATTGCGCGCCGGCAACCCGCAGTTGTCCTTCCTCTATTTGAAAGGCGATTTCGATCTGATCCTGCAGCGGCTACAAGCCCGGCAAGGCCATTTCCAGAAGGCCGATATGCTGGCCTCGCAATTTGCCGCGCTGGAGGAGCCCGGGCCGGACGAAACCGACGTCCACTCCCTGGACATCCGCCCCGAGCTGGACAGCGTCGTCGCCGACGCGCTGCGCCTGATCCAGTCCCGCCAGGAACGCTGACATGTCCATTGCAACCCTCGTATTGACCGCGCTGGGCTCGGTCGCCCTGTTGTTGCTGCTGGTGATGAAGGCTCGCTTGCATGCGTTCATCGCGCTGATGCTGGTCTCGATCGGGGCCGGCGTGGCCTCCGGCATGCCGGTGGAAAAAATCGCCGACACCATGCAAAAAGGCATGGCAGGCACCCTAGGCTTCCTCGCCGTGGTGGTGGCCTTGGGCGCGATGTTCGGCAAGATACTGCATGAAACCGGCGCGCTCGATCAGATCGCCGGCCGGCTCTTAAGCCGCTTCGGCGAACGACGCGCGCATTACGCGCTGGGCGTGGCCGGATTGGTCTGCGCGCTGCCGCTGTTCTTCGACGTCGCCATCGTGCTGCTGATCGGCGTGGTGTTCGCCGTGGCCCGCCGCACCGGCGGCAATGTGGTCAAGCTGGCCGTGCCGCTGTTCGCCGGCGTGGCCGCCTCGGCGGCCTTCCTGCTGCCCGGCCCCACCCCCATGTTGCTGGCCTCGCAGATGCAGGCCGACTTCGGCTGGATGATCGTCATCGGGCTGGCGGCGGCGATTCCCGGCATGTTGCTGGCCGGCCCGCTGTTCGGCGGCTTCATCAGCCGGCATGTCAGCCTGGCCCTGCCAGATGACATCAGCGAGCCGACGCTGGAGCGCGACCGCATGCCCTCCTTCGCCTTCAGCCTGACCCTGGTGCTGTTTCCGCTGGTCATGGTGGCCTGCAAAACCCTGGGCAGCCATCTGGCGACGCCCGGCTCGGCCGTCTTCCATTGGCTGCAGTTCATCGGCCATCCATTCAGCGCCATCCTGGCCGCCTGCCTGATCGCCATCTATGGCCTGGCCATCCGCCGCGGCATGGACGCGGAACAGGTCATGCGCATCTGCAACGCCGCGCTGCAGCCGGCCGGCATCATTCTGCTGGTGACCGGCGCCGGTGGGGTATTCAAACAGGTGCTGGTGGATTCCGGCGTGGGGCCGGCGCTGGGCAACGCGCTGATCGGCGCCGGCCTGCCCATCGCCGTCGCCTGCTTCGCGCTGGCGGCCGCGGTCAGAGTCATTCAAGGGTCCGCCACCGTCGCTTGCCTGACCACGGTGGGACTGGTGCTGCCGGCCATTGAGACCATGGGCTTGTCCGGCGCGCAGCTGGCGGCGCTGTCCATCTGCATCGCCGGCGGCTCCATCGTGCTCAGCCACGTCAATGACTCCGGCTTCTGGCTGTTCGGCAAATTCACCGGCGCCAACGAGGCCCAAACGCTGAAAACCTGGTCGCTGATGGAGACGATACTGGGCACCACCGGCGCGCTGGTGGGCATGGCGGCCTTCGCCATGTTGTGAGGCGCGGCGCGCGCCTTGGCAAGCAAGGCAAGCGGGTACGATACTCACTGAAACACGCTCGAGTAGCCCACCTCCATGACGGACGCCCTCTGCATCACACTGCTTGCCATGTTGGACGACAGCGCGACCCTGGTCGCGCTGTTCGACCGACACGATATGCTGCGCTACGCCAACACCGCCTTCCGCCAAAGCTTCTTCCTGACTCAGGAGGAAAGCCTGAGCTGGGCGGAGCTGATGCGACGAAACTACCTGCAGAAACAAGGTTCGCGGATAGAAACCGACGATATCGAAACGTGGTTGCGCTCGGCCTGTTCGCGCCGCGGCAAACTGCCTTACCGCGCTTTCGAGGCTGATTTATGCGACGGCCGCTGGATGTGGATGACGGAAACCATGAGCGCGGACGGCTGGATGCTGTGCCAGGCCAGCGACATCACCGAGCTGCGCGCCGACAAACGCGAGCTTCGCCAGGCCCGCGACGTGGCCTTGCGCGCCGCCCAGACCGACCCCATGACCGGCATCAGCAACCGCACCCATTTGATGCAGTTGCTGCAACTGCTGCTGCAGCAAAGGCTTGAGCACTCGGCGCCGGCCTGCCTCGCCATCCTCGACCTAGACCACTTCAAGCGCATCAACGACCTGGAGGGCCATCCGGCCGGCGATCAGGTCATCTGCGGCTTCGTCCAGACCGTGCGCGCTCAGCTGCGGCAAAGAGACGGCTTCGGACGGCTGGGCGGCGAGGAATTCATGCTATTGCTGCCGCAAACCTCGCTGCATGAAGCGGAACAGTGCTGTGAACGGATTCTCGCCGCCGCACGGCTGGACCGTCCGCTGGCGGCCAAGCCGGAACTGGGCTACACCTGCTCAATCGGACTGACCGAACTGCGGCCCGACGACGACATCGCCAGTTGCTACGCGCGCGCCGACGAGGCGCTTTACCACGCCAAGGGCAGTGGGCGCGATTGTTTAAGCAGTAGCCGCTAAGCGCCTGTTTACGATCTGCCCGCATCGGCCAAATCGTAAACAAGCTCTAAGTTCAGCCGGCCGTAGCCAACAGATCAGACATTCTCCAGCGCTCGAAACGCCGCTGGGCCGCCGTCACGCTGGACGCGGTCAGCGTCAGGCCGCTGCAAGTCGGCGCCCAGTCTTCGTCGCGTTCCGGAGCATCATCGAAGGCCAGCAAGTGCGGCGCGCCTCCCGGCAGCATGCCAGATCCCAACAGCACCGCGCCATCCGGATTGCCGGCGCTTTCCACCAGGCCCACCCGCCCCTCGCTCAACAGCATCGGGAAGCGATGGCTGGCCGCCACCGCCTGGCGAGCGTCGCGCGCAATCTGCAACTTGTCGGCGTCGCCGGGCTCCAGCAGCACTGGGCAAGGCAGCGCCGAAGCCAGTTCGCGGTGAATCTGGCTCTCAATCACGGTGGGCGGCAACAGCACCGCGCTGACCAGATCGCTCAGATACGCCATCTCATTGAGTTGAATCAAGACATGCGCCAAGGGAACGCCCGCGGCCAGGCATTGCAGATAGGCCCTTCTTTGCTCCAACAACGCCTGTCTCCCGCGCCCCGTCGTCGCGGCGGCAAGCGGCTGGACCAACACGCCCCAGCCCTCCTCCCGCGACAGCCAGGCGCTCAACTGTTCAGCCTGCTCCAGCAAGGCCGGCAGCGGCAAACGCAGCAACAGCAAGCGGCGCGGCGCTCCGGCTATCGCGGCCTGAGTCAGGCGGCGGCCGCGTGCCACCGTCTCCCGCGCTCTGTCGTCCGCCATCGCGTCGGCCATCAGTTCGCGCGGCGAGGGTAAACGCCGCAAGCCCATCGGCTCCGCCGCCTGCGCACTATCGGGACCATCATCCATGCCCTTGCTGCTTTCGGAATACATCGTCGTTCTCCATCCTGCGCCTGCCATGCAAGCGGTTCAATTGGCGGCTACGATATTTTTATTGAGAATGATTGTCAATTGCGTTTTTACCAAAATTAGTCCAATCCCTCGGCATGAGACACCGCCTCCCGCCCTTGCTCAGCATGTCAAAAAGTAGCTGAGAACGGCCTTTGGCGCGCCTTTTAGATGACATCAACATGACTCGGCGCCGCCAAATCCGGACGTGCGCCTCCACGAAGTCCTAGAGCAAAAATGTGGAATCAATATCATCTGTACGCAATATCACCGTATTGCAATGGATAACGATTATCATTTATATTCGCCCTCGACGCTCAGACGAGCCATCCCCCACCTACCCAGTGGACTCAGGAATAGCGATGAACCAAACCTCACTCGACCCAGCCTATAGCGGCGAACACAATCTGTTGGCCGCCTACCAGGCCGATTCCGCCTTCTTCTTCGCCTCGCCATGCCACACCCTGCTGGCCGAAGGCATCCAGCAAGTGATCACCGACACCGATCCCAGCGCCGCCATCGCCGCCGCGCTGGCCGCCCAACCGGACCCGGCTCAGGCCGTGGTCGTCGGCGCCATCCCCTTCATGCCGGAACAACAGCCGTGGTTGTTCGTGCCGCAACAAGTGCGCCGCGCCGACGCGCTGCGTCAGGAACAGCGCAGCGCCCTGCGCCAGCCCTTGCAAGCCGATTGCCAATTGACGCCGCAGCCGGCGCCGGCCGCTTACTGCCAGGGCGTCAGCGACGCGCTGGCCCGCATCGGCAGCGGCGCGCTGGACAAGGTGGTGCTGTCGCGCACCTTAGAACTTTCCGCTAAGCAGGCCATAGACCAGCGTCAATTGCTGCTCAATCTGGCCAGCCAGAACCAACACGGCTACACCTTCGCCGTGCAACTGAGCGACGACGGCGCGCAGCGCCGCGCGCTGATGGGCGCCAGCCCGGAACTGCTGCTGGCGCGCTACGGCCGGCAAGTGATCACCAATCCGCTGGCCGGCTCCGCCGCGCGCAGCCCGGACCCGACGGAAGACCGCCGCCGCGCCGACGCGCTGCTGGAGTCCGGCAAGGACTTGTTCGAGCACAAGCTCGTGATCGACGCCGTGGTCGAGGCGCTGGCGCCGTACTGCCGCGATCTGCAAGTGCCGGCCGGCCCGTCCCTGGTCTCCACCGCCACCATGTGGCATCTGTCCACCCGCATCAGCGGCGAGCTGATCGACCCGACCGTGGGCTCCTTCGAGTTGGCCCGCGCGCTGCACCCCACCCCGGCGGTATGCGGCTTTCCGGCGGACCCGGCCCGCAAGCTGATCCGCGAGATCGAACCCTTCGACCGCGGCTTCTTCACCGGCATGGTGGGCTGGTGCGACGGCAACGGCGACGGCGAATGGGCGGTCACCATCCGCTGCGCCGAAATCGCCGAGCGCACGCTGCGTCTGTTCGCCGGCGCCGGCATCGTCACCGGCTCGCTGCCGGAAAGCGAACTGGCTGAAACCGCGGCCAAGTTCCGCACCATGCTGCGCGCGATGGGCCTGGCAGACTTGGCGGAGGCGGCATGAGCGAGCAACAACTGGACTGGACCCCTTGGCCGGAAGACTTTGCCCGCCGCTACCGCGAGGCCGGCTATTGGCAGGGCCAGACCCTGTTTTCCATGCTGGCGGCCCAGGCCGAGCAACAGCCGGAAAAACTGGCCCTAGTGGCCGGCAAGCAGCGGCTGAACTACCGCGAACTCAAGCTCTACGCCGAACGCCTGGCCGCCGGCCTGTACGCCCGCGGCCTGCGCCCCGGCCAGCGCGCCGTGGTGCAGCTGCCTAACTGCGCCGAGTTCTTCATCGTCGCTTTCGCGCTGTTCCGTCTCGGCATGCTGCCGGTGTTCGCGCTGCCGGCGCATCGCCGCGCCGAAGTATCTTACTTCTGCCAGCACACCGACGCCGCGGTCTACATCTGCGCCGACCAGCACGGCGGCTTCGACTACCGCGCGCTGGCGGCCGAGCTGTTGCCGCTGGCGCCCTCGCTGCAACACGTGATCGTGGCCGGCGACGCCGGCGACTACACCCCGCTCAACAGCCTCTACCTGATGGACCAGCCGCTGCCCGCGGAGCCGGACGCCAGCGGCCTGGCCTTCTTCCAGCTTTCCGGCGGCAGCACCGGCGTGCCCAAGTTGATTCCGCGCACTCATGACGACTATCTGTACAGCTTCGCCGCCAGCGCCGAAATCTGCGGCCTGAGCCGAGACAGCGTCTATCTGTGCGTGCTGCCGGCCGGCCACAACTTCCCGATGAGTTCGCCCGGCAGCTTCGGCGTGTTCCACGCCGGGGGCACCGTGGTGCTGGCCTCCGGCCCCAGCGTCGACGAATCCTTCGAGCTGATTGAGGCCGAGTCCGTCACTATCGCCGCGTTGGTGCCTCCGCTGGTGCCGCTGTGGCTGGACGCCGCCGCCAAGCAGCCGGGCAAGCTGGCCAGCCTGCGCCTGCTGCAAGTGGGCGGCGCCAAGTTCGGCCCCGAGCTCGCCGCCCGCGTCGAGCCCGCGCTCGGCTGCAAGCTGCAGCAGGTCTTCGGCATGGCCGAAGGCCTGGTCAACTACACCCGGCTGGACGACGGCCCGGAACAGGTGCTGAACACACAAGGCCGGCCGATCAGCGCCGACGACGAAGTGCGCATTGTCGACGACGAGGACCAGCCGGTGGCGCCGGGCGAAGTCGGCCACCTGCTGACGCGCGGCCCTTACACCATCCGCGGCTACTGGCGGGCCGCCGACCACAATCAGCGCGCCTTCACCGCCGACGGCTTCTACCGCACCGGCGACCTGGTAAGCATGAACGCCGACGGCTATCTGACGGTGGAAGGCCGCGCCAAGGACCAGATCAACCGCGGCGGCGAGAAAATCTCCGCCGAGGAGGTGGAAAACCACCTGCTGGCCCACCCGCTGGTACGCGACGTCGCCATCGTGGCGATGAGCGACCCCTATCTGGGCGAGCGCTCCTGCGCCTTTATCATCCCGCGCGAGCAGCAAGCGATCCGCCTGCCCCAAGTGGCCGCCTTCCTGCGCGAGCGCGGCCTCGCCGCCTACAAGATTCCGGACCGGCTGGAGCTGGTCGACACCCTGCCGCAAACCAGCGTCGGCAAGGTCAGCAAGAAAACCCTGCGTCAGATGCTGGAACAGAAACTGGCCGCGCAGTCCACCCAAAGGTCACAAGCATGAGCATCCCCCGCATCGCCCCCTACGCCATTCCGTCCCAACTGCCGGACAACCGCGTCAACTGGACGGTGGCGCCGCAGCGCGCCGCGCTGCTGATCCACGACATGCAGGAATACTTCCTGGATTTCTATGACCGCGAGGCCGAGCCGGTAGCCACCGCGCTGCGCAATATCGCCGCCATCCGCGCGCGCTGCCGCGAACTGAACATCCCGGTGTTCTACACCGCCCAGCCGGCGGAACAGGCCGACAGCGACCGTGGCCTGCTCAACGATATGTGGGGCCCCGGCCTGCCGGCGCGCCCGGAACGCCACCCCATCGTGGCCAGCCTGAGCCCGGCCGCCGACGACACCGTGCTGACCAAGTGGCGCTACAGCGCCTTCCAGCGCTCGCCCTTCCTCAACCTGCTGCGCCAGCAAGGCCGCGACCAGCTGATCATCTGCGGCATCTACGCCCACATCGGCTGCATGAGCACCGCGCTGGACGCCTTCATGTACGACATCCAGCCCTTCTTCGTCGCCGACGGCCTGGCCGACTTCTCCGCTGAACGCCACGCGATGGCGCTCGAATACGTGGCACAGCGCTGCGGCGTGACCCTGGACAGCCAGCGCCTGCTAGGCCAGCTGGCCGCTCCGGTCAGCGCCGCGCCCAGCGCGGAAGCGCTGCGCGCCGCCATCGCCGAGCTGCTGCAGCAGCCGGCCAGCGACATCGGCCTGGACGACAATCTGCTGGACTGGGGCCTGGACTCCATCCGCCTGATGAGCTTGCTGGAACAATGGCGCGCGCTGGGCGCGGAAATCGACTTCATCGAACTGGCTCAACAACCCACCGTCAACGCCTGGCAGGCGCTGCTGGCGCGCCAGCTGGACGGGGCCGCCGCATGAACGCCAGCTACCCGGAATTCCACGGCCGACTGGCCGTGGTCAGCGGCGCGGCCCAGGGCATAGGCGCGGCGCTGGCGCGCTCGCTGGCGGACCAGGGCTGCCGCGTGGCGGCGCTGGACCTGCGCGCCGACGGCCTACAGCAACTGGCTCTGCATACACCGGCCCACGCCGACGGCCGCATCATCCCGCTGCCGCTGGACATCCGCGACGGCACGGCGGTGGAGCAAGCGGTGGCCCGCATCGAGGACGAGATCGGCGCCATCGACATGCTGGCCAATGTCGCCGGCGTGCTGCGTCTGGGCACGGTGGAACAGCTCAGCGACGAGGACTGGCTGCAAAGCTTTGCCGTCAACACTCACGGCGTGTTCTTCCTCAGCCGCGCGGTGGCGCGGCGCATGCAGGCGCGCCGCCAGGGTGGCATCGTCACCGTGGGCTCCAACGCCGCCGAAGTGCCGCGCACCCAGATGGCGGCCTACGCCGCGTCCAAGGCCGCCACCACCCAGTTCAGCAAATGCCTGGGCCTGGAGCTGGCCGAGTTCGGCGTGCGTTGCAACATCGTGTCGCCCGGCTCCACCGACACCGCGATGCAGCGCCAGTTGTGGAGCGACGACGCCATCCCGCCGGCCATTCTGCAAGGCTCGCTGGAGCAGTACCGCACCGGCATCCCGCTGCAACGCATCGCCGCGCCGCAGGATGTGGCCAATGCCGCGCTGTTCCTGCTGTCGGATCAGGCGCGCCACATCACGCTGCATAATCTGTATGTGGACGGCGGCGCGACGCTGGGGATCTAAGCACCTATTCACGATCCGCAAAGAAAAACGGGCAAGACCAAAAGGTCTTGCCCGTTGTCACGTCGCCGCGCCAAGCGCGGCGCGGCTCCGGCGGATCAGTTCACCGGACAGCGATTGGCGGCGCGGTAATCCACCACCTTGATCTTGCCGCTGACGATGTCCTTGCGCGCCTGCAGAATCTTCTTCTCCATCTCAGGCGTGATCAGCGAACGGTTGTGCTGGTCCAGCGCCCAGTCCACGCCGTTTTCCTTCAGGCCCATCAGCTTGACGTCCGGCTTCCACGCGCCGTTCTTGGCGTCGCGCATGGTTTCGTACACCGCGTTGTCCACGCGCTTGACCATGGAGGTCAGCACTACGCCCGGCTGCAGATAGTTCTGATTGCTGTCCACGCCGATATAGAACTTCTTGGCGCCTTTGGCCGCCTGGATCACGCCCATATTGGACAGCGCCGCCGCGGCGAACACCACGTCCACGCCGCGATCGAACTGGCTCTTGGCCAACTCCCCGCCGCGCGCCGGGTCGTTGAAGGCGGCGTGGGTGGTGCCTATCATGTTCTGCATCACCACCGCCTTGGGATTGGCGTACTTGGCGCCCTGGGCGTAACCGCAGCCGAAGGCGCGGATCAGCGGAACGTCCATGCCGCCCAGATAGCCCACCTTGCCGCTCTTGGACTTGAGCGCGGCGGCCATGCCCACCAGGAAGGAACCTTCCTGCTCCTTGAAGGCGATGCTCTGCACATTCGGGCCCTTGGCCACCGAATCCACCAGGGTGAACTTCACCTTGGGGAATTCCTTGGCCACGGTCTCGATGGATTGGGTGTAGGCGAAGCCCACCGCCACCACCAGATCGGCGCCCTTGCGCGCCATATTGCGCAGCATCTGCTCTTTCTGAGCGTCGTTGCTGACCTGGCCTTCGCGGTAGTTGATGTGGAATTCTTTCTTGAAACGTTCGGCGCCGTTGAATGCCGCTTCATTGAAGCTCTTGTCGAACTTGCCGGCCTGATCGTAGATCACGGCGACAGTGAAATCCTTGGCTGCAACCGGGCCTGCCAGCAAGATGGCAGCGGTTGCGCCTGCGATGTGTTTCAGCGCAAACGTCATGTTTTATCTTTTCTATGTGGATTACAGTCGATGCGACAGCGCCGCGGGCGGCGTTGCCGGCGCTTCAAGCGAAAGACGGAGGGGGAAACCGAGTGGACCGCGGCTGCCGGAGCAGACGGGACGAAACAGAACCACGCCGCTGCGAAAACCACAGCGGATACAACGCGCCAATTGAAGCTGCCGGATTGTAGGCAGACCGCCGCCGGCTGTAAACCGGCGTGGCCGATTCCTGCAACAACAGGTCGAAAAACGGACAGCCCGCCGTATGAGAGGCCGCACGGTGAGTGCGGCTTCGAAATGCTCATATACCAAACGTACATTCCGCTTTCTCGGCCGCGACACCTTGTCCCGCTCTGGCTCGCTAGACTTTGAACAGGCTCAGAAAACTAGGGCGTCGGGCCGTCGGCGACGCTCAACACCCGCTCAGCGCGGAAACAGCTGGCCGATGTCCTTGGCTTCCCAGTGCGGGAAGTATTTGCGCACCAGGGCGTTCAACTCCAGCTCGAAGGCGCGCAAGCGCTGCAATTCGTCTTGCGGCGCGGCCGTCTCCTCCGCTCCGGCCGCCGTGATCATGCCGGCGCCGGCGGTGGCGTTGCTCAGCCGGTCTATCACGATGAAACTGCCGGTGCCACGACAGGCGGCGTAGGCGTCTATCACCGCCGGCGCGTTCAGGCTGATGCGGCACAACGCGATCTCGTTCAGGTGCAGCGCCTCGGCCGGCTTCTGCTCCAGCGTGTTGACGTCCACTTGGTGCAGGATGGCCTCCACCCGGCCGGTGACGAATTTGCCGGCCAGCTTGAAGCCGTACTCCTTGCCGGCACGCAAGGGCGCGTCCTGCATCCACACCAGATGCGCGTCCAGACTGGACGCCACCGCCGGCGACGGCTGGTCGGCTCGCACCAGCATATCGCCGCGCGACACGTCGATCTCGTCCTCCAGCGTCAGCGTGATCGCCTCGCCGGCGCCGGCCGCGGCCAGTTCTCCCTCATACGCCACCACGGCCTTGACCTTGCTGCGGCGGCCGGACGGCAGCGCCAGCACCTCGTCGCCCGGGCGAATCTCGCCGGCGGCGATGGTGCCGCAGAAGCCGCGGAAGTCCAGATTGGGCCGGTTCACGTACTGCACCGGCAGACGGAAGGCTTCCAGCGCCACGTCGCTGCTCACTTCCACCGTTTCCAGCAGCTGCATGAGCGTCGGCCCCTGATACCAGGGCGCGCCCTCGCCGCGGCTAACCACATTGTCGCCGCGCAGCGCGGAAATCGGCACGAAGCGGATGTCCGGGATCTCCAGGCCCTCGGCAAAGGCCAGGTACTCATCTCGAATACGCTCGAACACCGCCGGGTCGTAATCCACCAGGTCCATCTTGTTCACCGCCACAATCACATGACGAATGCCCAACAGGCTGACAATGAAGCTGTGGCGGCGGGTCTGAGTCTGCACCCCGCGCCTCGCGTCGATCAAGATGATGGCCAGATTGCTGGTGGACGCGCCGGTGGCCATATTGCGGGTGTACTGCTCGTGGCCCGGGCAGTCGGCAATGATGAATTTGCGCTTGTCGGTACTGAAATAGCGATAAGCCACGTCGATGGTAATGCCCTGCTCCCGCTCCGCTTGCAAGCCGTCCACCAGCAAGGCCAGGTCGATGTCCTGGTCGGTGGTGTTGTACTTCTTGGAGTCTCGCTCTATCGCCGCCAGTTGATCCTCGAAAATCAGTTTGGAGTCATGCAGCAGCCGGCCGATCAGGGTTGATTTGCCGTCGTCGACATTACCGCAGGTGATGAAGCGCAGCAGATCCTTGTTTTCGTGCTGGCGCAGGTATTCCAGAATATCGCCGGCGATCAGATCGGATTGGTGGGTCATCAGAAATATCCTTCCATCTTTTTCTTTTCCATCGAACCGGCGCTGTCGTGGTCTATCACCCGGCCCTGACGCTCGGAAGTGCGGGTCAGCAACATCTCCTGAATGATGTCCGGCAGCGTGGCCGCTTGCGATTCCACCGCGCCGGTCAGCGGATAACAGCCCAGGGTGCGGAAGCGGACGCGGCGGGTTTCAATGCTCGCCTTCTCCGCCGGGCTCAGATAATCCAGTATCCGCTCGTCGTCTATCATGATCAGCGTACCGTCGCGCGCTATCACCGGCCGTTCGGCGGCGAAGTACAGCGGCACGATCTCGATGTTTTCCAGGAAGATGTATTGCCAGATGTCCAGCTCGGTCCAGTTGGACAGCGGAAACACCCGTATGCTCTCGCCCTTGTCTATCTTGCTGTTGTAGATGTTCCAGAGTTCCGGGCGCTGGTTCTTCGGATCCCAACGGTGGTTGCGGTCGCGGAAGGAGTAGACTCGCTCCTTGGCGCGGCTCTTTTCCTCGTCGCGGCGCGCGCCGCCAAAAGCCGCGTCGAAGCCGTATTTATTCAAGGCCTGCTTCAGGCCCTCGGTCTTCATCACATCGGTGTGCTTGGCGCTGCCGGCGGTGAACGGGTTGATGCCGGCGTCCACGCCGTCCTGGTTGACGTGGACGATCAGGTCCCAGCCATATTCGCGCGCCTGCTTGTCGCGCAGCGCGATCATTTCCTTGAACTTCCAGGTGGTATCCACGTGCATCAAGGGGAACGGCGGCTTGCCCGGCGCAAAAGCCTTCTTGGCCAGATGCAGCATCACCGCCGAATCCTTACCTATCGAATACAGCATTACCGGGTTTTCGAATTCCGCGGCCACTTCGCGAATGATGTGGATAGACTCCGCTTCCAACTGCTTGAGGTGAGTCAGCCTCTGATGACCGATGTCCATGCTTCCTGCCCATCCTGTAGATGCGTTCAAATCTACCGAAAGCGCATCGGCGCATCAAAACCGATGGGTTATATCAATATGCTCTTAGCAAATCAACAATTAGTCCAAAGGGCAATATGAACACCCAGCCAAGCGCTGTGGAATCTTCGGCTCGCGCTCCAATAACTGTCTACATTAGTACAAACACGCAAGCCGCACGGAGACAGCGATGAGCGCCGCCGCAGAGCCGGAATACCAAATCGTCGCCACGCTGAACTGCCCGGATGGCTTGTCGGTGCTGCTGGCCAGCCGCGACGGCGAGGCGCTGGCGTTGATGGAGTCCAAGTCGGAGTTGCCGGACACGCCGCCGCGCCCGGCTTTCCGCCATCCCTTGCTGCAAGCCTGGCAGGGACAAGTCCGCCTCGATGGCAAACACTACGCCGTCTACCGACAGGACACGCTACAGCCCTTGCGCCTGAAAACGCTGCAGGCGCTGCCGCTGGCCGAACGCATCGGCCTGGCGTGCGACATCCTGGAACCGCTGATCCACCTGCACGCCAGCGGGAAATGCCTTGGGCGGCTCTACCCCGAAACCGTGTTGGCCGACATCCATCAACGCGTCGCGCTGCTAGGCGAGCACGCCTGCCAAGCATTGAGCCCGGAACGCTTGCGTCAGGAACTGCTGCAGGCCGAGCAATTGCTGCGCTGGCTAATCAGCGCCGGCGCGCCGGAACGAGAGTACGACCCGGAATTGGAGCAATGGCTGGCCGCGCTGCGCGACCCGGCGGCCGACGCCGGCGCCTGCCGCCGCGCGCTGGCCGGCCTGCAAGACTGGCTGGCCCGCCATCAGCGCTTTAATCGCCAGGAAGGCGGCCGCGCCGCGCTGGAGCACTTGCTGCAACGCATGCGCCACGCGCCGGACTTTCCGGCGCTGTCCCAGGCCATCGCCGCCATCAACAAGAGCAACAACGCCGACAGCGAGCGCCTGCAAGCGCTGTCCAGCGCCATCCTCAAAGACGTGTCGCTGACCAATAAACTGCTGAAGGTGGTGAATTCCGCCAATTTCAGCCAGTACGGCGGCGCGGTCAGCACCATTTCCCGCGCCATCGTGATCCTCGGCTTCGACACCATACGCAATCTGGCGCTCAGCCTGCTGCTGTTCGAACACCTGCACAACCGCGCCCATGCCGACGAGATCCGCGACGTGGCGATCAAAACCCTGTTCACCGGCCTGCTGGCGCGCTCGCTGGCGTCGGCCTGCGGCGTGCGCGAGGCGGAAGAGGCCTTGATTTGCGGCATGCTGCAAAACTTGGGCGAACTGCTGTGCGTCAATTATTTCCGCGACGAATACCGGCAAATCCAAATGCTGATCGACGCCGGCGCCGGCATCGACCAAGCCGCGCACCAGACGCTGGGCGCCCATTACGCCGACCTGGGCGCCGCCACCGCCGCGCTGTGGCGCTTCCCGGAACGGATTCTGACCGGCATGGAGCCGATGCCGGCCGGCGCGGTGCGCCAGCCGCAAACCAGCGAGATGCGGATGAAGGCCTTAAGCTCGCTGTGCCGCGAACTGGTCTGTCAGCTGACCCAGAGCGGCATTGATCAAGCCGACGCCAGCCGCAAGCTGCTACAACGCTACAGCCGGGCGCTGGCGCTGGAGTGGGCGCCGCTGGAGCACCAGTTGGCGCAGGCGCAGACCCTGCTCTCCGCCTATCTGGCGAAGCTGGGGCCGGAGGCCGGTCAAGGGCCGCGTTCGCAGGCCTTGCGCCAGGCCAGGCTAAACAAGAGCGCGCCGCCGCCCGCCGCCAGCGCACCCCAGCCACCGGCGCAGGATCCCACCCGGCTACAAGCCACCGCCGGCTCCGCCGGCCGGATCGCCGTGCTGTCAGCCGGCGTTCAGGACATCACCAATACCCTGCTGGGCGATTACAAACTCAACGATCTGCTGCGCATCATTCTGGAAACCATGTATCGCGGCCTGGGCTTTGACCACGCGCTGATCTGCGCGCGCAGCGGGACCGACCTGCCGCTGCAAGCCCGCTTCGGTTTCGGCGAAAAGGTGGACTTGCTGCTGCCGGCGCTGCGCGCCGACATCGACAGCGGCGACAGTCTGTTCCGCAAGGCGCTGGAGCGCAACGCCGACATGCTGATAGACGATATCGACGCGCCGGCCATCGCCCAGCACATCCCGGCCTGGTATCGCCAGATGAGCGTGGCCCATACCTTCGTCTTGCTGCCGCTGTCCTTGGACAAGCGCAAGCTGGGCATACTTTACGGCGACCGTCGCCAAGCGGGATCGCTGGCCATCGCGCCGGAGCAGCTCAGCCTGCTGAAGACGCTGCGCAATCAGGCCTTGCTCGCCATCCGTCAGCAGCCCGCGCGCTAAGAAGCTGTTTACGATCTGCTGCGCGTCGTGAGACGTGACATGGTGAGTACCGCTTCGAAATGCTCACGCACCCCTTGTACACTCCGCTTTCTCAGCTGCAACGCCTTGTTCCGCTCTAGCTTGCGAGGGGTTGAACCGGCGCTAAACCACCTCGCCGGCGAAACCGTCCAGGGCCTCCAGCAAGCGGTCAACATCGGCGAACTCGGTGTCCGGACACAGCAGCAACATATTGTGGAAGGGCGTGATCAGGAAACCGCGGTTAAGCAGGTAAAGATGGATCACCCGCTCCAGCGCCTCATCCTGCATTGCGCCCGCCTCGCCGCCGTTGCGCGGCGGGCGCGGGGAAAACTGGAACTCGCAGCGCGCGCCGACGCGGCTCACGCACCACGGCAGCCGCCAGCGTTCTATCCAGTCCTGCAAACCATCCGCCAGGTGCTGGGCCAGCGCGAACATCCGCTGATAGGCAGCATCGCTCATCACCTCAGCCAGATTGGCGCGCATCGCCGCCGCGGCCAGCATATTGCCGCTCAGCGTGGTGCCGATGCCGGAATGACCTGGCGCGGCGGCGCGCTTGGCGCGTTGCGCCCGCTCCGCCAGCTCCGCGCTGAACCCGTAAACCGCGCACGGCAGGCCGCCGCCCAGCGGCTTGCCCAGCACCAGCGCGTCCGGCTTCAGGCCGTAAGCCGCACCGTAACCGCCCGGCCCGCTGCTGATGGTATGGGTTTCGTCCAAAAGCAGATAACTGCCGTAGCGGCGGATCAAGTCCTGAGCCGCGCTCCAAAAGCCCGGCTCCGGCAACACCATGCCGATATTGGTCATCACCGGCTCGGCCAACACGCAGGCCGCCCGCTCATCGCTCAAGGCTCGTTCCAGCGCCTCCAGATCGTTGAACTCCACCACCCGGGTATGCGCAGCCGGATCATGCGCCTGGCCCAGTAGACTGGCGCGCGCCCTGGGCCGGTCGTCGACCAGATCGACGAAGGCGTCGTCCACCGTGCCGTGATAACAGCCGTTGAACACGATGATCTGGTCCCGACCGCTGGCGGCGCGCAGCCAGCGCAGCGCGAAGCGATTGGCGTCGCTGGCGCTGAGGGCGAATTGCCAATGCGACAAACCGAAACGCCGCGCCAGTTCCTCCGCCACCCACACTGCATCCGGCGACGGCAACATGGCGGTCAGGCCGCGCGCAGTCTGATCGGCGATGGCGCGCGCTACCGGCGCAGGCGAATGGCCGAACATCGCACCGGTGTCGCCCAGGCAGAAATCCAGGTATTCATGGCCGTCCACGTCGCGCAGCCGCGCGCCACGAGCCTCTTCCACGTAGAGATGGAACGGGGTGGACCAGTCCGCCATCCAGTGCAAAGGCGCGCCGAACAGCAAATGCTCGCCGCCGGCGGCGGACAACTGTCGCGAGCGCGGACGCCGCTCGGAAAACATCGCCAGTTCCTGCCGGTGCAAGGCCTGGGCCTTGTCGAAATCGACGCCGTGACGCAAAGCCATGAAGCTCTCCTTGGAGGGGAAGACTGCGCGTCAGTATATCCAGATGCGGTGAACAGCGGCGGCGTCGCTAACGCCGCCCGGCACAAGGAACAGCCCGAACGCGACGAAGCCCGGCCAAGACCGGGCTTCGTCTTCGCCTTGACGGCGGGCTTTACAAGGGCAGATGGCCCGCCAGCGAGTTGATTTTTTGCAGCGCGCGGCGAAAGCGGCTGTGCGCGCGGGACACGGTGGATTCGCTGATGTCCATTTGCTGGGCGGCGAAGTAGCCTGTCATGCCCTCCACTTCCATCAGCCACACCGCTTCGCGTGAACGTTTTTTCAGGCCGATCAAATCGGCCACCTGGTTGAAATCGTCAAGCTTCATCGCGCTGTTCTCCTCAGGCGTTCGCCTTCGCATCATGACAATCCATGCAGTGGGCGGCTTTCTCGACAACGACGTGGCCGCGCGTTTCGCGCGACATTACCAGTATAGAGGCTTGCAAAAAAAATGCAGGTAGCGCTCCGTAGAAACACGCAGTCGCCGCCTATTGCGCTGGCGTGAACGCAACAGGCCTCAACCCTGCATCCAGCGCAGCACCCCGCCCGCGGCGGCGCGCCCGGTGGAAAAGCAGGCGGTCAGCAAATAACCGCCGGTGGGCGCTTCCCAGTCCAGCATCTCGCCGGCGCAGAACACGCCCGGCATCGCCTGCAACATCAGGTTGTCGTCCAACGCGCCGAAAGTCACGCCGCCTGCGGTGCTGATCGCCTCGTCCAACGGCCTCGGCGCCAACAAGCGCAAAGGCAGCGCCTTGATGCCCTCGGCCAGCTTGGCCGGGTCGTTGAAAACCTCCTTGTCCAGGCATTCGCGCAACAAGCCCATGCGCACGCCCTTCAGGCCCAGCCGGCTTTGCAAATGGCTGGACATCGAGCGCGAACCCCGCGGCCGCGCCACTTCGCCCAGGATGCGCTGCAAGCTCCAGTCCGGCATCAGGTCCAGATAACACAAGGCCGCGCCGCTGCGCGCGATTTCGTCGCGGATGGCGCCGGAGCAGGCGTAAATCAAATTGCCCTCCACGCCGCCGGCGGTGATGACGAACTCGCCGCGGCGGCTGAACGGGTGACCGATGGCCGGATGGAACTGCAAGGTCACCGATTTCAACGGCGCGCCGGCGAACTTGTCGGCGAAATACTCGCTCCAGCCGGCGTCGAAACCGCAGTTGGACGGCTGCAGCTTGGATACCTCCACGCCGCGCTCGCGCAGCATCGCCGCCCAGCTGCCGTCCGAACCCAGCTTGCGCCAGCTGCCGCCGCCCATGGCCAGCACCACGGCGTCGGCCTCGGCCAAGCGTTCGCCGTCCGGCGCGGACAACCGCAGGCGGCCGCGCTCGTCCCAGCCCAGAAAACGGTGACGCACATGGAAGCTCACCCCCGCCTCGCGCAGCCGCGTCAGCCAGGAGCGCAGCAGCGGCGCCGCCTTCATTTCCTTGGGAAACACCTTGCCGGAACTGCCGATGAAGGTTTCTATGCCCAGGCCGTGCACCCAGGCCCGCACATGTTCGCCGTTGAATACGTCCAGCATCGGCCGCAGCTCGGCGCTGTGCGCGCCGTAGCGCTGCACAAAGCTGGCGTGGGGTTCGGAATGGGTGATATTCATGCCGCCCACGCCGGCCAGCAGGAATTTGCGGCCGACCGACGGCATTGCGTCGTAGACATCGACCCGCACGCCCGCCGCCGCCAGTTGCTCGGCGGCGGCCAGGCCGGCCGGTCCGCCGCCGATGATGGCTACGCGGCGTCCGCTTGTGTCACCCATATACTGCGCTCCTTGAAATCCATGGTGATGAAGATGCCCAACTGCGGCGAGGGCGGGATTTTCACAGAAAACCGCCTCAAACCCAAGCCTAATCGTTTTAACTATAAGTTTGATTTAAACCAACATTCCTACGTCATCAAATCACTACCATCGCGCTGCGACCCATTTCAATAAACCTATAGCGGCAATCGCACGATTCTACAAACACACCAGGAGAACGGACCCGCCGTCCGCACACGCATGCGCAAATTTTCCGATTGGCCGATCTGGCTGAAACTGACCATGGCGGTATGGTGCTGTCTGATACTGGCCTGGAGCGGGCTGATTGCCTGGGAAACCAGCGTCAGCCGCGACATCGCGGTAGAGCAGGCGCAAGACCTGGCCCACAGCATGAACGAAATGACCATGGCCGGACTCACCGGCATGATGATTACCGGCACCGTAGGCCAGCGCGACGTTTTTCTGGACCAGATCAAGGAACTCTCCGCGGTGCGCGACCTGCGCGTGATCCGCGGCCCTGCCGTCAGCAAACAGTTCGGCCCTGGCAACGCCGGCGACAAGAATCTGAGCGGCGACACGGTGGAGCAACAGGCCTTGCGCGACGGCAAACCCCATATCCAGATTGAATCCACCCCGGCGCTGGGCGAGCATTTGCGCGTGGTCTACCCCGCGCTGGCCTCGCGCAACTACCTGGGCAAGAACTGCATGATGTGCCACCAGGTGGCGGACAAGACACCGCTGGGCGTGGTCAGCATGCGCGTCTCCCTGGAAAAACCCTACGCCTCGGTCAGCCGTTTTCGCGATCAAAGCATTCTGTTCGCCATCCTGGCCTCGCTGCCCCTGATGGCCGTGGTATTCCTGCTGGCGCGCCGCCTCGTCACCCGGCCGCTGCAGGCGATGTCGACCAGCCTCGCGGAGTTGGCCCAGGGCGAAGGCGATCTGACGCGGCGGCTGCCGGTGCGCAGCCGCGACGAAATCGGCGATACCGCGCAGCGCTTCAACCAGATGCTGGCCGCCATCGCGGAGCTGGTGCGCCATGTCGGCGCCTCCGCCGGCGCGGTGTCGCAGTCCTCGCGCCAGTTGGCCGACGGCGCCGCCCACCTGGCCGAAAGCTCCCACAAGCAAAACCGTCAATCCCAATCCGCGGCCGACGCGGTGGAGCAACTGGCCAGCCATATCGGTGAAATCGCCGGCAAGGCGGAGGATGTCAGCGCCGAGGCCGACCAGAGCCTGCAGCGCTCCGAGGACGGCCGTACCAGCCTCAGCCAGCTTCAGCGCGAAATCAGCCAGGCAGAGCAAGCGGTGCGGCTGATGGCGCAGGCGGAAACCGAGCTGGCCAGCGCCACCTCCAGCATCACCAATATGACCAAGGAAGTGCGCGAAATCGCCGAACAGACCAATCTGCTGGCCTTGAACGCGGCGATCGAGGCCGCGCGCGCCGGCGAGCAAGGCCGCGGTTTCGCGGTGGTAGCCGACGAGGTACGCAAGCTGGCTGAGAAATCGGCCCGCTCCGCCAGCGAGATCGACACGGTGACCGGCGCGCTCAACCAGAAAACCGACGCGGTGCGCGCCGCGGTCAACGCCGGCCTGTCTTCGCTGACCGCCAGCCGCCAGTCCGCCGACAGCGTGTCCCGCGTGCTGGACGCCGCCAACCAGTCCGTCGCCGAGGTGCGCCAGGGCCTGCGCCAGATCGTCGCTGTCACCGAACAGCAGCGCGCCGCCAGCCAATCCGTGACCGGCAGCATCGACGCCATCGCCGAGATGGCTCAAACCAATGACCAAGAGATCGGCCAGACCGTGAACGCCGCCGAGCAACTGGAGCAATTGGCGCAGCGGCTGACGGAATCAGTATCGCGCTTCACGGTATAAATCCAGTCGCCGGCGGACATCCGATTTGGCCGTTGGCCGCCGGCCTGTTACACTCGCAGCCCGATACCGTTATACGCCAAGTCATTGTGAAAAAAGCCGCTTTCTCCGTTCTGCCCCTGCCCGCCGCCCTATTGTCCAATCTGGATAGCCTGGGCTACCACAGCATGACCGCCATCCAGGCCGCCAGCCTGCCGGCGATCCTGGACGGCCAAGACCTGATCGCCCAGGCCAAGACCGGCAGCGGCAAGACGGCGGCTTTCGGCTTGGGCATCCTCGCGCGGCTGAATCCGCGCTGGTTCGGCGTTCAGGCTCTGGTGCTCTGCCCCACTCGCGAACTGGCCGACCAAGTGGCGCAGGAAATCCGCCGGCTGGCGCGCAGCATAGACAATATCAAAGTGGTGACCCTGACCGGCGGCAGCCCCATGGGACCGCAGATCGGCTCGCTGGAGCACGGCGCCCACATCGTGGTGGGCACCCCGGGCCGGTTGCAGGACCACTTGTTCCGCGGCTCGCTGAATCTGTCCGGCGTCGGCACTCTGGTGCTGGACGAGGCCGACCGCATGGTGGATATGGGCTTCATCGAGGAAATCGTCGGCATCGTGCGCGCCTGCCCGCGCCAGCGCCAAACCTTGATGTTCTCCGCCACCTACCCGGAAGACATCCGCAAGATCAGCGCTCAATTCATGCGCCGCCCGCAGGAAATCCAGGTGGAATCGCTGCACGACAGCGGGCGCATCGAACAATGGTTCTACAAAATCAAGCCGGAACAGCGGCTGGAAACCGTCACCACGATTCTGCGACACCTGCGCCCGACTTCCGCGCTGGCCTTCTGCAACACCAAGGAACGCTGCAAGGAGCTGGTGCGCGACCTGCAGGCCCGCGGCTTCAACGCGCTGGCGCTGTACGGCGACCTTGAGCAACGCGAGCGCGACCAGATCCTGCTGCGCTTCGCCAACAAGAGCGCCACCGTGCTGGTGGCCACCGACGTCGCCGCGCGGGGCCTGGACATCAAGGAACTGGATCTGGTGATCAACGTCGACGTCACTCATGATCCGGAAATCCACATCCACCGCATCGGCCGCACCGGCCGCGGCGAGGCGATGGGCCTGGCGCTGACCCTGGCCACCGACAACGACGACAAGCGGCTGGCGCTGATTGAAAGCTATCAGCAGGCGCCGCTGACCTGGGCCAAGCTGGACCAGTTGACCCCGGCTCCCGGCGGCCAACTCCTGCCGCCCATGGTCACGCTGGAAATCGCCGGCGGCAAGCGTGAAAAGCTGCGCCCCGGCGACATCCTCGGCGCGCTGACCGGCGACGCCGGCTTTACCGGCGCCCAGATCGGCAAGATCAACATCTTCGAATTCGCCAGCTTCGTGGCGCTGGACCGCGCCATCGCCGAGCAAGCGCTGGAGCGTCTGTCCGCCTGCAAGATCAAGGGCAAGCAGTTCAAGATGCGCCTGATTTGAACGCCAACGCGCCCCCAGCCCGACAAGCACTGCCGGGCCGGGGGCGTTTTTGCTAGAATACGTCTCATTAGCCGCAGACACGCATATCACCAGAACCCCATGAGCATCCAACTAAAAACCGCCCAAGACATCGAAAAGATGCGGATCGCCGGCCGCCTGGCGTCGGAAGTCCTCGACTACATCACCCCCTTCATCAAGCCCGGCGTCACCACCGAGGCCATCGACAAGCTGTGCCACGACTACATCGTCAATGAGCAGGGCGCGATCCCGGCGCCGCTGAACTACGCGCCGGACGGTCACAATCCGTATCCCAAATCGGTATGCACCTCGGTCAACCACGTGATTTGCCACGGCATCCCGAACGACAAGCCCCTGAAAAGCGGCGACATCATGAATCTGGACGTCACCGTGATCAAGGACGGCTACCACGGCGACACCAGCCGCATGTACCACGTCGGCAACGTCAGCGAACACGCCCGCCGCCTGTCCCGCGTGACCTACGAATGCATGTGGCGCGGCATAGACAAGGTCAAGCCGGGCGCCACGCTGGGCGACATCGGCTACGCCGTCCAGCAGCACGCGGAAAACTCCGGTTACAGCGTGGTGCAGGAATTCTGCGGCCACGGCATCGGCACAAAATTCCACGAAGAGCCGCAAGTGCTGCACTACGGCCGCCCCGGCACCGGGCTGGAGTTGCAGGCCGGCATGATCTTCACCATCGAGCCGATGATCAACCAGGGCAAGCGCCACCTGCGCATGCTGGGCGACGGCTGGACCGTGGTCACCAAGGACCGCAGCCTGTCCGCGCAATGGGAGCACACCGTGCTGGTCACCGACAGCGGCTACGAAATCCTGACCCAGTCCGCCGGCACGCCGCCCAAGCCCGGCAAATAAAACGAATGCTCAATCATCAGCCCGGCGCCGCCGGGCTTTTTCACGCCCATGCCCGCGCCATCAGACGCGGCGCGACTTTACCCAAAACCCAGCTTGCCCTGCCCCGCGCGCTTTCTTACACTGAAGAAGTGAAACCACATCCAGCAGGAGCCGGCCATGGCACTGACCATCAATAGCAATCTGAGCGCGCTTCAGGGGCAGAACCAGCTGAACCAGACCCAGAAAGCCAAAGACAAGCTGCTGGCCCAACTCTCGGCCGGCAAAACCACCGACAACGCCGCCAACAACCCGGCCAACGCCGCCATCTCCGAAGCGCTGCTGGCCCAGATCAACGGCAACAATCAGGCGATCAACAACGCCAACGACGGCATCTCGCTGGCCCAGACCGCCGACGGCGCCCTCAACCAGCTACAAAGCAACACCCAACAAATCCAGGAACTGGCGATTCAAGCCGGCAACGGCGCGCTCAGCGCCAGCAACCGTCAGGCGCTGCAGCAGCAGGTGGACCAGCTGACCCAGGCCAATTCCGCCATCGTGCAAAGCACCGAATTCAACGGCACCCCGCTACTGAACAGCAACGCCTCCACCACCTTCCAGGTGGGCCCCAACGGCAGCGCGGACAACCAAGTGAACATATCCGGCGTCAATCTGTCCGCCGCGCCGGCCAGCGGCGGGCTCAACAGCTACAACGCCAATCTGAACGCCACCGGCACCATAGACATCAGCACCCAGGCCGGCGCGCTGGCCGCGCAGCAAAGCACCAACACCGATCTGAACACCCTGGCCAACACTCGCAGCACCCTGGGCTCGATCAGCAACCGCTTCGAAGCCAGCATCAACAACCTGCAAACCGCCTCGCTCAACACCGCCGCCGCCAATAGCCGCATCAGCGACACCGACTTCGCCGCCGCCACGGCGCAACTGGCGGCCAAACAGATCCTGGGGCAAACCGGCCTCGCCGCCCAGGCTCAGGCCAATGTCGGCCCCCGCGCGGCGCTGTCGCTGCTAGGCTGAATGCCCAGGTCATACTACAAGCCCGGCCCAAAGCCCAGTATTCCTGGCGATTGAGCCGCCAAGCCTTGTTACACGCGGTTACAAGCGATATCATTGGCACACACGCTTTTCGCGCAATAAATCATCGGGCACCCTGCGGTGCCCTTTGTCTATCTGAAGGAGTTGCATATGTCGACAAGCCCGGCCATCACGGTGTCCTCTTTGGACTATGAGCGCATCGCCGCGCTGCTGGAGGATTGCGAGAGCGGCCACCCCACCGCGGCCGCGCTGGAAGCCGAGCTGGAGCGCGCCGATGTGGTGGAGCCCTCCGCCATGCCCGCCGGCATCATCACCATGAACAGCTGCGCGCGGGTCCAGCTCGACAACGCCCAGGAAAAAACCCTGACCCTGGTCTACCCCCGCGAAGCGGACAGCGAACAGGGCAAGATCTCGGTACTGGCGCCCATCGGCGCCGCCTTGCTGGGCCTGTCCGTCGGCCAAAGCATTGACTGGCCAACCCCGGCCGGCAGCATCCGCCTGAAGGTGCTGGAGATCACGTTCCAGCCAGAAGCCGCGGGCGAACTGCACCGCTGATAAAAAAAACCGGCCATCGCATGGATGACCGGTTTTTTTGCGCCGGAGCCTGAAGACGCCTCACCAGCAGCGTTGAATCGTCTGCGCCAGCTGCACCAGCCGGCCATGGAAGAAATGGCCTGCGCCGGGAAACACCACTACCGGCAAGCCTTGCGGTCGGGCCCAATCCATCACCGCGGACAGCGGAATCACCTCATCCTCCTCGCCGTGAATCAGCAACGTGTCGGCCGGCACTTCCGGCGTAGGGGTCTCGTACTTGCCCACCGCCACGCCCATCAGCAGCAATTTATCCGCCTCAATGCGCGCGCGGGTGCGCGCGGCGACGAAGCCGCCAAAGGAAAAGCCCGCCAGCGCCAGCGGCAAATCGCCCTGCTCGCGGCGCGCGTGTTCCACCACCGCAATCACATCCTCCACCTCGCCCAAGCCGAAATCGTGCTGCCCCTCGCTGTCGCCCACGCCGCGCAGATTCGGGCAATAGCAGACATAGCCCAGCTGCGACAAGGCCTTGGCCGCGGTCTGCACCACCTTGTTGGTGTTGCTGCCACCCTGCAGCGGGTTGGGATGGCAGATCACCGCGATGCCGCGCGCCTCGCCCTGAGCCGACACCACGATGGTTTCCAAGCCGCCGGCCGGACCGGCCACCACTTGCTTGTTCATTGCCTTCAACATCAGATCTTCAACCTTTCCACCACGCGCCCGCCCACCATGTGCTCGGCGACGATTTCGTCGATATCTTCCTTATCGACGAAGGTGTACCAAGTCTCCTCCGGGTACACCACCATCACCGGACCGTCGTCGCAGCGCCCAAGACAGCCCGCCTTGTTGACGCGGATCTTGCCCTCGCCGGCCAGGCCCAGCGCCTTGACCTTGTCTTTCATATAGCCCAACAGTTCGCTGGAACCGTGATTGTTGCAGCAATCCTCGCAGCCGGCGCGCTGATTACAGCAGATGAATACATGCTTGTCGAAAAAGCTCATGGAATGCCTCGTATGCTCACAGAACCATCTTAGAACGTGTTTACGATCTCGCGAGCTAAGGCGAGACAAGGCGAAAACGGTTGAGAAAGCGGAGTGTACAGACGGTACATGAGCATTTCGAAACCATTTTCAACGCCGTATCGCCGACGCGCAGCAGATCGTAAACAGGTTCTTAGGAGTCGCTGTCCGCCCAACCGCTGACGCCCAGCGTGGCGGCATTGTCGAACTTGGCGTACTTGCCGACGAAGGCCAGCCGCACCGCGCCGGTGGGACCGTTACGGTGCTTGCCGATGATGGCCTCGGCCAGGCCCTTCACTTCCTGGTTCTCCGGGTTGTAATACTCTTCCCGGTACATGAAGACGATCAAGTCGGCATCCTGCTCAATCGCGCCGGATTCCCGCAAGTCCGACATCATCGGCCGCTTATTGGGACGCTGCTCCACCGCCCGGGACAGCTGGGACAGCGCGATCACCGGCACCTGCAGCTCCTTGGCCAGGCCTTTCAGGCCGCGCGAAATCTCGCCCAGCTCGGCGGTGCGGTTGTCTCCGCGGCCCGAGCCCGACATCAGCTGCAAGTAGTCGATCACAATCAGACCCAGCTTGCCGCCGTGCTGGCGCGCCAGCCGGCGCGCGCGGGCGCGCACTTCCAGCGCGGTCAGCGCCGCGGTTTCGTCGATGTACATTGGCGCCTCGGACAGCTTGCCTATCGCGTAAGTCAGCTTCTGCCAGTCGTCGTCGCCCAGCTTGCCGGTGCGCAGCGTGTGCTGATCCAGCCGCCCCACCGAACCCAGCATACGCATCACCAGCTGCGTGCCGCCCATCTCCATGGAAAACACCGCCACCGGCAAATGCTGCTCCACCGCCACGTGCTCGGCGATATTCATCGAGAACGCGGTCTTGCCCATGGACGGACGGCCGGCGACGATGATCAGATCGCCCGCTTGCAGGCCTGAGGTCTTGGCGTCCAGATCGATGAAGCCGGTGGGCACGCCGGTGACCTCGTCCGGGTTCTCTCGGCTGTAGAGCATGTCGATGCGCTCCACCACCTCCTTCAGCAGGCCCGGCATTTCCAGGAAGCCCTGCTTGGATTTGGCGGTGGATTCGGCGATCTGGAACACTTTGCCCTCGGCCTCGTCCAGCAGTTGCGAGGCGTCGCGCCCCATCGGCGCATAAGCGGCTTCGACAATCTCGGTGCCCACCAGCGCCAGCTGGCGCATGATGGAGCGCTCGCGCACGATCTCGGCGTAGCGGCGGATATTGGCCGCGGACGGCGTGTTCTGTGCCAGCGTGGCCAGGTAGGACAAGCCGCCGACATTGCCCAGCTCGCCGTTCTTGTCCAGGCTCTCGGAAACGGTAACCACGTCGGCAGGTCGCGCCAGCTCCACCAGCCTGGCCACATGCTTGTAGATCAGTCGGTGGTCATGGCGGTAAAAGTCCGCCTCGGACACCACGTCGGCGATCTTGTCCCAGGCGCTGTTGTCCAGCAACAAGCCGCCCAGCACCGATTGTTCGGCTTCAATCGAATGAGGCGGCGTGCGAATCGCCGCCATCTCGCTGTCAAAATTTTCGTACGATTCAGTCATGTAGACTCGGAGTGATGGCGCGGCCTGGCCGCGCGAATAAAGCAAGCCTGGATCAGGCAAAACCAGATTTTAACCCGAAACCGCCACTCGCTGAGCATGCGTTGACAAGCGCCCCGCGCGGCTCCAGCATCGAAAGCTCATTCCACAGGAGCCGCCATGACGCCCGCCGCCCTCGTCCAACAGCAACTCGACGCCTACAACCAACGCCAGTTGGAAGCCTTTCTCGCCGTCTACGCCGACGACGTGACGGTGTACCGGCTGCCCGGCGCGGAAGCCAGCTTGCAAGGCAAGGCCGCGCTTGGCGATTTCTACGCCACCCAGCGCTTTGCCCTCCCCGGCTTGCACGCGGAGCTGGTCAAGCGCATCGAGTTCGGCAACAAGGTGATAGACCACGAACGCGTCAGCGGCGTGGCCGAGCAGCCCTTCGAAGTGGCGGCCGTCTATGAAATCATCGACGGCAAGATCCAGAACGTGTGGTTCCTGGCGGCGGACTAAGAACCTGTTTACGATCTGCTACGCGTCGGCGATACGGCGTTGAAAATATCTCCAAAATGCTCATGTACCGTATGTACACTCCGCTTTTTCAGCCGTTTTCGCCTTGTCTCGCCTTGGCTCACGAGATCATAAACAGGCTCCAAGATCAGCAATGCATCCCGGCCACATAGCCTGACGACCAGGCCCACTGGAAATTGTAGCCGCCCAGCCAGCCGGTGACGTCCACCACCTCGCCGATGAAGAACAGGCCGGGCACCGCGTTGGCCATCATGGTCTTGGATGACAGCGCCTTGGTCGACACCCCGCCCAGCGTCACCTCGGCCTTTTTATAGCCTTGGGTGCCGTTGGGCTTGACCCGCCAGCCGTGCAAGCGCTCGGCCAGCTGCTGACGCTGCTTGGGCGACAAGTCCTTCAGCCGCTTATTGCAGCCCTCGCGCTCAAGCCAGGCCTCGGCGAAGCGCTTGGGCCAGCCGAACTCAGCCAGCGCGTTGGCGATAAGCTGCTCGCTGCCGGCCTTTTGCTCCAGCCAGGCCGCCGCGTCCGCGTCCGGCAGCAAATCCAGTTCCAGGGCCATGCCGGGCTGCCAATAAGACGACGCTTGCAGGATGGCCGGGCCGGACACGCCCTTGTGGGTGAACAACACGTTCTCGCGGAAGCGGCCCTTGCCGGCGCGCGCCTCCACCTCCAAGGACACACCGGCCAGCGGCGCAAACGCTTCCGCGTCCTCCACGTGGAAGGTCAGCGGCACCAGGGCCGGCGTCAGAGGCGTCAGTTCCAGGCCGAACTGCTCGGCCAACTGGTAGCCGAATGGCGTCGCGCCGATCTGCGGAATCGACAAACCGCCGGTCGCCACCACCAGCGAGGTCGCGCGGAAACCGCCGGCGCCGGTGTCCAGCGCGAAACCGTCCGCTTCTCGGCTCACTTTCAGAATCTGCGTCTCCATCCGCCTATCCACCCCGCCCAGCCGGCACTCCTCGTCCAGCATCGCGATGATGCGCTCGCTGCCGTCGTCGCAAAACAACTGGCCCAGCTTCTTCTCGTGATAGCCAATGCCGTGGCGCTCCACCATGGCGATAAAATCCTGAGGTGTGTACTGCGCCAGCGCCGAGCGACAAAAATGGGGATTGGCCGACAGATAACAGTCGAAACGGGCGTGGAGATTAGTGAAATTGCAGCGGCCGCCGCCTGAAATGCGAATCTTCTCCGCCAGCTTACGCGCATGGTCCAGCAATAATACGCGGCGGCCGCGCTGGCCGGCCGTGGCCGCGCACATCAGGCCGGCGGCGCCGGCGCCGATGACAATAACATCATACTGCAATGGCGTTCATCCTTACTTTACTTTTTTAGTCAACTATTGGCGACCAACGGCTTAATCCAGTAAACTTGCGGCTAAAGCATCCGCTTATGCGGCTTACTTTCTCAACAAGGAGAGCATAATGGAACACAAACTGCCGGAACTGCCGTACGCGCTGGACGCGCTTGCCCCGCACATTTCCAAGGAAACCCTGGAATTCCACTACGGCAAGCATCATCAGACCTACATCACCAACCTGAACAACCTGATCAAGGGCACCGAGTTTGAAAACGCCTCCCTGGAAGAGATCGTGAAGAAATCCTCCGGCGGCATTTTCAACAACGCGGCCCAAGTATGGAACCACACCTTCTACTGGCTGGGCTTCGCCCCCAACGCCGGCGAAGAGCGCAAGCCCGCAGGCGCGCTGGCCGACGCCATCAACGCCAAATGGGGTTCCTACGACGAATTCAAGAAAGCCTTCACCCAAACCGCCATCGGCACCTTCGGCTCCGGCTGGGCCTGGCTGGTGAAGAACACCGACGGCTCGCTGGACCTGGTATCCACCAGCAACGCCGCCACCCCGCTGACCACCGACAAAAAGCCGCTGCTGACCTGTGATGTGTGGGAGCACGCGTATTATATCGATTACCGCAACAGCCGCCCGAACTATATGGACAGCTTCTGGAAGCTGGTGAACTGGGACTTCGTCGCCAAGAACTTCGCCTGATTCGCCGCTGCCTGGCAGCGTCGCGCAAAAAGGGACCTCGCGGTCCCTTTTTTCTTGCCTCTCCGCTTCTCAGCCCCCCGCCGCCCGCATGCGTTGCAATAGCGCCGCCACTGAACGCAGCGCGAAAGCGTAGACGGACAGCTGCGGATTAGCGCCGACGCTGCTGGGAAACACCGAGCCGTCCACCACGGTCAGATTGCCCAGCTGCCAATGCCTCCCCCACTCGTCCACTACCCCGGACTCGGCGTCTCCCGACATCGCCAGCCCGCCCATCACATGAGCGCTGACCACCTTGGCCAGCAAGGGCTTGAGCGCCAGCCCCGCTATCATTGTCCGAGCCTCGCTCCAACTGCGGGCCAGGCCGGCCTGCTCGTGCACCGTCAGCACCTGTCGCGCGCCGGCCGCGAACTGGATCTCGGCCATGCTCAACCAGGCGCGGCGCGCGCCCTCCCATACCACCTCGTTCAAGGGATAGTCCAGCTCCGGCGAGCCGTCGCCTCGCAAGCGCACCTGGCCGCCGCGGCTTTCCGTATGGAAGCCGTCCCGCAACAAGGCCAGCGTCGCGTGCATATGCGGCAAGCGACGCAGCAAAGCCGATTGCGCCGCGCCGAAACCGGGAAAAGTGATGCTGGCCAGCAAGGGGTGGATGGGCGGCACTTCCAGCTTGTAGCCCAAGGGGCCGTCCAAAGCATGCTCATGCATGAAGTAGTCGCTGTACACCGTCTGCGGCGCCCCGTTGAACGGCTCTACCGGCTCAGGCATAAGCGCCGCGGACAGCAGCACCGGGTGTAGAAAGGTCCGCGCCCCGGTATGCCCTCCCGGATCGATCAGGCCGCTGCGCAGCAGGATGGCCGGCGAACCGATGGCGCCGGCAGCCAGCACCACCTGAGCCGCCGTCACCTTGAAACGACGACCGGTTTCGCCCACCCCGTCCGCCGCCAGAAAGCGCCCTTCCAGCCCCTCCAGCCGAGTCCTGCCTGCATTGGCGCGCAAGCGGTCGACCCGAGCGCGGCTGATCAGCCTGGCCCCGTGCTCCAAAGCCGCCGGGATCGTCGTCACTAGCATCGACTGCTTGGCGTTGGTGGGGCAGCCCATGCCGCAATAGCCCAGATTCCAGCAACCGCGAACATTGCGGCGGATGCGCTTATGGGCAATGCCCAAGGCCTCGCAACCACGAGCAAGCGCCGCGTTGTTGGGATTCGGATCCGGCAGCCAGTCGGCAACGCCCAACCTCGCCTCGGCCTGCTCGAACCACGGCCGCATCGCCTCCTCGCTGACGCCGCCCAAGCGGTGCCGGTCCCGCCACCAGCTCAAGGTGTCCGGCGGCGTGCGGAAGGAGCTGGTCCAGTTCACCACGGTACTCCCCCCAACGGCCTTCCCCTGCAAGATGGAAATCCCCTTGTCCGCCGTTTTGCGACAGGCGGACTCCTGATACAGCTCAGGATAGGCCTTGGCTTCCAGCAGGCGGAAATCTCGCGAGCTGTACAAACCGCCTTCTTCCAGCAGCAATACGTCCAGCCCGGCCGCGGCTAATTGCTCGGCTGCCATGCCCCCGCCGGCCCCGCTGCCGACAATCACCACGTCCGCCCGCAACTCCAGATCGGGCAAGGTCGCGCCGTCCAGCGTCTTCCAACCCGCGGCGACGCCGGCCGCCACCGGATCGGGTATCGTCGCGCGGCTCACGGCAGCATCTCCATCACCGCCGCCGGCTGACGATAGCCCAGCGCCGGCCAGCTAGCCGGATTGCCGTACCAGGCCGCGTTCAACAATTGGTGCAAGGCCTGGTAGCCGCTGCGCAACAGGGGAAACGCGCTGCCTCGCCAGCGCTGCAGAAAGGCGGCGACGTCCTCGGCCGACGCTTGCCTCCACGGCGTAGCCACGCCGGCGATCCAGCGTCGCCCCCAAGGGTTGCCGAGCAGATCCAGCAACTGACGCAGCTCGGCCCGCATGGCCGGCAGCAAGCCGGCTACCGCACGATCCACGCCACGCACCACGTCCTCTGGCGGCGCGATGCCCGGGCCCAAGACGGCAGGGGCAATCGCCGCCAGCAACTGAGCGTCTCGCGGCGTCAAGGCACGTAATTTCAAGGACGCGGCCCAGTCTTCCACCGGGCCTTCCGGCTGCGGCGAGGCTAGCAAGGTGGCCAGCGCCAAAGCCGCGGCGCCGCCCAGGCCGGTTTTGAGCAACTGACGACGGCTCAGCATCTCAGCGCAACATCCATTTCAACAACCTCTCCACGCCGGCCCCGTAAGGCGCGCGCGTCAAGGCGGTGCCGGCCCAGCGGCTTTGCCGGAACACCGGCTTGAGCTTGGAAAACGCCATGAAACCCTCCTTGGCGTGGCAATGCCCCATGCCGGACGGACCGACGCCGCCGAAAGGCAAGTCCTCCTGCACCACCTGCAGGGCGATGTCGTTGATCGCCACCCCGCCCGACACGGTTTCGCGCAAGGTTTTCTCGATGCGCAGCGTATCCCTGTCGAACAGATACAAGGCCAGCGGCCGCGGCCGCGCGTTGACGTAGGCCAGCGCCTCGTCGAATTTGTCGTAGCTCAGCACCGGCAGAATCGGCCCGAAAATCTCCTCCCGCAACAAAGTCGCGTCCTCCGGGCAGCCCTGCACCAGGGTTAGCGGAAATTTGCGGCTGGGCCGCCAGTCCTCCGCCGCCGGGTTGATCTGTTCCACCTCGGCGCCGGCCGCGCGCGCCTCTTCCAGCCATTGCAGCAGACGCTGGCAATGGCGCTCGTTGATGATGGCGCTGTAATCGGGATTGTCCGCCAAACTTGGATACGCCCGGCGCGCCGCGCGCCGCAACTCTTCCAGCAGGGCCTCTCGGTCCTTGTCGTTGACCAGCACATAGTCCGGCGCCACGCAGGTTTGGCCGGCGTTCAACATCTTGCCGGCGACGATGGCCTCCGCCGCATGGCGCAAATCGACGCCCCGAGCGACGATCACCGGCGATTTTCCGCCCAACTCCAGCGTCACCGGCGTCAGGTTCTCCGCCGCCGCGCGCATCACATGACGGCCCACCGAAGTTGAACCGGTGAAGAACAAATGGTCGAAAGGCAGCCTGGTGAAATCCTGCGCCAGTTCGGCGTCTCCGTTGACCACGGCCATCACGTCGGGCCCCAGATAGCGCGCGGCCAGACGCTGCAACAGCGCGCCGGTAGCCGGCGTGTATTCCGACATCTTCACCATGACCCGGTTGCCCGCCGCCAGCGCGGACACCACCGGCCCCAGCGCCAGGAACAAGGGATAGTTCCACGGCACCACCACGCCGATAACGCCCAAGGGCTGCGGCATCACGCAATTGCCGGCCGGTTGGAACCACAGCGACACTCCGCGCCGCTCCGGCCGCATCCAGCGACGCAGCCGTCGGCGCGCGTAACGTATGGCCTCCAGCGAGGGGAACAACTCGGCCAACCGGGTTTCCACCGCGCTGCGATGGCCGAAGTCTTGACTGATCGCGTCGACGAAAGCCTGACGATTGTCCTGCAACATGCTCTCCAGGCGTTTAAGCCAATCCTGGCGCAGCCCCAGCGGCGGAAACGCTGAGGCCCGGCTGAGGCGGTGCAAGCGGGAAAACTCCGCTTGCAGAAGATCATCCCGGCAAATGGGCATGGCGGCGGCATTCATTGTATTATCCTTAGGATAGCAGTATCCGAACGATTGTTTAGAGCCACAGCTCTAAAACAAGAATATCATCGCCCACCCACGCTGTCACCCTCTAGCCGCGCCATGTTGATTGATTTTTTTTACGCCCTGCGCGACGCCGGCCTGCCGGTCACGCTGAAAGAATTCCTCACCTTGCTGGAAGCGCTGCAAAAACGCGTCGCCTTCGGCGATGTGGACGCGTTCTACTACCTGGCGCGCACCGCGCTAATCAAGGATGAAAAACACTTCGACCGCTTCGATCAAGTGTTCGGCAAGCACTTCAAAGGCCTGTCGCATACGCTGAACGAGCTGAAAACCGGCATCCCGGAGGACTGGCTGCGCAAACAGGTGGAGAAGCACTTGTCCGAAGAGGACAAGCGCCGGCTGGAAGCGCAGGGCTGGGAGCAATTGATGAACACCCTGCGCCAGCGGCTGCAAGAACAGCAGGAGCGGCACCAGGGCGGCAATAAATGGATAGGCACCGGCGGCACCAGCCCTTTCGGCGCCTTCGGCTACAATCCGGCCGGCATCCGCATCGGTCAACATGAATCGCGCCACCGTCGCGCGGTGAAGGTATGGGATCAACGCGAATTCCGCAATTTCGACGACTCGGTCGAACTGGGCACTCGCAATCTCAAGATCGCGCTGCGCCGGCTGCGCGAGTTCGCCCGCGACGGCGCAGAAGAAGTGCTGGATTTGGACGCCACCATCGCCGCCACCGCGAGCAAGGCCGGCATGTTGGACCTGCGCATGCAGCGCGAACTGCGCAACGCAGTCAAGGTGCTGGTGCTGTTCGACATCGGCGGCTCGATGGATGATCACGTCAAGGCCTGCGAGGAATTGTTCTCGGCAGTGAAGTCCGAGTTCAAGCATCTGGAGTATTTCTACTTCCACAACTGCGTCTACGAGTCCGTGTGGAAGGACAACGCCCGCCGTCACACCCAGACCTTTCCCACCTGGGATCTGATTCACACTTTCGGCGCCGATTACAAGCTAATCATCGTCGGCGACGCCACCATGAGCCCCTATGAAATCAGTTACCCCGGCGGCAGCGTCGAACACATGAACCAGGAAGCCGGCGAAATCTGGCTGCGCCGCCTGCTTGGCCACTTCAAGCACGCCGCCTGGCTCAACCCGGTGCCGGAGGCACACTGGGACTACACCCAGTCGCTGCACATGCTGCGCCAGCTGATGTCCGGACGCATGTACGGGTTGACGCTGCAGGGCATCGATCAGGCGATGCGCGCGCTAAAGCGCAGCGCGTCTTGAAATTTAACTTTCCGACACAAATTATTACTTGAGCTTGCGGCGGCTTGTGTTCCAGAATGAAATCACAGGGGGCCGCCATAGACGACTTTGCTTCCAGGCCTGTTCGCCGGCAATCGTCATCATCAATATTTTGTAGTCAAGCCTCGGGGAGCCATGCCATGGAAATTTTGCTTTTATTCGCCCTCATCGCCGCTGTGGTCGTCGTTGCCAAGATGTTGAGCGGCCCGGTGGAAGACCAGGACCAACTGGCTCCGATCCGTATTCGCAACGATCAGGACCAGCGCCGTCGCTGACCCCCGCCCAAACCAGAAGAAATGAAAAAGCGCGCCGCAAGCGGCGCGCTTTTTCATTATGACGGCAAACCACTCAGAACGTGCTTACCTTGAAAGCGAAATGCTCATACGGTAATGAGCATCACGAAGCGCAGGAGATCGTAAAGCGATTTTCACAGCTCGCGCTGCGGCACCAGCACCGTCCGGTTGCCGTTGCTTTCCATCGGGCTGATGATGCCTGCGGCTTCCATTTCTTCAATCAGGCGCGCGGCGCGGTTATAGCCTATGCGCAGATGGCGCTGCACAGAGGAAATCGACGGCTTGCGAGTGCGCATCACGATTTCCACCGCCTCGTCGTACAACGGATCACTCTCGCTGGCCGCCTGCGCCTTGGCCGTAGCCGCGGCGGACTCCTCCTCCGCCTCGCTCTCGCCAGTCAGCAACCCCTCCACATAATCCGGCTCGCCAAACTGCTTCAGATGCTCGACGATGGCATGCACCTCGTCGTCGGTGACGAAGGCGCCGTGCACGCGCTGCGGATAGCCGGTGCCCGGCGGCAGGAACAGCATATCGCCCTGGCCCAGCAGACTTTCCGCGCCCATCTGATCCAGAATGGTGCGGCTGTCCACCTTGCTGGACACCTGGAAGGCGATCCGCGTCGGGATATTGGCCTTGATCAGGCCAGTGATCACGTCCACCGACGGCCGCTGGGTGGCCAGGATCAAGTGGATGCCGGCGGCGCGCGCCTTCTGCGCCAAGCGCGCGATCAATTCCTCGATCTTCTTGCCAGCCACCATCATCAAATCGGCGAACTCGTCCACCACCACTACGATGAAGGGCAGCGCCTCCAAGGGCTCCGGCGTTTCCGGCGTCAGGCTGAACGGATTGCCGATGCGCTGGCCCATGGCCTCGGCCTCGCTCACCTTGTCGTTGTAGCCGGCCAGATTGCGCACGCCCAGCGCGCTCATCAGCCGGTAACGACGCTCCATCTCGCCCACGCACCAATTCAGCGCGTTGGCGGCCAGCTTCATATCTGTGACCACTGGCGCCAGCAAGTGCGGGATGTCGTTGTACACCGACAGCTCCAGCATCTTGGGATCGATCATGATGAAGCGCACTTCATCCGGCCGCGCCTTGTAGAGCATGGACAGAATCATCGCGTTGACGCCCACCGATTTGCCGGAGCCGGTGGTGCCGGCCACCAGCAGGTGCGGCGCCTTGGCCAAGTCCATCGCCACCGGCTGGCCGGTGATGTCCTTGCCCAGCGCCAGGGTCAAACGCGATCGCGGTTGCTGGAACACCTCGGAGGAGAATATTTCGGACAAGCGGATCATCTGACGCTTGGGATTGGGCAGTTCCAAACCCATGCAAGTTTTGCCCGGTATGGTTTCCACCACCCGGATCGCCGCCAGGCCCAGCGCGCGCGACAAATCCTTCATCAGATTGACCACCTGATTGCCGCGCACGCCCACCGCCGGCTCCACTTCGTAGCGGGTGATCACCGGGCCGGCGTAGGCGTCCACCACGCTGACCTTGACCTTGAACTCGGCCAGTTTTTCCTCGATGACGATGCCCCGCTCCAGCAGCTCCTCTTCCGAGCAAGTTACCGTCGCCTCGTCCGCCGGGCGCAGCAAATCCAGCCCCGGCAAGCCGTAATCGTCGTATACCGGCCGCGGCTTGGGCGGCGCCGGCTCGGCGGCCCGCTCCACCTGCTGCTGCGCCTGTTGCGCCCAGCTGTCGGGCTCAGGCGCGGCGTCCCAAGGCAGCCCCTTCTCCGCCGACGCTTCGTCCGTCGCGGCGACGGGAGCGTCGATCAAAACCCAAGGCAGCGGCTTGGCGGCAAGCTGCTGCGCCGCGGCGGCCACCGACGGCGGCTCCGCCGGCACACTTTCGCGCTGCACCACGGCCGGCTTTTCCTCCTCCTGCACCAACACCGAACGGGTCTGTGGCCAGCGCCACGGCGCCGGCTCCGCGATGTGCGGCGCATCCGCCTCAGAGGAGACGGGGTCCGGCGCTCTTGTCGCCATGAAAGCCGGCGACGGCTCGGACAGACGCGCTAGCGACGCAGCTAAAACGGCAATGTCGGGCGCCGCAGGTGTTGGCGCGGGCAAATCGACAGCAGCGGCGACTTCAGGCTCCGACGACGCCTCGAACACGGAGTCAGCAAAGACCTCTGGTTCCGAGAACATCGCATCCGGCGCGCCCGCAGCCGCCTCAAGTTCCACCGGCATCTCCGCAAGCCTATCGGACGCGTCGACAGCGGCGGCGATTTCCGGCTCAGCCGGCGCGTCAAGACCATCGGAAGCCTGGACAAAGGCGACGACCTCCGGCTCAGCCGGCGGCGCCGACGGCCGCGCCGGCGCCAGCCAGCCGTGTTGAGCCGGCCGCGCGCTGGCTGGCAACTCATGCCGCACCACGGGAGGCGGCACGATTTGCGGCTCCATCTCCTCCTGCGGCTTGACGGTCAGCGGACGCATGGCGGCAGGAAGGGGCGCAGCCATGGTTTTGCCGCGCTTGGAATGAATGTGGCGCAACTGCTCGCGCACTTCGCTGGGCTCGATCATCGGCAAGGCGGACGCACCCTGCGCCTTGATGTTCTGCGTCAGCACCCGGGAGGCCTGACGACGGCGATAGTCCGACTGCAAATTATGCTGCAGCTCATGCAAGCCAATCACCGGCAGATCCTTGGCCTGTTCTTGCTCGGCCGACGGCTGGCGCACGCGCTTGCGGTATTCGCGGGACAGTTCCAGCGTAGGCAGCTCGGACTTGGCTTGAGGTGGCGCAGCCTGTCGTTTCGGCAGCACGATGGTTTCACGCTCGGGCGCGGCCAGCGGCGCTTCACCCTCAGGGGCAGGCTGCGGCGCGGCGGGGCTTGTCGGCCCCGGTTCGGCGGCGGAAGCCGCGTCGCGGGATGCCGTTGGTTCGGTTCGCTGCCCGGCCCCGGGCTCCGCTGCGCTCAGCCCGGCGTCGGCCTCCTCAGCGAAGTAGTCCGGCTCATGGCGCTCCGGCGGCGACATGCCCAACAAGCGATCCAGCTTTTGGGTCCATTCGGACAAGACGACACGGCCGGTATACACCAGCCAAGCCAACGCACCCAGCATCAACAGCAGCACACACAGCACAAACCACACAGTTCACAACCTCTGACGATGTCGAAAATTAACGGCCAAGCCCGAACCCGATGTCGGCTCGACTGCGGCGATTGTACCGTTTTTTATAGTGTTCGCGGCAGGCGCTCGTAGACGATGAATACCCGGCGGAGAAAAAAATTAAGCCGCGGCGTGACGCGGCGGCTTATTTCCTGCTGACGGCGAAACCGGGTTAGGCGGCCAGTTGTAAATACCCCTGCAGTTGACCGTTGGCCAATAGGCGGCGCAGATGGCTGCCCGGCGTCGGTCCGGCGTAGGCGACGCCGGCCTGTTTGCAACGCAGAACCTGCCCAGTGGCCAAAGTCACAAGCTCCATTTCCAAGACCCAGGCCTGAACATTGTCCACGCCTTCGACCTCCGGCTCCAGCGTTGCGGTCAGGCGATAGCGGCCATCACCGGAATTCACATCCAACAAACCCATCAGCCCCAGATTGTTGCGCACATCGGCATCGTCCGCGTCAAAAGCCCCCGTCGCCAATACGGCGGCCGGCAGCTTGTCTTTAACAGTGTTTGCAACCATGACAGTTAATCCCCTTTGATGTTGTTATCGTTTGCCGCTTTTGGCGGACTGCGGTTCAAAGCACCGCATGGGCGTGGCCGCCTAACCAAATCAGCCGCGAAGACGGTAAACGCCGCAACATCATGCTGCATTTTATTAGCCCACTGCAATCCCTTGCCAGAGGCCTCTGCCTTGGGAGAGAGACAAACTGTCCTTTTTGCCACTTCTTTACATTGCGAGACGGTTACAGCAAACGCGGATTCAGCGTATAGCGCCCGGTCAGGCTTGCCGACGCCAGCACATGGCCGTCGATAGCCGCCATGATGTTGGCCGGCGTCAACGCCCCGACCACCGGCAGGCTGGCCACATCCAAAGCGTACACGGTGAAGACATAGCGGTGCTCCAAGCTGTCGTTCCACGGCGGGCATGGGCCGTCGTAGCCGTAATAGTCCCCCGCCATCGCCGCGTCGCCGGCGAACCAGCCGGTGTAGTCGTTGACGCCGTGACGCAAACCGCCCGGGGCCCCTGGGCCGCTCTTGCCGCGCGCGCTCACGCCCGCGCTGTGGCCGCCCTCGGCGATTTCGTCCTGTCCAGCGGGGATGTCCAACAGCAGCCAGTGATAGAAGTCCACTCGCGGCAGATCCGCAGGCACTTCCCTCTCCTCTTGGTTGACGTCGTCTCCGCGCGACGGCACGTCCGGATCATGGCAAATCAGCGCGAACGAGCGCGTCCCCGCCGGCGCTCCGCTCCAGGTCAGATGCGGGTTGAGGTTGTCGGACAGCGCGACATGGCTGCCCGCGTCCGGCACGCAGAAGGCCAGGCGGCCCGGAATGCGTTCCCCGTCTTGAAAGCTGCGGCTGTGCAATTGCATGAATCTGCTCCTTGACTACGGCCGGCGATCGGCCGATTGAAAAAAAGCCCCGACTTGCGGGGCTTTGGCGATGCTTGACATCAAAACCGGCCAGGCTTAGCCCGCCTTCACCACCTGAGCGATGGCGGAAGCCACATAGGCCAGGTTCTTGTTGTTCAACGCCGCCAGACAGATGCGGCCGGTGGACACGGCGTAGATGCCGAAGTCGGCGCGCAGGCGCTCCACTTGGGCCGCGCTCAGGCCGGTATAAGAGAACATGCCGCGCTGCTGGGCGACAAAGGAAAAGTCCTGAGCCACGCCTTCGGCCTTGATCGCCTCGACCAAGCCCACGCGCATCGCGCGAATGCGATCGCGCATGCCGGCCAGCTCGTCTTCCCACAGCTGGCGCAGTTCCGGATTGGACAGCACCGCGGCCACCACCGCGCCGCCATGAATCGGCGGGTTGGAATAGTTGGTGCGGATCACGCGCTTCAGCTGGGACAGCACGCGCGCGGACTCTTCCTTGCCGGCGGTGACGATGGACAAAGCGCCCACGCGCTCGCCGTACAGCGAGAAGCTCTTGGAGAAGGAGCTGGACACGAAGAACTGCAGGCCGGAGGCCGAGAACAGGCGCACGGCCACGGCATCGGCGTCGATGCCGTCGGCAAAGCCTTGGTAAGCCATGTCCAGGAAGGGCACCAGGCCGCGTTCGCGGCAAACTTGCACCACCTCGGCCCATTGCGCGTCGGACAGGTCGGCGCCGGTGGGATTGTGGCAGCAGGCGTGCAGTACGATCACGGAACCTGCCGGCAGTTGCGCCAGAAAAGCGCGCATGCCGTCGAAATCGACGCCGCGGGTGGCCGCGTCGTAATACGGGTAGTTTTCCACTTCGAAACCAGCGGACTCAAACAGCGCGCGGTGGTTTTCCCAGCTAGGGTTGCTGATGTAGACCTTGGCCTCCCGATTCAGACGCTTCAGAAAGTCCGCGCCGATTTTCAAGGCGCCGGTGCCGCCCAAGGCCTGAGCGGTCACTACCTGCCCCGCCTTGATCAACTCGCTGTCCGCGCCGAACAACAGGTTCTGCACCGCGCTGTCGTAAGCCTGAGCGCCTTCGATCGGCTGGTAGCCGCGAGGCGGCATGGTTTCGAGACGAGCTTTCTCCGCGGCCTTCACCGCCGCCAGCAGCGGGATCTTGCCGTTGTCGTCGGAATAAACGCCGACGCCCAGATTCACCTTAGTGGTGCGGGTATCGGCGTTGAATGCTTCGTTCAGGCCCAGGATAGGGTCGCGCGGCGCCAGTTCTACGGCGGAGAAGATCGAAGAGGTCATGCAAGGCTCCATTACTTTACGCAACAACCGGCCAAAAGCGCGCGCCCTGGCCGGCTGGACAAGAAAAACCGGATAGCCACAGTCTAACATGGAGAGCCCTTCTCCGGGCCGCCATCCGTCGCCGCAGCGCTTTGACAGCGCGACGCCCGGCCATTACCCTGACACCAGCCACCCAAGCATTCCGTTGCGGCAGCCACAGGAGCATGACTCATGAAAAAAGGTATCTTGCTGTTCTGGCCCTCCTTCATCATCGCCATCTTGGCGACTGGGGTATTCTTTTCCATTTTCGACCCGGCCGAGCTCAGTCTGCACGGCAAAATCCTGTTCAACGACAAACTTTCGGCCTATTCGGTGTTTTTCCTGGTTAGCTGGGCTTTCGGCGCGCTCAACACCAGCATCGTGCTGCTATTGGAAAAAAACGCCCGAGAAATAAATGGCTTCACGCCTCCGCCGGTGGTGATACCGGAAGACGACGTCGCCCAACCCTGATCGCTTGTGCAAAATGAAAAAGGAGCCTGTCGGCTCCTTCTCATGTGCGTTCCGCTTGGCGTACAAAGACCTCAGCGTGAGCCGCGGCTCAGATCACGCCCAGGCCCTTGAGCATCACCACCAGAATCAACAGCGGCGACACATAGCGCAGCACGAAGAACAGCGCCTTCAACAAACCCTCGTTCTTCAGCTTGCCCTCATTGCTCAACGCCTGCTTCAGCCGTTCAAAGCCCCACACCCAGCCAACGAACAGGCAAAGGAAGATGCCGCCCAAAGGCATCAGCAGGTTAGAGGTTACAAAGTCGAACAGATCAAACAAAGTCATGCCGAAAGGCTTGAAGCCGGACAGCGTGCTGTTGGACAAGGCGCAGCCCGCGCCCACCAAGGCCAGCAACAGCAAATTGATCACGGTGGCCTTGACGCGGCTGATGCCGAAGCGCTCGCTGAACACCGACACCGGCACCTCCAGGATGGACAACATCGCGCCGGTGGCCGCGATTGCGGCCAGCACGAAGAAGGCCACCATGAACACATTGCCCAGCGGCATGCTGGCGAACACCGCCGGAATGGTGATGAATAACAGCGACGGCCCCGCCGCCGGTTCGAAGCCGAAAGCGAACACGGCGGGGAAAATGGCGATGCCGGCCAGAATGGAAACGAATAAATCCGCGCACATCACCCGGAATGTGGTGACGGGGATGTTTTGATCATCGCGAAAATAGCTGCCGTAGGTGATCATGGTGCCCATGCCGATGGACAGCTTGAAGAAGGCCAGACCCACCGCTGTCAGCACCACCGCGCCGCTGATCTTGGAAAAATCGGGGGTGAACAGAAAGTTCAACCCTTTGGCCGCGCCGGGCAGCATCAGGCTGCGCGCGCCGATCACCAACAGTAGCAGAAACAACAAGGGCATCAGCTTCTTGGTCACCGCCTCAATGCCCTTGGACACGCCCATCAGCAAAATACCGCCGATCAACAGCAAGACCAGCCATTGCCACAGCAAAGACTGCACCGGATCGGAAATCAGCGCGCTGAACGCCTGCGAGGTGGCCTTGGGGTCGCTGGACAACAGGCCGCCGCCCAAGGATTTGAACACGTAGGCGAATACCCAGGCCGCCACTTCCGAATAGAAAGCCATAATCAGGAAGGCGGCCAGCACGCCGAAGGCGCTGATCAACCACCACGGCTGGCCGGCGGGCGCCAGCGTCTTCAGCGCCGTCACCGCGTCGGTCTTGGCTTTGCGACCCAGCATGATCTCGGCGATCATCACCGGCAGGCCCACCAGCAATGTGGCCAACACGTACACCACCAAAAAACCGGCGCCGCCATTGGTGCCGGTCAGATAAGGAAACTTCCAGATATTGCCGAGACCCACGGCGGAACCGAGAGTCGCAGCTAATACGCCAAAGCTGGAGGTGAAGCCGTCTCGCGACTTGGCCGCGCCTCCCTGCCGCACAGATCCCACGTTCTGACTCATTTATTTTTTCTTTCTGACAACCGCCGCGCCAACGCTCGCCGCCCCTTTGGGCTGGACGTTGAGCAGCTTCTAACGCCACCATAAAACAAGCCCGCCTAGGGGATCCCCCTGGCGGGCAACTTGAGTGTTCGGCTTGTCGCCGGCAGCGATTTTGCTGCTATTCGGCCATCAGCGCAAAAAAATCTTCACGGCTTTTGCGCCAGCTCATCTCCTAAACGCCGCAACCAGGCCACGCACCGCTCCAGTTGTTCAATCTCGATGTATTCATCAGGCCGGTGAGCCTGTTCGATGTTGCCCGGCCCCAACACCACGCAGGCGATGCCGGCCTCGCTGAACAGGCCAGCCTCGGTGGCGTAGGCAACGCCCTTGCCGCCCTCGCAGCCGCACAAACGCGCCACAGTGCGGCGCACCTCGCTGTTCTCCGACGATTCGAAGGCCGGGCTGTACACCACCCGCTCAATCTCGATCTCCGCTTCCGGTGCCACCTCCTTCATCTCCAACAGCAAGGTGGCCGCGTAGTCACGGACGGAGCTGACAAAACGCTCAGGTCCGTCGCCCGGCAGCCAGCGGCACTCGAACATGAACTCGCAATCCTTGGGCACGATATTGCAAGCGGTGCCGCCATGGATGGTGCCGGTCTGCAAGGTGGTGAACGGCACATCATATAAGGCCTGGCGATGACCGAACGAAGCCTCCGCGTCGGCCAGCTTGCGAATATGAGTAATCAATCGCGCTGCGAACTCGATAGCGTTGACGCCCTGTGGGGTCAGCGAGGAATGCGCCGCGCGGCCGCGGACCTTGCACAGGAAATGGGCGATGCCCTTGTGCGCGATCACCGGCTGCATGCTGGTGGGCTCGCCGACGATGCAGCCGGACACCTTCACCCCGTCCGCCGCCAATCGGTCTATCAGACGCCCCACGCCCAGGCAGCCGACTTCCTCGTCGTAAGACAGGGCGATGCCTATGCCCTGCCTTAATTCTCCGCGCGCGGCCAACTCCGCGAACCAGGGCGCCAGCGATAGCACGCAGGCGATGAAGCCCTTCATGTCGGCGGAGCCGCGGCCATGCAGCCGCCCATCTCCTTTGTCGGTCAAAACGAAGGGATCGCTGCTCCAGACCTGGCCATCCACCGGCACCACGTCGCTATGGCCGGACAAGGCCACCAACGGCAATTCGGGCGCGCCGATGCGGGCGAACAGATTGGCCTTGCCGCCATCGTCGTCAAAGGTCAAGGTCGACTCCACGCCCAGTTTCAGCAGATAAGCTCGCACCCATTCGATCAGCTGCAAATTGGAATGCCGGCTGGTGGTGTCGAAGCGGACCAGTTCCGCCAACAGTTCTTGCGCTGATTGAGTCATCACACACTCCCACGCTTGCCGCGGTATTTTGAGATAGATGCCGCCCAGTCTGCCTGCGCGGTCACGCTTCGGCAACCGACGCCGCCCCTGTCCCCGCGACAAAAACGCACGCCATGCTTGGCAAAACGGCCGCTTGTCGTTAGAATGCGTCTTCTCTTGAGGCGGGTCTCCCCGCATTGCGCGATAGCGAACCTGGTCAGGTCCGGAAGGAAGCAGCCACAGTTATTTAGCGCAAGTGCCGGGGGTCAGGCTCGCCGCCCCTCCCCTTTTTTTCAGTCTCAAATGCCAAAACGCTTTACAAAAAAGCGACCACACAGTATCTTTTTGCGTCTCGACCTGCAAATCCCATTGTCCTTGACAATAAGAATCCACTAACATTGCAAAAAACGAAGTTGGTACTTAACGGAACTTCATTAACTTTTTTGCATCAGAATTATTCCTGATGGATTTTTTTTGCTATTTTTAGGGTGCAGGGCACGAAACCTAAAAAATATTAGAACCAATATTCTTTGATACTGAGAGGAACACTCATGAAACTGTTTGAAAAGATCCCCAACCCGCGTGAAATCCGCCGCAAGCTCGGCCTGAACCAACAAGAGTTCTGGAGCCGCATCGGCGTGACCCAGTCCGGCGGCTCCCGTTACGAAAGTGGCCGCAACATGCCCAAGCCGGTGCGCGAACTGTTGCGCCTGGTTCACGTAGAGCAGATCGACCTGTCCAAGGTTCGCCGCGAAGACTTCGAAATCGTCGAGTACCTGAAGGAAACCCACCCGGACCTGTACAAGAGCCTGCGCAAAGCGGTTCGCACCAAGCTGGAAGCCCAAGACGGCAGCGTGGAAATCACCGCCGCTTGATCCTCTTCCGCGAGGAAAGCCAGCCCGCAGCAATGCCGGCTGGCTTTATTTTTACCCTCAAGATTGTCCGACAAGCAACGGCGCGCCGCACCCCGCCCTAGCTGCGCGCCCGCCATGCCATCAGCCTAGTCTCCGGGGTTGCGCACCAGCAACACCGGCACGTCCGCCAGTTTAAGCACGCCTTCCGCCACGCTACCCATCAGCAGATGCATCAAACCGCTCCAACCATGGGTACCCATCACTATCAAATCTGCCCCCCAGGCGCTGGCGTCGTCCACCAACACCGCGGCGATTTTATCTCCCCAGCTTTCCAGGATTTTGCAATCCGCCGTCACGCCCAACTCCTTGGCCTTGGCCCCGGCCTGCCCCAGCACCTGCTCTCCCGCCTGCTTGATCGACTTTTGCAGTTCGGTCGCGTCCAGAAACTCAGTCCCACCCCAGCCGAACTGGGCCAAATCCACCACATGCACCAACTTCAGACTGGCGCCCACCTCCTTGGCCAGATGGCAAGCTTCTTGCAACGCCAGATTGGAGGTCTCGCTATCATCCACCGGTACGAATATGCGCTGATACATGACTCTGCTCCTTGTTGTATTTGCCTTACACTTGCAGTCTATCAAACCAAGCCGCTGCCCTGTTGACTCAGGTTAAGACAAACAACTCAGCCAAACCACTCGCCCAAAGCCCACATCATGCCCAGAATCCAGATTGTCCTGCCTGAGCGCTTCGCATTCGAAACCCGCGTCGATATCCGCATCGGAGACATCAACTACGCCGGCCACCTAGGCAACGACGCCGTGCTAAGACTGGCTCAGGAAGCGCGACTGCGCTTTTTACAAAGTCTAGGCTATCCGCACGAACTCAGCATCGAGGGTCTGGGCGTCGTGGTGGCGGACACCGCCATCCTCTATCGCGCGGAGGCCTTTCACGGCGAGGTGCTGCGCTTCGCGCTGGCCGTGGACGACGTCGGCGCGCGCGGTTTCGATCTGCTCTATCAGGCAAGCAATGACAAAACCGGGAAAGAAGTGGCAAGATTGAAGACAGGCCTAGTCTTTTTCGACTACGCCAGCCGCAAGCCTGCCGCCATGCCCCCAGCGTTTCTGGAGCGGCTAGGCGTCACATCAGAATAAAGGAAAGGCGTCATGAGAAAATACGCACTCAATAGCCCGGAAGCACTGGCGCGCCTGCTGGCCATGTTTATGATCACGGATGGCAATATGGACCCGCGCGAGCTGGAGCTGCTGGAGAGACTCCACGTCTACGACTTGATCGGCCTGCCGCGCAAGCAGTTCACCAAGGTGTTGGTGGATTACTGCGACGACGTCTCCGACGAAGCCAACGACGACGGCACCATCCACTTGCTGGACGCGGAACGCATCAACGGCCTGCTGGCCGAGGTGAGCGACCACCGAAAACGCATTCTGGCCTGCGTGCTGGCCATGGACATCAGCAAGTCCGACGGCACCATCAGCGAGCCGGAAATGGCGCTGCTAAGCCATATGATGAAAAGCTGGGGCATTTCGCTGGACGACCTGGAACGCGAATTCGCCCGTTGACCTCTTTCCCCGCCAAAGCAGCCGTTCGCGCGGCTGCTTTCGCCATTTCGAAGCCATCCCCACCCATGACGAGCAATACCCGATTTTCCGGCACCGACAACTACATCGCCACAGAAGACCTGATGATGGCGGTGAACGCCGCCATCACGCTAGAACGCCCGCTCCTGATCAAGGGCGAGCCCGGCACCGGCAAAACCATGCTGGCCGAGGAAGTGGCCCGCAGCCTGGGCCGAGAACTGATTGTCTGGCCGATCAAATCCACCACCAAGGCCCAGCACGGCCTGTACGAATACGATGCGGTGTCGCGGCTGCGCGACTCGCAGCTGGGCGACGCCCGCGTGCACGACATCCGCAACTACATCGTCAAGGGCAAACTGTGGCAGGCTTTCGACGCCGCCTCCGCGCCGGTGCTGCTGATTGACGAGATCGACAAAGCCGATATCGAATTCCCCAACGATCTGCTGCGGGAATTGGACCAGATGGAGTTTTTCGTGCACGAAACCCAAGAGTTCGTGCGCGCGCGACAGCGCCCCATCATTATCATTACCTCCAATAATGAAAAAGAACTGCCGGACGCCTTCCTGCGCCGCTGCTTCTTTCATTACATCCGCTTCCCGGACCGGGACACCATGCAGGCGATTATCGACGCTCACTTCCCCTCGCTGCGTCAACAACTGGTCAGCGAAGCGCTGGAGGTGTTTTTCTCCATCCGCGAGTTGCCGGGCTTGAAGAAAAAACCCAGCACCTCGGAACTGCTGGACTGGTTGAAATTGTTGTCGGCGGAAGGCATGGACGCCTCGGCGCTGAAGCAGCGCCATCAGGATAGCGCCCCGCCGCCGCTGGCTGGCGCGCTGTTGAAAAGCGAGCAGGACCTGCAATTGTTCGATCGCCTGATGCAGATGGCCAAACTGCGCCGCTAAGATGGAATCCCTGGAGCGCTTTGCCGCCTCGCTGGCGCTGGCCGGCCGCAGCAGCCACACTTCCGCCGCCTACTTGCGCGACCTGGAACAGCTGGCGACCCTGCTTCACCCCGCCCCTCTGGAGCGAGCCGAGCACGCTCAGCTGCGCAAAACCCTGGCCAAATTGCACGCTCAGGGCCTGCATAGCCGCAGTCTGGCGCGCAAGCTCTCCGCCTGGCGCCGTTTCTACCAATGGCTGCTGGACAGCGGACAGCGCGCGGACGATCCCAGCCAGGGCCTGCGCGCGCCCAAACAGGACAAGCCGCTGCCCAAGGCTTTGCCGGTGGACAGCACCGCGGCCCTGCTGGACCGCATCGACGACGACGACGCGCTCTCCATACGCGACCGCGCCTTGTTCGAGCTGATTTACTCCTGCGGGCTGCGATTATCCGAAGCGGTGGGGATGAACCTGGAAGACCTGGACTTTTCCGACGACCTGCTGCGCATCCGCGGCAAAGGCGGCAAGGAGCGCATCGCGCCGCTGGGCGCCGAGGCGCGCGTCTGCCTGCAACGCTGGCTGGCGCAGCGCCAGGCCGCGCCGGACGAGCGCGCGGTTTTCATCGCCCGTCACGGCGGGCGACTGGGCGGCCGCCAGGTGGAAAAACGCTTGCGCGACTGGGCGCTCAAGACCGGCGCGCAGCAACACGTGCACCCGCACATGCTGCGCCACTCCTTCGCCTCCCACCTGCTGCAATCATCCGGCGACTTGCGCGCAGTGCAGGAGCTCTTGGGGCACGCCAATCTGTCCAGCACCCAGATCTACACCGCGCTGGACTTCCAGCACCTGGCCAAGGTCTACGACGGCGCGCATCCGCGTGCGCGCAAAAAACCGGACAACAAAGACTAAGAGCCTGTTCAAAGCCCGCCGCGCTTCAGCGGGTGGACTCTAAGCGGCGCGGCTGCGCGCGGCCAACAGCTCGTCCAGACGCTGCAAGGCGCGGATCACGGTTTGCGCGCGCACCTGCGCGCGATCGCCGTCAAAGCGGCAACTGAACGCCTCTCCCCAGCCATCGGGACCGGCAATGCCGAACCAGACCAGCCCCACCGGCTTGGCGACCGTGCCGCCGCCGGGACCGGCCACGCCGGACACCGCCACGCTCCAGTCCGCGCCGGCCAGGCTCTGCGCACCGGCAGCCATCTGACGCACCACCGCCTCGCTGACCGCGCCGTGCTCACGCAAAGCGCCGTCTTCCACCTTCAGCAGACGTTGCTTGGCCTCATTGCTGTAAGTGACCACGCCGTAACCGAACCAGGCCGAGCTACCGGCGATGTCGGTCAGCGCCGCGGCAATCATGCCGCCGGTGCAGGACTCGGCGGCGGCGACGCTCTCGCCCGCCGCCAGCAAACGCTCGCCTAAACGGCGGGCCAACTCCAGGCTTTCTTGCATGGTGCTTTCTCTTAAGATTGCCGCGATTTGAAATGGCGAATCAAGCCGTTGGTGGAGCTATCGTGCGCCAGCGCGTCGTCACTGGCCGTCAACTCGGGCAGAATGCGGCGCGCCAGCTGCTTACCATACTCCACCCCCCATTGATCGAAGGAGTTGATCCCCCAGATCACCCCCTGCACGAACACCTTGTGCTCATACAGGGCCAGCAGCATGCCCACGCTGTACGGACTCACCTCGTCCAGCGCCAGGGTGTTCGACGGCTGGTTGCCCGGGAACAGCTTCTGCGGCAGCAGCATGTCCAATTGCTCGCCCGGCAAATGCGCCAGCTCGCGCATCGCCTCGGCCTCGCCCTTGCCGCGCATCAGCGCCTCGGTCTGGGCCAGGCAGTTGGCCATCAGCACTTGGTGCTGATCGGCCACAGGGTAATGGCTGCGCATCGGGATGATGAAGTCGCAGGGCACCAGCCGCGTCCCCTGATGCAACAACTGGAAAAAGGCGTGCTGGCTGTTGGCGCCCTCCTCGCCCCAGATCACCGGACCGGTGTCGAAATCCAGCGCCTCGCCGTAACGGCCGACGCGCTTGCCGTTGGACTCCATGTCCAATTGCTGGACATGGGCCGGCAAGCGCCGCAAGCCGTGGTCGTAAGGCATGATGGCATGGGTATGAGCGCGGTAAAAGGTGTTGTACCAAACGCCTATCAAGGCCAGCAATACCGGCATATTGGCGGCGAACGGCGCGGAAAAGAAATGACGGTCCATCGCGTGGCCGCCGGCCAGGAAGCTCTGAAAATGATCGAAGCCTATCGCCAGCATCACCGGCAAGCCGATCGCAGACCAGGTGGAATAGCGGCCGCCCACCCAATCCCAAAAACCGAACATGTGAGCGGGATCGATGCCGAAAGCCTCCACCGCCGGTTGATTGGTGGACACCGCGACGAAATGGCGCGCGATGTCGGCCTCGCTTCCGGCTTGTAAAAACCATTGTCGCGCCGCCTGCGCGTTCAGCAAGGTCTCCGGCGTGGTGAAGGACTTGGAGGCGATGATGAACAAGGTTTCGGCGGGGTCCAGCCGTTCCAGCGTGCGCGCGACGTGCGCGCCGTCCACATTGGAGACGAAATGCACGTCCAGCTCCGGCGTCGCGTACGCGGCCAGCGCTTCCTTCACCATCAGCGGCCCCAGATCGGACCCGCCTATGCCCAGGTTGACCACGTGACGAATGCGCCGGCCGCTGAAGCCTTTCCACTCGCCGCCGCGTACCTGCTCGCTGAACGCGCGCATCCGCGCGAGCACCGCGTGCACCTCGGCCACTAGCTCGCAACCATCCAGCACCAGCGTCTCGCCGGCAGGCAGGCGCAAAGCCGTGTGCAACACCGCGCGGTCTTCGCTGACATTGATGCGCTCGCCGCTCCGCATCTTCTCCATCCAACCGGCCAAATCGGCCTCCCGCGCCAGCTCGAACAGCAACTCAAGCGTGCGTTCGGTGATGCGGTTCTTGGAGTAATCCAGCAACAGGCCGTCCAGTTCCAGCGAAAAACGCTGAAAGCGCTGCGGATCGGCGTCGAACAGCTCGCGCATATGCATGTGCCGGGTAGCGCGCTGGTGCTGATGCAAACGGGCCCAGACCCGGGTGGAATTGATGTCGGAAGTGCGTTGCGAAGCCATATGGATTGCCGCTGGAATAAAGTTCGCTAAAAGTAAAGGAGCAAGCCCCGTCATGGAGCCGCCCCCGATTACCGCTTGAGCCGCCACTTACTCTTAGAGCCTGTTCACGATCTTTTGAGCAACAGCACGAGGAAGGCTAAATGGATGAACTGCAAGCTGGTATTGAGTTTCCGCTCGCAGTTCTTCCATAACCGTCGGCATTTCTCAAGCCAAGCAAATGAGCGCTCCACCACCCAACGTTGAGGCATCACCGCAAATTGGT
>NZ_MUKU01000013.1 GCF_002081825.1 Chromobacterium haemolyticum | reverse complement strand
TTGAGACTTGTCATGGGGTTACTCCTGCGCTTGCGCGCTGTCTTGATGAAGATTCGCACCTCTATCAAAACGGGTAACCCCACCTATCGGCAAGGCCTGACTGTCAGATCAAATCGGAACTTCTACACATGATGTATGCTGTCAGCCATCTTCTTGCCGGCTGCCTTTTCCCGCATGACACCCTCTATCCCCCCCGCCAAATCTCCGCGCCTGAGCATTGAATATTACACTGGCTGCCGCTGGCTGCTGCGCGCCGCCTGGATGGCGCAGGAACTGCTGACCACCTTCGAGAAGGAATTGGCTGAAGTGGCCTTGCAGCCCGGCAGCGGCGGCGTGTTCCGTGTCGAACTGGACGGCGAGCTACTGTGGGACCGCAAGGTCGACGGCGGCTTCCCCGACATCAAGCTGCTGAAGCAGCGGGTGCGCGATCGGGTGGCGCCGCAGCGTTCGCTGGGTCATAGCGACGGCGCCGTCTCCTGATCCGGTCATCGCCATGAGCGAGCTGCAGCGCAAGATCATCCACGTCGATTGCGATTGTTTCTATGCCGCGATCGAGATGCGCGACGATCCCGCCTTGCGTCCCTTGCCGCTGGCGGTGGGCGGCCGGCCGGAAAGCCGCGGCGTCATCGCCACCTGCAATTACATCGCGCGACGCTACGGCGTGCGCTCGGCGATGTCGTCGGCGCGCGCGCTGCGCTTGTGTCCTGATTTGTTGATCCTGCCGCCGGACATGGCGCGCTATCGCGAGGCCAGCCAGAAGATCATGCGCATCTACGAGCGCTACACGCCCTTGATCGAGCCCTTGTCGTTGGATGAAGCCTATCTGGATGTGACGGGGCAGCCGCATGAGCAGGGCAGCGCCACGCGGATGGCGGAGGCGATACGCCGCCAGATCCGCGAGGAGGTGGGCATCACCGCCTCGGCCGGCATCGCGCCCAACAAATTCCTGGCCAAGGTGGCCAGCGACTGGAATAAGCCGGACGGACAATTCCTGATCCGGCCTCAAGACGTGGCCGGCTTTGTCGCCGCGCTGCCGGTGGAGAAGATACACGGCGTGGGCCGGGTTACCGCGCAGCGGCTGAACGAGCTGGGCATTCGGCGTTGCGGCGATATGCTGGCCTGGGAGCTGGCCGATCTGCTGCGTCACTTCGGCCGTTTCGGCGAGCGTCTCCACGAGCTGGCGCGCGGCGTGGATCCGCGGCCGGTGTCCACCGACCGTAGCCGCAAATCAATCAGCGTCGAGGAGACCTACGCGGTGGACCTGCCCGACGTCGTCGCCTGTCTGTCCAAGCTGCCGGAACTGATAGACCGCTTGAGCGCGCGTATCGCGCGCAGCGGTAATCCCGCGTTCAAGGGCTTGTCGGTCAAGCTCAAGTTCGACGATTTCAACCAGACCACGGTGGAACACGCCGGCGGACAACTGTCGTCGGCGCGTTTCGGGGAACTGCTGCGAGTGGGATTCGAGCGCGGACGGCGGCCGGTGCGTCTGGTCGGCGTCGGCGTCAAGCTGGCGGACGAGCATGACCTGCCGCGTCAGTTGCGCCTGTTCGGTCGGGACGGCCGGCCCTTGCCGGACCTGCCGGCGGCGGACGCCGCCGCGGGCGAGGCGGAGTCGCCTTCTGGAGACGCCGGCCCGCCCTCGCGGAATCGCTGAGGCTTGCCGGCGCAAGGCCGCATCAGGGCTTTATGAAGTCGCCGGCGTAGACCTGGAACAATTGGGCCGGGTCTATGTGCTTGCGCAGGGCGGCGTTGACCTGATCCACCGTCAGCGCGGCGATGGCGGCGTCCACCTTGGCGTTGAAATCCATGCCGCGGCCGATCTGCAACTGGCCGTCCAGAGCGCCGCTTAGTGCGCCGTCCTGAGCGCGGGCGATTTCCCTTTCCTGCTGCAGCGCCTTCTTGGCGTCGGCCAGCTCGGTGGCGCTGACGCCGTCGCGGATGAAGCGCGCCAATTCCTCGGTCACCCCCTGTTTCAGCTTGTCCAGATTCTGCGGCGCGTAAATGGCCACCAGGCTCAGGCTGGCCACCGGCTCGAAGCTGCCTGCCTTGAACTGGCTGCCGGCGTAGTAGCTGATGCCGTCCTTTTGGCGCAGGCGGTCCAACAGGCGCGATTTGACGCCGCCGCCCAGAATCTTGTTGGCGACCAGCATCGCCGGGTAGTCGGCGTCGCTGTCCCGCATCGCCAACGGCGCGGTGGCCAGGTAGAAGGCGTTGGCCTTGTCTTTGGCCTGCAGTTGTTGTTGGCCCGGCTTGGCCGGCGGCAGCAGGCTGGGCGCGCGGCTGTACGTCACGGGGCTGTTCCAGCCGCCAAACAGCTTTTGCAGCTGGCTTTGCGCCGCCTTGGCGTCGAAGTCGCCGACCAGCGCGAAGCGGGCGTGGTTGGCGCCGTAGAACTGGCGGTGGAAGCGCTTGAGATCGTCCAGCTTGGCGGTTTTCAATTCGGCGGCGGCCTCGTCCAGCGTCGGACGGTAGCGCAGATCGCCCTTGCGATAGAGGTTGAGCGCCTGGCCCACGGCTTGGGTGGCCATGGCCTGTGGCTCGTTGCGCTGGGCGTCGATGGCGGTCAGCTCCTCCTTGCGCAGCAGTTCGAATTCCCGTTCCGGGAAACTGGGCTGTTTTAGCAGGCTGGAGATCAGGTCCAGCAAGGCCGGCAGATGCGTGCGGGTGGTTTCAAAGTCCACGCTGACTTCTTGCCCCGAGCCGGAGACGCTGAGCTTGGCTTTCAATTGGTCCAGGCGATTGCTGATTTCGGCGCGGCTGAGTTTGCCGCTGCCGCGTTCCAGCATGTCGGCGGCGAGGCTAGGCACGGCGCCGCGGCCGAACAGGCTTTTCTCGTCGCCGAAGGCGAGGCTGAAGCTGCCGTTGACGGTTTCGCCGCGGGTCTTCTTGGCCAGCAAGGCCAGTTTGGCGCCGTTGGCGAGCGTGGTTTTCACGGTGCGGGCGTCGATGTTGGCCGGGCTGGGGTCGAAGGCTTCGCCCTGGCTGATCGCGGCGCGGCCCTTGTAGCCGTCCACCAGTTTGGCTACGTCCGGCGTGGCCGGGATTACGCTGCGGTCCGGTTTGGCGGTGGGCACGAACTGGCCGTAGGTGCGGTTGGACGGTTTGAAGTAGTTCTCGGCGGCCCGCTCCACGTCTTTGGCGCTCAGCGCCTCGATGCGGTCGCGGGTCAGGAAGAATAGCCGCCAATCTCCCTTGGCGATGGCCTCGGACATCTCCACCGCCAGTTGCTGCGGGTCGTTAAGGGTCTTGTCGATATCGTTGAGCAGGCTGGCCTTGGCGCGCTTGAGTTCGGCTTCGGTCACCGGCTTGTTCTTGAAGCCTTCGATGGCGGCGAGCATGGCCTGGCGCGTGTCGGCCAGTTTCTGGCCCTTGTTCAGCTCAGCCCAAAAAATGATGTAGCCGGGCTCGGCCAGCGCGAACGGCCAAGCTTCGACGCCGACGGCTTTCTTGCCGCCCACCAGCGCCTGATACAGCCGGCCGTTGGGGGTGCTGGCCAGGATGTCGGCCAAGACGAGGAGGGCCGCCGCGTCCGGGTGGCTGCCGGCGGAGATCGGATACAGCACGGCAGCCAGTTGGGTGTCGCCGACGCGCTCCACGGTCAGTTCGCGCGCGCCGTCGCGCTGCGGTTCTTCGGTCCAGGTCGGCGTCAACTGGCGCTGCGGCTTGGCGATCTTGCCGAAGGTCTGCCGGACGACGGCCAGCGTCGCCACTGGGTCGAACTTGCCGCTAATCATCAGCACCGCGTTGTCCGGCTGGTAGTACTTGCGGTAGAAGGCCTGCAGATTGTCGATGCGGACTTTTTCCACGTCCGAGCGCGCGCCTATGGTGTTGTGGCCGTAGTTGTGCCAGTCGTAGCTGACCGCGGTCATCTGCTTCCACAGCACGCGGCGGGGATTGTTCTCCCCCATCTCCATTTCATTGCGCACCACCGAGAATTCGGTGTCCAGATCGCTTCTGGCGATCTTGCTGTTGACCATGCGGTCTGCTTCCATCTCCAGCGCCCAGCGAAGGTTGTCGTCGTTGGCCGGGAAGGTTTCGTAGTAATTGGTGCGATCCAGGAAGGTGGTGCCGTTGAACTGCATGCCGCGCTTGCCCAGTTCCTGCATCAGGTTGCCGCTGGTGGGCGTGCCCTTGAACAGCATGTGCTCCAGCAAGTGGGCCATGCCGGTTTCGCCGTAGCTTTCGTGGCGGCTGCCCACAAGATACGTGATGTTGACGGTGGTGGTGGGCTTGGAGGCGTCCGGGGCCAGCAGGACCCGCAGGCCGTTGGGGAGTCGGTATTCGGTGATGCCTTCCACGCTGGTGTAGGCTTGCAGCTGGCTTTGGCTGGCGGCGGCGGGTTCGGCGGCGATGGCCGGCAGGGTGTGGCCCAGGGACAGGGCGAGCAGCAGGCTCAGGGTCTTGATGCGCATGCGGTGGCGTTTCCTCTGGCATGAATGCGGGACGGCGGCGCGTGGAGCCGCCGGAATGCTATAGGCTTGCGATTTTGCCTGCCTTCGTCAAGTCGGAAACCTTCCGGGCATGACGTAAGTCTGGGGCAAACAGGGGTAGGCCGGCGCGGCGGGCAATTGGTTCCCGCCATGGAACTTAGAGCCTGTTTACGATCTCACGAGCAAGAGCGAGACAAGGCGGAAATGACCGAAGAAGCGGAATGTACATACGGTACATGAGCATTCTGAGGTCATTTCCAACGCCGTATCGCTGAAGCGCAGCAGATCGTAAACAGGCTCTCAGCGTTTCAGATTGCTGATGCTCATCAACATGCCCATGCCGACGAACAGGGTGACGGTGGCGGTGCCGCCGTAGGACATGAAGGGCAGCGGCACGCCCACCACCGGCAGGATGCCGGACACCATGCCCATGTTGACGAAGGCGTAGACGAAGAAGGACAGGGTGATGGAACCGGCCATCAGCCGGCCGTACAGCGTTTGCGCGCTGGCGGTGATCATCATCGCGCGGCTGAGCACCAGCAGGTAGAGCGTCAGCAGCAGCACATTGCCGGCCAGGCCGAATTCCTCTGAATACACGGCGAAGATGAAGTCCGTGGTCCGCTCCGGAATGTAATCGAGGTGGGTCTGGGTGCCGTTGAGCCAGCCCTTGCCCCAAGGGCCGCCGGAGCCGATGGCGATCATGGACTGAATGATGTGGTAGCCGTCGCCCAAGGGATCGGTAGTGGGGTCTATCATGGTCAGCACCCTGCGGCGCTGGTAGTCGTGCAGCAGGTTCCAAACGATGGGCAGGCTGGCTGCGCCCAGGCCGATGCCGGTGAAGATCACTTTCCATGGCAGGCCGGCGAAGAACAGCACGAATAGGCCGGCGGCGGCGATCAGCAGGGTGGTGCCCAGATCCGGTTGCTTCAGCACCAACGCGCTGGGCACGGCCATCAGCAAGGCGGCCACCAAGTAATGCCACCAGCGCATCGACAGTTCGTATTTCTGGAAGAACCAGGCCAGCATCATCGGCAGCGCGATTTTCATGATTTCGGATGGCTGGATGCGGGTGATGCCCAGTTCCAGCCAGCGGGTGGAGCCGTTGACGGTGACGCCCTTGAAGTGGACGGCCAGCAGCAGCAGCACGCCCAGCCCGTAGATGGGCGGCGCGAAGTTCATGATGCTTTGCGGCCGCATGCGGGCGATGATCCACATAATGACCAGCGACAGGCTGGTGTAGATCAGCTTATTGTCTATCTTGTCGAAGGACTGGTTGTTGGCCGAGTACAGCAACACCATGCTGACCACGAAGATCATGCCCAGGAACAGCATCAGCCAGCCGTCCAGCGGCTCTTTGATCTGTTCCCAGATGCGTTTAATTAGAGAGGTCTGCATTGTCGTTGGCGGTGTCGGTGGGCATGGTCTTCAGCGTGCCTTCGATGTCTTTCGGCACTTTGCCCAGCAAGTAGTAATCGAACAGCGAGCGCACGATGGGCGCGGCGGCGGCGGCGCCGAAGCCGGCGTTTTCCACGATCACCGCCACGGCGATGCGAGGCTTGTCCACCGGGGCGAAAGCGATGAACCAACTGTGGTCGCGGTATTGTTCGGCCAGGGCTGAGGCGTTGTACTTGGCGCCCTGTTTGATCTGCACCACTTGGGCGGTGCCGGTCTTGCCCGCCATCGAGTACTGCAGGCCCACGCCCAGCCGCGCGCCGGTGCCGCGCGTCATCACGCCCTCCATGCCGCGCTTCACGTATTCGAAGTTTTCCGGTTTGAACGGGATCTGGCGGGTGGGCATCGGTTCAATGATGCGCGCCTTGCCACTGCGGGTATCCACCACTTGCTGCACCAGGTGCGGTTTGAATACTTGACCGTCATTGGCCATGATTGCGGTGGCATTGGCCATTTGCAGCGGGGTGTAAGCGTTGAAGCCCTGGCCGATGCCGATGCTGACCACGTCGGCCGGATACCAGCGGCGGAACTCTTCCTTGTAGCGGGCGAAGCGGCGGGCCTTCCATTCCTTGGACGGCAGCACGCCGATGGATTCGCCGTCCAGATCGATGCCGGTTTTGCTGCCCAGGCCGAACTGCGCCAGCGCCGGGTGGATCTTGTCTATGCCCATGTCCCAGGCCAGCTTGTAGAAGAAGGTGTCGCTGGAGACTTCGATCGCGCGTTGCAGATTGACCATGCCGTTGCCCGCCTTCTTGCTGTCGCGGAACTGGTGGCTGGAGCCGGGCAGGGTGAAGTAGCCGGGCGCCGGGCGGATGTCGCGCATGCCGATGGCGTGGTTTTCCAGCGCGGCCATCGCCATGAAGGGTTTGAAGGTGGAGCCGGGCGGGTAGGTGCCGCGCAGCGCGCGGTTGATCATCGGCTTCTGCCAGTCGTTGTTCAGATTGGTCCAGGTCTGGGTGTCGATGCCGTCGATGAACAGATTGGGATCGAAGCCCGGCTTGGATAGGAAGGCGAGTACGCCGCCGGTGGACGGCTCTATCGCCACTAGCGCGCCGCGGCGGCTGCCAAAGAGCTTGTCCGCCATTTCCTGCAAGCGAATGTCCAGCGCCAGCTTCAGGGTATTGCCGTTGACCGGCGGCGTGCGCCGCAGTGAACGCACCGCGCGGCCGCCGGAGTCGGTTTCCACTTCCTCGAAGCCGACCTTGCCGTGCAGATCATCCTCGTACACGGCTTCCAGACCCGTCTTGCCAATGTAATTGGAGCCTTTGTAATTGGCGGTTTTTTCTTCCTCTTCCAGCCTTTCCTTGTCGCGCTGGTTGATGCGGCCGATATAACCGAGCACATGGCTGGTCATTTCCTTGAACGGATAATCGCGGAACAGCCGAGCCTTGACTTCCACGCCTGGGAAGCGCCAGGCCTGGGCGGCGACGCGAGCGGCCTCTTCTTCGCTGAGTTTGGTTTTCAGCGGGATGGATTCGAAGTTCTTGCTTTCAATCAGCAGGCGTTTGAACTGGCGCTCGTCGCGCGGGGTGATCTCCACCAGTTTGCGCAGCTCGGCCTCGGTGGCGGCCAGATCCGGGATCTTGCTGGGCGTCAGCTCCAGCGTATAGGCGGAGTAGTTCTGCGCCAGCACCACGCCGTTGCGGTCCAGGATCAGACCGCGGTTGGGCAGGATGGGCACCAGCGAGATGCGGTTGTTCTGCGCCAGCGTGGAAAAGTGTTCGTGCTGCAGCACTTGCAGCCAGATGAAGCGAGTGAGCAGCACCAGGAACATCAGCACGATCAACGCGTAAGCGACGATTAGGCGCAGCTGGAACTGGCTGTCTTCGGCCTGCGGGTTTTTGAAGCGGGTGGGTTGAGGCATGGACGGTCCGCGGCGCTATGCCGCGTTGTGGCGGTAGGGCATCAGCATCAGCTTGGTCAGCAGCGGCCACAGCAAGGCGCCGATCAAGGGCGGCAGGAAATAGCCCCAGCCGACGAAGGCGGATCCGGTGAGCATGCGCACTACCACCATGATCAGCTGGTTGGTCAGCAACAGGCCCAGCACCACCAGCGTTTGCTGGCCTAGGTTGAACATCACCACCTGGCGCTGGCGCGCCAGCGCCAGGTAAGCGGTGATCGAATAGGCTAGCGCGTGCTGGCCGAACAGGCCGGTGGTGGAAATGTCGGCCACCAGGCCCAGCATGAATGCAGTGCCGATATTGACCCGGCGCGGCTGGTTGATCACCCAGTACAGGATCAGCATGCCGATGAAGTCCGGCAGCCAGCGCGTGCTGCCGTGAGGCAGCGGAATCAGTTCGATCAGGACGGCGAAGATGAAGGTGAACAGGATGAAGCGGCGCTTCACCGGTTTGAGCAGTTCCTTGGGGCGCTCGAACGTCATCGGGGCTTACTCCTCGGCGGCGGCTTTCTTGCCGCCCCTGCTCTTTTTGACGATGGGGGCCGGCTCTGGCGGACGCGGCGGCGCCTGCTTCTCGCCCAGCACCAGCATATAGCGGGTTTGCTGCACGCCGGCCAGGGGCGAGGTGGCGATGCGGGCGAAGGTGGCGCCCTGATTTCGCTCCACCCGGGTCACGCGGGCCACTGGGATGCCGGCGGGATAAACGCCGTCCACGCCGGAGGTGACGATGTGGTCGCCGTCCTTGATGTCGGCGCTTTGCGGCAGATAGCGGATTTCCACGCCGCCGCCGTAGCCGTACAGGATGGCGCGCTGGCCGGTGCGAGCCACCATTACTGGCACCATCTGGTTCTTGTCTATGACCAGGGTGACTTCCGCGGTCAGCGGCTGCACCCGGGTGACTTGGCCCAGCAGGCCGCTGGCATCCACGACCGGCTGGCCGGCCTTCAGGTTGGCGTCGCTGCCTTTGTCGATGATGATTTTGTAGGAAAACGGATCGCGGCCGGTATACAGCGTTTCGGCCATCTGCGCCTGCTGGTGGTAGCTGGACTTGATGCCGTTGAGCTTGCGCACTTCGTCCAGCTCGCGTTGCAGGGTTTGCAGCCGCGACAGTTGCGCCGACATTTCCAGCTGGCGCACGCGCAAAGCAGTGTTTTCCTGTTTGAGTTCGGTTTGGGAGCTGAGAAAGTCGCTGACGTGGCGCATCGCCTGCGCGGGCATGTTCACCGCGCGCTGCACCGGGTACAGCGCCAGCGAGGTGGCTTCGCGCGCCTGTTCCATCAGGCCGAAATAGCTGTCGCCGACCAGGAGCGCCACCGAGGCGGCCACGGCCATGGCCAAGCGCGCGCCGGGCGGCGGCCCGGAGCGGAAAAAGCTGGGGGTGTTGGCAAAGTCCATCGGCTCAGACCTCGCCCCTTGACGCGGGGCGCTGTGCTTCAAAAACGGGCGCGCTTGCCGCGCGCCCGCCATCATCGCTTGCATTACGAGCGGCCGCCGCCGCCGGAGCCGGGCTCAGGCGGGCGTCGGCCGTTCCGGTTTAGGGGACGTTGGTGAAAATGGTGCCAATCTTGTCCATTTTCTCCAGCGCCTTGCCGGAACCGCGCACCACGCAGGTCAGCGGTTCTTCGGCCACGAACACCGGCAGGCCGGTTTCTTCGGCCAGCAGGCGGTCGATGTCTTTCAGCAGCGCGCCGCCGCCGGTGAGCACCATGCCCTTGTCGGCGATGTCGGCGCCCAGTTCCGGCGGAGTTTGTTCCAGAGCGATCTTCACCGCGGACACGATCTGATTCAACGGCTCGGTCAGCGCTTCCAGGATTTCGTTGGACGACACGGTGAAGGCGCGCGGAATGCCTTCGGCCAGGTTGCGGCCCTTGACTTCCATTTCGCGCACTTCGGCGCCCGGGAAGGCGGAGCCGATGGTCTTCTTGATTTCCTCGGCGGTGGTTTCGCCGATCAGCATGCCGTAGTTGCGGCGGATGTAGTTGATGATGGCTTCGTCGAATTTGTCGCCGCCCACGCGGACGGAGTTGGAGTACACCACGCCGCCCAGCGAGATCACGCCGACCTCGGTAGTGCCGCCGCCGATGTCCACCACCATGGAGCCGGTGGGTTCCTCAACCGGCAGGCCGGCGCCGATGGCGGCCGCCATCGGTTCTTCGATCAGTTCCACGCGGCGCGCGCCGGCGGCCAGCGCAGAGTCGCGGATTGCCTTGCGCTCCACCTGGGTGGAGCCGCAGGGCACGCAGATCACGATGCGCGGGCTGGCGGCGAAGAAGCGGTTGGGGTTCACCTTCTTGATGAACTGCTTGAGCATCTGTTCGGTGACGGTGAAGTCGGCGATCACGCCGTCCTTCATCGGGCGGATAGCCTGGATGCTGCCCGGGGTGCGGCCCAGCATGCGCTTGGCTTCCAGGCCCACGGCCAGAATGGATTTCTTGTTGGTGGGCGCGTCGCTGTGAATGGCGACGACCGAGGGCTCGTCCAGCACGATGCCTTTGGCGCGCATGTAGATGAGGGTGTTGGCTGTGCCAAGGTCAATGGCGAGGTCGTTGGAGAAGTATCCGGTCAGCGAACGAAACATTGGGCGATCCTGGTCAGTTTTCGTCATGTGGCGGACGCGACGGCGCGTCCGCGTTTAATCTGTTGTTTGTTGTCTACTCGTACGACCCGAGTCTACCCGCCGCGTGGCAAAACGACGCTTGGCGCCCACTGGGCGACGCCGGCTAAGCGGCCTCGCCCGGCTGGCCTTGCGCATCATTTTCCGACGCTGTGTCGGGTTGATGAGGCCTGCACGATCCGGCCCCGGCGCGGCGGCTTGCCGCCTGTCGGCAGCGCGGTGAAAGCGCTGTCGAAATAACGCCGTGGCGTGATGTCGATCTTGGGAGAATCAAGCGGGCTATGATACCCTATAACGCTTGAAATATTAAAGGTTTTGAACGAGGACACCATGTCGCTGACGCATCAGGATGTCGCACGAATTGCCAAGCTTGCCCGCATCAATGTCAATGAAGCGGAAATTGCCGCGACAAGCAAGCAACTCAATAATATTTTTGGCCTGATCGAACAGATGCAAGCGGTGAATACCGACGGCATCGAGCCGATGGCCCATCCGCAGGATGTCTCTTTGCGTTTGCGCGAAGATATCGTTACCGAAACCAATCAGCGCGAAGCTTTCCAGGCCGTGGCCCCGCAAGTAGAAAAGGGCTTGTTCCTGGTCCCCAAGGTCATCGAGTGATGCTCTGATTGCCTGCGCCGATTTAGGTTCCCGCCCGTGCGGGAGGCCGGCGCCGGTCGCTGTCTGAAAGGACGGCGGCGCCATTCCCGGATAGCTAAAGATTCCATTTGAAATGACACAGTCTACTTTGAAGCAACTGTCGCGGCAGCTGGCGGCCAAGGAAGTCTCCAGCCTTGAGCTGGCCACCCAATATCTGGATCGCATCGAAGCTCTGAATCCGGCGCTCAACGCGCTGGTCACCGTCGACCGCGCCAAGACGCTGACCGAGGCCGCCGCCGCCGACGCGCGCATCGCCGCCGGCAAGGCCCATGCGCTCACCGGCGTGCCCATCATCCACAAAGATCTGTTCTGCCAGCAGGGCTGGAAAACCAGCTGCGGCTCCAAGATGCTGGACAACTTCGTGTCGCCGTACAGCGCTCATGTGGTTGAGCAATGCGAGGCTGCCGGCATGGTGACGCTGGGTCGCGCCAATATGGACGAGTTCGCGATGGGGTCGTCCAACGAGAACTCCTTCTATGGCGCCGTGAAAAATCCCTGGGACCAGAAAGCGGTGCCGGGCGGCAGCTCTGGCGGTTCCGCCGCCGCAGTGGCCGCGCGGCTGACGCCGGTGGCCACCGCCACCGACACTGGTGGCTCCATTCGCCAGCCGGCCTCCCATTGCGGCGTCACTGGCATCAAGCCGACTTACGGCGTGGTGTCGCGTTACGGCATGGTGGCCTACGCCTCCTCGCTGGATCAGGGCGGCCCGATCGCGCAGACCGCCGAGGACTGCGCGTTGATGCTGAATGTGATGGCCGGCTTCGACCAACGCGACTCCACCAGCCTGGAACGCGCTCGCGAAGACTACGCCCGTGATCTGAATCAGCCGCTGACCGGCCTCAAGGTGGGCTTGCCGCGTGAATACTTCGCCGCCGGCCTGAGCGCCGACGTGGCGCGCGCCGTGGACGAGGCGGTGGCGGTGTTGAAGAAGCAGGGCGCGCAGGTGGTGGACATCAGCCTGCCCAATACCGAACTATCCATCCCGGCCTACTACGTGATCGCGCCGGCCGAGGCCTCGACCAATCTGTCGCGCTACGACGGCGTGCGTTACGGCCATCGCGCCGCCGAGTACAAAGACCTGGAGGACATGTATGAGAAGACCCGCGCCGAAGGCTTCGGCAGCGAGGTCAAGCGCCGCATTCTGGTGGGCAGCTATGTGCTGTCGCACGGCTATTACGACGCCTATTATCTGAAGGCCCAGAAAGTCCGTCGCTTGATCGCCAACGATTTCAAAGCCGCTTTCGAGCAGTGCGATGTGATCCTGGGGCCGGTGGCGCCGACCGCGGCCTTCGACATCGGCGCGATGAACGACGACCCGGTGCAGATGTATCTGTCCGACATCTACACGCTGTCGGTGAACCTGGCCGGTTTGCCGGGCATGAGCGTGCCGGCCGGCTTTAGCGCGAATGGCCGCCCTATCGGTTTGCAGATCATCGGCAACTACTTCGGCGAAGCCAAGATGTTGAACGTCGCGCATCAGTTCCAGTTGGCCACCGATTGGCATAGCCGCGCGCCGGTGCTGTGAAGCCAGCCGCTGCGCGACGCGAATACGTTGTTGGGCGCGCTTGCCGTACTTAATTATTGTCTGTGCCCGCCCGCCTTGTCTTCAAAGCGCCGCTCGCAGGCAGGCTAAGTTTACGTTTACGAGGGCGGCGTTTCAGCTCCGTCCTGGCATGAAAAGGATTTTCCGACCATGAAATGGGAAGTCGTCATCGGTATCGAGGTGCATGTGCAGCTCAATACCGTCTCCAAGATTTTCTCCGGCGCCAGCACCGCCTTCGGCGCCGAGCCGAACACTCAGGCCTCCGCGGTGGAACTGGCCTTCCCCGGCGTGCTGCCGGTATTGAACAAGGCGGCGGTGGACAAGGCGATCCGTCTGGGCCTGGCGCTGGACGCCAAGATCAATCAGAAGAACGTGTTCGCGCGCAAGAACTACTTCTATCCGGATCTCCCCAAGGGCTATCAGATCAGCCAGATGGACCTGCCCATCGTCGAGGGCGGCAAGCTTAAGATTCTGGTGGGCGAGCAGGAAAAGGTAATCGGTGTGACCCGCGCCCATATGGAAGAAGACGCCGGCAAGAGCCTGCACGAAGACTTCCACGGCCTGTCCGGCATCGACCTCAACCGCGCCGGCACGCCCTTGCTGGAAGTGGTGTCCGAGCCGGACATGCGTTCGGTGGACGAGGCGTTGGCTTATGTGAAGGCCTTGTACGCGCTGGTGACCTGGCTGGGCATCTGCGACGGCAATATGCAGGAAGGCAGCTTCCGCATGGACGTCAACGTGTCGGTGCGTCCGGAAGGGCAGAAAGAATTCGGCACCCGCCGCGAGATCAAGAACCTCAACTCCTTCCGCTTTCTGGAGCAGGCCGCCAAGTACGAGATCCAGTGGCAGATCGACACCCTGGAAGACGGCGGCAAGGTGCAGCAGGCCACCGTGCTGTTTGACCCGGACACCGGCGAGACGCGGATGATGCGCAGCAAGGAAGATGCGCACGATTACCGCTACTTCCCGGATCCGGATCTGCTGCCGGTGCGCATCTCCGACGAGCAGATCGCTCGCATCCGCGGCGAAATGCCGGAGCTGCCGGCGGCGATGCAAGTCCGTTTGGCCGAGGCCTACGGCGTGCCCGCCTACGACGCGGCGTTGCTGACATCCAGCCTGGCCCAGGCCCAGTACTTCGAAGCCGCGGCCAAGGCCTCCGGCCAGGGCAAGCTGGCCGCCAACTGGATCAACGGCGAGATCGCCGCGCGGCTGAACCGCGACGGCAATGAGATCGCCGATTGCCCGATCTCGGCCGAGCGTCTGTCCGGTCTGATCGCGCGCATCGCCGACAACACCCTGTCCAGCAAGCTGGCCAAGCAGGTGTTCGACGCTTTGTGGGACAGCGAGCTTTCCGCCGACGACATCATCGAGCGCGACGGCCTGAAGCAGGTGTCCGACGTCGGCGCCATCGAGAAGATGGTGGAAGAAGCGATCGCCGCCAATCCCAAGGCGGTGGAAGAATTCCGCGCGGGCAAGGAAAAGGCGCTCAACGCCTTGGCCGGCCAGGTGATGAAAGCCTCCAAAGGCAAGGCGAATCCGGCCCAGGTGCAGGATATTCTGCGTCAAAAGCTGGCCTAATCCGACGGAACTCCAGGGCGGCGGCGCCGATAGTGGCGCCGCCGCCCTGTTTTTGTGTTGCGGCGCGGCAAGTGGTCTTGCATTGGACTGTCCTTGGAAATATTCCCAGGCCGGAGTTGTGGTGTTTCGAGAATAGTTCGAGTGTTAACAGCTCACTTTGACTGATGTTTTTAAGCCTCTGATTTGACAAGGAATCCGCTTTTTGCGCTGTCCGCTAAGTCATTGTCTCAAAAGGTGAATTAGAACTTCTCGATGTTGACCGTGGGGAAGTTCTTTCTTATAGTGGCGGAAAGTGGGGTGAAGTGGGTGAAAGTGGGGCATTTGCCCCAGGGGGCGACGGCCCCTTAGGTTTATTCGGTCAGCGGGCTCGAAATCATGATTGGTGGCGTCAGCATCTTGTCTCTCGATAGCAAGGGGCGTTTGGCTATTCCGGCTAAACACCGCGAGACACTGCTGTCCGCTTTCGGGCACAAACTGATCGTCACCCTCGAGTCCCAAGACCACTTGCTGATCTACCCCGAACCCAACTGGCGTCCGGTCGAAGCCCGCCTGTTAGCCCTTCCCACCGGCAATCCCACTCTGAAACGTTACCAGCGCCTCGTGCTCGGCCACGCGGAAACGCTGGAAATGGACAGTGCCGGACGCATTCTGCTGCCCGCGCGCTTGCGCGATCTCACCGGACTCGACAAAGACGTCGCGCTGGTGGGCATGGGCAACCGCTTCGAGCTGTGGAATGCCGAGGAATGGGACAGTCAGACCGCTGACGCCCTGGCCATCGATCAAGCCGATCTGGCCCAACACCTTGGAGACTTTACGCTGTGAGCACCACCCCTTTCGTGCACCTGACGGTGCTCTTGACCGAAGCGGTCGACGCGCTTGCCATCCGGCCGGATGGCGCCTACGTCGATTGCACTTTCGGTCGAGGTGGCCACAGCCGCTTGATCCTGTCGCGACTGGGGCCGCAAGGCCGCCTGATCGCCTTCGACAAGGATCCCGAAGCCATCGCCGTGGCCACGCGGCTGGCGGAGGAAGACCCGCGTTTTCAGATCGTGCACAACGGTTTTGAAGCGCTGGGGCAGGAACTGGACCGCCTGGGCGTGCCCCAGGTGGACGGCGTGTTGATGGATCTGGGCGTGTCCTCGCCGCAGATCGACGACGGACGGCGCGGTTTCAGCTTCCGTTTCGACGCGCCCTTGGACATGCGTATGGATACCACCCGCGGCATCACCGCGGCCGAATGGTTGGCGACGGCAGACGAGGCCGATATCAGAGAGGTCATCAAGACTTATGGTGAAGAGCGGTTTGCTCGCAAGATCGCAGCAGCCATTGTTGCGCAAAGGGCTGACGCCCCCCTCCAGACCACGCGTGAGCTCGCCTTGCTCGTTGGGCAAAACGTCCGTACTCGGGAACCGGGTCAGGACCCCGCAACGCGTACCTTCCAAGCGATACGGATCTTTGTGAACCGCGAGCTGGACGAACTCAAGGCGGTGCTGCCGCAGGCGGCGCGCCGTCTGGCGGAAAACGGCCGTCTGGCGGTGATCTGCTTTCACTCGCTGGAAGACCGCATCGTCAAGCAATACCTGCGCGACGCCAGCAGCGAGGAAAAACTGCCGGCCTGGGCGATGGTGCGCGCTGCCGACATGGCGCAGCCGCCGATGTCCACCGTGGGCAAACCGGTGCGCGCGGGCGATGAAGAGGTACGCGCCAACGCGCGCTCCCGCAGCGCCATCATGCGTGTGGCCGAGCGCACCGCCGCGCCGTGGCGGGAGATCGACGCATGAACAAGCTCAACGCGATACTGCTGGTCATCGTGGTGCTGTCCGCCTGGTCGGTGGTCACCTCGACCCATGTGTCGCGCAAGCTCTACAGCGATTTGCAGAAAGAGCGCAAATCCGTGCAGCAGCTGGAGATCGAGTTCGGACAGCTGCAGTTGGAGCAGAGCACCTGGGGCGCGCACGCGGTGATTGAGAAAGCCGCGTCCAGCCGCCTCGACATGCATACCCCGGATCCGCGTCAAATCCAGGTGGTTTCGCCTGGAAAGGGGAAGTGATGCGTACTTACTCCCCGCGCCACCAGCAACGCATCCCGGACGCCAGCCCCGCGCTGCGCATGAAGCCGGGCCGCGTGCGCTTTGTGCTGCTGATGCTGGCGCTGTTGTTTCTGGCGCTGATCGGCCGCGCGGTTTACCTGCAAGTGGTGCAGCAGGACTTCCTGCAAAACCAGGGGGAGGCGCGTTTCCGTCGCGCAATGACGCTGGAAGCCAACCGCGGCGTGATCACCGATCGCAACGGCGAACCGCTGGCGATCAGCTCGCCGGTACAGACGATTTGGGCCAGCCCTGCGGACATGGAGCCGGTGCCGCCGGCCAAGCTGCGCGAACTGGCGGCGATGCTGGATCTGTCGCCGGAAGAACTGTCGGCCAAGCTGTCCGACCGCAAGAAGGAGTTCGTCTACATCAAGCGCCAGATCAGCCCGGAATTGGCCGACAAAGTGATGGCGCTGGGCGTGCCCGGCATCGCCAAGCAGCAGGAATTCCGCCGCTTCTACCCGGCCGGCGAAATCGTGTCCCACATCATTGGCTTCACCGGCGTGGACGGCAAGGGCCAGGAAGGCGTGGAGCTGGCGCGCGAGAAGATGTTGGCCGGCAAGGACGGCCGCCGCGTAGTGCTGAAGGATCGCCGCGGCCACATCATTGAAGACGTCGCCGCCATCGAGCCGCCGCGAGACGGCCAGAAGCTGGCGCTGGCGGTGGATCACCGCATCCAGTATTTGGCTTACCGCGAGCTGAAGGCCGCTGTGGAGTTGAACAAGGCCAAGGCGGGCAGCGTGGTGGTGCTGGACGCTCATACCGGCGAGTTGTTGGCGCTGGCCAATTACCCGTCGTTCAACCCTAACAACCGCAGCGGCGTAACGCCGGAAATGATGCGCAACCGCGGCGTGATCGATCTGTTCGAACCGGGTTCGACGATGAAGCCGCTGTCGATCTCGCTGGCGCTGGAAAACGGCAAGGCCGGCCTCAACACGGTATTGGACACTCACTCTTACATGATAGGCCCGGCCACCATTCGCGACGTGGCGCCGCGGTCCAGCCTGGACATCCTGGGCATCATTCAGAAATCGTCCAACGTCGGCACCAGCAAGCTGGCGCTGATGAGTTCGCCGGAACAATCGTGGAAGCATTACGACGCGCTGGGCTTTGGCCGCGCGCCGGAAACCGGTTTCCCCGGCGAGGCCGGCGGCCGGCTGCGCGACTGGCACAACTGGCGGCCCATCGAGCAGGCGACGATGTCCTTCGGCTACGGCATCTCGGTCAGCCTGATTCAGATGGCGCGCGCCTACACCGTGTTTGCCAACGACGGCGTGATGTTGCCGATTTCGCTGTACAAGACCGCCTCCCCGATGCCGGGCAAGCGCGTGTTGGCGGAAAAGACCGCGCACGAAATGCGCGACCTGCTGATCGCCAACAGCCAGCCGGGCGGCGGCGCCGTCGGCGGCCGCATTATCGGCTACAGCATAGGCGGCAAAAGCGGCACCGCGCGCAAGCTGGAAGGCCGCACCTACGTGGCCAACAAGCACCGCGCGCTGTTCATGGGCTTCGCGCCGGGCAAATCGCCGCGGGTGATCGTGTCGGTGATGATAGACGAGCCCTCCGCGGGCAAATATTACGGCGGCGCGGTGGCTGCGCCGGTGTTCTCGCAGATCGCCGGCGGCGCGCTGCGGGTGCTGAACGTGCAGCCGGACGAGCCCTCCAACAACACTTTATTGCCGGAATCCACCCCGGTGCCGGTGGATTTTTGATCAGATCATGAAAAGCCGTTTGACTCCCATGCCGGACTGGAATCCGGCCGACATCAAGCAGTTGGGACTGCCCGTCAAGCGGGTAGAGACCGACAGCCGCCGCGTGCTGCCCGGCGACGTGTTCCTGGCATGCCCCGGCCTGCATTCCGACGGCCGCGACTACATCCAGGCCGCGCTGGCGAAAGGCGCGGCCGCGGTGTTGTGGGACGACGCCGGCGGCTTCGTCTGGAGCCCGCTGTGGCAAGCGCCCAATCTGCCGGTGCCGCATCTGCGCGACCGCATCGGCATGCTGGCGGCCGAGGTCTACGGCTACCCCAGTCGCGCGCTGCGCGTAATCGGCATCACCGGTACCAACGGCAAGACTTCCATTTCCCATTGGCTGGCGCAGGCTTTCTCGCTGCTGGGCCAGAAGGCGGCGCTGATCGGCACCGTCGGCAACGGCTTTTACGGCGAACTGACCGAAACCACCCATACCACGCCGGACCCGGTGACCATTCAGCAAAAACTGGCTGAATACCGCCGCCAGGGCGCGCACGTGGTGACCATGGAAGTGTCCAGCCACAGCCTGGATCAAAGCCGCGTCAACGGCGTGGACTTCGCCACCGCGGTGCTGACCAATCTGACTCGAGACCATTTGGACTATCACGGTTCGATGAAAGCCTACGGCGAATCCAAGAAGAAGCTGTTCTTCTGGGAAGGCCTGAAGCACGCGGTGATCAACGCCGACGATGAATTCGGCCGTCAACTGGCCGCCGAAATCGACCCGGCCCAGACCCAGGTGGTGACTTACGGCCTGGAGCAGGGCGATGTGCGTCCGCTGGCGCTGGCCGCCACGCTGGACGGCCTGCAGTTGACGGTGACCACGCCCTGGGGCGTCGCTGATGTGCGCACCGGCCTGGTGGGGCGTTTCAATGCCGCCAATCTGCTGGCCTGTCTGGCCACGCTGTGCGTCAACGGCGTCAGTCTGCGCGACGCCGCCGCGGTGATGGCGCGCATTCAGCCGGCGCGCGGCCGCATGCAGAGCGTGGGCGGCGCGCACGAGCCGCTGGTGGTGATCGACTACGCCCACACTCCCGACGCGCTGGAAAAAGCCTTGTCCACGCTGGCCGAGATTCGCCCGGAAGGCGGCCGCCTGTTCTGCGTGTTCGGCTGCGGCGGCGACCGTGACCCGGGCAAGCGCCCGATGATGGGCGCCATCGCCGAGAAAATCGCCGATGTGGCGGTGTTGACCAGCGACAATCCGCGCACCGAAGACCCGCAAGCCATTCTGCGCGACGTGCTGGCCGGCATGGACGCCGCGCGCACCCATGTCGAGGTGGACCGCGAAGCCGCCATTCACTGGGCGGTGAGCCAGGCGAGCGCCGGCGACGTGGTGCTGGTGGCCGGCAAGGGACATGAGGAATACCAGGACATCGCCGGCGTCAAGCGGCCGTTCTCCGACTTCCGCGTGGCGGAAGAGGCGTTGACCGCCTGGGGAGAACGCGCATGATGACGCTGCTGCAGGCCGCCGAGCTGGCCCGGGGCGCTTTGAGCGGCCCGGACGGCGACATCCTGCGCGTGGTGACCGACAGCCGCGAGGCCGGTCCCGGCGATCTGTTCGTCGCCTTGAAGGGCGAGCGCTTCGATGCCCACGATTTCGTCGCCGATGTGACGGCCAAGGGCGCGGCCGCGCTGGTGCGCGCTGATTTCGAGTTGCCGGGCGCGAGTCTGGTTCGCGTGGACGACACCCGCCTGGCCCTGGGCCGGCTGGCCTCCGGCTGGGCGCTCCGCCTGCCGGCGCTGCGCATCGGCGTCACCGGCTCCAACGGCAAGACCACGGTCAAGGAAATGCTGGCCGCGATTCTGCGTCGCCACGCCGGCGCGGACGCGGTGCTGGCCACTGTCGGCAACTTCAACAACGACATCGGCCTGCCGCTGACCCTGCTGCAACTGACGCCGGCGCATCGCTACGCGGTGCTGGAAATGGGCATGAACCATCACGGCGAGCTGCGTTACCTGACCGGCCTGGCCCGGCCGCGCATCGCGCTGGTCAATAACGCGATGCGCGCTCACTTCGGCTATTTCGGCTCCACCGAAGAAGTGGCGCGCGCCAAGGCGGAAATCTTCGAAGGTCTGGACGCCGACGGCGTGGCGGTGCTGAACGCCGACGACGTCAATCTGGCCTTGTTCCGCCGCGCGGCGGACGGCCATCGCCAGGTCGCCTTCGGCTTGAGTTCCGAGGCGGACGTTCACGCCGCGGAGATCGAACTGGGCGCACTCAGCAGCCGTTTCACCTTGCGCTGCGCCGACGGCGAACGGCGGATCGAACTGCCGGTGCCGGGCGAACACAATGTGCGCAACGCGCTGGCCGCCGTCAGCCTGGCCCTGGCCGCCGGCGTGCCCTTGGACGACATCGCCGCCGGTCTGGCGGCCTTCGGCGGTGCCAAGGGCCGTTTGCAGCTTAAGCAAAGCCCGCGCGGTTTGAGCGTGATCGACGACAGCTACAACGCCAACCCGGACTCGATGAAGGCCGGAATCGACGTGCTGACGCGCTTGCCCGCGCCGCGCTGCTTCGTGATGGGCGACATCGGCGAATTGGGCGAAGCCGCCGACGCGCTGCACGCGGAAGTGGGCGAGTACGCGCAGGCGAGTGGCATTGATCTGCTGCTGACGCTGGGCGAAGCCTCGCGTCATGCCGCCGTTGCCTGCGGCGCGGGCGGCAAACATTTTGATTCGATTGACGAGTTGTACGAGTTTCTCGACCGGCAGTTGCCGTTGGGTGCCTCCGTTCTGGTCAAGGGGTCGCGCTTCATGCGCATGGAACGGGTGGTGGAACACCTGATGCAACAATTTAGAGAGGAACAATAACGTGCTGCTCTGGCTGGCTGAACTGCTGGGCTCCCACATCCGGGCCTTCAACGTCTTCAACTACATCACGCTGCGCGCGGTGATGGCGGCGCTGACCGCGTTGGCGATCTCCCTGCTGCTGGGGCCGTGGGTGATTCGCAAGCTGACCGAACTCAAAGTGGGCCAGGCGGTGCGCAACGACGGCCCGCAAACCCATCTGGTCAAGGCGGGGACCCCGACCATGGGCGGTTCGCTGATCCTGCTGGCCATCGGCCTGACAACCTTGCTGTGGGCGGATCTGTCGAACAAATACGTGTGGCTGCTGCTGGCGGTGATGTTCGGTACCGGCGCGCTGGGCTTTTACGACGACTGGCGCAAGGTGGTGTACAAGGACCCGAAAGGCGTGTCCGCCAAGTTCAAGATGGGCTGGCAGTCCGCCATCGCCATCGGCGCCGGCGTGTTCCTGATCGCCACCGCCAAGCTGCCGGCGTCCACCGAGCTGATCGTGCCCTTCGTCAAGACCGTCTCCTATCCGCTGGGCGCGATCGGTTTCTGCATCCTGACCTACTTCGTCATCGTCGGCACCTCCAACGCGGTGAATCTGACCGACGGCCTGGACGGTCTGGCGGCCTTGCCCACCGTGCTGGTGGCGGCAGGGCTGTCCATCTTCGCCTATGTCGCCGGCCACGCGGTGTTTTCCAAATATCTGGGCCTGCCCTTCATTCCCGGCGCGCACGAGGTGGTGGTGTTCTGCGCGGCGATGTGCGGCGCCTGCCTGGGATTTTTATGGTTCAACGCCTATCCGGCCCAGGTTTTCATGGGCGACGTGGGCGCGCTGGCGCTGGGCGCGGCGCTGGGCACCGTGGCGGTGATCGTGCGTCAGGAGATCGTGCTCTTGATCATGGGCGGCCTGTTCGTGGTGGAAGCGCTGTCGGTGATGATCCAGGTGGCTTCGTTCAAGCTCACCGGCAAGCGGGTGTTCCGCATGGCGCCGCTGCATCACCACTATGAATTGAAAGGCTGGAAGGAAACGCAAGTGGTGGTGCGTTTCTGGATCATCACCATGATGCTGGTGTTGGCCGGCCTGTCCACCATCAAGTTGCGTTGAGGAAGAACATGGATTACGCGAATCGTCACGTCGTGGTGGTGGGCTTGGGAGGCTCGGGCCTGGCGGCCGCGCGCTACCTGGCCGCGCACGGCGCGCGCGTGAGCGTGGCCGACGCCAAGCCGTCGGCCGAGCGCGTGGCCGAACTGCGCGCCTTCCTGCCGCAGGCGGAAGTGCGCGGCGGCGATTTCAGCGACCAGACCTTCGCCGACGCCGACTTGCTGGTGCTGAGTCCGGGCGTGCCGCTGAAGAACCCAGCCGTCTCCGCCTTCCGCCAAGCCGGCGGCGAGGTGATAGGTGATATCGAAGTGCTGGCGCGGGCGATTCGCGGCGACGGCAGCAAGGTGATCGCCATTACGGGCTCCAACGGCAAGAGCACCGTCACCAGCCTCGCGGGCCATTTGTGCGCCGCCGCCGGCCTGGACGCGGTAGTAGCCGGCAATATCGGCCTGGCGGTGCTGGAAGCGCAGCTAGAACGCGAGCAAAGCGGCAAGCGTCCGGACGTGTGGGTGTTGGAGCTGTCCAGTTTTCAACTGGAATCCACTTACAGCCTGGAGGCCGACGCCGCCACGGTGTTGAACATTTCCGAGGACCACCTGGACCGTTACGAGGATCTGCTGGACTACGCCCATACCAAGACCCGGGTGTTCCGCGGCGCCGGCGTCCAGGTGCTGAACCGAGACGACGCGCTGGTGCGCGCGATGGTGCGGCCCGGCCGCGCGGTCAAATGGTTTTCGCTGACAGAGAATGCCGCATACGCGTTGCAGCAGGATGACGGCCGCTACTGGCTGAGCCTGGACGGCGAGCGGGCTTTCGATTGCGCCGAGATGCGTTTGCAGGGCCTGCACAATGCCGCCAACGCACTGGCCGCGCTGGCCTTGTGCGAGGCCGTGGGCGCGCCGCGCGCCGCGCTGTTGCAAGGGCTGAAAACCTTCCAGGGCCTGGAGCATCGCGTCGAGCTGGTAGACGAAATCGCCTCGGTTGCGTTTATCGATGATTCCAAGGGCACCAATGTCGGCGCCACCGAAGCGGCGTTGAACGGCATGACTCGTCCGGTGGTGTTGATCGCCGGCGGCGACGGCAAGGGCCAGGACTTCGCGCCGCTGGCGCCGGCCTGCCGCCGCATCGCCCGCGCCGTGCTGCTGATCGGCCGCGACGCAGGCAAGATCCGCGCCGCGCTGGCTGACTCCGGCCTGCCGCTGCACGACTGCGAGACGCTGGAAGAAGCCACCCGCTGCGCGGCGGAACTGGCGCGGCCGGGCGACGTGGTGTTGCTGTCGCCGGCCTGCGCCAGCCTGGACATGTTCCGCAACTACGCGCATCGCGCCCAGGTGTTCATCGACGCCGTGCGCGAGCTGAAGCGGCAAGCGGAGGCGACGCGGCCATGATCGTGCACGGAGCCCGGCGCTACGCCGCCATCAAGCCGTTCGACGAAGCGCTGTCCTGGGCGCTGGCCCTGCTGTTGTCGATCAGCCTGGTGATGGTGTACTCGGCGTCCATCGCCTACGCCGAGGCCGACGCGGCCACGCACAACCGCTACTTCTATCTGATTCGTCACCTGATCTTCATGACGATAGGGCTGAGCGCGGCCTATATCGCTTTCCAGATTCCGACGGCGTTCTGGCAGAAGTACTCCGGCAAGATTTTCCTGATTGGGCTGGTGTTGCTGGTGCTGGTGCTGATTCCCGGCATCGGCAAGATGGTCAACGGCTCGCGGCGCTGGATCAATCTGTTCGTGCTGAACCTGCAGCCGTCCGAAGTGATGAAGTTCGCCACCGTGCTGTACGCGGCGGATTACACCGTGCGCAAGAGCCATCTGCTGCACAGCCTGAAAGAAGGCTTCGCGCCGATGTTCGCCGCCATGGTGGTGGTGGCCTTCCTGCTGCTGCGCGAGCCGGACTTCGGCGCGCTGATGGTGGTGATGAGCATCGCGATGGGCGTGCTCTTCCTCGGCGGCATCAATATGCGCATCTTCAGCGGGCTGGCGGTGATGGCGGTGGGCGCCATCGTGGTGTTGATCATCTCCTCGCCGTATCGGTTGAAGCGGGTGCTGGGCTTCATGGACCCATGGGACGACCCGTACGGCAAGGGCTACCAGCTGTCGCATTCCTTGATCGCCATTGGTCGCGGCGAGTGGTTCGGCGTCGGCCTGGGCGGCAGCATAGAGAAATTGTTTTACCTGCCGGAGGCGCATACCGACTTCATCATGGCGGTGATTTCGGAAGAATTCGGCTTTGCCGGCATTTGCGTGGTGGTGGGCCTGTACGCCTGGATTGTGCGCCGCGCTTTCCACATTGGCGTGGAGTCGAAAAAGCTGGAGCGTTACTACCAGTCGCTGGTGGCGCAGGGCCTGGGCATCTGGCTCGGCATTCAGGTGTTTTTCAACATCGGGGTGAATATGGGCCTGCTGCCGACCAAGGGTTTGACCTTGCCGCTGATGTCCTTCGGCGGCTCGGCGATGTTGATGAATTTGATCGCGGTGGCGGTGCTGCTGCGAGTTGATTATGAAAACCGAAGGATTATGCGGGGCTATAAGGTTTAGCCCCGAATAAGGAAAGAGGGCAAGTCTTTCCAGGTGCCTTGGCGCCGCATCCTTCGGTTGCTGCGAGCCCGAAGGGCGAAGCAAAAACCAGCGCATGATGCGCGGCAACGAGAGTTAACGGAACGGATAGAAATGGCGAATCGCACGGTCATGGTGATGGCGGCTGGCACGGGTGGACACATTGTCCCCGGCCTTGCCGTGGCCAAGGAATTGCAAAGCCGGGGCTGGAAGGTGGTGTGGCTGGGCACCCGGCGCGGCATGGAGAACAAGCTGGTGCCGCCGACCGGCATTCCGCTGGAGCGGCTGAACTTTCACGGCGTGCGCGGCAAGGGGCTGTTGGGCTCGCTCAAGGGGGCTCTGCAGCTGCTTGGCGCTTTCTTCAGCAGCGCGGCGCAGATTTTCCGCCATCGCCCGGACGTGGTGCTGGGCATGGGCGGCTACGTCTGCTTGCCTGGCGGCGTGATGGCGGGCCTGCTGTGGAAGCCGCTGGTTTTGGTCAACGCCGACGCCGGCCTGTTGTTGAGCAATAAGGCTTTGCTGCCCTTCGCCAAGAAATTGGTCTGCGGATTCGATGGGGACGCGGCGCGCAACGGCAAGGCGCTGGTCACCGGCAATCCCGTTCGCGGCGAGATCGAGAGCATCGCCGCGCCGGCGGAACGTTTTGCCGGGCGCAGCGGCCCGCTGAAGGTGTTGGTGGTCGGCGGCAGCCTGGGCGCCAAGGTTTTGAATGAAACCCTGCCGCAGGCGATGGCCAAGTTGCCGGCCGAGCAGCGGCCGCAATTGACGCACCAGACCGGCGAGGCGAATGTCGCCGCGGTCGAGGCCGCTTATCAGGCCGCCGGCTTGCGAGAGCAGGTGGAATTGTTGCCCTTCGTCGACGACATGCCTAAGCGCCTGGCCGAATGTGACTTGGTGATTTGCCGTGCCGGCGCGATCACGGTCAGCGAATTGTGCGCGGCCGGCGTGCCCAGCGTGCTGGTGCCGCTGGTGGTGTCCACCACCGGCCATCAGCGCGACAACGCCGAGTGGATGGCGCAGGCCGGCGCGGCCTGGCATCTGCCGCAGAAAGAATTGAACGCCGACGGGCTTGCGGGCCTGTTGGCGGGTTTGGATAGAGACCAGTTGCTGGACAAGGCTGAACGCGCGCGCGCGCTGGCCCGCTCCGGCGCGGCCGGCCGGGTGGCCGACTTGTGCCAGCAGCTGGCCAGGGAATGACAGGGCGTCATATGAGCGCTCAAGCAGAGACACAGACATGAAACACAGGGTCAAACACATACATTTCGTCGGCATCGGCGGCGTGGGCATGTGCGGCATCGCCGAGGTGCTGCACGGCCTGGGCTTTACCGTGTCCGGCTCCGATATGGCGGAAAGCGCCACCAGCAAGCGGTTGATCGACCAGGGCATCCGTGTGTTCTATGGCCACGACGCCACCTATATGCACGGCGCCGACGTGGTGGTGACCTCTACCGCGGTCAAGTCCGACAATCCTGAAGTGCTGGAAGCGCGCGCCAACAAGATACCGGTGATCCCGCGCGCGCTGATGTTGGCTGAACTGATGCGCTTCAAACAGGGCATCGCCATCGCCGGCACCCACGGCAAGACCACCACCACCAGCCTGACCGCTTCGGTGCTGGGCGCGGCTGGTTTGGATCCCACCTTCGTCATCGGCGGCAAGTTGACCGCGGCCGGCACTAACGCACGCCTGGGGTCCGGCGAATTCCTGGTGGCCGAGGCCGACGAATCGGACGCTTCTTTCCTGCATCTGACTCCGGTGATGGCGGTGGTGACCAATATCGACGCCGACCACATGGACACCTACGACCACAGCTTCGACAAGCTCAAGCAGGCCTTCGTCGACTTCTTGCAGCGATTGCCGTTCTACGGCCGCGCGGTGCTGTGCGTGGACGACCCGAATGTGCGCGAGATCCGCGGCCGCATCACCAAGCCGGTGACCACTTACGGCCTGGACGATTCCGCCGACATCTACGCCGAGAACGTGCGCGCCGCCGCCGGCCAGATGCATTTCGACGTGGTGGTGAAGAATGGCAAGGAAGTGCGCTTCCCGGTGGTGCTGAACATGCCGGGTCGCCACAACGTGCTCAACGCCTTGTCCGCCATCGCCATCGGCCTGGAGTGCGGGGCCAGCGTGGAAGCAATCCAGCAAGGCCTGGCCGAGTTCGCCGGCGTCGGCCGCCGCTTCCAGCGCTATGGCGAAGTGCCGGCCAAGGAAGGCGGCAGCTTCACCCTGGTGGACGATTACGGCCACCACCCGGTGGAAATGGCCGCCACGCTGGCCGCGGTGCGCGGCGCCTTCCCGGACAAGCGCCTGGTGCTGGCCTTCCAGCCGCACCGCTACACCCGCACCCGGGATCTGTTTGAAGACTTCGTCAAAGTGCTGTCCAGCGTGGACGCCTTGTTGCTGTCCGAAGTCTACGCCGCCGGCGAAGCGCCCATTGTGGCCGCCGACGGCCGCGCCTTGGCGCGCGCGGTGCGGGTTCTGGGCAAGGTGGAGCCGGTGTTCGTCGAGGACATCGCCGAGATGCAGCAGACCATTTTCGATCAAGCTCGCGACGGCGACGTGGTGGTGACCATGGGCGCGGGTTCCATCGGCGCGGTGCCGGCCAAAGTGGCGGCGGGCGCGTGATGATGAATGACAAGGACAAGGCAATGAAGCAGTACGGCAAGGTAGCGGTGATGATGGGCGGGAGCTCCTCCGAGCGCGAAGTGTCGCTGATGAGCGGCGCCGGCGTGCTCAAGGCCCTGCAGTCCCGCGGCGTGGACGCCCATAAGTTCGATCCGTCGGAACAGCCGCTGACGGCGTTGAAGGAAGAGGGTTTCGATCGCGTATTCAACATCCTGCACGGACCCTTCGGCGAAGACGGCACCTTGCAAGGCGTGTTGGAAAGCATGGGGCTGCCGTATACCGGTTGCGGCGTGATGGCGTCGGCAATCTGCATGGACAAATGGCGCACCAAGCTGTTGTGGCAGGGCGCCGGCCTGCCGATCCCGGCATTCGAGCTGCTGGACGAGAACAGCGACTTCGCCGCGGTGGAAGCCAAGCTTGGCCTGCCCATCTTCGTCAAGCCGGCCACCGAGGGCTCCAGCATCGGCGTGACCAAGGTCAAGCAGCCGGGCGAATTGAAGGCGGCGTTCGAAGAGGCTCGCAAATACGACAGCATCGTGATCGCCGAACGTTTCATCGGCGGCGGCGAGTACACCTGTGCGGTGATTGGCGATACGGCCTATCCGACGATCAAGATCGAGCCGGCGACCGAGTTCTACGACTACGACGCCAAGTATTTTCGCGACGACACCGTCTACCGTTGCCCGTCCGGCCTGAGCGAAGCGCTGGAACAGCGCGCGCGCGAACTGTCGCTGGCGGCTTTCCGCGTATTGGGCGGCCGCGGCTGGGGCCGGGTGGATTTCCTGATGGACGAGGCCGGCGGCATTTACTTGCTGGAAGCCAACACCAATCCGGGCATGACCAGCCATAGCCTGGTGCCGATGGCGGCGCGGGCGATGGGCATCAGTTACGAGGATTTGTGCCTCAAGGTGCTGGATATGGTGCATGTGGGATAACCATCGGTTGCTAAAAGGCCTGGCCAATTTGATGCTGGCCGCCGCAGCGCTGATGTTGCTGTATGCAGGAGGGTTCTGGTTGACGCACGCTCCGGTGTTTTCGGTGAAGAAGATCCAGATTCGCGGCGACATGAAACGCGTGACGCCGGAACAGCTGAAGTTCATTGCCGAGCATGAGCTGTCCGGCACCTTCTTCACGCTGGACATCGACAAAACGCGGGCGGCCTTCGGCAAATTGCCGTGGGTGCGGGATGCCCAGGTGCGGCGGCGCTGGCCGGACGCGCTGGATATTTCGGTGGAAGAGCATGTGGCGCTTGCGCGCTGGGGAGAGAACGGCCTGGTCAATACCCGAGGAGAGCGGTTCGACGCCGCCAGCGATCAGGACCTGCCGGTGTTTTACGGGCCGGCGGGGGCAGAGAAGGACATGAGCGAAATGCTGGGCGGGCTGCGTCAGGATCTGGCCCCGGCGGGCGTCAAACCCGCGGAGCTGTGGCTGTCCAGCCGCCGCGCCTGGAGAGTGGGGCTGGACAACCAGGTGAAGCTGGAGTTGGGACGCAACGACGTAAGTCCGCGCGCCCGCCGCTTCGCCCAGTACTGGAAGAGCAAATTGGCGGCGTTGCCGTATCACGTGGAATACGTGGATATGCGCTACCCGAATGGATTCGCCGTGCGGATGCCCGATTACAAGGCGCCGCCGGCCAAGGGAAACAAGTAATTAGCAGTTGGAGCGACAGGTGAGCAAACCAAAGGAAAGCAAGAACATGCTGGTTGGCCTCGACATCGGCACATCCAAGATCGTGGCGATCGTCGCAGAAGTCCTGGAGGACGGCCAACTCAATATCGTCGGCATGGGCCACACCCCGTCGCGCGGTTTGAAGCGCGGCATGGTGGTGAACATCGAATCCACGGTGCAGGCCATCCAGCGCGCGCTGGAAGAGGCCGAGCTGATGGCCGACTGCAAGATTCACGAGGTGTTCGCCGGCATTGCCGGCAGCCACATCAAGAGCGTGAACTCGCACGGCATGGTGGCGATCAAGGATCGCGAAGTCACCAAGATGGACATCGACCGCGTGATTGAAACCGCGCGCGCGGTGACCATCCCGCCGGACCATCAGGTGTTGCACATCCTGACTCAGGAATACAGCATCGACGGCCAGGAAGGCGTGCGCGAACCGCTGGGCATGAGCGGCGTGCGGCTGGAAGCCAAGGTGCACATTGTCACCGGCGCGGTGTCCGCCGCCCAGAACGTGACCAAGTGCGTGCGCCGCTGCGGCCTGGAAGTGTCCGACCTGGTGCTGCAGCCGATGGCCTCCGCCATCGCGGTGCTGTCGGAAGACGAAAAAGACCTGGGCGTATGTCTGATCGACATCGGCGGCGGCACCACCGACATCGCGGTGTACGCCAACGGCGCGATCCGCCACACCGCGGTGATTCCGATCGCGGGCGACCAGATCACCAACGACATCGCCATGGCCTTGCGCACGCCCACCAAGGAGGCCGAGGACATCAAGATCCAGCACGCGGTGGCGCTGGTGGCGATGGCCGACCCCAGCCAGATGATCGAGGTGCCGGGCGTGGGCGAACGCGGGCCGCGGCAGATGTCGCGCGCCACGCTGGCCGAAGTGGTGGAGCCGCGGGTGGAAGAGCTGTTCCAGCTGGTGCAGCAGGAACTGCGCCGCAGCGGCTTCGAGGATTTGCTGTCCTCCGGCATCGTGCTCACCGGCGGCGCCAGCCTGATGCCGGGCATGGTGGAGCTGGCGGAAGAAGTGTTCCACATGCCGGTGCGCGTCGGCGTGCCCAAGTATGTGGGCGGCCTGGCGGAAGTGGTGAAGACCCCGCGCTTCTCCACCGGCGTCGGCCTGCTGTTGTACGGCAAGGATCAGATTCAAACGCATGCCGGCCCCAAGGTGGAGTCGGCGGGCGTGGGCCAGATGTTCTCGCGCATGAAGGCGTGGTTCGCTGGCAATTTTTAAGAGTTTGTTGACGATCCGCAGATCGTGAACATTGTACTAAGCGCTACGCGGCCGGCGCATTCGCTGGCCACGATAGCGATCGGGCAGATGTATCGGGTAGGTAGCTCATCTTTATTGAGGAGAGGAAAATGAGCGGAATGGTCTTTGAAGTTATGCAAGAAACCGCCAATGTGGCGATCATCAAAGTCATCGGCGTTGGCGGCGGCGGTTGCAACGCCATCGACAATATGATCGACGGCAATGTGCACGGCGTGGAATTCATCTGCGCCAACACCGATGCTCAGTCGCTGCTGCGCAACAAATCGCCGCAGAAACTGCAGTTGGGCAACAACCTGACCCGCGGCCTGGGCGCGGGCGCCAATCCGGAAGTGGGCCGCAGCGCGGCGCTGGAAGACCGCGAACGCATCGCTGAGATGCTGCGCGGCTCCAATATGGTGTTCGTCACCGCCGGGATGGGCGGCGGCACCGGCACCGGCGCGGCGCCCGTGGTGGCCGAAGTGGCCAAGGAAATGGGCATCCTGACCGTGGGCGTGGTCACCCGGCCGTTCGAGCACGAAGGCAAGCGCATGAAGGTGGCGCAGAACGGCATCGAGGATCTGAAAAAGCACGTCGATTCGTTGATCGTGATTCCCAATGAGAAACTGATGGAAGTGCTGGGCGACGACGTGACCATGCGCGAAGCCTTCCGCGCCGCCGACGATGTGCTCAAGGGCGCGGTGGCCGGCATCGCCGAGGTGATCACTTGCCCGGGCCTGATCAACGTCGACTTTGCCGACGTGCGCACCGTGATGAGCGAAATGGGCCTGGCGATGATGGGTTCCGCCTACGCTTCCGGCATCGACCGCGCCCGCGTGGCCGCCGAGCAGGCCGTGGCCAGTCCGCTGCTGGACAATATCACTCTGGAAGGCGCGCGCGGCGTGTTGGTCAATATCTCCACCGCGCCGGGTTGCCTGAAGATGAGCGAGTACCGTGAAATCATGGGCATCGTGCGTCAGTACGCGGACGAAGACGCGCAGATCAAGTTCGGCACCGCCGAAGTGGAAGACATGCCGGAAGACACCATCCGCGTGACCTTGATCGCCACCGGCCTGGGCCAGAAGAAAACCGCCCGCAACACTGAGGAGCGGCCGGAGTACATCAAGATCGTGAAGACCGGCACCGACGACCGCGCGGTGGAAGTGGTCAGCTACGACGACTTCGACACCCCGGCCATCATGCGCCAGGGCCGTCGCCGCGCCGCGCCGTCCATGGACTTCTCCAACCCGGAAGTGAGCGAAAGCTACGATATCCCGGCCTTCCTGCGCAAGCAGGCGGACTGAGGCGGAGCCGCTATAGAAGAAAGCTATTTAATACTGCAAATCAATCAATAAAGTGCGGTTTTTGACTGTGCTAGAATCGGGCATTCCCATCTGTTTGAGAAGTCCGACATGATATTGCAGCGCACGCTGAAACAAGCGATAAGCGCCACGGGTGTGGGTTTGCACTCCGGCGAGCGGGTGAAGCTCACCCTGCTGCCGGCCGCGCCCGACACCGGGATCGTCTTTCGCCGCACCGACTTGCCCGAGCCGGTGGAGGTGAAGGTGGATCCATCGCTCGTCAACGACACGCGACTCTCCTCCACGCTGGTGACTGATACCGGCGTGCGTGTCGGCACGATTGAGCATTTGATGTCGGCCCTGGCGGGCTTTGGCATCGACAACCTCGTGATTGAGGTCACGGCGGCGGAAATCCCCATCATGGACGGATCCGCCGCCCCTTTCATTTACCTGCTGCAGACCGCGGGCGTGGCCGAGCAGAACGCCAAGAAGCGCTTCATCCGCGTGATGCAAACGGTGGCGGTGGAAGAGCGCGGCGTGTGGGTGAAGCTGGAGCCGCACGACGGCTTCAAGGTTACCCTGTCGATCGACTTCAACCATCCGGCCTTCAATCTGGCGCCGCAGACGGTGGCGGTGGATTTCGCGCGTCATTCCTATACCGACGAAATCAGCCGCGCGCGCACCTTCGGCTTCATGCACGAGGTGGAGTACATGCGCAACCACGGCCTGGGCCGCGGCGGCAGCCTGGACAACGCCATCGTGATCGACGACGAATACGTGCTGAACCCGGAAGGCCTGCGCTTCCCGGATGAATTCGTCCGCCACAAAATCCTGGACGCCATCGGCGACCTCTACATCATCGGCCATCCGCTGATCGCCGCCTTCTCCGGCCACAAGTCCGGCCACGCGATGAACAACAAGCTGTTGCGCAAGCTGCTGGAAACGCCGGAAGCCTGGGAATACGTCAGCTACGACGATCCGCTGGACGCGCCGTCCAGCTTCCACCGGCTGCCGGAGGTGGCCTAGCGGTGTTCGGCTTCTGGCGCTTGTGGCTGCTCGTCACCATCCTGCTGCTGGGTTGGGCAGGCGTCTGTTATCTATTGACCCGCAATCCGCTCTACCTGCACTACCTTGGCCGAATCGCCCGCTGGAGCGGCGGCCTAGTGGTGCTGGTCAGCGCCTTCTGGCTGATTTACCGGCTGCTGTCCTAAGCGGGCCGGAGGAGTGATGAACCCATGTCCGAATTGACACATTTCGATGCCGGCGGCCAGGCCCATATGGTCGACGTCGGCGCCAAGGCGCACACTCGCCGCCGCGCGGTGGCCGAAGGCCATATCCGCATGCTGCCCGCCACCTTCGCGCTGGTGAAAGGCGGCGGCCATAAAAAAGGCGATGTGCTCGGCATCGCCCGCATCGCCGCCATCATGGCGTCCAAGAAGGCCGCGGACCTGATCCCGCTCTGCCACCCGATCGCGCTGACCCGCGTGGCAGTGGACTTCGAACTGCTGGAGGCCGACAACGCGGTGCGCATCGAAGTCACCGCGGAATGCAGCGGCCAGACCGGGGTGGAAATGGAGGCGCTGACCGCCGCCAACGTTGGTCTGCTGACCATTTACGATATGTGCAAGGCGGTGGACCGCGGCATGGTCATCGACGGCGTGCGCTTGTTGGAGAAAGAGGGCGGCAAGAGCGGGCATTGGCGGGTGGAAAGCTGATCCGGCGCGATGTCGCTCGCAGTCTCATGTGTCGTTACCCGTGTTGTTCCGCACCGGCCGGCGTCCGCTCGGCGGGCTTGTCCCGCCAATAGCCGGCCAGCAGCGAGCCGGAAATATTGTGCCAGACCGAGAACAGCGCGCCGGGCAAGGCCGCCAGCGGGCTGAAGTAGGCCTTGCCCAACTGGGCGGCCAGGCCGGAGTTCTGCATGCCCACCTCAATCGCCAGCGTGCGGCACACCGATTCGTCGAAGCCCAGCAAACGTCCTCCCCAATACCCGCCCAAGAGCCCGATGGCGTTGTGCAGCATCACCGCCAGAATGGTCAGCCCGCCCACCGCGGCGATATGGTTCTTGCTGCCGGCGACGATGGCGGCGATCAGCGCGACGATGGCCAGCATGGACAATAGCGGCAGCAGCGGCTCCAGCCGGCGGACTTGAGGCGCGAAGAAACGATGGGCCAGCAGGCCCAGGCCTATCGGCAGGATGACGATCTGCAGAATGCTCAGCAGCATCGCCGCCACTTCCACCTTGATCGCCGCGTCCACGTACAGCCGGGTCAGCAGAGGCGTGGCCACTACCCCGACCAGCGTGGACAGCGAGGAGATGGTGACCGATAGCGCCACGTCGCCGCGCGATAGATAGATGATCACATTGGACGCGGTGCCGCTGGCGACGCTGCCCACCAGAATCATGCCGATGGCCAGTTCAGTCGGCATCTGGAACAGCCGCGCCAGCGCCCAGGCCGGCCAGCACCGGCGCCGGCCGGCTCAGCACCCGTTTGAAATCGTCCAGCGTCAGCGTCAACCCCATCGCGAACATGATCACCGCCAGCAGCAGCCCGGTATGCGGCAGTAGCGGGGTGAACGCCGCCGGCCGCTGGTAAGCGACGGCGGACAGCAGCAAAGCCCAAAGCGGGAACAGGCGGGTGATCTTGGCGAGCACGGCGACTCCTGACGGCGGATAATCCGCACATCATAGGCGATGCGCCCCGGTGTCTGGCAAGTTCGCGAGTTCATATGGCTGATCCAGCGTCAGCCGTCGCTTGCGCAATCGTCTTTTGCCAGCGGCGGCGCGGCGCGGTTTAATCGGGTCTTCGATTTCGTGGAGCGCGCGATGCAAGCGACGATTGCCGGCAAGACCGTGGCCGACTGGCAGGCCAGCCACCCCTTATTGACGCCCTTGATGGCCTTGCAGCCCTTGGCTTGGTTCAACCCCGCGCTGGCGTCGTCGGCGGAAGCGCTGGCCGACGTGGGCCTGAGCCGGGCCGATGTCGCGGACGCGGACGCGCGCTTGCGTCGCTTCGCGCCCTATCTGGCGAGGGTGTTCCCGGACGCTGCCGCCAGCGGCGGCATCATCGAATCGCCGCTGCTGCCGTTGCCGGCGATGCGCGCGGTGCTATGGGCCGAGGCCGGGCGGGTGGACGGCGGCAGCCTGTGGCTGAAGGCGGACAATCTGCTGCCCATTTCCGGCTCCATCAAGGCGCGCGGCGGCATCTACGAGGTGTTGAAGCATGCGGAGGCCCTGGCGCTGAGCCACGGCCTGCTGCGGGAGGAGGAGGACTACGCCGGGCTGGACAGCGCCGAGGCGCGGGCCTTCTTCGGCGGCTACCGGGTGGCGGTGGGCTCCACCGGCAACCTGGGCCTGTCCATCGGCATCATCAGCGCCAAGCTGGGCTTCCAGGCCAGCGTGCATATGTCGGCGGACGCGCGACAGTGGAAGAAGGACTTGCTGCGCAGCCATGGGGTCGAGGTGGTCGAGTATCCGTCCGATTACAGCGTGGCGGTGGCCGAAGGCCGCAAGCAGGCGGCGTCCGATCCGCGCTGCCATTTTGTCGACGACGAGAATTCGAAGAACCTGTTCCTAGGCTACGCGGTGGCGGCGGAGCGCCTGCGCGGCCAATTGGCGGAGCAGGGCGTACGAGTGGATGCCGAACACCCGCTGCTGGTGTATCTGCCCTGCGGTGTGGGCGGCGGGCCGGGCGGGGTCGCCTTCGGCCTCAAGCTGGTTTTCGGCGACGCCGTGCATTGCCTGTTCGCCGAACCCACCCACGCGCCCTGCATGCTGCTGGGCGTCTACACCGGACTGCATGATGAAGCGGCGGTGCAGGACTTCGGCATCGACAATCTGACCGCCGCCGACGGCTTGGCGGTGGGCCGCCCATCCGGCTTCGTCGGGCGCGCAATGCAGCGGCTGATAGACGGCTATTACACGGTGGACGATGGCGAGCTCTACCGCTTGCTGGCCATGCTGGAGCGCGAGCAGGGGCTGCGGCTGGAGCCGTCGGCGCTGGCCGGCATGCCGGGGCCGCTGCGGGTGCTGGGCGAGTCCCAGGGTTACCGTCAGCGGATGGGCTTGAGTCCGGCACGGCTGGCGCGCGCTGCGCATCTGGTGTGGGGCACAGGCGGCGGCATGGTGCCGCCGGCGGAAATGGACGCCTATCTGGCGGAGGGCCGGCGACGGCTGACGACGTGAACGATACTGGCGATATGCTGAACCTCCCTCCGCGCGCCGGCGTCCGGCTGGACGGCGCGCAATGGTCCAATCTGCACACTTTCGCGGCGGCGGCGCGGCATCTGAGTTTCGCCCGCGCCGCCGACGAGTTGTGCCTGAGCGCCAGCGCGGTCAGTCATCGCATCGCCAGGCTGGAACGGGCGCTGGGCACCCGCTTGTTCCTGCGGCTGACCCGCAGCCTGCGTTTGAGCGAGGACGGCGAGCGCATCTACCAGGCCTGGCTGGCCGGCCAGGCGCAACTGGAGGCGGCTTTGAATCCGAGAGACGAGGCAGAGCCGGCCGGCGCGGTGGCGCTGTACGCGCGGCCCTCACTGGCGCAATGCTGGCTGGCGCCGAGGCTGGCGGATTTCGCCGAGCGCCATCCGCGCATCGCGCTGGATATCCGCAGCGGCAACGAGATGGTGGATTTTCGCACCTGGAACATCGACCTGGCGTTGTATTACTCGGCAGGCGAGTTTCCCGGTCTGGACGCGCAGCGCCTGATGGACGAGCAAGTGGCGCCGGTATGCAGCCCGGAGTACGCGGACCGGTATGGCCTGCACGGCAATCCGGCGGCCTTGGCCGATTGTTTGCTGCTGCACGACGCCCAGGCCTGGGAGCGGGCGGCTCACGATGCTGAATGGCGCGAGTGGGCACGCCGCCGGGGCGTGGCGTTGCCGTCGCGCGGCATGAGTTTTGACCGTTCCGATTTGTGCGCCCAGGCGGCCGCGCATCACGCCGGGGTGGCGCTGGGCCGGCGGCGCCTGGTTCAAGAGCGGGTGGAGCGCGGCGAACTGATGCTGCCGCTGGGGCCGTTCGAGCCGCTGGGACCTCAGGCGTATTATCTGGTGCGCGCGGAGCAATCGCCGTCTCCGCGGGTGCGGGCGGTGATGGACTGGCTGTGCCGGTGCGCGGCGGATTAACTCCTTTCCTTTCCTCTTTTCACGCCGCCCTATCGCGCGTTTTCCCGGCGGCGTGCTAGTCTGCCTCAGTTCAATGTCATGTTGTCCGTGGGAGGCGCTTGATGATCACCCTGTACCAGTTCGGCCCGGCCATGGGCCTGATGGATCCCAGCCCCTTTGTGGTGAAGGCGGATCTGCTGCTTAAGCTGTCCGGCCTGCCGTACCGCCGCGTGCGCGGCGATATGCGCAAGGCCCCCAAGGGCAAACTGCCCTGCATCGACGACGATGGCCAGATGGTGCCGGACTCGACGTTGATCCGCCTGCACTTGGCGGACAAGCACGGCATCACGCTGGACGCCGGTTTGAACGCTGAGCAGAAAGCGCTGGCCTGGAGCGTGGATTGCATGCTGGGAGAGCATTTCTACTGGGGCATCGTGCATGAGCGCTGGATGGTGGACGCGCATTTCGAGCGCGGCCCCAGTGTGTTCTTCAAGGGCGTGCCGGCCTTGCTGCGCGGATTGGTGGTGGCGCTGGTGCGGCGTAAAGTGCGCGCCAATCTGTGGGGGCAGGGCATGGGGCGTTTCAGCGAGGCGGAACGCTTGCGGCTGCTGGAAGCGGACGTGGAGGCGTTGTCAGCCTTGTTGGGCGAGCGGCGTTATTTCATGGGCGACGCCGCCACTTGGATTGACGCCAGCGTTTACGCCTTCGTCAGCGGCGCGCTGACCGACGCCATGGGAGAAACGCCGTCGCGGGCGCTAGTGTCGGCGCGGCCCAATCTGGTGGCGTATGCGGAGAGGCTGCGGGCCGAGTTTTACCCTTGATAAGTTGGAGGGTCCGTCGCGACGCAACACGATAAAAGCAAAGGGGAAAAGATGAAGATGAACAGATTGCTGCCCTTGGCGGCCTGGCTGTGCGCGGCCGGCGCTTGGGCGGATAGCGGATTGGACTACGGCCGCTACGGCATTGATTTGAACGGCATCGATCCGGCGGTGCGGGTGCAGGACAATCTGTCGCTGCACGCCAATGGCCGCTGGATCCAGAACACGGTGATTCCGGCCGAGCGCTCCTCGGCGGGCGTGGCGGAAACCTTGGTGGACCGCAATCTGGAACGGCTGTGCCAGTTGATCGAACAGGCCGGCCAGCGTACGGACGGCGGCGCGGAGGCGAGGCAGATCGCCGCCTTGTACCGCAGCTTCATGGATGAGGACACCATTGCCCGGCGCGGGCTGGAGCCGCTGCGCGAATCGCTGCGGGCGGTGACCGGCCTGGGCTCGGCGGCGGAGGCGGTGCGCTATATGGGCCGCTTGCAGGATCAGCCGGTGGACACGCCGTTCCGCTTCTACGTGAGCCAGGACTCCAAGAATTCCGCCGCCTACCTGGCCGGTGTCGGCCAGTCCGGTCTGGCGATGGACCAGGACTACTACCTGGGCAAGTCCGCCGACTTCGCCGCCGCGCGCCAAGCCTATCTGGCCTATCTGACGCGCCTGTTCACGCTGGCGGAGCTGGACCAGCCGCAAAGCCGCGCCCGCGACGTGCTGGCCTTCGAGACCCGGTTGGCGAAAATCCAGTGGACCAATGTCGAGAACCGCGACATCCAGAAAACCTACAACAAGCTGAGCCTGGCCGAGCTGGCTCGCCGGCAGCCTGGCTACGATTGGCCGGCCTTGCTGAGCGATGCCGGCCTGGGCGCGGCCGAGCACCTGAACCTGGACCAGCCCAGCTATCTGGCCAAGCTGGCGCCGCTATTGCGGGACACGCCGGCGGCCACGCTGCGTAATTATCTGCTGGCGCGCACGCTGGACGCCTATGCGCCCAGCCTGACGCCGGCCTTCGTCGACGCTCATTTCGATTTCTACGGCAAGACGCTGGAAGGCCGCAAACAGAACCGGCCGCGCTGGAAACGCGGCGTCGCCATGGTGGAAAACGGTCTGGGCGAGGCGCTGGGCAAGCTTTATGTGGCGAGCTACTTCACGCCGGAGGCCAAGCGCCAGGCCGACGAACTGGTGCGCAATCTGTTGCAGGCCTACGACCAGTCCATCGACACCCTGGACTGGATGAGCGCCGCCACCAAGCGCCAGGCTCATATCAAACTATCCAAGTACACGCTGAAAATAGGCTATCCGGACAAGTGGCGCGATTACAGCGGCCTGCAACTGTCGCCGGACGATCTGGCCGGCAATGTGCGGCGCATCGCAGTATTCAACTACCGCTATATGAGCGGCAAGCTGGGCCAGCCGGTGGACCGCAAGGAATGGAGCATGACGCCGCAGACGGTGAACGCCTATTACAACCCGGCCAATAACGAGATCGTGTTCCCGGCCGCGATTCTGCAAGCGCCGTATTTCGACCCCGGCTTTGATCCGGCGGTCAACTACGGCAGCATAGGTGCCACCATAGGCCATGAGATCAGCCATGGCTTCGACGATCAGGGCAGCCAGTTCGACGGCGACGGCAATATGCGCAACTGGTGGACCGCCAGCGACAAGGCGCGCTTCAAGGCGGCCACGCGCAAGCTGGTCAAGCAGTACGACCGCTATCAGCCTGTGCCCGGCCATCATGTCAACGGCGAGCTGACGCTGGGCGAGAACATCGCCGACAACGCCGGCCTGGAAGTGGCGTACAAGGCCTATCGTCTGGCGCTGGGCGGCAAGGACGCGCTGGTGTTGGACGGCATGAGCGGCGACCAGCGTTTCTTCATCGCCTTCGCCCAATCCTGGCGCAGCAAGAGCCGCGATGAAGCCACGCTCAAGCAGCTGGTGTCGGACCCGCACACCCCGGACCTGTGGCGGCCGATCGGCACCGCCAGCAATATGGAGCCCTTCTATCAGGCCTTCGGCGTCAAGCCGGGCGACAAGATGTATCTATCGCCCAAGCAGCGTTTTCATCTGTGGTGGTGAGCCGCCCGCGGAGCGTGAAGCGCTGCTCAGACTGAGCGTTTGAGCTGGCCGGGCGTGAGCCCGGCGTGGCGGCGGAACATGGCGATGAAGGCGCTGTCCTGCGCATAGCCCAGCTCCGCCGCCACCCGGCTGACGCTTTCCCCCTCGGCCAGTAGCCGGCTGGCCTCCATCATTTTCAATTGCCGCCGCCAGGCGCTGAAGCTGAGTCCGGTCTGTTGCTGGAACAGCCGGTTGACGGTGCGCGCGCTGGCGCCGGCCTGGGCGGCCAGCTGCTCCAGCGCGGCCTCGTCGCCGGGCTGCTGCAGTAGCTGCTCGGCAATGCGCAGCAGCCGCCTATCCTGCGGCAAGGGCAGGCTTAGCGCCTGCTCCGGCGCGCGGCCGGCCTCGTCCAGCAACACCTCCACCAGCCGCTGCCGCGCCGGCTCCAGCGGCGTCAGCGGCCATTCCGCCACCCGCACGATCAACTCGCGCAGCAGCGGGCCGACGGCGATGACCTGCGGCCGTTGCGGCAGCGCGGGGTAGACTACGGGGTCGAAATACAAGCTGCGATAGGCGAAAGGCTTGCCGGTTTCGGCCTGGTGCCACAGCCCGGAGGGAATCCAGGCGGCCATCGTCGGCGGCAGCACGCAGCGGGTGTGGCCGATGCGGATCTGCAGCACGCCGCTGACCGCGTACATCAGTTGCGCGCGGCGATGACGATGCAGGCCGGAGTCGTGCGGCGCCGGCGCGTCTATGGCCATGCCGACGATGGGATCGGCGAGCTGATCCGGGTCCGGAGCGGTGATGGCCAGGTAGCGCGGCATCTTGTCCGATTCTCAATGTTTTATGGCTATCCATCGATAATAGACGGGCTTTCATCCTCCTACAATCCGTGCTCAATTGTTTTAGGGAGGACGAAATGAAAACCGCGATCCGGGCGGCGCCGCTGGCGCTGCTGATTTTATTGCTGGGTTTTCCGCAATTAAGTGAAACCATTTACGCGCCGGCCTTGACCGAGATCGCCCAGGCTTACCATGTCAGCGCCGGCCAGGCACAGTTGACGATGAGCGTCTACTTTCTGGCTTTCGCCTTCGGCGTGGTGTGCTGGGGCCGGCTGGCCGATCTGCGCGGCCGGCGGCCGGCCTTGCTGGCGGCCTTGCTGTGTTACGGCGCCGGGGCGGGCTTGGCCTGGCTGAGCCGCGATTTCACCGTGCTGCTGCTGGCCAGGCTATTGCTGGCCTTCGGCGCCAGCGCCGGCTCGGTGGTGGTGCAAACCATGCTGCGCGACCGTTACCAGGGACCGGCGCTGCTGGCGGTGTTCGCCACCGTCAGCGCGGTGCTGTCCTTGTCGCCGGCCTTGGGCCCGCCGCTGGGCGCTTTGCTGGTGGCCGGTTTCGGTCATCAGGGCGTATTCGCCGCGCTGTGCGCGCTGGCCTTGCTGTTGCTGACGCTGTCGTGTCTGTTTGCCGGCGAGACCCGGCCGGCGGATCTGCCGCCTCCGGCCGCCTTGGGCGCGGTGGCGGCCAGGATGGCGCGCGATCCACGGGTGCTGGCCACGGTATGGCTGGTGGCCGGCTTCAATCTGCTGTTGTTCGGCTTTTACACGCTGGCGCCGTTTACGCTGCAATTGCTGGGCATGCCACCCTGGCTGTTCGGCCTCAGCGGCCTGCTGGTGGCGGCGGGCGGCTTGTTCGGCGGCGCCGTCAACCGCCGCTTGGCGGCGCGCGGCGGCGGCGAGCGCTTGCCGCGTCTGGCCTTGATGGCCGCCGGCATGGCGGCCCTGGTCCAGTTGCTCAGCGGCTGGCCGGGTCTGTGGCAGCCTGTCGCCGTTGGCGTGCTGCTGCTCAGCCAACTGGCGATTTCCGCGGCCTTCGGCTGCGCGATTCCGCCGCTGCTGGCCGGGGCCTTGCGGGATTACCGCCAGGTACAGGGCACGGCCGGCGCGGTATTGGGCCTGATGTACTACCTGCTGATCGCCGGCGGTTTGGGTTTGCTCGGCGCGGCTTATCAGCCGTATACCTTGTACCAGCCCATGGCCATGGCGCTGCTGTGCGCGGCGATGTGGCCGGCGGCGCGGTGATTGGGCCGCTAGGGAGTTGAATATTCTGTCTGATTCATGGCATTGTGTTGAAAATTTCAAACAGCAATGGAGAGCAGCGCGATGAAGCAGGCCAGCGATATCATTGTGTTCCAGCGTCACGACGTGGCGCTGGAATCGTTTGTGGCGGCGGAAGATCGCCGCATTGCCGGCGAATGCCGGCAAAGCGTGGCCAACCATTATTCAGATCCCAGCGGGCAGTTCCACGCTGGCATTTGGAGCGGCGGGCTGGGCTGCTGGAAAGTGCGCTACAGCGAACACGAGTTCTGCACGCTGTTGCAAGGACGAGTGAAGGTCAGCGACGAGGCCGGGAACAGCGTGGAGTTGAAGCAGGGCGATCACTTCGTGATCCCCGCGGGCTTCATCGGCACCTGGCAGGTGCTGGAGCCGGCGTGCAAGACTTACGCGGTGTTCGAAGCGCGCCACGCCGAGTGAGCCGCGACAAACAACAGCCCCGCATTGCGGGGCTGTTTTTCGTAGCGGCGGGCCGAGCTTAAAAGGTGAAGCCGGCGCCGATGTACATGCCGTCGGCCAGCCGGCGGTTGCGGTTGTTGTCCTTGCGCTCAATGTCGAAGTAGCGGTAGCCGGCTTCCACGGTGAACGGGCCGATCGGATTCCAGCGCACGCCGGCGGCGAGATCGCTCACGTTCTTGACGCTGCCGCTGGCCATGCTGTCGCCGGCGTAATAGGCCTGGCCGTAGAGGCTGATCTTGGGCGCGAGCTGGATGTTGGCGCGGCCGCCGAGCAAGGCGGCGGTGCCGGAACCGCTGTCCGGGTTCAGGCCCATCAGCTTGCCGCCGCCGGCCAGAGTGACCGGGCCTAGCGGAATGGCGAACTCCAAGCCGGCGCCGCCGGCGTTGCCCTTGTGGTCGCTGTTCAGGTAGTCGATGGAAAGGCCCAGACCCAGGCCTTGCGGGGTGCGGCTGAATTGCTGGAAATCCTTGCCGGCGATGAAGCTGTAATCGGCGGCGTGGGCGGCGGCAGCCAGGGAAAGCAGAGCGGCGGCGGCGCCCAGTTGCAGAGTTTTCATGGGGTCACTTCTCTTGGGTGAGTTAGACAACAAGGGAAGTGACCGCTTTTTAAATAACAAGTTCGACGCGCCGCCAAATATTCACGTGCGAATCATTCGTTGGCGAGCAGGTTTTCCAGTTCCAGCAGCCGGGTCTTGAGGGCGGCCACTTCCGCTTCCAGCGCGGCGACGCGGCCGGCTATGCCCACCTCGATCACGCCGCAGCCATTGTCGCCGGCGGCCGGCAAAGACGGCGGTTCGCCGCTGAGCAGGTGGGCCCAACGCGCCTCGCGCTCGCCGGGTTGACGCTCTAGCTTCAGCACCAGCGGCGGGTATTTGTCGGCCAGCGCGTTGAGCGCGGTCTCCACCTCCTCCACGCCGCTGAAACCGTAGATGCGGCCGGAGCGGGTGCGAATCTCCGCCGCGGTCTGCGGCCCGCGCAACATCAATAGCGCCAGCGCCGCCAATCGCGCGCCTTCGATGTTCCATTCGTAATTGAGCCTGTGTTCGTACTTGGCCACCCGGCTGCCGGCGGGCAGCCGCTCGTTTGCCAGTTTCTTGGCGATCAGGCTGTCCAGCGCCGCGCTGATGTCGGCTTCGGACAGTTGCATCACCGGCTCGCGGCTGGTCAGCTGATTGCAGGCCGAGGCCAGGCCGTTCAAGGTCATCGGGTAGGCGTCCGGGGTCAGCGCCTGCTTTTCCACCAGGGCGCCCAGCACGCGCACTTCATGCGCTTCCAGTTGATGTGTATCCATCCATGTCTCCGCTTGAGGCTGCCGACGCCGGGGGCGGCGGCGGGCCGGATTGGCATGTAGCGATTCTAGCGCGGTTGGAGGGGCCTCCGCACGGTGAGATCATGGTCTTGGCTTGACAGCGGCCGGCGTGCTTGCCACCCTGTGCGGTTTTGTCGATGGTTGGGAGAGCGTGATGACGCGAGTGGACGTGTTGCTGGTGGAACTGGGCTTGGCGGCTTCGCGCACGGCGGCGCAAAACTTGATCGCCGCCGGGCGGGTCAGTTGCGACGGCGCGCTAGTGAGCAAGCCCAGCCAGAAATGCGCGCCGGGCAGCCGTTTCGATATCGCCGCTGACCCGTCCGATCGTTTCGTGTCGCGCGGCGGCCTGAAAATGCTGGGCGCGCTGGAGTCGTCCGGCCTGGACCCGCGCGGCGCGCTGGCTTTGGACGTGGGCCAGTCCACCGGCGGTTTCAGCGATTGCCTGCTGCAACAAGGCGCGCGGAGGGTGGTGGGCGTGGACGTGGGCCACGATCAATTGCATTCGCGGCTGCGAACGGACCCGCGGGTGCGCTATTTCGAGGGAGTAAACGCCAGGGCGCTGGACCATGCCGCCTTGTTGGAGGCCAATGACGGGCGGCCCTTCGACCTGATGGTGTGCGACGTGTCCTTTATCTCTCTGAGCCTGGTGCTGCCGTCGGCGCTGCCCTTGATCCGTCCCGGCGGCCATCTGCTCAGCCTGGTGAAGCCGCAGTTCGAGGTGGGACGCGAAGGTTTGGCCAGGGGGGGCATCGTACGCGACGAGAGCCTGTACCCGCGGGTGCGGGAAAAGATCAGCGAAGCCGTGCGGGAGCAGGGTTTCGAACTGTTGAAGTGGTTTGACAGCCCGATCACCGGCGGCGATGGCAACCGCGAGTTCTTCATTTACGCGCGCAAACGCTGAGCGGCGCGAGGCAAAGCCTTTTTATGGTTTTGGCATCGCCACGGCCGCGTGTCGCGGTTATTATTCCGCTTGGCCAAACTCGCTTTGTTCGCTGCGCAGCACCATGACCGGGCAATTGGCCCGGCGCAGCAGGTTTTGGGCGAAGCTGCCCAGCAACAGGTGGGCGATGCCGCTGCGGCCATGAGTGCCGAGCACGACCAGATTGGCGTTGTGGCTGTCCGCGTAGCGCACCAGCAGTTCCGCCATGTCGGCGCCGCCGTCCCAGCTTTCCGCCATGTGGATCTGCACTTGTTCCACGCCGGCTTCCACTGCCTGCTTGCGCGCTTGTTCCAGCACGCGGTTGCCGTCGCGGAAGGCTTGATCGTGCAGTTCGTGGGTGCCGAGCAGGCCGACGCCTTCCACCGCGAGGTCGCGCAGGCTGGCGATGTGGAACAACGTCAGGCTGGCTTTGCAGAACTTGGCGATGCGAACGGCCTCCAGCAGCGCCTTGTCCGAATTGCTGCTGCCGTCCAGCGCGGCGATGATGTGTTGGTACATGTTCGATGTCCTTTATGGCTGGTGAGACGGAGGGCTATCGTGACAGCATATCGCGGCGGGCTGCTCAGGCCAAGTCGGCATAGGCCGGGCTTGACCTGGCGCAAAGCATTGACGAAGGGGCCGGTCGGTGTTTTACAATTCAATATTCAGTTAAAGGTTTGATTTGAAATGCTTGTTTTTCTATTGATCATCGGCGCGTGCTTGCTGGCTTTGCTGGGGTGGATTTTGCACTCGCGCCGCGCGCCGCGTCTGGTCAAAAGGACGCGGACCGAGGACAAGGTGTACGCCTTGAATACTCAGATCCGCGCGGTGGAGCCGCCGGAGCATTCCACGGGGATGGCTTTCGGCGTACTGCTCAAGGCTGCGCGCGGCGATCGCACCGCGGTGGAAAAGTGGATTGTGGCCGAGCAATATCGCGGCAACGTGCCGGTCAGCCGGGATGAGGCGATCGAACTGCTGGCGAGGCGGCTGTTATTGAGCCGCAGCTGAGGTTTTCAGCACGAGAGAATAAAAACAGGCCCGCATAAACGGGCCTGTTTGCATTGCTCCACGAGTTCTCAGGCCAGCAGGCCCAGGTATTGACGCTCCCACGGCGTAATCTGGCTATGGTAGTGGCTCAACTCCACCTCCTTCACCGCCAGGTAGGCGGCGCTGAACTCCGCGCCGAACAGCCGCTTGGCGGCGTCGCCGCCGGCCATGGCCTCGCAGGCCGCGTCCAGGGTGTTGGGCAGGCTGGCGCGCTCGCTCTTGAACACATTGCCGGTGGCGGGCTCGCTGGGCTGCAAGCGGCCTTCAATGCCCAGCAGGCCGGCGCCCAGGCTGGCCGCCAGCGACAAATAGGGGTTGGCGTCGCAGCCGGGCAGCCGGTTTTCCACGCGGCGGCCTTCGGGGCCGGACACCGGCACCCGCAGCCCCACCGAGCGGTTGTCCAGGCCCCAGCTCAGGTTGACCGGCGCGGCCATGCCCTTGACGAAGCGGCGATAGGAGTTGGGACTGGGGCAGAACAAGGGCATCAGTTCCGGCAGATAACGCTGCAGTCCGGCGATGAAGCCGTGGAAAGTGTCCGAGGCCTCGCCGTCGGCGCGGCTGAACACATTGTCGCCGCGCTGGTCCACCACGCTTTGGTGCAGGTGCATGGAACTGCCAGGCTGGCCCGGCAGCGGCTTGGCCATGCACACCACGCTGAGACCGTGGCGGTTGCCTATCTCCTTAAGCGCGGTCTTGAACAGGAAGGTTTGGTCGGCCAGCGCCAGCGCGTCGCCGTGTTTGAGATTGATTTCAAACTGGCTGGGGCCCATCTCGTGGACGAAGGTGTCGGTGGCGATGCCCAGCATTTCGCAGGCGCGGTACAGATCGTCGAAATACGCTTCCAGGTCGTTGAGCGAGGAGAAGCTGAAGGAGTCGAAACCGGCTTCGCGGCGGCCGCTGCGCAGCGTCGGAGGTTGAAACGGCTGTTGCGGGTCGCCGTGGGCGGAGAAGATGTAGAACTCCAGTTCCGGCGCCACCACCGGCGTCCAGCCTAGCGCCGCGTAACGCGCCAGCACCGCTTTCAGCGCCGAGCGCGGCGCCAGCGGCGTCAGGCTGCCGTCGTGATCGACGCAGTCGCAGATCACGCTGGCGCGCGGGGTCTGGGCCCATGGCACCTGACGCAGAGTGGCGAAGTCCGGCGCCAGGGTGACGTCGGGATCGTGCTCGCCGTAGAAGCGGTAGTCCGGAAACTCCCCTATGCAGCTTTGAATGGGCACCGCCCGCGCAATGCGCAGCGGTTGCCCCTTGATGAAGGCTTTGGCCGGCAGGGTTTTGCCGCGGGCAAAACCGTGCACGTCGGCGAAAGCCAGTTCTACGTCACGAACATTCTGTTGAATCAGCCATTCGGCCAAGTCCGCCGGGATGGTGGCCTGGGACATGAGTCTCTCCCGATGCGCTTGCGCGTTATTGTTTGCATGTTTGGGTCTGTCTGTCCGTGGCGTTGTTTTATTTTTGGAGCGTTTGCTCTGCGGCCATTATGCCATCAGGCAGGGTCGGGAGGGCAAGCTCGGAATGAAGGCGGCAAAAAGCCCCGGCGAACCGGGGCTTGGGGGAGGAGAAGGCTCCGAACGTGTTTCCAACGCCCTTTTCCATCGATCTCGCCGACGCGCAGCGGATCGCAAACAGGCTTTTAGAGGCGGAAGCGGCCCACGGTCTGCTGCAGGGTATCCGCCTGCTGATCGATGGCGCGCACCGCCTGCACGGCGTTGCTGACCGAGTTCTGGGTTTCCTCCACCACGCCGGCCACCTGCTCGACATTGCCGGCGATATTGGTGCCGGCCTGGCTTTGCTCGCCCATCGCCACCACGACATTGTGCACGTTCTCCAGCGCCTGGCTGGCTTGCTTGCTGATCGCGTCCAGAGTCTGGGCCGCCTGCTGCACCTGTTCAACGCCGCCCTCCACCGCCGGACGGATGTCGTCCATCTGATTGGACACGCTGCCGGTTTCGCTCACCACCGCTTGCACGATGGTGGAGATTTCATCGGTGGCGGTGGCGGTGCGTTCGGCCAGCTTGCGCACTTCGTCGGCCACCACGGCAAAGCCGCGGCCGGTTTCGCCGGCGCGGGCGGCTTCGATGGCGGCGTTCAGCGCCAGCAGATTGGTCTGGTTGGCGATATCGCGTATGGTCTCGGCGATGCCGCTGATGTTGCGAGTGCGCTCGGCCAGTTTGCCCACCATATCGCTGGCCGCATGTACCTGGCCGGCGATATTGCGGATGCCGTCGGCGGCCTGGGCGGCCAGCGCTTCGCCTTGGCGCGCTAGCTCCACGGTGCCGCGCGAGCCGGATTCGGTGTCGCGAGCGCTGGCGGTAACGTGGTCGATGCTGACCGACAACTGCTCAATGGCGGCGGCGGCGGAACTGGTGGAGGAGCTGGCCACGCCGGACACTTCGTGCACCTTGTCCATATCGCTGGACAGCTGGCGGCTGGCCTGGTTGATATTGGTGGCCGCCAGGCGGATCTCTTCTATCATCTGGCGCAGTTTCAGCTGCATTTCGCGCATGGCCGCCAGCAGGCTGTGCGGCGGGCCCTGCACCGCGATGTCGGTGCCCAGGTCGCCGTCGGCGATGGCCTTGACCACCTGCGCGGCGTAGTTGGGGTCGCCGCCCAGAGATTGCATGATGCTGCGCGACACCAGCAGGATCAGCCCGGCCAGCGTGATCATGCCGATGGCGGCGATGATGAGCAGCGTGCGCGCCTGGCTCCAGAACAGCTGGTCGATGTCGTCGATGAAAATGCCGGTGCCCACCATCCAGCCCCAAGGTTCGAAGCGCACTACGCCGTTGAGTTTGGGAAACTCTTCCTTGCTGCCCTTGCGCGAGGTCTGAATGGTCACCAGGCCGTAGTGGTCCTTCTGCAACGCCTCTTCATAGACCGCCACTGTGGTGCGGCCGTCCGGCAGCGTGCTGCCCATGTCCACTTTGCCCACCCGGTCCTTATTGGGGTGGAACATCACCACGTTTTGCGGATTGCGGCCGAAGAAGTAAATGTCGTCCACCTTGAGCGCGTTGAGCGCGGCGATGGCTTGTTTTTGGGCGTCGGCGCGCGGCAGGCCTTTTTCTTCCAGTTTCTGGAAGTGGCTCATGGTGCCTTCCGCCATGCGCAGCAGGTGGGTGATTTGTTCGCGCTTTTCCTGGCCCAGCGTGGCGCGGGTGGAGAGCAGCGCCACGGCCGCGATGCTGAGCAGAGCCAGCAGGCTGGCCGCCATGATGATGAACAGTCTGGTATTGACCCGCATGATGTTCGCTTTTCGAAGGTGGATGTCTGATTTTGGGCTGTCGGTCCTGCCTCTGCAGGAGGCAAGAGCAGGGCCGGGATTATCGCCTGTTCTAGTATGGTTTTATGACATTACAAGCTGCAAGATCAAGGATTTGGTATTAATACTGTAGGATTGGCGCCGCCGGCGGCGGCGCCGTTGCGGGCTTTTTAGTCGTGGACTTGCAGGCGGCCGCTGGCGATGGCGGCCTTGAACACCTGGTAATCGGCCTCAACTTGGTCAGCGTAGGCCAGCGCGTAGTCGGCGATGGCCTGATCCAGCTTGTCGCTGTCACCCACATAGCCCGCCAGTTGGGCGGCTTGGCCGCCGGATTTGGAATGCGCCCGCGCCAATGCCCAGGCGCAGGCCTGGCCGTAGGCGGTGAGCGCCTCCGGCGTGGCGAAGGCTTCCAGCGACGGCGCGGCCTTCATGTCGCGCAGCTGGCGCACGTAGAAGTGGCGGCCGGCGGGGCCGGTGGTCCAACCCAGAAACAGGTCGCTGGCGGCCTGCATCAGGCGCTGGCCGAACACGACTCGCTTGCCCTGGTGGCCGTGCACGCAGGCCTGGGTGTAGGGCTCCAGCACCGAAGAGCGTGCCTCCTTCAATTGCAGGAACAGCGGTTGGTCGAAATTGTCCTGCAACAGCATCACCAGACAGCGGGTGCCCACGCTGCCCACGCCCACTACCTTGAACGCGCAATCCACCAGCCGGAAGCGCTCCAGCAACTGGCGGCGGTCTTCCTTCAGGGTGACGATGTAGTTGTCCAGCATCGGCTTGACCAAAGCTTCGGCGTCGTCGGCGGACAGCCAGCTGTCGTCGTTGTCCAGTAGGGTGTTTTTGTCATGAAGGTGGAAGATCACCGGCGGATTGTCGCGCAGCCGCAGCGTGCCGTCCTCCAGTTCCGTCATCTTGGGCAGCAGCTTTTCCTGGGTCTGGTGTCTGGCCTTGTCGGACAGCTTGAGCATTTGCTGGCGGATGGCGTCGGTGGGCGCGCGCTCCAGTAATTGCTCGAAGCCCACCTTGGTGTACCACAGCTCCAATTGGCCCATGCGGGCGTACTCGTTGACGCGGCGGCGGTAGACCTCGCTGGCGCGGCTTACCATGTCCCGCGCCTGGCTTTCGCTGAAGCCCTGGCCGCGCGCGGCCAGCACCAGGCTGACCGCCAGCCGTTTCAAATCCCATTCCCACGGGCCGTGATGGGTTTCGTCGAAATCGTTGATGTCGAAGATCAGCTGCCGTTCCGGCGAGGCGAAGAAGCCGTAATTCATCAGGTGGGCATCGCCGCAGATCTGCAAGTTCAGGCCGCTGCTGGGATTGGAGGCCAGATCGGCGGCCTGAATCATGGCGAAGCCGCGGAAAAAGGTAAACGGCGATACCTGCATGCGGCTGTAGCGCAGCGGAATCAGGCCTTGCACCCGTCCCTGAGAGGTTTGCTCCACCATGGCCACCACGTCTCGCGGCGCGCTGAGCCGGTTTTCCGCTTGCAGGGTGCGGGAGCAGGATTGGCGCAGCGCCTTGCCGGCGGCGTAGTGCAGTTCGTACTTGGCGTGGTAATTGGACATGCGGGCTCCTGGACAAAGATCTCCTGTCCAGTGTAACCGCTGGAGAATTTTTGTCAGGTGGGAGCGGCGGCTTGGCTTATCCACAAGGTTGTCCCCGTTTCATCCACATTACACACAGCGCGGCTGGGTTTTAGAAAGTTGTGCACAAGGTGGAAAGGCAAGCGGATGCAATCAAACCGGGCGTCTGCCGGAGTGTCTATTATGTTATCCACAGTGTTGTGCACAGTTTGTGCACACTTTCCACAGCGGCGGGGTTGTGGACGGCGCTGTCCACAGCCCCGCCGGAGAGGCGTCAGCTGCGCTGTGCGCAGTCATTGACCAGCTTGCGCCATGCCTTGCTGTAGCTGAGGCCATGGGTGTTCACCGTGAGTTTGCTGGCGTCGCCGTCCGGGCGGATGAGAATTTCCAGCCCGTCCTTATTGGTGGCGGGGTTGGTCAGCCGCACGGTCTCGCCGCGGTCTCCGCCGCGCTCGCGTTCGATGTACTCGCTGGGAATGCGCAGCTTGCGCATGCGCTCGTCCAGGCAGTTGGCGACGACGGGCGGAGGCGCCTTGGCCTTCAGCGTGGCGACCGGGTCGTTCAGGTTGGCGAGCGCCGGCACCACCGCGCAGCTCAGGGCGACGCCGAGCGCGGTTTGCAGCAATAGGGATTTGCAGTGTTCGATCAGATTGGGCATGGCTTTCTTGCGGGAAGGACGACGTACCAAGATTGGAAACGCCGCGTCGCGCGCAAGTTCGAGTTAGGCCCTTTGCAGGTGTTAAGGAGTTTGAGGTCCGAGGAACGGTCGGCGTCCGGTGCCGGCTCAAAGTTCGCCAGCGTGAACGGGGTTTCAGCCGTGCAGCGCGACGGATTCGCCGACGATGGCGAGCAGCAGCCAGATTTGCCAATAGCTGCTGCGCGCCAGCGAATCGGCGCCGCGCAGTTCCAGGCTGCGCTGGATGCGCAGCTGGCTTTGCCAGCGCATCAGACCGCGGGAGGCGCGGACTTCCAGCAGCAGCAGCGGGGCCAGGGTCAGCAGTTTGAGAATGAAAAGAGGATGTTGCAGATGGGAGGTGTCCAGCGAGAGCAGGCCCAGGCCGCTGACGGTCCACAGCGCCAGCGCCAGCAGCCACCAACGATGGCTGCGGAATAGCTGCGGGGTCTGGCTGGGGAATTGCTGCTGGCGCAGCAGGCCGGCGCGGCTCCATAACGCGGCCAGGCCGGCGCCCAGAGCCAGTAGATGCAAGCTTGCCAGCAGCCAGTGCCACAACATGGTTTGCCTCCCGTCCCCAAGAGATGCCCTACACGGTAAACAGGGGCGCGGCGGCTGGCAAGCTTATTTGCTTAGCCGTTTGACCGGGGGACGGCTTAGCCGGCGAAGCGCTGGCCCGCTTGGGCGCGGCGCAGGAAATCCAGCATCGCCGGCACGCGCTCGGAGCCCTCGGCCGGGGACCAAGCGGCCAGGTTTTGGTCCTGCAGCGGCAGATAAGGACCGTGCTTGACTTCAAACACCACGCTGCCCGGCAGCAGCGACACGACCGAATGCCAGGTATTGGCCGGCATTTCGAATACGCGCGCGCCGTCTTCGCCCAGGCGATGACGGCCTTGAACCACGCCGGCCTCGTCGAACACGATCACCTCGAAAGCGCCGCTGAGCGCGATCAACATTTCCCAGCTGTGGTCGTGGCGGTGGGGGCGGACGTAGGTGTCCGGCTCCATGGCGATGGCCAGGCGCTGGATAGGGTCTTCCAGCTGAGCGTGGAAATTCTGGTTGGCGCGCAGGCGCGGCGCACAGGCGGCTTTGGCCGACAGCGCGGCCAGGTCTTGTTGGTTCAGGGTCAGCATGGAATAGCCCGGTAGGGAAGCAAAGCAGCGATTATCAATGAAAACGCCGCCGGCAGCGAGGCCGGCGGCGAGCGCGAGCGTTTAGCGAAAGGCGGTCAAGCAACCGGCCTTCGAGGCGGCGGGATCAGGAACGGATCTGGCCGTCGCCCAGCACGATCCACTTCTGGCTGGTCAGGCCGGTCAGGCCCACCGGGCCGCGAGCGTGGATCTTGTCGGTGGAAATGCCGATTTCCGCGCCCAGCCCGTATTCGAAGCCATCGGCGAAGCGGGTGGAGGCATTGACCATCACGCTGGCGGAGTCCACCTCGCGCAGGAAGCGGCGCGTGCGCCCGTAGTCCTCGGACACGATGGCGTCGGTGTGATGGCTGCCCCAGTGATTGATATGCTCGATGGCCTCGTCAAGGTCTTTGACCACCTTGATGGCCAGGATGGGCGCCAGATATTCGCTGGCCCAGTCCTCGTCGCTGGCCGGCCGTACCTTGTCGCCCAGGATGGCGTGGGTGCGTTCGCAACCGCGCAGCTCCACGTCTTTTTCCCAATAGGCCTCGGCCAGACGCGGCAGGATGAATTCCGCGAAGGCGGTGTGCACCAGCAGGGTTTCCATGGTGTTGCAGGTGCCGTAGCGGTGGGTCTTGGCGTTCAGCGCGATGTTGAAGGCCTTGTCCGGGCTGGCGGTGTCGTCGATGTAGACATGGCAGTTGCCGTCCAGGTGCTTGATCACCGGCACCCGCGCCTCGGCGCTGATGCGGGCGATCAGGCCCTTGCCGCCGCGCGGCACGATCACGTCCACGTATTGCGGCATGGTGATCAACTCGCCCACCGCGGCGCGGTCGGTGGTGGCCAGCACCTGCACCGCTTCCGCCGGCAGTCCGGCCGCGCGCAGGCCCTCGTACACGCAGGCGGCGATGGCCTGATTGCTGTGGAAGGCCTCGGAACCGCCGCGCAGCAGCGCGGCGTTGCCGGATTTCAGGCACAGGCCGGCGGCGTCGGCGGTGACGTTGGGGCGGGCCTCGTAGATGATGCCCACCACGCCCAGCGGCACCCGCATCTTGCCCAACTGAATGCCGGACGGCCGGTAGGCCATCTCGCTGACCTCGCCCACCGGATCCGGCAGCGCGGCGATTTGGCGCAGCCCTTCGGCCATGCCGGCGATGGTTTTCTCCGTCAAAGCCAGCCGCTCCAGCAGCGCCGGTTCCAAGCCGGCTTTGCGCGCCGCGTCCATGTCCTGAGCATTGGCGGCCAACAGCTTGGCCTGATCGCGCAGAATGGCGTCCGCCATCGCCAGCAGCGCGCGGTTCTTCTGCGCGGTGTCGGCGCGGGCCAGTTCGCGGCTGGCCTTGCGGGCGGCCTTGCCCGTCTGTTGCATATAGTCTTTGACGTTCATCGTGGAAACTTCCGAGAGCCAGAATAGAGAATTGACTCTGAGAGTAAACCAAAGCGGGGAGGGCGGCCAGCGCGGAGCGCGCGACGCCTGGGCGCGCTGGAATGGCTTGGGGGCGAGTGGGTTTTGTTAGATTATTGAGGGATAAGAGTATTTCACAATATTATTTATGGATATAACAGTCCTTGGGTATAGTCGGGAACATCGCCGATCATCCATCAAGAAAAGGTCTGTCCATGAAGCTCCGCCTTGCCCTGGCCGCCCTGTTGCTGGCCGCGACCGGCTCCGCGCTGGCCGACGCCACTCTGCTCAACGTGTCCTACGACGTGATGCGCGACTTCTACAAGGACTACAACCCGGCTTTCCAGAAAGCCTATAAGGCCAAGACCGGCGAAACCGTCACCCTGCAACAGTCGCACGGCGGCTCCAGCAAGCAGGCGCTGGCGGTGGCCAACGGCCTGGCCGCCGATGTGATCACCATGAACCAGGCCACCGATATTGACCTGCTCGCGGGCAAGGGCCTGCTGCCGGCCAACTGGGCCAGCCGGCTGCCCAATCACGCAGTGCCGTTCACCTCCACCATCGTGTTCCTGGTGCGCAAGGGCAACCCGCAGCAAGTACGCGACTGGAGCGACCTGGCCAAGCCGGGTTTGAAAGTGGTGATTCCCAATCCCAAGACTTCCGGCAACGGCCGCTACAGCTATCTGGCGGCCTGGGGCTATGCGCTGAAGCAGCCGGGCGGCAACGAAGCCAAGGCCCGCGAACTGGCGGGCAAGATCTTCAAGAACGTGCCGGTGCTGGACGGCGGCGGCCGCGCGGCCACCACCACCTTCATGCAGCGCCAGATCGGCGATGTGCTGGTGACCTTTGAGAACGAGGCGGAAATGATCGCCCGCGAATTTGGCCGCGGCGGCTTCGAAGTGGTTTACCCCAGCCTGTCGGTGCTGGCCGAGAATCCGGTGTCGGTAGTGGACAAGGTGGTGGACCGCAAGGGCAGCCGCAAGCAGGCGGAAGCCTATCTGCAATACCTGTGGAGCCCGGAAGGCCAGAAGCTGGCCGCGGACAACTACCTGCGCCCGCAAGACCCGGCAGTGGCCAAGCAGTTCGCTTCCCGCTTCCCGGCGGTGAAGACCTTCACCGTGGCCAGCGTGTTCGGCTCCTGGGCCGCGGTCAATCAGAAGCACTTCGCCGACGGCGGCAGCTTCGACCAGATCTTCAGCAAGAAATGAGCGCGTGATGGCGGCCAGCGGCTTTAATCTGATCAATAAGCGCCACTCGGTGCTGCCCGGCTTCGGCCTATCCTTCGGCATCACCCTGTTTTGGTTGGGCCTGATCGTGCTGCTGCCCTTCGCCGTGCTGCTGTGGTCGGCGCATGGCATGGGCTGGGCGGCCTTCGTCGATGCGGTGGCCCATGAGCGCGTGGTGGCCGCCATCCGGCTGTCCTTTGTTTCCGCCGGCATCGCCGCGCTGATCAATCTGCTATTTGGCTTTCTGGTGGCCTGGGTGCTGGTGCGCTACCACTTTCCCGGCAAGCGGCTGATAGACGCGCTGGTGGACCTGCCGTTCGCGCTGCCTACCGCGGTGGCCGGCATCGCGCTGACCACGCTGTACGCGCCCAATGGCTGGATAGGCCAATACCTGGAGCCGCTGGGCCTGAAAGTGTCGTTCACCCCGCTGGGCATCATCGTGGCGCTGACCTTCATCGGCCTGCCCTTCGTGGTGCGCACGGTGCAGCCGGTGCTGGAAGACCTGGAGCGCGAGCTGGAAGAAGCCGCCACCTGCTTGGGCGCCGGGCGCTGGGACATTTTCCGGCGCGTGATTTTCCCGGCGGCCTTGCCGGCCTTGATCACCGGCGGCGCCATGGCCTTCGCCCGCGCCACCGGCGAATACGGCTCGGTGATCTTCATTGCCGGCAATATTCCGATGGTGTCGGAGATCGCCCCGCTGATCATCGCCGCCAAGCTGGACCAGTTTGATCAAAACGGCGCGGTGGCGGTGGCGCTGGTGATGCTGGTCATCGCCTTCCTCTTCCTGTTCGCCATCAATCTCATCCAATGGTGGGCCGCGCGCCGCCACGGCGCGGGTAAATGATATGCAAAGCCTGACCACTGAATCGCGCCTGGTGCGCTATCTGTTGACCGGCCTGGCCTTGGTCTTTTTGTTCCTGTTCCTGCTGGTGCCGCTGTTGGCGGTGTTCTGGGAAGCTTTCCGCAAAGGCTGGGATCTGTATCTGGCCGCCTTGGTGGAGCCGGACGCGCTGGCGGCCATCAAACTGACCTTGACCGCCGCCGTCATCGCCGTGCCGCTGAACCTGGTGTTCGGCGTGGCGGCGGCCTGGGCCATCGCCCGTTTCGAATTCCGCGGCAAGAGCTTCCTGACCACGCTGATCGACCTGCCGTTCGCGGTGTCGCCGGTGGTGGCCGGCCTGATGTACGTGCTCTTGTTCGGCGTCAACACCGCGCTGGGCGGCTGGTTGCAACAGCACGGCCTGCAAGTGATCTTCGCCGTGCCCGGCATCGTGCTGGCCACCGTCTTCGTCACCTTCCCCTTCGTGGCCCGCGAACTGATCCCGCTGATGCAGGCCCAGGGCGCGGACGAGGAGCAGGCGGCGCTGGTTTTGGGCGCTTCCGGCTGGCAGACCTTCTGGCGCGTCACGCTCCCCAATGTCAAATGGGGCCTGCTCTACGGCGTGATCCTGACCAATGCCCGCGCGATGGGAGAATTCGGCGCGGTGAGCGTAGTGTCCGGCCATATTCGCGGCCAGACCAACACCATTCCGCTGCATGTGGAAATCCTGTACAACGAGTACAACTTCGTCGGCGCCTTCGCCTGCGCTTCGCTATTGGCCTTTCTCGCCCTAGTCACCCTGGGCGTCAAGAGCCTGGTGGAGTGGCGGATGGCGCGACAGAGCGACGCCGCCGCGGAACGCAGCGCGGCCGCTCGCCTGGCCGCCGCCGGCCGTGCCATAGCCAAGGACCAGCCCGCATGAGCATAGAAATCCGCAATATCCGCAAACAGTTCGGCGACTTCGTCGCGCTGGACAATGTCAGCCTCAACGTGGAAGCCGGCGAACTGCTGGCGCTGCTGGGGCCGTCCGGCTGCGGCAAGACCACCTTGCTGCGCATCATCGCCGGCCTGGAACAGCCGGACGCCGGGCAAGTGCTGTTTGCCGGCGCCGACGCCACCCACACCCATGTGGCCGAGCGCGAAGTGGGCTTCGTGTTCCAGCATTACGCGCTGTTCCGCCACATGACGGTGTTCGACAACGTGGCCTTCGGCCTCAGCGTCAAGCCGCGCAAGAGCCGGCCCGGCAAGGACGAGATCCGCGACAAAGTGATGCAGCTGCTGAAAATGGTGCAGCTGGACTGGCTGGCGGACGCCTATCCCGGCCAGTTGTCCGGCGGCCAGCGTCAGCGCATCGCCCTGGCGCGCTCGCTGGCGGTGGAGCCCAAGGTGCTGCTGCTGGACGAACCCTTCGGCGCGCTGGACGCCAAGGTGCGCAAGGACCTGCGCCGCTGGCTGCGCGATCTGCACAACGATATGCACATCACCAGCGTGTTCGTCACCCACGATCAGGAAGAAGCGCTGGAAGTGTCGGACCGGGTGGTGGTGATGGACCACGGCCACATCGAGCAAGTGGGCCGCCCGGACGATATCTACGAAAACCCGGCCACGCCCTTCGTCACCCAGTTCCTGGGCGATGTGAACCTGTTCCACGGCCGCATCGAGCGCGGGCAGTTGCAGATCGGCGGCTACGCCCATGCGCTGGAAGGGCTGAGCCTGGCCAGCGGCGACGAGGCGGTGGCCTATGTGCGCCCGCATGATCTGGATCTGTCGCGTCAGGCCGACGGCGCGCTGGCGCAGGGCACGGTGGAGCATATCCACGCGGTGGGGCCCATTGTACGGGTGGAACTGGTGCAGGCCGACGGCCGGAGCATAGAGGCGGCGGTGAGCAAGGAGCGTTACCGCGAGTTGGGCGTCTTGCCCGGCGACAGCCTGTATGTGACGCCGAAGAAGCTGTCGGTGTTTGCCAAGCAGGAAGGTCAGGATTATGTGATTTGAGTGTTGCAGGCCGCGTTCGCGCTGAGTCCGTTTCGTTGGAAAGAGAAAAGCACCGTTCGTCCCGATAAGGGGAACGGTGTTTTTTATGGTCTTTGCTAGGTGGGGCGGTATTTCAGTCTAGGCTTCGATTTGACTAATGTATCAAAATTGGTACCATTCAAGTATGAATGCCCCCATCTTGGATGTTTGTTTCTACCAGACGGCAAGCGGTACGGAACCTGTGCGTGATTGGTTGAAAGCGCTGGAGGCTCCGGACCGAAAAGTCATAGGCGCAGCTATCAAGACGGTCCAGTTTGGCTGGCCGCTTGGCATGCCGTTGGTGCGGAAAATGGCCAAGGATTTATGGGAGGTCCGCATCCATCTGCCTGGGCGTATCGCCAGAGTGATGTTCACCGTGGTCGCGGAGGCGATGGTTCTGCTGCATGGTTTCATCAAGAAGTCGCAGGCCACCGCGAAGGAAGATTTGGGGCTGGCGCTTGCGCGGCTCAAACAGCTAGGAAATATATGATGAACAAAGAGCATATCGGCAGCCGCTTCGATGACTTCCTGGCCGAAGAGGGCATGCTGGAAGAAGCCACCGCAATCGCGGTGAAGCGGGTGATCGCCTGGCAGATTCAGCAGGAAATGAAGGCGCAGAAACTGAATAAGACGGCTATGGCAAAGAAAATGCATACCAGCCGCGCGGCTTTGAACCGCTTGCTGGATGATACGGATACCAGTCTGACGCTGGCTACGCTGGCTGGCGCAGCTACTGCGCTGGGTAAGAAAATCAAGGTGGAACTCGTTCCTGCCTGATCAAGGAGCTGATAGCGTGTCACCCTGGTTCGCGAGACTTTGAACAGGTTCTTTAGGACATGCGGCGGAATCCATCCTTGGGTTTTGATGGCGGGGTTTGGTGGGTATCGCCTACCGGCTCCACCCACCCTACAAGACCGTTCGCCGTAGGGTGGGTGGAGCGTAGCGATACCCACGCGGACATGTGGCGGAATCCATCCTTGGGTTTTGATGGCGAGGTTTGGTGGGTATCGCCTACCGGCTCCACCCACCCTACAAACCGCCTGCCGTAGGGTGGGTGGAGCGAAGCGATACCCACCAGCTGAGGTCAGCGATTGCGCAGGCGGATACGGCGGAAACGCGCCTCCAGGCTAAACCGCTGCCCCAGCGCCAGGTAGAGCTGGTGTTGGCTGTCCACATGGCGATAGACGCGCACCCGATCAGCGTCCAACAGCATCATGATTTCCAGATAGTTGAAGAAACCCATCCACTGGCCGCGTCCGTCGCGGTCGTCAAAATCGATGTCGCGCGCCACGCGGCTGAGCAGGCCCTTGCCGACATATTCGCGGTTGTCCTTCATCCATTGCAGCAAATGCGCCGCGCATTCGCGGCCATAGGCGCTGTCGGCGGGGTAATCCTTACGGGGCGTGGGCATTTGCCAGTAATGCCGATAGGTGCGGCCGGGGCAGAAGCGAACAAAGGGGAGCAGGGCTTCCTGCTGTTCCAGCGAGTGCAGTTTGTAGCGGCGACGACGGGGAAAGTTTTGAGCGTGATGCATGGTGTTTCTCCTGCTGTGACACAAGATAAACCACCTGCCGGGGGAAGCTGAGGTATTAGGCAGGCGCGTGGCAGGATTGGCGTACCGGTCCGAAGTCTAGCCGGCGAGTGCATAGCACTCTCCCACCATGCGCCTGCCAAAATGGCTTTGCCATGGATAAAGCAGCCAACGCAGCATGCTGCGTTGGCTTGTCGACTTCGGAAACGAGACGCCAATCCCGTGTGCCGCATGTGGGCGGCAACGTGGGGATTGTTCCTGAGGGAGTGCTTGGGGTCAAGGCGGTGTGGCTGGTTCAGCAAGGTGTGCGGGTGAGGATTAGGCAAGCGCGTAGCGGGATTGGCGTACCGAGTGAACTCCAAACCGGTGAGTGCATTACACTCTCCCTCCATGCGCCTGCCAAATGACGTAGCAAGGCTGGGATTGTTGCCGAGGAAAAGGGGTGGATCAAGGCGACGTGGTGAGTTTGGTTAGGTGAGAGGGTTTTGAATCCGCTGCGCGGATGATGATTTTCATTGCCGGGGCTGCCCGGCGGGCAGGAAGGGGAATTTGCGCGGCCAAATTCCCCTTCACCCCAAAGGCCGCCCTGCAAGCCTGGCCTACGGCTTCCCGCCGGGGCCCGTCAGGCCCGAGGCGCGGCTGAACTCGCAGCGCGCTACCGTCGCGCTGCTCGAACAGGCAGCCGCTTAAGACCTCGGGCCTGCCACCCGTCGGCAGGCTTGAAGGGACTGGGGGCGCGTCGGCTACGTGGTTTCTTCTTGAAACATCATCCGCAAAGCGGATGCAACAACCCCTTCACGCAAATACCAAAGCCCCGGTCAAATCCCCCGGCGGCTGCGCGCCGCGCGCGCGGAAGGCCGCATTGCGCGCGCTGACCCCTTCTAGCTCCGGCAAATCATGCAGCCGGCTGATGAAACGGATGATGGACGTCGTATCGTAAAAGGTGTGATCCACATGCCCGCGCTTGGCGAACGGCGACACGATGATCGCCGGAATCCGCGAACCCGGCCCCCAGCGGTCCCCCTGCGGCGGTGCCACATGGTCCCACCAGCCACCGTTCTCGTCATGGGTGATCACCACCAGCATATGCTTCCATTGCGGCCCGCTCATCAAATGCTGCAACACATTGGCCACGTGACGGTCTCCGGATTCCACGTCGGAATAGCCGGCATGCATGTTCAGATTGCCCTGCGGCTTGTAGAACGTCACCGCGGGCAGTTTGCCGGCCACGGCGTCGGCGATGAAGCGGTTGGAAATCGGGCTGTCGCCCAGGCCGCCGTCCAGCAGATGGCGCTCGCGGGCGGCGCTGCCGGGCGCGAACTGGCGGAAGTAATTGAAGGGTTGGTGATGGTACTGAAAGTTGGGCGCGTCGCCGCCGCCCTTGCCGTCCAGCGCCGCTTGCCAGCTGCCGCCGTACCAGGCCCAGCCGATGTGCTTCTCGGACAAGAGGTCGCCAATGGTGCGGTAGCTTTGCGGCGGCAGGGTGCTGGGGTCTTGCGGATCGGCGTAGCGTTTGTCTCCGCCTTCCGCCGGTCGTACGAAGCTGGGCTGGTAGGGCGGGGCCATGGTGTTCACCGCGTAGCCGTCAGGGGTGATGGCGCCGTTGTTGACGAATTTGGGCGGGCCGTCCAGCGCCGAGGCCGGGGATTTGGGGTCCAGCGCCAACTGGCGGCCGGTGGGGCCATCGGCCAGCACGGCGATTTTCTTCTTGGCCGGGGTCTGGGCGGCGTTGAAGTATTCCGGGGTGCGCGCGGCGATCAGGAACTGGTGGTTGAGGTAGGAGCCGCCGAAAGCCGCCATGAAGAAGTTGTCGCACAGGGTGAAGCGGCGGGCGATCTGCCATTGATTGAGGGTGTGCGCGGTGTTCGGGTAGTGGCCCATGACCAGGGCGCCGGAATCGGCCCAGGCGACGAATTGGTCGTTGCGGCCGTCGTTGATCTGCATCTGGTTGTGATAGAACAGATGACAGAGATCGCGGGTGATCACCGCTTCCGGCAAGGGCTGACCCTCGGCGTCTTTCAGCGGGAACGGCGCGTTGGGCAGGCCGTGAATGTCTTTTTCTTCGATGAAGTAGCGTTTGCCGGCCACGGTCTGCCCGGTGGGCACCAAGCCGCCCCAGATCTTGGGCAGGCCGGACAGCGGTTGGCCGTCGCGGTCGCGTTGCAGCGCCTGTTGCTGTCTGACCGCGCTCAGCGGCTGGGCCACGCCGGGGAAGTTGCCGTAGAGGTTGTTGAAGCTGCGGTTTTCCAGATAGATCACCACCACGTTCTTGATATTGGCCTTGAGCAGGGCGTCTAGCTGGCCGTGGCGCGGGTGGCTGCTTGCCGCCGGTGCGGCGGCGGCCGGCAGCGCGCAACTGGCGCCGATGGCGGCCAGGCCTTCGAACAGGCGGCGGCGGGAGGGGTCTTGCGGGGCGTCCGCTTCGGTTTGCTGCAGGCTGTCCTGATCTTCGCTGGCGTTCATGCTGTGATCCTTGGTTTAGGGAGTGCGGTGGCGGCGCGCGTCAGCCAGACGGCCGGCGTGTTCCATTGTCCATCATCCCGCCGCGGTGTTGCGGCGGGATGTCGGCGTGCGGAGATAAGATTAATCGATGCGCAACGCGGCGGCGCGCGCTTCCGCCAGCGGTTGGATAATTTCTTCCGGCAGGAATTCGCGGAACAGCGTATCCGCCGGCGGCTGATCGCGCAGCAGTTCTATCGGGTCGCGGCCGTCTATGCTGCCGAGATTGGGCGCGTGGACAAAGTAGCCCAGCAGCCGTTGCAGCCGCGGCGGCAGCGCGCGGGCCAGTTCCCGGGAGACGGCGAGGTATTGGTTTTCCGCCTGGCGCAGCCAGCCCAGGTTGTAGCTGATGACGACGCCGGTGCGCGCTTGGGCGCTTTGGTTGGCGCCGCCGCCGTGGATCAGCGAACCCAGGTAGATTAGAACGGAGCCGGCGGGCATGGCGGCGCTGATGACTTCTTCCGGCTTGGGATCGCGCGGTTCGGGCCAACGGTGGCTGCCAGGCACGACGCAGGTGGCGCCGTTCTGCTCGGTGAAGTCGTCCAGCGCGTACATGCAGTTGATCATTTTTTCCGATCCGGGCGCGGTGCCGGGAAACATCAGGTCGTCGCTGTGCAGGAATTGACGCGGTTCGCCGGGGCCGATGCTGATGGCCTGGGTGAGGTTGAGTTGGTATTCGCGGCAGCCGCGCAGCAGGAAGGCATCCATCACTTGCAGGATCAAGGGGTGGATGGCAAGTTCGCGGGCGGCGGGCACGCGCTCTATCAGGCCGCTGACCCTGCGGGTGGCGTAGCCGTAGAAGTCGCCCTGACAGGGGGCGGAGCGGTCCAGCAGCGGTTGCAGCTGGGAGCGGAACTGTGCCAGGCCATCCGGGGTCAACAGATGTTCTATCACGATGCCGCCGTCTTGTTCTAGCGCGGCGATCAGGGTTTCCGGCGCGGTGTCCGGGAGGAAGCGTTGCAGGCAGGGCATGTCTTGGGTTCCATCGCTTTATTAAAGAACCGGCGGCCGGGCCGCGGCGGTGTGGATGTCGAGAGATGTTATCTTCTGGATATTTACCGTGTCTGCGGAGCCGGCCTTTAGGTCAGGTGATAGATTATCTTTATAGTGAATGTATTTATTAATGTGAATTGGCGCCTGCCGCGCCTTGTAAGCTGCGGGTTTTCGACCTTACCCTGAGCCTTCCCCGCCACCCCTGTCTGGAGTCCACATGAGTGTGTCCTTGTTGAGCCGCTACGCTTTTTTCTCCTGTTGCCTGTTGTTCACGCTGTTCAGCTTGCCCTTTGTCCACTATGAGTGGTTGTGGCCGTTCACGCTGGCCGCCGCCGCGTTGACGCTGCTGGGGGTGTTCGATTTGCTGCAAACGCGCCACGCGGTGCGCCGCAACTATCCGATTTTGGGCAATATTCGTTACCTGGTGGAAAGCATCCGCCCGGAAATCCGCCAGTACTTGCTGGAGTCCGACCGCGAGCAACTGCCGTTCTCGCGCGCTCAGCGCTCTTTGGTGTACGCGCGGGCCAAGAACGAGGGCGCGGACAAGCCGTTCGGCACCTTGATCGATGTGTATCAGCCGGGTTTCGAGTTCATCAGCCATTCGATGCGGCCGGCGCCGCTGAGCGATCCGGCCGGTTTTCGTGTGGAAATCGGCGGTCCGCAGTGCGCCCAGCCGTATTCGGCGTCCTTGTTCAATGTATCGGCGATGAGTTTCGGCGCGCTCAGCGCCAACGCCATCCGCGCCTTGAACCAGGGCGCGCAGCGCGGCGATTTCTATCACGACACCGGCGAGGGCAGCATCAGCCCTTACCACTTGGAGCATGGCGGCGCGCTGGTGTGGGAACTGGGCAGCGGTTATTTCGGCTGCCGAGACGCGACCGGCGGTTTCGATGCGGAGCGCTTTGCCGATCAGGCGCGCAACCCGCAGGTGAAAATGATTGAGATCAAGCTGAGCCAGGGCGCCAAGCCCGGCCACGGCGGCATTCTGCCCAAGCACAAGGTGACGCCGGAAATCGCCGCCACCCGCGGCGTGCCGCTGGGGCAGGATTGCGTGTCGCCGTCCCGCCACAGCGCGTTTTCAACGCCGATTGAGCTAATGCGTTTCATCGCCCGGCTGCGCGAGCTGTCCGGCGGCAAGCCGGTGGGCTTCAAGTTCTGTCTGGGTCACCCGTGGGAGTTCATGGGCATCGCCAAGGCGATGCTGGAAACGGGGATTCTGCCGGACTTCATCGTGGTGGACGGCAAGGAGGGCGGCACCGGGGCGGCGCCGCTGGAGTTCACCGACCATATCGGCGTGCCGCTGCGCGAGGGATTGCTGTTTGTCCACAATGTGCTGGTGGGCTTGAATCTGCGCGACAAGATCAAGATCGGCGCCAGCGGCAAGCTGGTCAGCGCTTTCGACATCGCCAGCGTGCTGGCCATCGGCGCGGACTGGGCCAATTCCGCGCGCGGCTTTATGTTCGCCATCGGCTGCATCCAGAGCCAGAGCTGCCACACCAACCGTTGCCCCACCGGGGTGGCGACACAGGATGCCTTGCGTCAGCGCGCGTTGGTGGTGCCGGACAAGGCGGACCGGGTGTTCCATTTCCATCGCAACACCATGAAAGCCTTGGCGGAGATGCTGGCCTCGGCCGGGCTGGAGCACCCGTCGCAGTTGCGGCCGCACCATTTGGTGCGCCGCGTCAGCGACACCGAGATCAGGCTGTTCTCGCAGCTGCATGTCTTTTTGCAGCCGGGCGAGTTGCTGGAGCCTGAGATCAAGGCGGCGTTCTACGGCCGCATGTGGCAGATGGCGCGGGCGGACAGCTTTGAGGCGCAGCCTGTCTGAACCTATTGCGCAGAGGGCGCGGCGCCGGCCTCTTCGTCGTCCGCGTCTTTGGGCGGGGGCACGATGCGCCATTGGCCGTCCTGGCGGCTGAAGCGCATCCGCTGCTCGCGCTCCACCGGCTTGCCGGTAAGTTTGCGGCCCTGGTAGCTGACTTCGCAATCCAGGGTGGTGTTTTCCTCGTCGTTCTGACAGTCGCTCACCGAGGTGACGCGCAGGTCCTTGAGCATGGATTCCACCATCGAGCGCATCAGCAGGGTGTGGGTGGATTCCGGCTTGGCGTCGAACTCGGCGAGCGCCTGGGCCTTGAAGGCGGCTTCCGCCTCGGCCGGCGTGGGTTGTTCGCTCGGGGCGGCTTGGGCGAGTCCGGCGGCCAGGCCGGCGAGCGCCATGATGATGTATTGTTTCATGCCGCGACTTTAAGCCGGTTTGACCGGCGGCGGCAAGATGGCCGGCGGCTTGCCTGCCTTTACTTGCGGTGGTGGGCGATCAGCTTGGCCAGCGCGGCGCTGACCAGCGGGTTGCTGACGCTGGCGGCGGCCTCTTCCATGCCGTCCAATGCGTTCTGGCTGATCTTCAGCGTTTTTTCCTTGGGTTTGCGCGCCAGGCGGATATCCACTTTGACCCGCACTTTGCTGGCCACATAGCCTTGCTGTGCCAATTGCGGCAGCAGGCCGGGCGCCAGCATGCGCAGGCGGGCGGCGATGATGCCGGTATCGGTGTAAATCACCAGTTCGTCGTCGCGGATGCGCACGGCGCGGCAAGTGCCGGCCAGCAGCGGCGGCAGCAGTTTCTGGAAGGCTCGGTTCAGCTTCATCAGTGCTTGAGCCTCGGCGGTGAGCCGGGTCAAGGTGCTGTCTTTGCGGGCAATGTCGTTGAATTGGCGTCCGTACATGGCGGGCTGTCGAGTGAAAACAGTTCATTGTAGCCGCTGACGGGGGTGCTTGGGGAGGTCGCGGCCGACGCGCTTGCGCCGGCGGACCGGATTTGTCGACGGGACGGCCGGGCGCCTGCCCGGCCAGAGGCCTTATTGACCGCCTTCCACGTCTTCCAGGCTGAAGGTTTCAGTGTGGTCATTGTAGGAGAAGATTTCCGCGTAGCGTCCCCAACTGATCACGGTGTCCAGCGTCTCCTCGGCGGTCTCGTCGGACAGAGAATCCTCCAGTTCCTGGGCGAAGCGCAGCCGCGGCGCGCGTTGGCCCGGGCGTTCTTGCAGCACTTTGCGGATGTGGGCCGCCATTGGCACGTGGCGCAGCAGGTGTTCGGCGAACTGCACTTTGCGTTCCTGGGTGCCGTAGTCGGCGAACAGCTTGCCGGCGGCGGTGAGCAGGATGTCGCCGTCCTTTAGTTCGGCAAAGCCCAAGTGTTCCAGGATTTCGGCCACCGGGAACAGTTCGTCCACTTCCAGCCTTAGTTTTTCCGCGATTTCCGGCATGTCCGCCTTGCCGTGATAGGGCGCTTGAGCCACTTCCTCAATTAAGCCGGCCATCAGGTTAGTGGACACCTCGCTTAACTGGCTGCCGATTTCCAGCGGCAACTTGTGCAGGGTGTGGGCGCTGCGGCGCGCGGTCATCAGCGCGTAGATGTCGTCCACCATTTTGCGGAAGGCCGGGTCCAGCCGGTTGCGGCGGTGCGGGAAGGGCACTTTGATTTCCGCCACCACGCGGCCGGGATTGGACGACAGCACCAGGATGCGGTCGCACATGAATACGGCTTCTTCGATGTTGTGGGTGACGATGAGCACGGACTGGATGGGCAACTGGCCTTCGCTCCACAGGTCCAGCATATCGGTGCGCAGCGTTTCGGCGGTGAGCACGTCCAGCGCGGAGAAGGGCTCGTCCATCAGGAGCAGGGTGGGGTTGACCACCAGGCCGCGGGCGAAGCCGACGCGCTGGCGCATGCCGCCGGACAGTTCGCGCGGGTAGGCGTTCTCAAAGCCGTCCAGGCCAATCAGGTCGATGGCGGCCAGCGCGCGGCGGCGACGCTCCTTGGCTTCCACGCCCAGCGCCTCCAGCCCGGCTTCCACGTTTTGCAGCACGGTCAGCCAGGGGAAGAGCGCGAAGGTCTGGAACACCATGGCCACGCCTTCGGCAGGGCCGGTCAGGGGCTTGCCGTGGTAGCTGACATCGCCGCTATTTTGCTTGATCAGGCCGGCGATGATGCGCAGCAAGGTGGATTTGCCGGAGCCGGAGCGGCCCAGCAGGCCGACGATCTCGCCTTCGCGCAGCGTCAGGTTGACGTCGTCCAGCACCTGGATTTCGTCATTGCCCTTTTTGAAGCCGCGGCAGACGTTTTCCAGCCGGAAGATTTCCCGCCCAAGGGTGGTGGTGTCTGGTGTCATGGTTGCCCCCTTAGTTGAGACGAAGTTTGTTTTCGGCGATGGCGTACAAAGGACGCCACAGCAGTCGGTTGAACAGGACGACGAAGATGGACATCACGGCGATGCCGAGCAGTATCTTGGGGTAGTCGCCGGCGGCTGTGGTTTGGGCAATGTAGGCGCCCAGGCCGTGGGCGGCCAGCTTGTCGTCGCCCCAGGAGACGTATTCGGACACGATGCTGGCGTTCCAGGCGCCTCCCGATGCGGTAATCGCGCCGGTGACGTAGTAGGGGAAAATGCCGGGCAGCATCACTTGCCGCCACCATTGCCAGCCGCGGATGCGGAAATTGGCCGCCGCCTCGCGAAAATCGTTGGGAAAGGCGCTGGCGCCGGCCACCACATTGAACAGGATGTACCACTGGGTGCCCAGCACGATCAGCGGCGACAGCCAGATGTCCGGGTTGAGTTTGAAGTGGACGATGAACACCACGAACACCGGGAACAGCAGATTGGCTGGGAAGGCGGCCAGGAATTGCGCCAGTGGCTGGATCTTTTCCGCCAGCGCCGGACGCAGACCGATGTGCACGCCCAGCGGTACCCAGACGATGGAGGCGAGCAGTATCAGCAGGGATACCCGCACCAGGGTGATCAGGCCCAGGCCCAGCACGCGCAGGACTTCGGCCGGTCCCACTTCGGTGTGGATGAAGCTCACCAGTTTCCAGCTGGCCAGCAGACCCAGCGTCGCCACCAACAGCCACCAGACTACATCAATGCCGCGCGACACCGAGGTTTGCGCTTCCGAGTGCAGGCCTTGCGGCAGGCGGTAATTGAGGCGCAGCCGGGCGGTTTTGCGCAGTAACTTGCCAAAGGGCTTGAGCAGCAGCTGGATGGCGCGGGTGCGCTGGATCAGCTTGAGCACCCAGGACTCCGGCGCGGATTGGCTGGCAGTGTCTTCCAGGCGGAATTTGTCCGCCCAGGCCACCATGGGGCGGAACAGGAATTGGTCGTAGATGACGATGACCACGGTCATGGTCAGAATCACCCAGCCCACGGCGGCCAGATCCTTATGTTGGATGGCCATGGCGAGGTAGGAGCCGACGCCGGGCAGGGTGACGGTCTTGTCGCCGACGGTGATGGCTTCCGAGGCCACCACGAAAAACCAGCCGCCGGACATGCTCATCATCATGTTCCAGATCATGCCGGGCATGGAGAACGGCACTTCCAGCTTCCAGAACTTCTGCCACGGCGTCAGCCGCAGATTGAGCGAGACTTCTTCCAGATCGCGCGGCACGGTGCGCAGCGATTGGTAGAAGCTGAAGGTCATGTTCCAGGCCTGGCTGGTGAAGATGGCGAAGATGGCGGCGAATTCCGCCCCCAGCACCCGGCCGGGAAACAGCGCCAGGAAGAAGGTGACGGTGAAGGAAATGTAGCCCAGCACCGGCACTGATTGCAGGATGTCCAGCATGGGCACCAGCAGCAAGCCGGCGCGGCGGCTCTTGGCCGCCAGCGTGCCGTAGATCAGGGTGAAGACGAGTGCGGCGGCCATGGCGGCCAGCATGCGCAGTGTGGTGCGCAGCGCGTATTCCGGCAGATTGGCCGGGTCCAGCGTGATGGGAACGGTTTGCAGCGCGGTCAGCGGCGCCCAGGTTTCGCGGATGCCGGTGGTGGCTATCAGCAGGAAGCCGAGCAGGAGCGGAAACGCGATCAGATCCCAGCGGTTGGGAATCAACCGTTTGGCCGTGGCGGGCATGAAATGGCGGACAACGGTAGTCATCTGGCCTCTCCGATTGAGCGCCGCCGACAGCGCCGCCAGCGGCGGTCAGCGGTTTTTTAGTCTGTTTTATTCGGGCGGAGCCGCGGAAGCGTGCCATGCGGCAGGAATCAGCATGCCTGTCACCTGAAGCATAGGCCAAGGGCATCGGGCGCAGACTGCCAGCAAGGCCATGCATCGGGAATGGGAGCGCAGGGCGTCGGCGCTGGATACTAGCAGAGTTGCGTGGACGGGAATGTTACCGACGCGGCAGATTTGTTGGGGTTTTGTGACGGATTGTACTGTTTGAAACTGAGTGGCGTTTCGCTCTCGGGCGCCCGGCTGGGCCGGGCGCTCGGAGCGTTTGGTTTGTGCTCGGGTTTACAGCACGTTGACGGCGGGGCTGCCGGCCGCCACCTCCACGGTTTTGACGCCGGCTGTGGCCGGGCTGGGGGCCGAGCCGCCGCTCAGCGCGCCCACTTTGTGGAAGGCGCAGCTGAGTTTGGCCGGCGTCAGCGTCACCAGCGCGTAGCCCTGGGCGTCGCTGTCCACGTATTTGAGCCAGCTGTTGAAGTTCTGCAAGGTGCTGGTGAAAGTGTTGACCACTTGGCCGCTGACCGTGGTGTAGATCAGGGGCTTGGCCTTGGAGAAGGCCGGCACGGTGTCCACCACGTTCTTGAAGTAACTGAACAGCGAGTTGCTGGACACGCCGGCGGTGACCAGGTCCACCATCACCGGGCTGGGGCTGGCGGCGTCGTAGTCATCCATCACCGGGCCGGCGAAGAAGGCGTGGATGTCGCCGGTGAGCGCCACCACATTGGCGATGCCCTGAGCTTTCAGATAGGCCATCAGCGCTTTGCGCTCGGCGTTGTAGCCGTCCCACTGGTCGGCGTTGAGGATGAATTTGTCGAAGAACATCGACGGCGGCAGGCTGGCGTCCAGACCGGGCTTGATGGCGGCGTTGAACACGCCGGCGGAGATCGCGCCGCCGCTGAGGGTGCTCAACAGCGGCTGGGTGTTGGTATAGCTGACCACGGGTGTGGCGCCGCTGGTGTTGGCGGCGGCCAGGTCCAGATAGAGCGCGCCTTGCAGCTGGGCGATCTGCGGCTGGGTCAGCGTCAGGCCCATGCCGGCCAGTTGCGGCGCCAGGCCCTGGGTCAGCAGCGAGGCCACCGCGACGGTGCCGTCGAAACCCATGCGCAGCAGCGAGACTTCATTGCCCCATAGTTTCCAGGTGGTGGAGGCGGACTTCATTTGGTTCTGCCACCAGGCGCGCTGGGTTTCGCCCAGAATGGAGACATTGAGCAGATTGCCGCCGGTGGAGGCCATCTTGCTGGCTTCCACCTGGGCCAGAGTGTTTTTCTGCACGAAATAGCGGCTGCCTATCTCGCTGCCGGCCTGGGTTTCCGGAATGATGTGGTCGCTGCGGTACAGACGCTCGTCGGTCATCACCAGGGTGGCCAGGTCGCCGAAGGTGAAGCTGCGGTAGATCTGGATGTTCTGGAACGAGGGGTTGCTCAAATCCAATTGCACGTCGGCCGGCATGTTTTCGAACCAGGCCTGGCTGGCGCTGCGGCGGCGCGCGGTTTGCGGCGAGCTGTCGTCGGTGGCGGTGTATTCCTGGCGGTCCTGCCAGCAGTCGTCGGAAAACTCGTGGTCGTCCCAGATCGCTATCATCGGGAAGCTGGCGTGCAGCTTCTGCAAGCGGGCGTCGTTGCGGTAAGACTTGTACAGCGAGCGGTAGTCCGCCAGCGTGGTGGCGTAGCGGGCGCCGTCGGCGCGCTGGGTGCCGTTGGGCAGGCTCAGCGCCGGATGGCGGGTTTCGTTGCCGCCGCTCTGGAAGCCGGCGCCGACGGTTTCGTAGATGTAGTCGCCCAGGTGGACGATGAAGTCCAGGTCCTGATTGGCCAATTCCTCGAAAGCGCCCCAGTGGTTGACGCTCCAGTCCTGACAGGAAATGAAGGCGAACTTGAGCTGGGACAGTGGCGCGCCGGCGGCCGGCGCGGTCTTGGTGCGGCCGGTCATGCTGACCGCCGGGCCGGTGAGGAAGCGGTAGTAGTAGGTGGCGGCGCTGCCAAGGCCGGTGACTTTGTGGCGTATGGTGTAGTCCCAGTCAGGCTGGGCGCTGAGCGCCACGTTCACCAGCAGGGTGGAGAAGTCCGCGCGGTCGGACAATTGCAGCGTGACTTTGACGTTCTGGCCGCCGTCGCCGCCGTCGACACGGGTCCACAACACGATGCTGTCCGGCTTGGGGTCGCCGGAGGCCACGCCCTGGCTAAAGCCGCTGCCGTTGACGCCGATCGCGGCGCCCGAGCCCCCGGGCAGGCTGCCCGCGCCCCCGCCGCCGCATGCGCTCAAGCCGCCGGTGGCGACGGAGGCGGTCAAGAAGCCGCTCCACTTCAGAAACTGTCTGCGATCCATCGATGTCTCCCCTCTATTGTCTTTGCGTGCTTGTGCTTGAATCGGGCCGTGGACGGCCCTTGTTGGAAAGGCGCTATTGTTGGAGGGGATTATTAAAGTGGCATGACAGTCAGTGTCAATTTAATTGAGTGTTTGCTCGAATTCGTCCGGGAAACGTGGATTAAAACCAACACTTGTTTGAGTTCGGCTCGGCGCCGCCGACAAGAGCGGCGCCATGGCCGCGCGCTTGCGGACGAGGCCGCGACGCGACGGGCGGTTTTCACGCGCGCCTCTGGCTGCGGTCGGGCGTAAACGAAAATAAAGACCGCGCGCAGGCGCTTGCCCCCTTGATACAGCGCAAGCGCGCCCCCATAAAATAAGGCGGCTAATGTGCTACACTTTCAAGCATTTTTGCGGACACCTTACTTAAACAGCCCGCTGGTCTCTGGAATTCGATTACATGATTTCTTCTTTGCTTAAAAAAGTATTCGGCAGCCGCAATGACCGGCTTCTGAAGCAATTCCACCAGACGGTGGTGCGCGTCAATGCTCTGGAAGAGGGCTTGAAAGCGTTGTCCGACGAGGCTTTGGCGGCCAAAACCGATGAGTTCAAGCAGCGTTTGGCCAAGGGCGAGACGGTGGACGAGCTGTTGCCGGAAGCCTTTGCGGTGTGCCGCGAGGCCTCGCGCCGCGTGCTGGGCATGCGCCACTTCGACGTGCAGCTGATCGGCGGCATGGTGTTGCACTACGGCAAGATCGCCGAGATGCGGACCGGCGAGGGCAAGACTCTGGTGGCCACGCTGCCGTCCTACCTGAATGCGCTGACCGGCGACGGCGTGCACGTCGTCACCGTCAACGACTACCTGGCCAGCCGCGACGCCGGCATCATGGCCAAGCTGTACAACTTCCTGGGCCTCTCCGTCGGCGTCAATCTGTCCCAGATGCCGCACGACGAGAAGCAGCAAGCGTACGCCTGCGACATCACTTACGGCACCAACAACGAATTCGGCTTTGACTATCTGCGCGACAATATGGTGTTCAGCGTGGAAGAGAAGGTGCAGCGCAAGCTCGCCTACGCGGTGATCGACGAGGTGGACTCCATCCTGATCGACGAAGCGCGCACCCCGCTGATCATCTCCGGCCCGGCCGACGACAATATCGACATGTACCAGCGCATGAACGCGGTGCCGCCGATGTTGAAGCGCCAGGAAACCGAAGAAGGCGAGGGCGATTACTGGGTGGACGAAAAGGCCAACTCGGTGATGATGTCCGAAGCCGGCCACGAGCACAGCGAAGAAATCCTGACCCGCTTGGGCCTGCTGAAGGAAGGCGACAGCCTGTATTCCGCCACCAACATCACGCTGATGCACCATCTGATGGCCGCCTTGCGCGCCCACTCGCTGTTCCATAAGGACCAGCACTACGTGGTGCAGGACGGCGAAGTGGTGATCGTGGATGAATTCACCGGCCGCCTGATGGCCGGCCGCCGCTGGTCCGAAGGCCTGCACCAGGCGGTGGAAGCCAAGGAAGGCGTGGAGATCAACCGCGAAAACCAGACGCTGGCTTCGATCACCTTCCAGAACTACTTCCGCTTGTACGGCAAGCTGGCCGGCATGACCGGTACCGCCGACACCGAAGCTTACGAATTCCAGAGCATTTACGGCCTGGAAACCGTGGTGATCCCGACCAACCGGCCGATGATACGCAAGGACGCGCAGGACAAGGTCTACCGTTCCGCCAAGGAAAAGTACGACGCCATCCTGGCAGACATCAAAGACTGCCACGAGCGCGGCCAGCCGGTGTTGGTGGGCACCACCAGCATCGAAAACTCCGAGCTGATCGCTGATCTGCTGCAAAAAGCCAAGCTGCCGCACAATGTGCTGAACGCCAAGGAACACGCGCGCGAAGCCGACATCGTGGTGCAGGCCGGCCGCCCCGGCGTGATCACCGTGGCTACCAATATGGCCGGCCGCGGCACCGACATCGTGCTGGGCGGCAATCCGGAGCCGGAGATCAAGGGCATCGAGTCCGACGACAGCCTGTCCGCAGAGGAAAAGCGCGCGCGCATCGACAAGATCCGCGCCGATTGGAAAGTGGTCCATGATCAGGTGTTGGCCGCCGGCGGCCTGCACATCGTGGGCACCGAGCGCCATGAGTCGCGCCGCATCGACAATCAGCTGCGCGGCCGTTCCGGCCGTCAGGGCGACCCGGGCTCTTCCCGTTTCTACCTGTGCCTGGAAGACCCGCTGCTGCGTATCTTCGCTTCCGACCGCGTCGCCGCGATCATGGACCGCCTGAAAATGCCGGAAGGCGAGGCGATCGAGCACCCCTGGGTGTCCCGCTCCATCGAGAACGCCCAGCGCAAGGTGGAAGGCCGCAACTTCGACATCCGCAAGCAATTGCTGGAGTACGACGACGTCGCCAACGACCAGCGCAAAGTGATCTACCAGCAGCGCAATGAAATCCTGGTGGAAAGCGATGTGTCCGACGTGGTGGTCAATATGCGCGAAGGCGTGTTGTCCGACCTGGTGGACCAACACCTGCCGCCGGAATCCATGGAAGAGCAATGGGACCTGACCGGCCTGGAAAAAACGCTGGAAGCCGAATTCCTGCTGCCGATCAAGGTCGGCGAGTGGCTGAAGGCCGAGCCGGCGCTGGACATCGAAAGCATCCGCGAACGCATCATCGAGCAAGCCGCCGAGACCTATCAGGCCAAGGTGGAACTGGCCGGCGACGGCGTGATGCGCCAGTTCGAGCGTAGCCTGGTGCTGCAGATGCTGGACAATCACTGGCGCGAACACTTGGCGGCGATGGATCATCTGCGCCAGGGCATTCATCTGCGCGGTTACGCGCAGAAGAACCCGAAGCAGGAATACAAGCGCGAAGCCTTCGAACTGTTCGCCGACATGCTGGAGCGCATCAAGCGCAGCGTGGTCAATGTGCTGATGACGGTGCAAATCCGCAGCCAGGAAGACGTGGACGCGGTGGAGCCGCACCAGGTGGGCGAGTATGAAATGCAGCACGCCGCGCCGGGTTCTGCCCTGGGCGATGACGAAGAGAATCCGCTGTCTCCGGACGCGCTGGCCGCGCAGGGCCTGCGCATTGGCCGCAACGACGCCTGCCCTTGCGGCAGCGGCAAGAAGTACAAGCAGTGCCACGGCCGTTTGGAGTGATCCAGTAGCAAGAGCGTATAAAGCCGACGCGAGGGCGTCGGCTTTTTTCATGTTCATGCGCTTTGCAAGCCGACGGCGCGGTGTTAGCATCGTCGCGGGTCAACAGTTCACCCAGGCGTCGCCGGTGCCCTCACCACGCTAAACCTGTCTTGGCTAGACTCATCTCGCTTGGCTCGAACCCGTGCCAGGCCGTAAAGGCGACCGCGGCAGTCCATTCCGACCTTGGCACGACGACAGGATTCGAACCATGTCTCGTACGCTTTATCCCTTTTATTGCAGTGATATCTCCGCGCTGGCGCGTTCGCTCAAGCAGCAATGGGCGCAGGAAAGCGCTCCGCCCAGCCATGTGCACATTCTCAATATGCTGGCGCGTTCCGCCGGTTTTCAGAACTTCCAGCACTGGCGCGCGGAATGCGAACGTCCGGCTCCGCCAGCAGCTTTGTCCGCGGAGACGACGCGGCTGTTGCGTCATTACGACGCCGAGGGGCGCTTGACGCGCTGGCCGAAGAAGTTCAGCGAGCAGCGTCTCTGCCTATGGGCGTTGTGGGCCGGTTTGCCGCAGGGCGGACAATGGTCCGAGCCGGAGGTAAACGCCTTGATCCGCGCGGGCGAAGTCTTTGGCGATCATGTGCTGTTGCGGCGCGAGCTGGTGGAGCAGGGCTTGCTGGGGCGCACGCCGGATTGCCGGCGCTATTGGCGCGTGGAGCGGCAATTGACGGCGGAGGCGGGGGAGCTGGCAGCGGAAGTGAGCCGGCGTAGAGCCGGCCGTTGAGGCGTGATTGGCGGCGGTTGACGCCAGAGGCCGCCGCCGGCTGATTTACAACTGGGTTTTGATCGCCGCTTCCAGCTTTTTCTCGTCCAGCAAGCCGGTGAGCTTGGAGGCGATCTTGCCCTTGCGGTCCAGGATCAGGGTGTAGGGCAGGCCGCCGGTGGCGTTGCCCAGGCTGCGCATCAGGTTCAGGGTGTCGCTGTCGCCCAGCAGGATTGGGTAGCCTATCTTCAACTGGTTGACGAAGGCGCTGACTTCTTCTTTGTTGTCCAGCGCCACGCCCACCACTTCCACGCCTTTGGGCGCCAGTTTGGCGCGCAGGCGGTTCAGCATCGGCATTTCTTCGCGGCAAGGCCCGCACCAAGTGGCCCAGAAGTTCAGCACCGTGACCTTGCCCTTATAGGAGGCGATGGTGGCGTTGCCGCCTTGTAGCTTGGTGAAGTTGGTTTGTTCCAGCGTGGGCGCGGCCATGGCGGATAGCGGCAGCAGCGCGATCAGCGCGGGGGCGAGCAGTCGTTTCAGCATTGTGTTGAGCTTCCGGTAGGTGTTTGAAGTGTATTGGATATCCGACAAGGTCAAAGTTCTCGATGTGAACCAAACAAATGTTTCATGTTAAAATGGTCGATTGACCTTTTTGCGGAGTGGGCATGTCTATCCTCGTCTGCGGGGCCCTCGCATACGATACCCTGTTCTCGTTTCATGGCCGTTTTGATAGCCAGATCCTGCCGGATCAGCTGCACAAAATTTCCACGACTTTCCTGGCCCCGACCATGCGCCGCGAATTTGGCGGCATGGCCGGCAATATCGCTTACAGCCTGTGTCTGTTGGGCGAAACCCCCATCGTCATGGGCGTGGTGGGTGAGGATTTCGAGCCGTATCGCCAACATCTGAAACGCGCTGGCGTGGACGACCGCTTCATTCGCTTGATCCGCAAGCAGTATACCTCGCAGTGCTTCGGCATCGCCGACAAGGATGGCAATCAGTTGATGGCCTTCCATCCCGGCGCCATGGATTTTGCCATCGAAAACCACGTATCGGATATCCCGGACCCGATCGAGCTGGCGATTCTGTCGCCTGGAGGCTATCGCGCCTTCCTGCAGCATTCCAAGGAGCTGGCCGCGGCCGGCATTCCCTTCATCTTCGATCCGGGTCAGGAGCTGCCGCTGCTGTCGCGCGACGAGATCCACGAGATTGTAGAGCTGGCCAGCTATGTGGCCATCAACGATTACGAGAGCGAACTGATGCGCGAACGCGCCGGATTGTCGGTGGAGGATCTGCGCAAGAAGGTAGACGCGTTGATTGTCACCCGCGGCTCCAAGGGCGCTGAAATCTACGTCGGCGACACTGTGCACCTGATCCCGCGCGTGCAGATGCCGATCAAGCCGGTGGATCCGATGGGCTGCGGCGACGCCTTCCGCGCCGGCCTGCTCTACGGCATCAGCCGAGGCCTGGACTGGAAGATTACCGGCCGGCTGGCCAATGTGATCGGCGCGATCAAGGTCACCACTCCGGGTTGTCAGAATCACTTCTTCGACTGGGAGTCGCTGAAGGACTTGTATCAGCAGGCTTACGGCGAACCCTGGCCATTGTGACGAGGCGGCCGGTGGGCCAAACCGACAAGGACGCGCAAGCGTCCTTTGCTTTTTGACGGTCCCAACACAACAAGTCTTGAATTCATCCCGCGCCACCCCCACCATTAGCGAATTCAATTCGAAAACCCAAGGGGATTCCATGCCGCCCGTTCCGCATCTGGCAACCGCACTGACCGGCCCGCTTTACGAGCTGGAAAGCCGCATCCTGACTGCCCAGCCTCAGATCGAACACTGGTTCCGCAGTCAATGGCATAACCACGCGGCGCCGTTCTATGGCTCGGTGGACCTGCGCAACAGCGGTTTCAAGCTGGCGCCGGTGGACATGAACCTGTTTCCCGGCGGCCACAATAACTTGAACCGCGATTTTCTGCCGCTGGCGGTGCACGCCGCGCAAAGCGCGGTGGAAAAAGTGTGTCCGGAAGCGCGCAGCGTGCTGCTGATCCCGGAGAACCACACCCGCAACACCTTCTATCTGCAGAACATCGCCGCGCTGGTGCATATTTTCGAACAGGCCGGCCTCAAGGTGCGCCTGGGTTCGCTGAACCCGGAAATCACCGAACCGACCGAGCTGCAGTCAGCCAACGGGGACACCGTGCGGCTGGAGCCCATCGAACGCCGTGGCAACCGCCTGGTGCTGGCGGACGGCTTCAACCCCTGCGTGGTTTTGCTCAACAACGACTTGTCCGGCGGCATCCCCGACCTGCTCAAGGGCCTGGAGCAGAACCTGCTGCCGCCGCTGCACGCCGGCTGGGCGGTGCGCCGCAAGAGCAATCACTTCGCCGCCTACGACAAGGTGTGCGAGGACTTCGCCCGCTTGATCTCCATCGACCCCTGGACCATCAACCCGTATTTCGCCAGCTGTAGCGGCCTGGACTTCCACGCCCGCACCGGCGAAGAGCAATTGGCGGACGAGGTGTCGCGGATGCTGGACAAGATCCGCGTCAAATACCGCGAGTACGGCATAGACAACGATCCCTTCGTCATCGTCAAGGCCGACGCCGGTACCTACGGCATGGGCGTGATGAGCGTGAAGAGCCCGGACGAAGTGCTGGGCCTGAACCGCAAGGCGCGCAACAAGATGTCGGTGGTCAAGGAGGGCCTGGAGGTGTCCGAGGTCATCGTGCAAGAGGGTGTGTACACCTTCGAGACGGTGGAGGACGCGGTGGCCGAGCCGGTGGTCTACATGATGGACCGCTATGTGACCGGCGGCTTCTACCGTGTGCACACCGGCCGCGGCATCGACGAAAACCTGAACGCGCCCGGCATGCATTTCGTGCCGCTGTCGTTCGAAACCGCCTGCCTGCCGGACAAGCAGGGCACGCCGGACTGCGCGCCCAACCGTTTCTACTCCTACGGCGTGATTTCGCGGCTGGCGCTGCTGGCTGCCTCGCTGGAGCTGGAAGCCACCGATCCGGACGCCGAGGAATGAAAGCCTGGCTGAGCATGGCGCTGCTGGCGGCTACGGCCCCCGCGCTCGCCGACGAAGCCTTGACGCCGCAGGCGCTGGAGGAACTGGTGCAGTGCGCATCCTTCGAGCGCTACCAGGCGCTGCAACCGGCCTTGCTGGACGTGGTGTTCGACAAGGGGCCGGACTGGATACGCAAGAACGAGCGGGCCAGCACCCTGGGGGTTTACGCCTACGATCTGAAGCGGCCGATCCGGGTGTTCGGCGCGGAGACGACGCGGCTGGCGCTGCACAAGGAGTACGTGTCGGTGCCGCTGCCGTCTGGCTGGACGATGGCCGAGGCCGCGTCGCGGTTGCGGCTCAAGCGGGCGCCGATCAAGGCGGCGGAGCAGCATTACCGCTTTGTCGGTAATGACGGCCCGATGTTGTCCGCCTACGAGATGCCGGCCAATCCTCTGGCGGCGCTGCTGGGCGCGCCGCAGGGCGAGCCGCTGCGCTATCTGGGCTGTTCCTATAATGGGGCCAGCGAAGAAACCTTTCTTTCCGTTGCCGCCCAGGCCGACGAGATGATGCAAAAAGCGCGCGGCGACATGGAGCGCATGTTGCGCGACGTCGCCAAGCCTAGCGAGGACCAATAAACATGCGCATCCTGTTCATTGCCGATCCCCTGGATCACTTCAAGCTTTACAAGGACACCACCTTTGCGATGATGCAGGAGGCCGCCGCGCGCGGCCACGCCTTGAGCTTCGCTCAGGCTCATCAACTGTCGGTGGAGGGCGGGCGCGTGTTGGTGGACGCGCGCGATCTAAGCCTGACTGGCCAGTACGAGGGCGAGCACCCGGCCTGGTTCAAGCTGGGCGAGGTGCATCGCCAGCCTTTGCAGTCTTTCAGCGCAACCGTGATGCGCAAGGATCCGCCGTTCGACATGGAATACCTGTACGCCTCGCAGCTGTTCACGCTGGCGGAGGCGCAGGGGGCCAAGGTGTTCACCAGCGGTCAGGCCCTGCGCGATTTCAACGAGAAGCTGGCTATCTTGCAGTTTCCGGAGTTGACCGCGCCCACGCTGATCACCGGCGAATCGCATCGCTTGCGCGCCTTCGTCAATCAGCATCAGGACGTGATCCTGAAGCCGCTGGACAGCATGGGCGGGGACAGCATCTTCCGGGTGCGTCCGGACGACGCCAACCTGTCGGTGATTATCGAAACCATCACGCTGCGCGGCAAGCGAACGGTGATGGCGCAGCGCTACATTCCGGAAATCCGCGACGGCGACAAACGCATTCTGGTGATAGACGGGGTGCCGGTGGACTGGTGCCTGGCGCGCATTCCGGCGGCGGGCGAGACGCGCGGCAATCTGGCCGCAGGCGGTCGCGGCGAGGCGCGGCCGCTGACCGAGCGCGATCGCGAAATCGCCGAGACGGTGGGGCCGGAGTTGAAGAAGCGCGGCATCCTGCTGGCGGGCCTGGACGTGATCGGCAATTATCTGACCGAGGTTAACGTTACCAGCCCGACCTGCTTCCGCGAAATCATGGACCAGACCGAGATCAACGTCGCCGGTCTATACATCGACGCGCTGGAGCGGCGCTGCCAGCCGCACTGACGCCGCTGTTTCTCCATTTCGTCACGGCCGGCCGCGTTGCCGGCCGTTTTGTTTTTTATTGGCGTCATCTTGGGCTGGCATGCTGAGGCGCCGGCCGCCGCGCCAATCTTACGGACTCCCCCATGAAAGAAAGTCCATTCAAAGGCAAAACCGGGATTACCCGCCTGATCAACGCTTTCAGCTATTCGCTGGACGGCCTCAAGGCGGCATTCCGGCATGAGGACGCCTTCCGCCAACTGGTGTTGCTGGCGGCGGTGCTGATCCCGCTGGCCTTCGTCATCCACGCTCAGCCGCTGGAGCGTGCCTTGCTGGTGGCCAGCTCGCTGGCGACCCTGATCATCGAATTGCTGAATTCCGCGATCGAGGCGGCGGTGGACCATACCTCGCTGGAGAGACACCCGCTAGCCAAGCGCGCCAAGGACATGGGCAGCGCCGCCCAGTTGCTGGGCCTGATCAATCTGACCGCGGTGTGGTGTCTGGTGTTGTTTGGCTGAAGCGGGTAAGGTGACGGCTGCCTGAAACAAGAGGAAGCCGTCATGATGATGTCGCCAGTAGAGTCCGGAGTCGAGGAGTGGGTGTTGAACATCGTGCTCTGGCTCAAGCTGGGCGTGGAGGCGCTGGGCGCGCTGGTGATAGGCGTAGGCATCCTGGCCCTGGGCGTTCGCTATGTTCGCCGCTGCCTCAGCGCCAACCATGACGATTACAACCAGGTGCGGCTTAGCTTTGCCCGCTTCCTGGCGCTGGCGCTGGAGTTGCAACTGGCGGCGGATATTCTGTCCACAGCGGTGGCGCCCAGTTGGGACCAGATCGGCAAGCTGGGTGCCATCGCGGTGCTGCGCACCGCGCTCAATTACTTTCTGGGCAGGGAAATTCGCGAAGCCGAGGCTGCGCGTCAGACTAGTGATCTCCCTATCCACTGAGTCAATCCCGGTTTGGTGGCGTCTGCTGCGTGCCTGGCGCTTCTGCGTTTCCCTAATGTCTTTCCTGATCGTTCGGTCAGTTTGATCTAAGCACAGTCAATTCTTGCTGGTGATATGTGGCGTAAGGTATATGCTTATGCCATACAAAAGCGAGGTCAAGGATGCCGCGGCTGGCTGGCGTGGTGAATCTACTTTGCCCGCGTGCCATGCCTGTTATCGGGTGAGTGTTTTCTCTTAAATCCGTGTGAATAGGAGTTTAACTCATGAACGATAAAGTAAACGAGGCAATAGTTTCTCCCCCCAATATCGGTGATATCGACGGGCTGTGGCAGGCGGCAATCAACTATCGCTTGAATGGCGTCAATGATGTTCAGGCGATGGATCATATCTATGATGCGCTGCCGGCAAGCCTAGGATTTCAGGATATGGCAAACGTCTTCAGCGGTGTTTACTGTGATGCTTACTGGGAAACCGACCGCGAGAAACCGGCCATCCTTGCTCAGCATATGACCCAGGCTTTGTCTATTGCCCTGACTTCGTCCACCCAGTACGCCAATAAGGCGATGCAACAGTGGCGAGGTGTTTTATGCCGTAAGAACTTTGGCGATAACGGGGTGATCCCAACCATAGGGGCTTATACCGACTCCCCTGATATTATTTGTAATCAGGACGTGGAGCTACCGCCGGCCAAGTTGATTGATAATTGGAATACTGAATTCTGGAAAGTGCCCAAGGTTGGGAAGAACTATATCTACACGCGGTGCCAGAATAAGTCATTCTTCGGCAAGATCAATGACTCCAAGGTGAGGATGTACTACGCCAATGGCGGCTTCAACCAGCCGCCGTCGTCTTGGATACAGTGTTTGACCGTGAGCGGCAAAAACAAGGATGGCAAGGTGTTGAACCGGGATGGTCGGAATGCGATTCTGACTGTGGGCGAGCGCGGCGCCTCTGAAGCCTTCATGCTGGATTTGAAGTCTACGCAGCATATTTGCCTGATTGCTACCGTCAGCTACCCCTTTTTCACTGAAAATAATCCCTTGCAATTTTCTGAGGGCAACTGGAATTCCGTGCAATGGATTCTTTATAACGGCGCCGGGGCATGGCGTAATGTGACACCTGTATCCAAGAGCGGGGGGGAGGAATCCCTGACGTTCCATAACCAGGATTCCACGCCTGAGCAGTTCAGCTTCAGCATGAGGTGTCGCCGGGTGCCGGAAGGCTCCACCTTGCGGATGTATTCCGACGATCCTGTGGCTTCTTTTGACACCCGACGAGTGAAAGTGCTGAGAAGCAGCCAGGAGCTCAATATTGCGGTTCAGTTGCCGCCGCACTACGCCGGTCATATCAAGGTGCAGTTGGAGGGGCCGGATGGCAAGCCATTGCCCAGCAGCGCTGCGGTGCAGATTTGCATGCATTGGTGCGTGCCGCATTCGAGTCCCCATTATCTGCGGGCGGCAGCGATGTTGGGGGCCTTGGAGGCGGTGCCGACCTTGCAGAGCCTGCAGTTGCCGGTGGGCTACTTCACGTTTGTCGGCGCAGGAGACTAGACTCGCGCAATAAACAACAGCCCTGCACGGAAAACCGTGCAGGGCTGTTGTCGCAAGCGCGGGCCGTGTTAGCCCGGTTCGGCTTCCTTGCCTTCCGGCGGCGCGATCACCTCGCTATAGCCGCATTCCTTCTGCGGGCAGACTTTTTCAGTGCCGCGGCGCTTGGTGGTCTTGATGGTCAGGATGGGCCAATTGCATTTCGGGCAGGGCTCGGCCACCGGCGGGTTCCAGGTGGCGTATTTGCACTTGGGATAGGTATTGCAGCTGTAGAAGAGCTTGCCGTAGCGGCTCTTGCGTTCGATCAGCTGGCCAGCCTTGCATTCCGGGCACTCCACGCCGGTTTCGCGAGGCTTTTCCAGCGGTTCGATGTGCTTGCACTTCGGATAGTTGGCGCAGCCGATGAACTTGCCGTAGCGGCCCTTCTTGATGTGCAGTTCGCCGCCGCATTCCGGGCAGCTGCGGCCCTCGATCACCGTCGGCGCTTCCGCTTCCTCCGCAGCCTGCTCGGCGGTTTCACCCATATTGCGGGTGTAATCGCAGTCCGGATAGCCGGTGCAGGCGATGAAGCGGCCGCGTTTGCCGAACTTGATGGACAGCGGCTTGCTGCATTTTGGACAGGCTTCGTCCAGGCTCTCGGTAGTGACTTCGGCGCGGGAAATGCTTTCCTTCTCGGCGATCTGCTTGGAGAAGTTTTTCCAGAAGCTGTCCATCACCGGGACCCACTCGCGTTGGCCATTGGCCACTTCATCCAGCTGGTTTTCCAGCTTGGCGGTGAAGTTGTAGTCCACGTATTGCGCGAAGTGTTCGGTCAGGAATTTATTGACGATGTCGCCGGTATCGGTGGGCTGGAAGCGCTTCTTGTCCAGCACCACGTATTCGCGGTCTTTCAGCGTCGAGATGATGCTGGCGTAGGTGGACGGACGGCCGATGCCGAACTCTTCCAAAGCCTTCACCAGCGAGGCTTCCGAGTAACGCGGCGGCGGCTGGGTGAAGTGCTGGGTGCCGTAGAGCTTGTCCACCGGCAGGGTCTCGCCCTCTTCCAGCAGCGGCAGCTTGGCGTTGTCCTCGTCCTCGGCGTCGTCGACGTCTTCTTCATACACGGCGAGGAAGCCGGCAAAGGTCTGCACCTGGCCGGTGGCGCGGAACACGCCTTCGCCGACGGCGATGTCGATGCTGGTGGTGTCGAACTTGGCCGGGGCCATCTGGCAGGCCAGCGTCCGCTTCCAGACCATGTCGTAGAGCTTGAACTGGTCCGAGGTCAGGAAGGGCTTGACCATGTCAGGGGTGCGCAGAATGGACGTGGGGCGGATCGCCTCGTGCGCCTCCTGGGCGTTCTTGGACTTGTTCTTGTAGGCCACAGGGTTCTTCGGCAGATAATCTCCGTCGAATTTAAGGCCGATATAGCCGCGGATTTCCTCCACCGCCTCGTTCGCCAGCGCCACCGAGTCGGTACGCATATAGGTGATCAGGCCGACGGTACCCTGGCCGATATCAATGCCCTCGTACAGCTGTTGCGCGGTGCGCATGGTGCGGTCGGTGGTCATCCCCAGCTTGCGCACGGCTTCCTGTTGCAGCGTGGAGGTGGTGAACGGCGCGGCCGGGCTGCGCGATTTCTTTTTCTTCTCGATGCTGCTGACCACCGCCGGGTGGCCTTCCAGCCTCGTCAGGATGCTGGCCTGTTCGGCTTCATTGGGGATGTCGAACTGTTCCAGCTTCTTGCCGGCCATCGTGGTCAGCTTGGCGCCGAACTTGGTGCGGCCCTTGTGGCTGTCCAGATGCACCGACCAGTATTCCTGCTCGACGAAGGCGCGGATCTCGTTCTCGCGCTCGCAGATCAGCCGCAAAGCCGGGCTCTGCACCCGGCCGGCGGACAGGCCGCGGCGGATTTTCTTCCACAGCAGCGGCGACAGGTTGAAGCCCACCAGATAGTCCAGCGCGCGGCGGGTCTGCTGCGCGTCCACCAGGTTTTGCGCGATCTCGCGCGGGTTCTGGATCGCTTCCAGCACCGCGTTCTTGGTGATTTCGTGGAACACCACGCGCTGAGCGGTCTTGTTTTTCAGCAGCTTCTTGCCGTTGAGGATCTGCACCAGATGCCAGGAAATGGCCTCGCCTTCGCGGTCCGGGTCAGTTGCCAGGTAGATGTGCTGGGCGTCGCCCACCGCTTTGACGATGGCGTCGACGTGCTTGCTGTTGCGCGCGATCAGCTGGTATTTCATCGCGAACCCTTTTTCAGGGTCCACTGCGCCGTTCTTGGGCACCAGGTCGCGCACATGGCCGTAGGAGGCCAGGACTTCAAAGTCCGGGCCTAGGTATTTCTTTAGCGTTTTCGCCTTGGAGGGCGATTCGACGATCAAGAGACTGGTGGGCATATTATCTTTTCGTATGTGCAATCGCCGGCGTGCCGGCCGGTCCGTCCGGACCGGGCGCTTCTGCGAAGCGGCAGAATGGCGCCTGGCCCGTGCGTGGGCTGCTGCGTTCCCGTCGACAAGGGGATGAGGGCTTCATCCTAAAATTTCGCGCCGACAGAAAATATATTCGTCAAATAAAACAAGAGCGCAAGAGCGCTCTTGGATTGGACGCCGGCAGCGGCGTCCAAGGGCGGCATGTTAAGCCCGCTCCATGAGGCTGACAAGTCATTGCATGGTGGGTTCGCCATGCACGGCATCCAACAGCGCCTCGCCCAGCAGAATGGGCAGTTCCGCCTGTTGCGCCCACAACACCATCAAGGCCACCAGCTTGGCGCTGCCGACGTTGATGTCGTCGCTGTGCAGTTCCATCAGGCGATCAATGACCATTTCGCGCTGCGCGGGCGTCAAGGCGCCGTGGTCCTCCAGAAACTGAAGCAGGCCGCGCACGTCGGCGGGCAGGTGCTCCAGTTCGTCTTCGGCGTAAACGCGCATGCCGCTGGCTTCGTTGGCGCCGACGTAGACGCTGTCGTCCAGGCCGCTGATGCCGTCCAGCCAATCCAGCGCGTCGTTGATCTCTTCGTCCTCGAAACCGGCGGCCTCCAATTGGCGCATCAGCACGCCGCGGTCGCCGAAAGCGTCCGGATCGCGGAATTGTTCAAATAGGAAGGCGAGTACGTCAAACATCAATCTATCTTCTTAAAGTGCGGGTTAGCGCGGTTCAGCCCGGATTCAGGCGCTGAAAAAGCCCGCCAGGATGGCTGGCCACCAGGCCGGCCAGCTCAAGTTCGAGCAGCATCGCGTAAAGCTCCCCCACAGTCAACCCGAGCGTGGTCGAAAGCGCATCCATACTGATGGGGTCAAATCCCATGGCTTCAAGCAGCGGCGATTCCGCGGTGGGGGCCGCCGGTTTGGCGCGGGGGCGTTTGCGTTGCAGTCTGCCGACTTCGTCCAGCACGTCATCCACGGTTTCCACCAGCTTGGCGCCGTCCTTGATCAGCCGGTGACAGCCGCGAGACTGGGGGTTGTGGATGGAGCCGGGGATGGCCATCACCTCTCTATTGTTCTCCATCGCCAGCCGCGCGGTGATCAGCGAGCCGGATCCGGTGTTGGCCTCCGCCACCAGGCAGCCGCGGCTGAGGCCGGCGATGATGCGGTTGCGGCGCGGAAAATGAGCGGCCAGCGGTCCCATGCCCAGTGCGAACTCGGACAGAATCAGTCCTTCCTCGGCGATGCGGTGCGCCAACTGGCGGTTGCTGGCCGGGTAGACGCGGTCTATGCCGGTGCCGACCACGGCGACGGTGGCGGATGGTTGTCCGAGTGCGCCGTGATGAGCCGCAGCGTCTATGCCGCTGGCCAGGCCGCTGACGATGCAATAGCCGTGTTCGGCCAAGTCGCGGGAGAAGTTTTCCGCGTTCTGCTTGCCCTGAGGCGTGGCGGCGCGGCTGCCTACGATGGCGAGCATGGGTTCGGCCAGCAGTTCGCGTCTCCCGCGGGCAAACAGCAACGGCGGCGGCGCGTTGGATTCGGCCAGTTGCGGCGGGTAGTCGTCGTCCAGCAGCGACACCAATTGGCAACCCGGCGCCTGCGTCCACTCCAACGCCGCTTCGGCGGAGGCGGCGGCCTCGCGGCGCTGCAGGGCTTCGGCCGCTTCCTTGCCGATCAGGGGCTCCGTTTGGCGGCTGTTGGCGTTCAGAGCGGCGTCCGCGCCGCCGAAGGCGTCGATCAACCGGAGAAAGCCGGCCGGGCCGATGCCGGGGGTCAGCGCCAGTAGCAGCCAGTCGTGCGGCGGAGCTTTCATTCTTGCTCGGGGCTGGCCACGCCGTCGCCCACGTAGATCGGACCGCGGCTGTCCAGCACCAGCGCGTAGGAGACTTTATCGAATACGCGGTAAACAAAGGCGTTGCCGGATCGTTCCGCGGGCAGCGTCACGGTGCGCTTGCCCTGTTCGTCCTTGATTTCCAACGGGCGTCCTTTTTTGAACAGGCCGAACACGTGGCCGTTTTCGACGCCCTGCGACTGCCCCAGATTGAGTACAATAGTGGAGTATTGGGCCGCGCCGTCCACGCCGTTGTAGACTGAGACCACCTTGCCGCTCAAATAAGAGTCGGCGGGGTGCGGAGCGTAGTTGTTGAAGCTCTGCAGAGGCGCCCGCATCAGGTGGTCGCCCACCAGGATTTCCTCGCTGACGTTTCTGACTTTCAGAGTCTGAACTTCGCCTTGGGGTTTGTCTGCGGTCAGGTCGCCGCTGTAAGTCGCCTCTACGCCCAGCACCTTCTTGGTGTCCGGATCCAACAGGGGTTTGCCCAGCCGGTAAGCTTGCCAGGTGCCGGCCTCGTTGACGCCGGTGGCGTAAACCCGGTCTCCGGTGGCTAGGGTGAGATGCTCTTCCGGTCCGGCGATCAGCTTGGGCGATTGCAGGAACTGCGCCATGTCCACCACCAGCGGCCGTTTGAGGAAGGGCTCGATCGCCGAGGCGGGGATGCTGGCCACCGCCTGGTCCAGCATCTCGACGCGGGCCTGCGGCGACAGCTTGACTTCGCGCTGAGCGCCGCGCGCCAGCGACAATCGAGGTTGACCGTCTACGTAGTCCAGCGCCAATACATCGCCCGGGTAGATCCAGTGCGGGTTTTTGATTTCGCCCTGGTTCATCCGCCACAAGCGGGGCCACTTCCAGGGGCTGCTCAGGTAGCGCCCGGAAATGCTCCACAGCGTGTCGCCGCGCTTCACGGTGTAGCGGCTGGGCGCATCCGCTTTCAGTTGCAGGTCTGCTGCGAAACCGGGTGCGGCGAACCCGAGGGCCAAGGCGAAGGATATAATGCTTTTACGCATGGGAAATGCCCCAATATGAAGGTGGACGGACACCTGCGGGGGTGGCCCGCATGCAACGAATCGCGTTTCGAACATGTCTATTATCGGCGTGCCGATTGCGATACGACAACTTGATGAGTGATTGAAACGATGGGGAGTCATTAAATCCGATGGCATTGTTGAATATTTTGCATTACCCGGATGAACGGCTGCACACCGTGGCCAAGCCGGTGGAGGTCTTCGACGAGGCCTTGCAGACTCAGATCGACAATATGTTCGAGACCATGTACGAAGCCAAAGGCATCGGCCTGGCCGCGACTCAGGTCGATTTTCACCGCCGCCTGGTGGTGATGGATATTTCCGAGGAAAGAAATGAACGCCGAGTGTTCATCAACCCGGAAATCCTGAGCAAGGACGGCGAGACGGTGTATGAAGAGGGCTGTTTGTCCGTGCCCGGCATTTACGACAAAGTGACCCGCGCCGAGCACGTCAAGGTGCGCGCGCTGGACCGCAACGGCAAACCGTTCGAACTGGAAGCCGACGGCCTGTTGGCGATCTGCATCCAGCACGAGATCGATCATCTGGACGGTAAGGTGTTTGTCGAATACCTGTCGCAGATGAAGCAGACCCGTATCAAGAACAAGCTGAAAAAGCGTGAAAAACAGAATATGTGACGGCGGCGCCGTGGGCGCCCTGTCCGGAATGGTTTGAATGAAATTGATCTTTGCCGGTACGCCGGAGTTTGCCGCCGCCGCGCTGCGCGAGTTGATCGCCGCCGGCCATGAAATCGCCCTGGTGCTGACCCAGCCGGACCGACCGGCCGGCCGCGGCATGAAATTGAAGCCCAGCCCGGTCAAGGAAGTCGCGCTGGAGCACGGTCTGCGCGTGGAGCAGCCGGCGTCCTTGCGCAATGACCAAGCGCAGCAGATGCTGCGCGACATCGGCGCCGAACTGATGGTGGTGGCCGCTTATGGGCTGATCCTGCCGCAGGCGGTGTTGGACATTCCCGCGCGCGGCTGTCTGAACATCCACGCCTCGCTGCTGCCCCGCTGGCGCGGCGCGGCGCCGATACAGCGCGCCATCTTGGCGGGCGACGCCGAAACCGGCATCACCATCATGCAAATGGACGTGGGTCTGGACACCGGCGACATGCTGTCCATCCATCCGGTGGCCATCGCCGCCGACGAGACCGCCGCCACGCTGCACGATAAGCTGGCCGCGGAGGGCGCGCGCGCCATCGTGTCCACGCTGGCCGGATTGGCGACGATTCAGCCGGTCAAGCAGCCTGAGGCGGGCGTCACTTACGCGCAGAAGCTGAGCAAGGCCGAGGCCTTGGTGGACTGGAGCTTGCCGGCGGAGGACGTTGCGCGGGCCATCCGCGCCTACAATCCGGCGCCCGGCGCGCATACGCTGCTGGCCGGCGAAGCCCTGAAACTGTGGATGGCCGTCGCGGAAGCCGGCCAGGCCGAGCCGGGGCTGGTCATCGTTGCGGATGCAGACGGCGTGTTGGTGGGCTGTGGCTCCGGTCTGGTTCGGTTGATGGTGTTGCAGGCTGCCGGCGGCAAGCGATTGGCCGCGCGCGACTTTGTCGCCGGCAGAAACCAACTGACGGGCACGCGTTTGGGCGAGTGATCGGATCGACTGAGGCGAGAGGAAAGGGTAGGCGATGACGGATAACTGGTTCAAGACCACCTTGCTGATGGCGGCGATTCTGGCTTTGTTCGCCGTGATCGGCGGCATGATAGGCGGCAAGAGCGGCATGATTCTGGCGCTGATCTTCGGCGGGGCGATGAATGTGTTCGCTTGGTGGAATTCCGACCAGATGGTGCTGCGCATGTACAACGCGCAGGAGGTGGACGCCCAGAGCGCGCCGGAGTTCTACGGCATGGTGGCGGAGCTGGCGCAGCGCGCCGGCCTGCCGATGCCGCGCGTCTACGTGATCCACGAAGAGCAACCCAACGCCTTCGCCACCGGCCGCAATCCCGAGCACGCGGCGGTGGCCGCCACCAGCGGCATCATGCGCATGCTGGACTATCGCGAATTGCGCGGGGTGATGGCGCACGAGCTGGCCCACGTCCAGCACCGCGACACCTTGATCTCCACCCTCTCCGCCACCATGGCCGGCGCGATTTCCGCGCTGGCCAACTTCGCCATGTTCTTTGGCGGCCGCGACGAGAACGGTCAGCCGGTGGGTTGGCTGCCGCGCCTGGCCATCGCTCTGCTGGCGCCGTTGGCGGCCAGCCTGATACAGATGGCGATTTCCCGCGCGCGCGAATTTGAAGCCGACCGCGGCGGCGCCGAAATTTCCGGCGATCCGCTGGCCTTGGCTTCCGCATTGCAGAAGATCGAGTACTATGCGCAGGGCATTGTGATGCCCACCGCCGAGGCGCACCCGGAAACCGCGCAGATGATGATCATCAATCCGCTGTCCGGTGGCGGCGGGATGGGCGATCTGTTCCGCACCCATCCGCAAACCGCGGACCGCATAGAACGGCTGCAAGCGATGGCGCGCAGCGTATATTAATTTAAAGAGCGTCGGGCGGCCGCCGCGCCGCCTGGATCGCGCAAGGCCAATGCCGGAGGGCATTGGCCTGTTTGTTATGGTTTGATAGAAAGCACCCATGCATCATATTCAGCAATTGGCCGCCAATATTCTGTTGCGCGTTGAATCCGGAACCAATCTGACCGAGGCGCTGGCCGAGGCTCAACGCAAGGCGCCCGACCTGAGCCCGTCCGAGCGCGGCGCTTTGCAGGATTTGGCCTACGGCAGCTTGCGTCATTTGGCGCGACTGCGTTTTTATCTGCGCCAATTGGTGGCCAAACCCTTGCCAGAGCCGGTGTTGGAGCGGGTGTTGATTGTGGCTTTCTATCAATTGCTGCACACCCGCGCCGCCGAGTACGCGGTGGTGAACGAGGCGGTGATCCTGGCCAGCCGGCTGGCCAAGGGCAATTTCAAGGGACTGGTCAACGGCGTGTTGCGCAACTTCCTACGGCAGCGCGCGGCCTTGGAGCGCGCTGCGGAAAGAGACATCGAAGCCAGCTTTAACCACCCGCTGTGGTGGATAAAGGGTTTGCAGCGCGCTTATCCCGACGCCTGGCAAGCCATTCTGGACGCCGACAACGGCCATCCGCCGATGACTTTGCGCGTCAATCGCCGCCATGGCGACGCCGCGGCCTATCTGGAGCGGCTGCGGGCCGCCGGACTGGAGGGGGAGACGCTGGACGGCGGTTCGATCAAGCTGGCGCGGCCGGTCAATGTGCGCGAGCTGCCCGGCTTCGCCGACGGCGAAGTGTCGGTGCAGGACTGGGGCGCGCAGCAGGCCGCGCATTGGCTGGACCTGCGCGCCGGCCTGCGGGTGCTGGACGCTTGCGCGGCGCCCGGCGGCAAGACCGGCCATATCTTGGAGAGCGCCAATGTCGAAGTCATCGCGCTGGACATCGACGAGCAGCGCTTGCAGCGCGTGGCGGACAATCTGGAGCGCATCGGCGCCACCGCGCGGCTGCATGTGGCCGACGCCGGTCAGCCGGCCGGCTGGTGGGACGGCCAGCCCTTCGACCGCATCCTCGCCGACGTGCCTTGCTCCGCCAGCGGCGTGGTGCGTCGCCATCCGGACATCAAGTGGCTGCGCCGCCCGGGCGATTTCGCCGCGCTGGGCGTGCAGCAGGCGGCGATGGCCGACGCGCTGTGGCCTTTGCTCGCCTCCGGCGGAAAAATGCTTTACGCTACGTGCTCCATTTTCCCTGAAGAGAATCAGCAACAGCTAGACTCCTTTCTGAAACGCCATGCGGATGCCGCGTGCCTGAGACAGGAGCAGTTGCTTCCTTGTGAGCGTCATGACGGCTTTTATTACGCGTTGCTTGAAAAACGTTAGCCTGCTGCTGTGTTTGCTGGCCGGCCTCGCCATGGCGGCGCAGGCGGAGACCATCGGCTCGCGTCGCGCTGAAGCCGAGGTGACGACGGACGGCCAACTGTCCGTCAGCACCCGTTTTCAGACGCGACTGACGCCCAGCCTCAGCGACGCGCTGGAGCAGGGCGTGGTGTTGCCGTTCCGGCTGGAGTTCCAGCTGACCAAACCGCGGCTGACCGCTTACTATCTTAACTTCAGCGAGTGGTTCGATCCGCACGCCCAACTGGGCTTCAAGCTGTCCTATCAGTCTTTGACCAATCGCTATCGCGTCACCATCGGCGGCCTCTCCAATTACTATCCCACCCTGCGCGAGGCGCTGGGCGCGGTGGGCGCGATCCAGGGCTGGCGCGTGCTCAATAACGGCACTCTGGACCCGCGAGCGCCGGGCCGCGTGGCAGGCCAGGTGCGTTTGTTGCTGGATATCGGCGAACTGCCTAAACCGTTTCAGCTGAATGCGCTGGGCTCGGCGGATTGGTCGCTATCGTCCGACTGGGTCAAGCTGGATGTAAAGGATGGCAACTGATGCGCTACGCTGGGGTCGCGCTGGCGACGCTGGGCGCCATCCTGCTTTATCTGCTGGCCCTGGCCACCGGTAACGCCTCCAAACTGAACGAATACTACTGGTGGGTGTTCGGCCTGAATAGCCTCCTGCTCGCCACGCTGCTGGGCGTGGTGGCGCGCCAGTTGCTGCGCCTGCGTCAGCGGGTGCGGCAACGGGTGTTCGGCGCCAAACTGACCCAGAAGCTGGTGATGATGTTCGCGGTAGTGGCCTTGGTGCCGGGTATTCTGGTGTTCACCGTTTCCGCCCAGTTCCTGACCCGCAGCATCGAAAGCTGGTTCGACGTTCGAGTCGAGTCGGCGCTGGAGCGCAGCCTGGGCCTGGCGCGCAACTCGCTGCAGTACGTGCAGGAGGATCTGGGCCGCCGCGCGCGCTCGGTCCAGGACGATATCGAATCCTTGCCGGAAGGCCTGCTGCCGGCGCGGTTGGAGCGCTTGCGCGAGCAATTGGGATTGCGCGAGCTTGCTGTCTATAGCCGCAGCGGCCAGCTGCTGGCCTTCGCCGGCGGGCTCAGCGAGCGAGTGCCTCCTCCATTGTCGCGCGAGAGCATAGGCAAGCTCAAACCGCGTCAGACGCTGGACAGTTTCGAGAATGACGGCGGCAGCGGGCTAGTGCTGAAATCGCTGTTGATTTACCGCAATCTGGACAGCCAGCAGCGTGTGTTGCAGGCCCTGCAATCCGCGCCCGGACGCATCGCTCAGGACGCGGAGCAGATCGAGACCGCGCGGGCGGAGTATCGCCAGCTGTTGTTGGGCCGCGAAGGCCTGACGACCTTCTACATGCTGACGCTGGCCTTGTCGGCGCTGCTGGCTTTGACCGCGGCGCTGGCTTTCGCCTTATTCCTGTCCGAGCGACTTTCCGCACCCTTGTCCGAATTGGCCGCCGGCACCCGGGCAGTGGCGCAGGGCGACTTTTCCAAGCGCCACCCGGTGTACCGGCGCGACGAACTGGGCATGCTGACCACCTTGTTCAACCGGATGACGCAGCAGCTTGAGGACGCGCGCCACGCCGCGGACCTCAGCCGCAGCGAACTGGAAAGCAGCAAACTTTATCTGGAAAGCATTCTGGCCAACCTGAGCGCCGGGGTGATCGCCTTCGGCGCCGATTGGCAGCTGCGCGCCGCCAATACCAGCGCTTCGCGCATTCTGGGCGTGGATTTCGCGGAAGTATCCGATCAGGACTTCCCGCATTGGGCCACGTCGATTCCGGCGGTGGCGCCGCTGGTGGAGTGCGTGCTGGAGTACGCGTCCAAGAACAGCGACAGCGACTGGAAAACTCAGCTCAATTATTTGACGGTGCAGGGCGAGCGCACTTTGTTGGTGCGCGGCGCCCATCTGCCGGAAGCGTCCGCCGTGGGGTATGTGGTGGTGTTCGACGACATCACCGAACTGGCGCGCGCCCAGCGTGACGCGGCCTGGGGCGAGGTGGCCAAGCGGCTGGCGCACGAGATCCGCAACCCGCTGACGCCTATCCAGCTGTCGGCCGAACGCCTGGCGATGAAGCTGCAGGACAAGCTGGCGGGTACCGACGCCGACATGCTGCGCCGCTCCACGGACACCATCATCAAACAGGTGGGCGCGCTCAAGGCCATGGTGGACGCCTTCCGCGATTACGCGCGCGCGCCGCGCACCAAGTTGACCGAATTGGACCTGAATCAAGTGGTGCGGGAGGTGATGGCTCTTTACGAATCCAACTCTGCTGTTAAGATGGCGCTTGATGAAAGGCCGTTGATGATCATGGCGGATGCGGCATTGTTGCGGCAGGTTTTACATAACCTGATTCAGAACGCGCAAGATGCGGTCCTTGACGTTGACATCCCGATGATTCAAATTAGCAGCCGAAAAGAAGAAGGCTATGCGCTCGTTTGCGTGGAGGATAACGGTCCGGGCTTTGCTCCGGAGATCCTGCAACGCGTGTTCGAACCCTATGTGACCAGCAAGACCAAAGGTACCGGTCTTGGCCTGGCGGTGGTCAAGAAGATTCTTGAAGACCATCACGGGCAGATCAAAGTGGGTAATCTCGAACCAAACGGCGCGCGCATCCTTCTCTCCCTGCCATTGCTGGAGGCCTAATGCGTAGCAGCGATATTTTGATTGTTGACGACGAGATCGGTATCCGTGAATTGCTCTCCGAGATACTGCAGGACGAGGGGTACACCGTCGCGCTGGCGGAAAACGCCGAGGTAGCCAGACAGTTGCGCAACCAGACGCGTCCGGCGTTGGTGTTGCTGGACATTTGGATGCCGGATTGCGACGGCGTGACTTTGCTCAAGGAATGGGCCAAGTCCGGTCAGCTGAACATGCCGGTGGTAATGATGTCCGGCCACGCCAGCATAGACACCGCGGTGGAGGCGACTCGCATCGGCGCTTTCGACTTCCTCGAGAAGCCGATTGCGCTGCAAAAGCTGCTGACCACAGTGCAGCGAGCGCTGAAGTACGGCGACATGCAGGCCAACACTTCGTTGAACCTGGACAAGCTGGGCCGCAGCGAGCCGATCCAGGAACTGAAGCGGCAACTGGAGCGCGTGGCCAAGGTCAAGTCGCCGGTGTTGCTGACCGGCGAGCCCGGTTCCGGCTTCGAACTGGTGGCGCGTTTCTTCCATCAGGGGAATACCCCGTGGGTGACGCCGGCCAAGCAGGAGCAATTGGCGGACGCCCCGCTGGAGTTGCTGCAAAAAGCCAATAACGGCGTGCTGTTCCTGCCGGAGATCGGCCAGTACGGCCGTCGCGTACAGCAAGGACTGCTGTTCCTGTTGTCCAAACTGGACCGCTTCAATGTGAGGTTGCTGTGTTCCTGCAGCCGTCCATTGCAGGAATTGCTGGTGGATCCCGAGTGCGACAACCGGTTGTTGACGGCCTTGTCCAGCGTGATCGTGCCGATTCCGCCGTTGCGCGAGCACTCCGAAGACATCATCTTCATCGCCGAGCAGATTCTGACCGAGCTGGTGGAGTCCAAGCAGGTGCCGGCGCGCAAGCTGACCACGGCGGCGCTCAACGCGCTGCGACAGTACGACTGGCCGGGCAACCTTGAGCAGTTGCGCAGCATCATCAAGAGCTTGGCGCTGACTTCCGAGTCGGACGAAGTGGACGCGGGCGAGGTCAACAAGGTGTTGGCTCAGTTCCGCCACGAGAAGCCGGTGGAGGAGTCCGGTTTCGATTTCAACATGCCGTTGCGCGAGTTGCGCGAGCAGTTGGAGCGCCGTTACTTCGAGTACCATATCTCGCTGGAGAACGGCAATATGAGCCGGGTGGCGCAGAAGGTGGGCCTGGAACGTACCCATCTGTACCGCAAACTCAAGCAGTTGGGCATCAAGTTCGCCCGCAAGACGGTGGAAGAATAGTCCGCTTCGCTGTTTGATGCATAAGGCCAGCCGGCATACGGCTGGCCTTATGCTTTTGGGCGATGGCGCGGTGGCGATGTTCGGATTAGGCTAGCAATCATGATTGAACTCAACGATGAGGCGCTATTGCGCTACAGCCGGCACATTCTGCTGCCGGAGATCGATATTGTCGGCCAACAACGGCTGAGCCGGTCACGAGTGCTTATCGTCGGCGCCGGCGGGCTGGGCTCGCCAGTGGCGCTTTATCTGGCCAGCGCCGGCGTAGGGCAGATCAGCATCGCCGACGACGATGTGGTGGAGCTGTCCAATCTGCAGCGTCAGATCGTTCACGACAGCGACAGCCTGGGGCGTTTGAAAGCGGAGTCCGCCGCCGAGCGGATGCGCCGCATCAACCCCGAGGTGGACGCGCGGCCGCTGGCGCGGCGGCTGGACCAAGCGGCTTTGGACGAGCTGGCGGCCGGGCATGATCTGGTGCTGGATTGCAGCGACAATTTCACCACCCGCCACGCGGTGAACCGCGCTTGTGTGGCAGCCGGGAGGCCGCTGGTGTCGGGCGCAGCGGTGCGTTTTGCCGGCCAACTGGCTGTGTTCGATCCTCGTGACGCGGCCTCTCCTTGCTATCACTGCCTGTTTCCGGACGAGGGGGAGGCCGGCGACGGACCATGCGCGACTTTCGGCGTGTTGTCGCCGTTGGTTGGAGTGATAGGAAGCCTGCAGGCGGTGGAAGCGGTCAAGCTTTTGACGGGCATCGCGCCGCATTTGGGGCGGCTGACCCTGTATGACGGGCTGAGCGGAGAGTTCCGCCAGATCAAGGTGCCGCGGGACCCGGCTTGCGCGGTGTGCTCCGCGCGATGAGAAACGCCCCGGCGGACCGGGGCGTTTATTGTTGAGGGAGCGAGCTCACAGGTGCTGCTGCACCAGCTTGCGCACTTCCTTGAAGTCCATCACGCCGACATAGCGTTTGATGATCTTGCCCTGTTTGTCGATCAGGAAAGTGGTCGGCGCCAACTGGATGTCGCCGAAAGCCTTGGCGATCTCGCCGTTGCCGTCCAGCGCCACGAAGAAGGGCAGCTGGTATTTTTCCACGAAGCTCTTCACGTAATTGGGCGGGTCGTAGCTCAGCGCCACCGCGATGGTTTCATAGCCCTTGCCGGCGAACTCCTGATGCATCTTCTTGATTTCCGGCATTTCCTCCACGCAGCCCGGGCAGCTGGTGGCCCAGAAATTGACCAGCACCACCTTGCCTTTCAGCGACTCGGTGCTGGCGGACTGGCCGTTGAGCGACGTGTAATTAACCTGGGGAGCCGGCGAGCCGGCAAACAGCGTCATGTAGGCGACAACGGCGACCAGAGCGACGCCCAGCAGCGCGAGCAGACCTTTCTTCATTTTCTTGTCCTGCGGTAAAGTCCGGGCGCGGCCCGGACGGTTCATGCCATGACGATCAAGCCTGTTCGGCCAGCATTTGTTCCAGTAGTTCCTTCAGCTTGCCGTCCAGCGCCACCGCCTTGCCTTGCTTGGCGTCAAACACAGCGAAAGTGACGTCGGCCTCGGCCACCAGCTTGCCGCTGCCGGCCAGGCTCACGCGCTGATGCATCACCGCGCTGCGGGTGCCTATGCTCTTGACCCCGGTTTCGATCACGAGCTCGTCGCCCATGGTGGCTGGGTAGCGGTAGTCGATATTGATGTTGACGACCACCAGCGCCAGGCCGGACTGCAGGAACCAGGGTAGATCCCCGCGGCTCTCGAAGTAGTTCCAGCGCGCTTCTTCCAGAAACTCCAGGTAACGCGCGTTGTTGACGTGGCCGTACAGGTCCAGATGGTAGCCGCGCACTTTGATCTTGGTATTGTGCTGCATGATGGTGTTTCCCCCTTTGCTCGTGATGGCACACGGCGCCGCCATGGGCGACGCCACGGCGCGTATGCTTATTCGCCCAGTTCCAGCGGCGCGAAGGCCTCGCGTTCCAGCGCCTCATCGACCAGGTCGGTGACGATGGAATGGATCTCCAGCGAGAACCATTGCTGGAACAGTTCCAGCGAGAGTTCTTCCGGCCACAGGGCGTCGTCGTCGCACCAGTCGGCCAGCTCGGCCTGGAACAATTGTTGGTAGCGTTCGAAAACGAAGGCCTGGGCGTCGGCGTAATCTTCCGCCGCCGGGATCAGCAGGGCGTTGCAGTCCTGGCCCAGATGCGCCAGAGAGATCTCCTCGTCCAAGCCGCCGGGCAATGCTTGCAGCCAGGCGTGGAAGGGGGCGAGGGGGCGGATCAGGGCGATGCTGCGATTGACTTCGTACATAGAGATTCCTTGATGATGTGTCAGCGACTGGACAGTTGGTTGTCGCGAGTGAAAACGAATTTTTGACGGATGCGTTGCGAGCTGTATTGTTCGGCGAGCGAGGCCGGAAACGGCGGGTAGGGCGCGGCCAGTTCCACGATGCGGCGCGCGGCTTCGTCCAGCACGCCAAAGCCGGAACTGCGCAGCACGCGCACCTCGCGTAGGCCGCCGTCGGCGGCGATCAGCACTTCCAGGGTCACCGCGCCGTGAATGTTTTGGCGGCGAGCGGCTTCCGGGTAGTTGAGGTTGCCGATGCGCTCCACTTTCAGCCGCCAGTCTTCCTGATAACGCGCCCAGGGATAACCGCGGGCGCTTTCGGCCAGCTTGCCCTGTTTGCCGCCACTTTCCTGTTCGTTGTCGGCGAGACCGCTGTCGCCCAATTGCCTGCTCAGCTCCCCGACCTGGGCCAGCAAGCTGCCGGCGCTGACATGCCCGACCACGCCGGATTGCGAGGGCGGCAGTGCTGGCTTGTTGCCGGCATCCGGCGGGCGGGCGATGGTTTGTTGCCGCGGGGAGGCGTCGGCGGGCTCTGGCGTGCCGGGTTCCACCGGCGCGGCGACCGGCTTCGCGCGATGGCTGGCCAGCTTGTCGGTCTGAGCGCTATTGCCGGCCCCCAGATTGTTCTGCTCCGCCAGCCGGCGGGTTTTGGGCGTCAGGCGGCTGGGCATCTGGTTCAACTGAACATTGATGATTTGGGCGGAGGCGGGCGCGGGCGGGCTGGAGCGCGGGCGCATCTCCAGGCTGAACAGCAGCGCATGGACCAGCAGCGAGGCGAGCAGCGTCAAGCCCAGCGGCAGCATGGTGGTGGCGCTGGAGGATGAGGGCGAGGATGGGCTAGTGGACATGGATGGCTGTTGGCTTTCACCGGGTAAGCGGAGTTCGCCGCGGCTGCCGCCGTAGGCGGAACCGAGTGCAGCTGAAAGTGTAGCACGATGGCCAGCAAAAACGCCGCGCTGAGCGCGGCGTGGCGGATGCTTCGGGATCTGCGGGGATTATTTTTCCAGCAGGCTGCGCAGCATCCAGGCGGTCTTCTCGTGAACCTGCAGGCGCTGGGTCAGCAGGTCGGCGCTGGGCTCGTCCGAAGCGCGCTCAACCACGGTGAAAATGCTGCGCGCGGTGCGGCACACGGTTTCATGGCCGTCCACCAACTGGCGGATCATTTCCTCCGCCTTGGGCGGGGCGCCGGCGGCTTCCTGGATTGCGGTCAGCTTGGCGTAGTCGGCGTAGCTGCCCGGCGCGTGGTGGCCCAGCGCGCGGATGCGTTCGGCCACGGCGTCCACCGCCAGAGCCAGTTCGTTGTACTGAGTTTCGAACATCAGGTGCAGGGTGTTGAACATCGGCCCGGTGACGTTCCAGTGGAAGTTGTGGGTTTTCAGGTACAGGGTGTAAGTGTCGGCCAGCAGGCGGGACAAGCCATGGGCGATTTCCTGGCGGTCTTGTTCGTTGATTCCAATATCCATCGCGATATCCTCATAAGTGAAGGGAGAGCCGACGCCCCGTCGGCTGACGCCGGCGCAGGGGCTTTTGCACTACACTCTCCCGATTTGCGGGAAAAAAATCATGAAACCTTGGCTGGACTGCCGCAACGGCACCATCCGTCTTACTCTGCACGTGCAGCCCGGCGCCAAGAAAACCGAGGCGGCGGGAGAGCATGGAGACTGCCTGAAAATACGCTTGGCGGCACCGCCGGTGGATGGCAAGGCCAACGCGGCCCTGCTGGCCTGGCTGGCGCAACGCTTCTCCGTCGCGAAACGTGATGTCCAACTATTGTCCGGCGACAAGAGCCGGCGCAAGGTGGTTTTGCTCCAGTCCGAGGCCTCCGAGGAGGACGCTCTGCTGCGGCTGGACCTTTAGTGAAGGCGCCGGTCGGGCGGCGTGGTTTTGTCCACCCGGGTATATTCTCCATCGATAATATCGGGGTCGGCGGCGGAGCCGGGTTCCGCCGCCGAGCGAGTATTGACGGCGATGCTGGGGCCTTTGAAAGGCAGCAGCAATAGTACCGCGGCCAGGTCGCTGATGACGCCTGGTATCAGGAACAGCACGCCGGCCAGCAAATAACGCAGCGGCCAGAGCAAGGAATACAGCGATACGCGGTCGCCTTGGCGCATCACGCTGCCCAGGGTGAACAAGGCACCGATCTGCTGATTGCGAAGCATCCACAGGCCCAGCAATGAAGACAGCACGACGAACAGGAAAACGGCCAGACCTCCGAAGCGATCCGCCAAAGCCACGAGGGCGGCGATTTCTGCGAAGGGGTACAGCAACAGCAGGATGAGGAAGGTGCGCATGGGCAACTGAATCCGATAAGTGGGTGTCGCGATCAGGCGACGGAGGCGTCAATCTGATCCCTTGTTGTACACATGGGTATGGCTTGACGGCTTTCAAGGCCGGCTTGGAATTATCGTTCGGGCTTAGATGATATCTCGACGCTTCAGTTCCCGTTTCAATCCGGCTTTTCCTAGCGTGCCAGCGTCATTCTCATGAAAAAAAATACAAAAACCCGTTGACGACCCTGAACTGTTTCATTATAGTTGCGCTCTCTCTTGGGTCGTTAGCTCAGCTGGTAGAGCAGCGGACTTTTAATCCGTTGGTCGCAGGTTCGAATCCCGCACGACCCACCAGTTTCCGATGCCGGAAATTGCCAAGAGTTTTGTTAGGGGGTCGTTAGCTCAGCTGGTAGAGCAGCGGACTTTTAATCCGTTGGTCGCAGGTTCGAATCCCGCACGACCCACCACGACAATCTCTTAGCGCCCAGGATCGGGTCGTTAGCTCAGCTGGTAGAGCAGCGGACTTTTAATCCGTTGGTCGCAGGTTCGAATCCCGCACGACCCACCAAATTTATAGCAATCAGGCCAGTTCGCGAGAACTGGCCTTTTTGTTTTCGCTTTACTTCCCCGTTCCTGTGTCTCCTCTCCCCGCGTTTGCCGGTCGTCTTGGCGCGTCTCCATACGGCAATGCCATAGACATGGTAAATTTGATAATGATTGTAAGAATCATTCGCATTATAATGGCGAGTTAATCGTATCTTCCCGCCATCCGCGCCGCTGCGCACGGAGCGTCGGTTTCGCATCAAACAGGAAACGCAGAGCATGACTACCGTTGTCGAGAACACCCGCACCCAGGATCTGAAAGCCCGCACCCACGAAACGCACGACGCGTTGGACCAACGCATCATGGCGAATCAGCCGTTCGCCACCCGTGAAAACTACGCGCGCTTCTTGCTGGCGCAATACCGCTTCCTGCGAGACGCCGACGCGCTTTACGACAATCCCGAGTTGGCTTGCCTGTTCCCGGATCTGGCCGAGCGCCGTCGTTACGACAGCATCGCCGCCGATCTGCGGGATCTGGACCGGCCGCTGCCGGAATTGCGCGAAGCGCCGATCAGCAGCACGCTAGACGTGGCCAGTGCAATGGGCTGGCTCTACGTGGTCGAGGGCTCCAAACTGGGTGCGGCGATTCTGTACAAGCTGGCCGGTAAGTTGGGCCTGGATGAGAACTGCGGCGCTCGCCATCTGGCCGGCCATCCGGACGGCCGCGCTCGTCACTGGCGCGCGTTCACCGCCGCGTTGGACGGCTTGCAACTGGACGAGGCGGCGGAGCAGCGCGTTACCGCCGGCGCGGTGGCGGCATTCGCCTGCATGAACAGCCATCTGGACCAGGTGTACGCTTGAGTCATCGCGCGCGGCATCCCGCGGTGCGCTGGCTCTACTTGTGCGCCGGCGTGGCGATGCTGGTCTTGGGCATCATCGGCGCTCTGCTGCCGGTGATGCCCACCACGATCTTCCTGATTTTGGCGCTGGCCTGTTTCAGCAAATCCTCCCCGCGGCTGGAGCAGCGGCTGTTGGCGCATCCGCGTTACGGGCCGGGCCTGCGCCGCTGGCGCGAGCAGCGGGTGGTGCCGGTCAAGGCCAAGTGTTTTGCCGCGCTGGGCATGGGCGCGGGCTTCATCGCCTTGCTGCTGGCTCGGCCGCCGCATTGGGTGCCGTGGCTGGTTGGAGCGATTGAGTTGAGCGTCTTGCTTTACTTGTTGTCGCGGCCTTCGCATGCGGCGGAGCCGGCCCTGGCTCCGCAGCCGGATTTAGCCAAAACTCTGCCGCCGCGTTAAGCTTGCGCCTCTACACCGAAAACGGGAGCTGTGTGATGAAGGTAAACGGAATCGTCGCGGCCTTGACCGCCTTGGCGTTGCCGGCGCTGGTTTTGGCGCAGACGGCGGATGAACAGTTGTTGGCGGCGCAGATGTACTACCAGCAAGTGCGTGGCACGCAGCAAAAAGCGGACGCGCGTTTGGCGCAGGCCGAGTCCGACAAGGTCAAGGCGGAACAGCGTTTGACGGAAGCGCAGGCGGGTTTGAGCGGGGCCAACGCGGAGTTGGAGGCGGCCAAGTCGGCTCAAGCCGCCGCGGCGCAGACCAGCGAGGCGGCCACCAAGGCCTTGAACGAGGCTTGGCAGCGCAAGGACGGAGGACAGTAAGACTGTCCGGCGCGCTATTCGCCGCGCAATTGCCGGTAACGGTTCAGATCGTTCTGGGTTTTTTGGCGGAACGCGGTCAGCTCCTGCTGCTTAGCGGCGATTTGCCTGGCCAGTTCAGCTTGCTCCGCCTGCAGCACGTTCAGATTGCGCTGACTGTTTTGCGGAGGCGCTTGTTTGTTGCGCAGGCTCTGGGCTATGTCCTGCTGAATGCCTTGAACTTGCAGCGTCAGGCCGCGGGCGCGTTGCTGTAGCGCGTCCAGCGCGCTTTGCAGCACAGCCTGCTGTTTGGCTCGCTCGGCTTGCAGTTGCTGCAGGTTGGCGTAGCTTTCCACCAGCGCGTTGTCGCGGCGGGTATTTTCCAGTTGATGGGCGTCGCGTTGTTTTTGAGCCGCTTCGGCGGCCTCGCGCGCTTGGCGCGCGGCGGGGCTTTCCGCCGGTTTGGTGACGGAGCCCTGCTTGGAAAGCTCGGCAACGCCCTGCTGCTGACTCTGGAGCGGAGGAGAGTCGCTGTAATGCACTTTGCCGGACTCGTCCACCCACTTGTAGAGGCCGCCGGCATAGGCGACGGTTCCCAGCATCAGCAGCGCGAGTCCGGCAAGCGGTTTCATTAGTCGTTGACTCCGTATTGCGCCCGGTAGGCGCGCACTGCGTCCAGGTGCGCAGCCAGTTCCGGACTATGTTCCAGGAAGCCGAGCAGGTCTTTCAGCGTGGCGATGGCGATGACCGGCAGGCCGTGTTGCTGGGCGACTTCCTGCACCGCCGACAATTCGCCGCTGCCGCGCTCCATGCGGTCCAGCGCGATAGCCACCCCAGCCGGTTCGGCGCCGGCGGCGCGGATCAACTGCACGGATTCGCGCACCGAGGTGCCGGCCGAGATCACGTCGTCGATGATCAGGACCTTGCCTTGCAGCGGGGCGCCCACCAGGGTGCCACCTTCGCCGTGATCCTTGGCTTCCTTGCGGTTGTAGGCGAAGGGCGCGTTGCGGCCTTGTTCCGCCATGGCCATGCACGCGCCGGCTGCCAGGATGATGCCTTTATAGGCCGGACCGAACAGCATGTCGAATTGCACGCGGCTCTCCAGTATCGACTTGGCGTAGAAGCGGGACAAGTGCAAAGTGGACAGGCCGTCGTTGAACAGGCCGGCGTTGAAGAAGTAGGGTGACTTGCGGCCGGCCTTGGTGATGAACTCGCCAAACTTCAAAACCTGCTTGTCGAGCGCAAAACGAATAAAATCCTGACGGAAATCGCTCATCTTTACTCCTTATTAACTGTTAACTGTTTGAACGGCTGAAAAAATTGCCGGCAAGCATATCACGGGAGAGTCTCTTGCTTCGAATCGTTTCCGCCAATTTGAACGGCATCCGCTCCGCCGATAAAAAAGGTTTCTTCGACTGGTTGGCCGGCATAGACGCCGACTTCGTCTGCGTGCAGGAACTGAAGGCCCAGGCGGCGGATCTGTCCGAACGCATGCGACAGCCGGACGGGATGACCGGTTATTTCCACTATGCGGAAAAGAAAGGTTATAGCGGCGTGGGTCTATACACCCGCCATCAGCCGGACGCGGTGGTGGAAGGGCTGGGTGTTGACTGGATCGACGCCGAAGGCCGCTTTCTGCAACTGGATTTCGGCAATCTCAGCGTAATTTCGCTGTATCTGCCCTCAGGCTCCAGTAGCGATGAGCGCCAGCAAGTGAAGTTCGATTTTCTGGACGTGTTCATGCCGCATCTGGAAACGCTGCGCGCGGCCGGCCGCGACATCGTGATCTGCGGCGACTGGAACATCGCCCACAACGAGATCGATCTGAAAAACTGGAAGGGCAATCTGAAGAACTCCGGCTTCCTGCCGGAAGAACGCGCCTGGATGACGGACTTGCTGGGCCGGGTGGGCTGGTGCGACGCGTGGCGTCGTCTGTATCCGGACACGCCGGGCTACACCTGGTGGAGCAACCGCGGCCAGGCTTACGCCAAGGACGTGGGTTGGCGCATCGATTACCACATTGTGACTCCGTCGTTGATGGCGTTGGCGCGCAGCGCCTCGGTATACAAGGACGAGAAGTTTTCCGACCATGCGCCGCTGATCGTCGATTACGAGCGGAGCCTGTGATGTTGGACGAGGACGACGTCACCTTGATCACGGTGCCGGGTTGGGGCAATTCCGGCGCCGAGCACTGGCAGACCAGCTGGGAGCGCTGCTATCCGTTGGCGCGCCGGGTGGAGCAGGACGATTGGCTGTACCCGGAATGCGAGGCCTGGGTGGCCGGTATCCGGCGCACGCTGGAGCAGGTGCCGGGCCGCTGGATGCTGGCGGCGCACAGCTTGGGCTGCCATGCGGCGGCGGCCTGGCTGCGGACCTTGTCCCTGCGCGAACAGAAGCGCTTGCAAGGGCTGTTGCTGGTGGCGCCGCCGGCCTTGCCCATCAGCGAGGCGCGGGCGCGCGCCAGCGGTGAACTGCCGGACGACGCGCCCTTGCCTGCGTTCTCCGGCTTCAGCGCGCCCACCCTGCGCTTGCCCGCTCCAGCCTTGCTGGTGGCCAGCCGCGACGACCTGTTCTGCAACATGGCCGAAGCCGAAGCGATGGCGCAAGCCTGGGGCTGTCCCTTGGTCGACGCCGGCGCCCATGGACATCTGGGCAGCGCCGCGCGCCTTGGGCATTGGCGGTTCGGCCAGGATTTGCTGCAGGAACTGATACTGGCTTGAGTCTAGCGCGCTACCGGCCGCGTTGGATCGCTGCTCCACTCGCTCCAGGAGCCGGGGTAGAGCCGACTGCCTTCGAAACCGGCGTGACGCATCGCCAGCAGGTTGTGGCAGGCGGTGACGCCGGAGCCGCATTGATGAACGATGCGCGTCGGATCGACGTCGCCAAGCACGGCCAGCCACTCGGCGCGTAGTTGCTCCGCTGGCTTGAAGCGGTTGTCGGCGTCGACGTTGTGCATGAAGAAGCGGTTGGCCGCGCCGGGGATATGGCCGCCCACGGGGTCCAGTGTTTCGCCTTCGCCGCGGTAGCGTTCGGCGGAGCGGGCGTCCACCACGGTGAAAGCCGGCTGATCGATATTGGCCAGCACGGCGGAGGCGTCGACGGTGTCTTCAAGCGCTGGCTTGATCGAGAAACGGCAGGGGCGGCGTTCCGCGGCCTGGGCGTCCAGGGCGTAGCCTGCCTGGGTCCAGGCCTGGATGCCGCCATCCAGCACCGCAACTGCGGGATGTCCCAGCCAGCGCAGCAACCACCAGGCGCGGGCCGCGTATTGCCCGGCGGCATCGTCGTAAGCGACGACCTGGGTGTCCGGCGTGATGCCGATTGCGCCAAAGTCCACTGCCAAGCGGCTGCCGTCGGGCAAGGGGTGACGACCATTGTCGCCGGTCTTGCTGCCGGAAAGGTGGTACTCCAGGTTCAGGTAATGCGCGTTTGGCAGATGGCCGGTTTCATAGACGGTCAAGCCATAATCGGGCTGTTCCAGCCGGAAGCGGCAATCCAGAATCACAAGGCGGTCGGTCGGCAGAGCCGTCAGTTGTTCCGCGGAGATCAAGGTTTGGTGCATGGCATTCCTCTTTCAGATTGGGGAGTTGGGGCCGCTGGTCCGGCGCTTGCCGAATTCGCAGCGTAATGGGCGGGGTTGAACGTCTTGATCCGGGCCTTTACGATGCGGAAGACAGCAAGCGAGCCTCAGCGCAGGAATTCGGCTTGATAAAGGCGCGGACAGGGCCGTTGCCGGTAGCTGCCGGGCTCCAGGCGCAAGGTTTCCACATGTTCGGAACCATCCAGACCGTAGCGACGCAGGGCCAGCCAGTGACGTCCGTCGGCGTCAATGCCGTCGACAGGCCAAGCCAGGCCGGATTCCGCGAAGAAGCGGTAGCAGGCCAGATCGGCGCCTTCGAGTCCGTCTGGAACCTGATCGACCTGGATCTGATAGTCCAGCCAGCAATGGGTCTGGGCGGAGGCGAGCTGCCGGCGCAATTGCTCCGCCAACTGCGGCCAGGCGCGCGAGGCGCCTGGGCGGCGGGCGGCGGCCCAGATCGGTGCGGGGAAGTGAGCGTCGTCGGCGAAGCGGGGGATCACGTGCCAATGCAGGTGCGGCACCATATTGCCGAGGCTGGCGAGGTTGATCTTGTCGGCTTGCGTGCAGCGGAGCAGCGCGGCTTCGACGTAATGGACCCAATCCAGCAGGTGCAAACGGTCGCAGGCGGACAGGTCCGTCATTTCCTTGGTGTGGGCCTTCCAGATCACCCGGCAGAAGCCGGGATAGCCCTCCTCGTCCACTAGTAAGACTTTGAGGCGGTCGTCTTCGTGCAATACTTGGCCGGACGGGTTCCGGCACAATTCACAATCCATGATGGCGGCCTTTTGAAATGCGGGAACCTTATTGTAACGGTTGCCGTGGGCTTCGGCTAAACCCCGGTTCGCTGCTATCATTACGGAAATTATGATTTGAACTATTTATCATGCCTTCTGCCGTATGCCGTCGCCTGTGCGGTGTTCAGGCGCTGCGGCGGGCAAAAATGGAGAGCTTGATGACGGATATGATGATTATTCTGGCGCTGATCCTGGCCAGCGCCTTTTTCTCTGTGTCGGAGATATCGCTGGCGGCTTCGCGCAAGATCCGTTTGCGTCAGATGTTGGACGAGGGCAACGCCAACGCCGGGAAAGTCTTGGCTTTGCAGGAGCATCCGGGCCATTTCTTCACCGTGGTGCAGATCGGTATCAATGCGGTGGCCATTCTCGGCGGCATCGTCGGCGAGGCCGCGTTCACGCCTTTTTTCGCCCGGGTGCTGGGCTTTTTCCTGTCTCCCGAGCTGGCGCAGAGCCTGGGTTTTCTGGCGTCCTTCCTGCTGGTGACCAGCCTGTTTATCCTGTTCGCCGACTTGACGCCCAAGCGCGTGGGCATGGTGGCGGCGGAGTCTGTGGCGGTTCGCATCGTGCGGCCGATGCTGTTCATGGTGCTGTTGTTCAAGCCGCTGGTGTGGTTGTTCAATGAAATGTCCGGCGTGTTGCTGCGCTTGGTGGGGATGCCCACCAGCCAACGCGACGAAATCACCAGCGACGATATCTCTGCGATGATGGACGCCGGCGCCGAAGCCGGCGTGCTGCACCGGCAGGAGCATCAGGTGATCGAGAACGTATTCGAGCTGGAGAGCCGGTTGGTGCCGTCGTCGATGACGCCGCGCGAGGGCATTATCTACTTCATGCTGGACGAGCTGGAGGACAGCATCAAGCAGAAAGTGGCCGAACAGCCGCATTCCAAGTTTCTGGTCTGCGACAACGGCATCGACAATGTGGTGGGCTATGTCGATTCCAAGGACTTGCTACGGCGGGTGTTGGCCGGGCGCGCGATTTCCTTGAAGGAGCCCGGCTTGTTGAAAACGGTGTTGATGATTCCGGACTCCTTGACCTTGTCGGAGTCCTTGGACCAGTTCAAAGGCACCCGAGAGGACTTCGCCGTCATCCTGAACGAATATGGCTTTGTGGTGGGCTTGATCACGCTGAACGATGTGATGTCCACGGTGATGGGAGATCTGGTGGGCCAGGGGCAGGAGGAACAGATCGTCAAGCGAGACGAGAACTCCTGGCTGGTGGACGGCATCACTCCGGTGGAGGATGTGCTGCGGGTGCTGGAGATCGACGAACTGCCGGACGACCAGAATTACGAGACAGTGGCGGGGTTCATGATGTATATGCTGCGCAAGATTCCGCGGCGCACTGATTGCGTGCAATACGCCGGTTACAAGTTCGAGGTGGTGGATATCGACAATCACAAGATCGACCAGATCCTGGTGACGCGGGTGGTGCCCAAGGAGCCGGCACAGGTTTGAGGTTTTTGTACGATCGGTTACATGATTTAACACAGGCCTCACAGACTGCGGCGAGGCGGCTTGCATATGATGAATACAAGGATGCACCAGGACGGTGCCCTGACAACCGCTAAGTCGCAGATTTGGAGAAACACCATGAAAAAGATCGTCGCACTGATCCTGGCTTCCGTACTCGGCCTGACTTCCGCCGCCACCTTCGCCGCCGACGCTTCCGCTCCGGCCGCCAAGGCCGCTGCCCCGGCACACGCCAAGAAGCATCACGCCAAGAAACACCATCACAAGAAGCACGCCAAGAAAGCGGCTTCCGCTCCGGCCGCGCAAAAAGCCCAGGCCGCCAAGAAACACGTTAAGAAGCAGCACCACAAAAAAGCGCACGTGAAAAAAGCGGCTTGATTCTGCGGCTACAGGCAGGGTATCGGGAGGAGGCCACGGCCTCCTCTTTACGTTTCCGAAGCGTGGCGGATTTCCCGTTCTGCATGATATTTAAAACATAATGGTTTTGTAGAGGCATGGTTTTATAAAGCCTATACGGCTGTGCTGCTGTTTCTGTCTCAAATTGCCAACAGGCATATCCCTCTTGTTCGCCTTCCCTTCTCTGCGCGGAAACGCTGCTCTCACAGTTCTCCTCTCAATCTGTTTTTGGGTGGTTAATGCCACTATTTCCGTCAAAATTCGCTCAAATTCAGCTTTTTTTCCATTCTTTGAGGCTCAGGGGGCCGCCAGTGACGTAAGGCAATCCTTTTGACCTGTTTTAACTGTTATTAAGGACAGGTTGGTGAAATTTGGGTTGGCAGCCATGGAGTGATTGCTCGAATCTGATACCACTGTAATACCACATGTCCGAACTAAAACGCCGGCTTGCGGTGCTGCAGCGGGGACAGCATGACGCTGCCGTGATCACTGACAGAATTGAGGAGGTCCGAATGTCGAAACTTTCGTTGACGTTGTCGGCGCTGTTTGGAGGGGCTGGCTTGTTGTTGAGCAGCGCGGCGGTGTTCGCCGCGCCGGCCTGCAGTGCGTGGAGCAATGCGCAGACCTATAACGGCGGCGATTACGCCTTGTACGCCAACAAGACCTGGCGCGCCAAGTGGTGGACGCAGAACAATCAGCCAGGGGCGGATCAATGGGGGCCGTGGGAAGAGCGGCCGGCAGCCGAATGCACGCCGGGCGGCGGCGATCCGGGGCCCGGTCCGGGCACCGGCGTGCCGCCGGAACCCACGCCGACGGTGGGCCGCCATGTTGGTTCCTATTTTGCGCAATGGAGCATTTACGGCCGCAATTACAAGCTACGCAATCTGGTGGACGCCGGCGGCGACAAGAAGTTGACCTTCCTGAATTACGCCTTCGGCAATGTCTACGCCGACGGCAAGTGCGGCATGGTGACCCGCGCGGAGAACGGCAACGGCGACGGCGGCGACGCTTGGGCCGATTACCAGAAATCCTTCGGCGCCAACGAGTCGGTGGACGGCAAGGCCGATGCCTGGAGCGACCCGCTGCGCGGCAACTTCAACCAATTGCGCAAGTTGAAGCTGGCCAACCCCTCGCTGAAAGTGCTGATTTCCTTGGGCGGCTGGACCTGGTCCAAGAATTTCGGCAAATTTGCCGCCACCGATGCCGGCCGCAAGACCATGGTCGCGTCCTGCATCGATCTGTACCTGAAAGGCAATCTGCCGGTGGGCGAGAATGCCGGCGGCGCCGGCGCGGCCAAGGGGGTGTTCGACGGCATCGACATCGACTGGGAATACCCGGGCGGCGGCGGTCTGCCAAGCAATAGCGTGGACCCTAACGACAAACAGAACTTCACCTTGCTGATGGCGGAATTCCGCAGCCAGCTGGACGCCTTGACCTCGCAGAATAAGCGTCGATACTACCTGACCGCGGCCATTGGCTCCGGCGTCGATAAAATCCGCCAGACCGAGCCGGCCAAGTACGCGGCCTATATGGACTGGATCAATGTGATGACCTACGACTTCAATGGCGGCTGGGACGCCAAGGGACCGACCAACTTCCAGTCCAATTTGTTCCGCGATCCGGCCGCCCCGGTGACCGGAGATCGCGTTTACTACAACGTGGACGACTCGATCCAGACCCTGGTCAAGGCCGGCGTGCCCAAGGTCAAACTGAACGTAGGCATCCCATTCTATGGACGCGGCTGGGCCGGCGTGGCCGCCGGACCCAAGGCCGACGGCTTGTACCAAGTGGCCACCGGTGCGGGCAAAGGCACGTACGAAGCCGGCATTGAGGACTACAAAGTGCTGAAAACCCGCTCCGCCAAACAGTTTGTGCACCCGGGGAGCAAGCAGCTGTGGACTTACGACGGCAACGAGTTCTGGAGCTATGACGATCCGGCCACCATCCGCACCAAGCTGGACTATGTGCGTCAGCAGCAGCTGGGCGGGGTGTTCAGCTGGTCCTTGGACGGCGACGACGCCCAGGGCACCTTGCTGAAGGCCACCAGTGAAGTGCGTCAGGACGCCGCCGCTGCCAAGAAGAAGGCGGCGGCCAAGGCCTCGGCCACGTCGCCGCTGAAGTAAGCCGCCTTACCCATAGACACCGCCGGGCATGCCCGGCGGTTTTTGTTTAAGCGTGTGTTTACGATCTCGCTCTTGCCCGTGAGGTCGTAAACAGGTTCTTACAACAGCACGCGCTCGATGCCGCCCTCGCGCGCTTGCTCCACGTACTGCTTCAACCAGTTCGGGCCCAGCACATGCTTGGCGATTTCCACCACGATGTAGTCGGCCTCGGTGCCGGTGTCCGGGCTGTAGCGCGACAGGCCTTGCAGGCAGGACGGGCAGGAGGTCAGGATCTTCACCGCTTGGGCCGGCTTGGCGCCGCCGGTCAGGGCTTGCAGATTCTTGTTGATTTCCTCCTCCTTGCGCGAACGCACCTGGGTGGCGATGTCCGGCCGGCTGGCGGCGAAGGTGCCGGATTCGCCGCAGCAGCGGTCCGATAGCGCCACGCCGCCGCCCAGCAGTTCATTGACCACTTTCATCGGCTGGTAGGCCTTCATCGGCGTATGGCAGGGGTCGTGGTACAGGTATTGTTGTCCGCCGACGTCGTCCAGCTTGACGCCTTTTTCCATCAAGTACTCGTGGATGTCGATAATGCGGCAGCCGGGGAAGATGTCCTCGAAGCGGTATTGCGACAACTGGTCATAGCAAGTGCCGCAGCTGACCACCACGGTCTTGATGTCCAGATAATTCAGCGTGGTGGCCACGCGGTGGAACAACACCCGGTTCTCGGTGGTGATGGCGTCGCCCTTGTCCTGATAGCCGGCGCTGGTCTGCGGATAGCCGCAGCACAAATAGCCGGGCGGCAACACCGTCTGCGCGCCGACATGCCACAGCATGGCTTGGGTGGCGAGGCCGACCTGGCTGAACAGGCGCTCCGAGCCGCAGCCGGGGAAATAGAATACCGCTTCCGCGTCTTCCGAGAGCTTGGGGTTGCGGATGATGGGCACGATGCTGGCGTCTTCCACGTCCAGCAGCGCCCGCGCGGTTTTTTTGGGCAGGCCGCCGGGCATGGGCTTGTTGATGAAGTGGATCACCTGTTCCTTGACTGGCGCTTTGCCGACGGTGGCCGGCGGTTGCCGGGTCTGGGAACCTATCAGCCCCAGGCGCTTGCCCACCGCGTTGCCCAGTCGCTGCGCCTTGTAGGCGACGCCAACCAAGCCTGTGCGTAGCGCTTTAATAGTGGCCGGGTCCTTGGCGGTGAGAAAAGCCATGCCGACGGCGGTGCCGGGATTGAAGCTTTTATTGCCGGTCTTGCGCAGGAAGTTGCGCATCGCCACCGAAACGTCGCCGAAGTCGATCTTGACCGGGCAGGGTTTGACGCAGCGGTGGCAGACGGTGCAATGGTCGGCCACGTCGGACAGCTCTTCGAAGTGTTTGAGGCTGACGCCGCGACGGGTCTGTTCTTCGTAGAGGAAGGCCTCGGTCAGCAGGCCGACGCCGAGGATCTTGTTGCGGGGCGAGTACAGCAGATTGGCGCGCGGCACATGGGTGGAGCACACCGGCTTGCACTTGCCGCAGCGCAGGCAGTCCTTGATCGAATCGCTGATGGCGCCGATGTCGGATTGTTCCAGAATCAGCGATTCCGCGCCCAGCAAGGAGAAGGACGGGGTATAGGCCATGGCCAGATCTGCGCCGGGCAGCAGCTTGCCGCGGTTGAAGTGGCCGTTGGGGTCCACCTGCTGTTTGTAGGCGCGGAAGGGGGCGATTTCCTCCTCGCTGAGGAATTCCAGCTTGGTGATGCCGATGCCGTGCTCGCCGGAAATCACGCCGCCCAGTGCGCGCGCCAGCGCCATGATGCGTTCCACCGCCTTGTGCGCGGTTTGCAGCATCTCGTAGTCGTCGGAGTTGACTGGCAGGTTGGTGTGGACGTTGCCGTCTCCGGCGTGCATGTGCAGGGCGACGAAGACGCGGCTGCGCAGCACTTTTTGCTGGATGGCGCGGATGGCGGCGAGGATGGGGCCGTCGGTGTTGCCGGAGAACAGTTGCTCCAGCTCGGCCTGCATTTCGCGTTTCCAGCTGACACGTACGACCATATCGCGCAGTGCGTGGAACACGGTGTCCGGAGCGGCTGCGGCGTCTTCCAGCGGCGCATGCGGCCAGCGTTCGCGGTATTCGTGAAAGGGTCGGTCAAGGTGTTCCAACAGCCATTGCCAGCGGTCGCGGGTGATGGCGAGCTGGGACAGCGCCGAGGCGCGGCGGTCGCCGATCAGCTCTTCCGACGGCAGATTGGTGTCCAGCTTGTCCACCGGCAGCCGGCCGTGAAAATATTCGGTCAGGGTGTCGAGCAGGCGCAGCTTGTTCTGGATCGACAATTCAATGTTGATGCGCTCGATGCCGTCGCTGTAGTCGCCCAGGCGCGGCAGCGGGATCACCACGTCTTCGTTGATCTTGAAGGCGTTGGTGTGCTTGGCGATGGCGGCGGTGCGGCTGCGATCCAGCCAGAAGCGCTTGCGCGTTTCCGGGGTGATGGCGATGAAGCCCTCGCCGTGGCGCGCGTTGGCCAGCCGAACCACTTGGCTGGCGGCCTCCGCCGCCGCGTCCTCGTGGTCCGATACGAGGTCCGCAATCAACACCATTTTGGGCCGGCCCTTGCTTTTGGCCTTGGTCACATAGGACACCGCGCGCACATAGCGCCAGTCCAGGTGTTCGAGGCCGGCCAGCTGTACGCCGGCCGCCAGCGCGGCGCCGCCGGGCTTGAACAAATCGGTGATTTCGACGATGGCCGGCGTGGCTTCGGCTACGGTGCCGAAGAATTCGAGGCAGACGGTGCGAATATGCTTGGGCATGCGATGCAGCACGAAGCGCGCGCTGGTGATGATGCCGTCGCAGCCTTCTTTTTGCACGCCGGGCAGGCCGGCCAGGAATTTGTCGGTGACGTCCTTGCCCAGGCCTACTTTGCGGAAGGCGCTGCCCGGGATGTCCAACTGGCGACTGGACAGGATAGTCTGACCGTCGTCCTTGAGCTGGCTGATACGGAAGCGGGCGATGTCGACGTCGTGGATCTTGCCGTAGTTGTGGCCCAGGCGCTCGATGAATTGCCATTGGCCGTCGGCATCCACCATTTTCCAGCTGGCGAGGTTGTCTAGGGTGGTGCCCCACAGCACGGCTTTCTTGCCGCCGGCGTTCATCGCGATATTGCCGCCGATACAGGAGGCTTCCGCCGAGGTGGGGTCCACCGCGAACACCAGGCCGGAGGCCGCCGCGGCCTCGGCGACACGGGCGGTGACCACGCCGGCGCCGCACTGTATGGTGGCGTGCCGGCCGTCTAGGCCGGGCAGTTCGATCTGTTCGACGTCGAGGTGGCGATCCAGCTTCTCGGTGTTGATCACCGCGCTCATGCGGTCCAGCGGCACTGCGCCGCCGGTGTAGCCGGTGCCGCCGCCGCGCGGGATGATGGTCAGGCCCTGCTCGATACAGGCGCGCACCAGCGGGGCGATTTCAGCCTCGTTGTCCGGACTCAGCACCACAAACGGATATTCGACCCGCCAGTCCGTGGCGTCGGTAACGTGGGCGACGCGGGACAGGCCATCGAACTGGATGTTGTCGCGGCGGGTGAGCCGGGACAGCTTCTTGAGAATCTTGGCGCGCAGCTCGCGGGTGTCTTCGAACTGTTCCGCGAAGCGCTCGACGGCGGCGCGCGCCGCCGTCAGCATTTTGCCCACCTTGTCATTGCCCTCGCGGCGTTTCTCCACCTCGGCCAGCCGGTGGCGCATCGCGTCCACCAAGGCCGCCAGCCGCTTGGGGTTGTCCAGCAGGTCGTCGACCAGATAGGGGTTGCGGTCCACCACCCAGATATCGCCCAAGACCTCGAACAGCATGCGGGCGGAGCGGCCGGTCTTGCGTTCGGCGCGCAGCTCCTCCAGCAGTTTCCACATCGGCGCGCCCAGCAGGCGGATGAAAATCTCGCGGTCGGAATACGAGGTGTAGTTGTACGGGATCTCCCGCACACGGGCTTGGGTGGTGGTGGTCATTGTCCGTGCAGCTGTCATTATTGGAAAAACGTCCACCAGTGTAGCCCAATTGTTGCGTTGCGAAAAACCCGCATTCACTAGGGATTTCCCTCTTTACTTCAAGATATTGGCGCGGATTGTATATTGTTGGGCAAGGAGGAGGGCGCCGGTCTTGGCGGCTTGGGCGCGTAGGGGAAGGAATGGTGTGCGCTATTCCATTTTCAGGGCGAAAGCTGCTGATTTTATGCTTTTTATGGGTAAACTGAGGCCTGAACGCGCCGCGCTCATCGGGATGGCGCGGCCACGACGGGAATGGAGAATGTGATGATGTGGAAGAAGTGGGCTATGGCCTTGCTGTTGGCGGCGTCGCTGAGCGGCTGCGGTTACAACGCGATGCAGACTCAGGACGAGGCGGCCAACGCGGCCTGGTCCGAAGTCATCAATCAATACCAGCGACGCGCGGATCTGATTCCCAATCTGGTCAAGACGGTGCAAGGCTATGCCAAACATGAGAAAGAAGTGTTGACCCAAGTGACCGCCGCGCGGGCGAGGGTGGGCAGCATCCAGGTGGATCCATCGATGGCGACGGATGAGAAAAAGCTCAATGACTTCGCCGCGGCGCAGAACCAGCTGGGATCGGCGCTGTCCCGCTTGCTGGTGGTGTCTGAGAACTATCCGCAGCTGAAGGCGGATCAATCCTTCCGCGATCTGCAGGCGCAGCTGGAGGGCACCGAAAACCGCATCGCGCTGGCGCGCAAGCGCTACATCGATTCGGTGCAGGCGTACAACAGCACGGTGCGCACCTTTCCCAATAATCTGACCGCGATGATGTTCAGTCTGAAGACCCGGCCGAATTTCACAGTGGAGAACGAGAAGGCCATCTCAGCCGCGCCTCAGGTCAACTTCGGCGAGCCGGAGGCGAGCAAATAAGATGATGGCGCTATGGCGTTGCTTGGGCTTCGCGCTGCTGCTGTGTGGGCACTTGGCGCGAGCGGAGTTGGCGGTGCCGCCGCCCAGTTCTCCGGTGGTGGACCTTGCCGGCTTCTTATCGGTGGATGAGCGAGGGCAATTGGAACAGCAATTGCTGGCGTTTCATCAGCGCAAGGGCAGCCAGCTGGGGGTGTTGATCGTGCCATCGGTGGAGCCAGAGACGCCGTTTGATTACGGCACCCGGGTGATGGACGCTTGGAAGTTGGGCCGCAAGGGGATAGACGACGGGGTGTTGTTGCTGATCGTCGCGGACCAGCGCAAGAGCCAACTGCTGGTGGGGCGCGGCCTGGAGGGGGCGATTCCCGATATTTACGCCAAGCGCATCCTGCAGGATACGCTGCGTCCGCTGTTTAAACAGGGGCTGCGCTTCCAGGGCATCCAGGCGGCGCTTGCTCAGTTGGAGGGCCTGATAGACGGTGAGAAACTGCCGTCGCCGCCGGCCCAGACACAGCAGCAGCAAGGCTGGGAGGATAGCTGGCCGGCGTTGGCGTTCGCGGTCTTGTTCGGCGCCGGCGTGCTTAGCCGTCTGTTCGGACGGCTGATCGGCAGTTTCATTATGGGCTGTCTAGGCATTGTCGCGGCCTTGCTGTTGGGCGCCGGCGTCTTGTTCGCCTTGCTGGCCGGCGCGGTGGCGGCGCTGCTTTGCCTGGTGATCGGCTCCCATGGCGTGTCGTTCGGTGGCGGAGGCGGCGGTTGGGGCGGCGGCGGATCTGGCGGTAGTCGCGGAGGCGGCGGCTGGTCCGGCGGCGGCGGCGGGTTTGGCGGCGGCGGCGCTTCGGGAGATTGGTGATGTGGAAATCATGGAATAGAGCGCTGCGTCACTTGGCCAGCACCGGCTGGTTGGCGCGGCGGCGGTTTCCCGCTTCGGAATTGGCGCGTTTGCAGCAGGGGATCGCGGCTTCGGAACGCGAGCATGCCGGCCAGCTGCGCTTTGTGGTGGAGTCGGCGCTGGACTGGCGAGACGCCTGGCGCGGCATGAGCGCGCGGGAACGTGCGCTGGAGTGGTTCGGTCTGTTGCGGGTATGGGACACCGAGGAAAACACCGGCGTGCTGGTGTATGTGTTGCTGGCGGAGCGTCGCATTGAAATCATCGCCGACCGCGGCATTGATCGGCGGGTGCCGCCCCAGGCCTGGGAGGAGATTTGCGCCGAAGTCGGCCGCGCGATGGCGGAGCGCAAGCGGGTGGCCGGCCTGGAAGCCGGCTTGTGGCGCATACACGCCTTGTTGATTGAGCATGCGCCGCTCCGAGGCGGGCCTAGCGTCAATGAGCTGCCGGACGAGGTGATCGTCCGCTGAGTCAGCCTGCGGCGGTGACGGCGAGCTGTGTCGCCAGTTGTACGGCCTCGAACAAGCTGCCGGGATGTGCCCGGCCGCTGCCGGCCAGATCCAGCGCAGTGCCGTGGTCGACGGAGGTGCGGATGATGGGTAGCCCCAGCGTGATATTGATGCCGGCCCCGAAGCTGGCGTGCTTGAGCACCGGCAAGCCTTGGTCGTGATACATCGCCAGCACCGCGTCGCAATGCCGTAGTTTGTCGGGGTTGAACAGGGTATCGGCGGGCAGGGGCCCGATCAGGTCCATGCCCTCCCCGCGCAGCCGCGTGAGCAAGGGTTCGATGATTTCGATTTCCTCGCGCCCCAGGTGACCGCCTTCGCCCGCGTGCGGATTCAGGCCCGCCACCAGCACCCGCGGCGCGGCGATGCCGAACTTGGCGCGCAGGTCCGCGAGCAGGATGCGGATGACCTGCTCCAGGCTGTCCGCGGTGATGGCGTCGGCGACGTCCCGCAGCGGCAGATGGGTGGTGGCCAGCGCCACGCGCATGCCGCCGCCGGCCAGCATCATCACTACCTTGGGCGTGTGCGTGCGTTCGGCCAGGTATTCGGTGTGACCGGAGAAGGCGACGCCGCCGTCGTTGATCACGCCCTTGTGCACCGGCGCGGTCACCATGGCGGCGAATTCGCCGCTAAGGCAGCCGTCGATGGCGCGGTCCAGCGTCGCCAGCACATAGCTGGCGTTGGCCGGGTCCAGCCGTCCGGGGACGGCGGGGGCCGCCAGCGGGACATGGCAAATTTCCAGCCACTGTGTTGGCGCCGGCGCGCTCGGGGCGTAATCATGAAGCGGAAGCGAGAGACCAAGCTGGCGCGCGCGCGCGGCCAGCATGGTCTTGTCGCCGATCAGCACGCAACGCGAGCCGGTTCCGGCTTCTGTCAGCCTCAGCGCCAGGTCAGGCCCCACGCCGGCCGGCTCTCCGGTGGTGACGGCCAATACGGGGACGTCCATGCTTACTTCTCGTCCAGCCGTTCTTCGACGAAGGCGGAGTCGCGCAGCTGGCGCACCCAGTCGGCGTATGCTTGTTCGATCTTGCGGGAGCGGATCTGCTGTTTGACCGCCAGTCGTTCGCGGTCGCCGGACACGTCCTGATTGCGCTTGCCTTCCACCAGGATCAAATGCCAGCCGAAGGGGGTGCGCACCGCTTGGGATAGTTGGCCGATTGGCAATTGCGTCATCGCGCTTTCAAAATCTGGCACCAGATCGCCCAGGTTGACCCAGCCCAGATCGCCGCCTTTGGCGTTGCTGCCGTCTTCGGAGTAGAGCTTGGCCATGTCGGCGAATTTGGCGCCGCGTTGGATGCGGTCGCGCACTTGTTCGATGCGGGTTTTGGCGTCGTTGGCCGACACCGCTTCGTTGGTGCGGATCAAAATGTGGCGCACATGGTATTGCTCCACCATCATCGGCGCGCCGCTGTCGCGCTTGTCCTGCAACTGGAAGATGAAGAAGCCTTGCTGGGTGCGGATCACATTGGTGTGCTGGCCGGTTTTCAGCTGTTCCAGCATCTGCACGAATTCAACCGGCAGCGACACCGCGCTGCGCCAGCCCATATCGCCGCCTTTCAGCGCATTGGGAGCGTCGGAGTAGCTGGCCGAGACTTTGGCGAAGGATTGACCCGATTCCAGCTCCGCCAACGCTTTTTCGGCTTTCTTCGACAGGGTGTCGATCTGCTTGGCGTCGGCGCGTTCGGGAACGTTGACTAGAATGCTGGCCAGATGGTATTCGGCGCGGTTGCCGCTCTGTGCGCTTTTCAGCACTTGATCGACTTCGGTTTCGTTGACGTTGACCTTGGCGGCGACCTCGCTGTCGCGCAAGCGAGCGATGGTCAGTTCCTTGCGCACTTCGGCGCGCAGCTTGTCGAAGGCCAGGCCTTCCTTGGCCAGCTGGGCTTTCAGGCCGGCCACGTCCATCTTGTTCTGCTTGGCCAGATTGGCCACCGCCTGATCCACCGCGGCGTCGTCTATGCGCAGGCCGCCGCTGGCGGCGTACTGCAGTTGAACGTCCTCGGTGATCATCTGTTCCAGCATTTGTTTTTCCAGCACGGCGCGGGCCGGCGGCGTGACTTTCTGAGCCTGAAGCTGCTTGATGGCCTCGTCGACGCGGGTTTGCAGGTCCAGCCAGGTGATCACATTCTTGTTGACCACCGCAACGATGCGGTCCACTTCTTTGACCGGGGTTGCGGGAGCGGCGACGGCGCCTTGCAGGGCGCCGGCCAGCAGCAGGGCGAGCAGAGTCTGTTTCATGGTCATCGCTTATAAATCGTTAGTCTTGCTATAGCCGGGAATCGCCAGCTTCAGCGTGTTGAGCGGATTGTTGCCGAAGCCGCCAAGTCCCTTGAATTCCAGCTGGAAATAAATGGCGTTCTTGGTGGTGGTCAGGTCGCTGACATAGCGCTGGCCGACTAGCCGCGCCGACCAGCAACCGTCGTTGTACTCGAATCCGGCCAGTTGTTCCAGCGGCTTGCGGTCGGCCAGCGAGTAGTTGTAGCGGCCCAGCGCATACCATTTCTTGGCGATCGGCCATTGCGCGCCGATGTCGACTTGGCGCAGCGGGCCGTATAGCGAGGAGTTGTCCAGTTGCTCGTAGCGGCCATAGCGATAGCGCGCGCTGAGTACTTTGCCGGGCGCTGGGTTATAGCGCAGTTGAGCATTGTAGCGTTCGGTGGTTTTCAGCGCCTCGTTCCATTCGTAGGAGCTGTCCAGCCGCCAGCCCTTGGCCAGGTCGCCGCTGGCGCCCAGCAGCAGATTGGAGCCGCTGACGGTGCGCTGTTGCGGCACACCAGTCAGAGAGATGTCGTCCTGGTTGAAATAGTAACGTTTGCCCACGGTCAGCCGGATCCGTTCCAGACCGTTTTCCTGGCTGATCAGGCGGCTGGTCAGCGCTGTGGTCAGCTGATTGGCGCCGTTGATGCGGTCGGAGCCGGAGAAGCGGTTCTCGGTGAACAACTGCGCGAAGTTGAAATCATTCTCCGAGGTGTCGAAGTTGGGCAGATTGTTCTGGTTTCGGGTCGGGATATTGACGTAGAACAGCCGCGGCTCCAGCGTCAGCAGGTGATCCTCGCCCAGAAACTCGGTATCGCGGTCGAAGTAGAGGCCGGCGTCGGTACTGAAGATGGGCAGGCTGCGCGACACCGAACGGGCTTGCTGACCGGGGAGCGCGTCCAACTGGTATTCAGTCAGATGCATGCCGATTTTGGGCCGCAGAAAGCCCCAGCTCTTGTCCAGGCTCCACGTCAGGCTGGGATAAGCGACCAGGCGGTCGCCGTTTTGCAATGTCGGGTGGGAGAAGCGGGTCAACTCGCTCTGCAGGTTGGCGCTGAAGCCTTGAGGCAGTTTCTGGCTGGCGTTAAAAATCAGCTGAGGCAACCGCGCGTAGGGAATGTCGCCGGGAGCGGGGTTTTCCAGCAGCGTCTGATAGCGTTGCGCACGCAAGGTGGCGTTGGCCGAACCGCCCTGCCAGCCGAAACCGTAGCTGAGCCAGGCTTCGCGTACCAGGTTGACGTTGGCGGCGATGCTGAGACGATCGCCGAAATCCTTGAAGTAGTTGGGGTCCGAGACGTAGTTGGCGTTGTAGCCGAAAGTCAGACCCGGGGCCAACGTCTGGCTATGGGTTGCATACCAGGCGTAGCGGTTTTTATCGGTGACCTTGTCCTTGGGCAGTTGCTCAGTGTAGATCGAGCCGGAATAGTTGGGCTGCAGGTAGCGGAACTCCGCGCCCAGCATGGTGCCGTGCTTGTCGTTGAAATGCGGGGTGATGGTCGCGTCGTAGTTGGGCGCGATATTCCAGTAGTAGGGCAGCGCGATTTCAGTACCGTTGGTGCCGGTCTTGAAGGTGGGCGGCAAGAAGCCGCTTTTGCGGTTGCCGTTGAGCGGGAAATCCATCCACGGCGTGTACAGGATGGGCACGCCGTAGAAATTCAGCCGCGCGTTGCGGGCGGTGCCGACGCCGCTGTTGTAATCGAGGTCCAGCAGCGAGGAGTTCAGATACCAGGAGTCGTTGCCGGGTTCGCAGCTATTGATGCGGCTGTTGTAGACCCGGTACTCGTTCTGGCCGCGGAAGTCCACTTGCTGGCCGTCGCCGCGCATCGGCACCGTGCTCATAGGACGGGCGCCGGCCGGCGTGCCTTTGGCGGCCGGCGCGGGCTTGCCCATGGCGAATACTGGGTCCATGCCGGTGCCGCTGTAGTTGGCGACGTTGTAATCCAGCGTGGTGCCGGTCACCACATCGACGCCGCGCGTCATCTTGAAGTGGTCGCCGGCCTTGACCCGGTCCTTGTTCTGGTAATAGTTCAGCCAGTCGGACTCCAGCTTTTGGTCGTCGCGAGTGACCACCACGTTGCCGCGGGCTTTCAGCTCCACATTCATCTCTCCGTCCATATCGTCGGCGGTGACGTGGGTCTGGCCTTCGGCCTTGGGCGGTGTGGGTAGGGCGATCGGGGCGTCTTCATCAGCCAAGGCCAGCGCCGGCTGCAGTGAAAACGCGGCCGCCAGCGCCAAGGCTAGCGGATTGGGTTTGATTCTGGGCATGCACAAAGCCATATCTAAGGGGCGGCGGGGCAGTATAAAATCAGCCAATTCTATCAGCACCAAGACGAAGCGACATGCATAGACAGGAACTCATCAAAAAATGGCTGGCGAATTTGTACCCGGGGCAGGACATCGGGCTCGAATTCGCCGCCGCGGATGCCGACTTCCGGCGTTACTTCCGTGCGACCTGGCCGGATGGCGCGAGTTGCATCGTGATGGATGCGCCGCCGGAAAAAATGAGCACCGACGCCTATGTGCAAGTGCGCGACGTTTTCGCCATGGTCAATGTTCCCAAGCTGCTGGCGCGCGATCGCGAACAAGGTCTGCTGTTGTTGGAGGACCTGGGCCGGGTGACCTATTTGGCCGCCTTGGAGCATGATGGGCGCGAGCAGGTGCGGCGCCATCTGCTGCTGGAGGCGCTGGACACCCTGGTGGAGATTCAGTCCGCCAGCCAGCCGGGAGTGTTGCCGGAATACGACGAAGCGCTGCTGACGCGCGAGTTGAACCTGTTTCCGGAATGGTTCTGCGCCAAGGAATTGGGACAGCCGCTGAATTTTGCTCAACGTCAGTTGTGGGACGCTGGGGTCAAGGCCTTGCTGCCGGTGTTGCTGGCCCAATCCAAGGTGTTTGTGCATCGGGATTTCATTGTGCGCAATCTGATGCTGACCCCGGGAAAACCGGGGGTGTTGGACTTTCAGGACGCGGTGTACGGCCCTGTCAGCTACGACATTGTCAGCCTATTGCGCGACGCTTTCATTGAATGGGACGAGCCTTTTGTGCTCGATATCGCGATCCGCTATTGGGAAAAGGCGCGCGCGGCCGGTCTGCCGGTGCCGGCGGAGTTCGACGCTTTCTATCGTGATTTCGAGTGGATGGGGGTGCAGCGCCACTTGAAAGTGGCCGGCATTTTCGCGCGTTTGTTCCATCGCGACGGCAAGGACAAGTATCGCGCCGAGATTCCGCGTTTCATCAGATATCTGAAACGGACCACCCGTCGTTACCAGGAACTGGCGCCGTTCTATCAATTGCTGCTGCAGTTGGTGGGCAAGGATCAGACCGACGAAGAACTGCAGTCGGCCTATCCGGTAATGAGCTACAAGGGGTGAGCATGCCTAAAGCCATGATTCTGGCGGCCGGCCGCGGCGAGCGGATGCGGCCGCTGACCGACCATGCGCCCAAGCCCTTGTTGGCCGTGGGCGGCAAGCCCTTGATCGTTTGGCAGATCGAACGCCTGGTGGCCGCGGGTTTCGCCGATATCGTGATCAATCATGCCTGGCTTGGAGCGCAGATCGAACAGGAGCTGGGCGACGGCGGCCGCTTTGGCGCGCGTATCGCTTACTCCGCCGAGGGCGAGCCATTGGAGACAGCCGGCGGCATCGCCAAAGCCTTGCCCATGTTGCGGGAAGGGAGGGAGCGGGCCTTTCTATGCGTGGCGGCGGACATTTACACCGATTACGATTATGCCGGCCTGTTGCCCCGGCTGGCCGCGCTGGAGCGACGTGAGGAGCCTGGAATGCACCTAGTGATGACGGACAACCCAGTCTTCCACGCCGGCGGCGATTTCGCGCTGGCGCCGGATGGCGGCTTGCGCGCCGACGGCGAGCGCAAGCTGACTTTCTCCAGTATCGGTCTTTACGACACTCGCATGTTCTCCAGCCTTCCCGCAGGCCGCTTCGCGCCGATGCGCCCGTTCTACGACGCCGCGATCGCGGCGGGGCGGGCCAGCGGCGAGTATTTCAACGGTGTCTGGCACAATGTAGGCACGCCGCAGCAATTGCAGCAGTTGGATGCACAATTGCGCACCGGTCCGGGCTGAGGCGATGTCGGCTCCGTCTCTTCCCGGCGCGCGCCGCATCCTCGGCATCGATCCCGGCAGCCGCATTACCGGCTTCGGGGTGATCGACCTGGTTGGCCAGCAACGCCATTACGTGGCCTCCGGCTGCATCCGCACGCCGCAGGGCGCGCCTTTGAGCGAGCGCATCCGCGTGATCGTCGACGGCTTGTTCGGCGTGATCGATGCCTATCGGCCACAGGCGGCGGCGGTAGAGCAAGTGTTCGTCAACGTTAATCCCGCGGCCACATTGATGTTGGGCCAGGCTCGCGGCGCTTGTATTACTGCGCTGGTGTTGAGGGATTTGCCGGTGGCGGAATACACCGCGCTGCAGGTCAAACAGTCCGTCGCGGGTCACGGCAAGGCCGCCAAAGAGCAGGTGCAACACATGGTGGTGCGGATGCTGAATTTGTCTGGTACGCCCCAGGCCGATGCCGCCGATGCGTTGGCGGTGGCCTTGGCGCACGCCAATCTCAGCGCCGGTGCTTTGGGCCAGTTGGCGCAAAGCGGCTTGAAAATTCGAGGCGGCCGGCTGGTGTAGCCGGTGTGCCTGTAATCGCTTGATGAAAGAATCCGAACATGATTGGACGCCTGAGCGGCAACCTCATCGAAAAACTGCCCCCGCAAGTGGTGTTGGACGTCAACGGAGTCGGTTATGAAGTCGATGTGCCGATGACCACTTTTTACCAATTGCCGGCTTTGGGTCAAAAAACCACGCTGTTCACCCACCTAGTGGTGAGGGAAGACGCCCATTTGTTGTTCGGCTTCGCCAGCAAGGAGGATAGACAAACCTTCCGGCAACTGGTGAAGGTGACCGGCATCGGCGCCAAGATCGCCCTGGCCATCCTCTCCGGCATGACCACCGACGATTTGGCGGTGGCGGTGGCCAGCGAAGATATCAAACGCCTGTCCTCGGTGCCGGGTATTGGCAAGAAAACCGCGGAACGCCTAGTGCTGGAACTGCGTGGCAAGTTGGCCACCGGCAGCAATCTGACCGCCCCAGGAGGCCTTGCCTTTGCCGTCACGCCGGATGAGAAGGGTGACATCGTTAACGCCTTGCTGGCGCTGGGTTACAACGAGAAGGAAGCCGCCGCCGCCACCAAGGGCCTGCCGGCTGACGTGACGGTGAGCGAAGGCGTGCGCCTTGCCTTGAAGAGTCTGATGAAGTTTTAAAAACGTGTTTACGATCTCGCTAGCAAAGGAGAGGCAAAGCGAAAACCGCAGAGAAAGCGGACTATACGGGTGGTACTCGAAGGGCACTTACCGTGGCTACGCCTCACGAAACGCAGCAGACCTTAAGCAGATTCTTAGCGTTTTGCAATGGGTGGCGGTGTGGGCCAGGCGACTGCCACATCGTTAAGAGCCGCTAACAAAACCCCTGATGCTGCGTTGCGCCGACTTGCCGTACTCAATGTACTGTCTGCGTCGGCGCGCCTTGCCTCAGCCGTAAAACTGAGTTTTGTTAGCGGCTCTTAAGAGGGGCGGGGGCGGCCAAGAAAGGGCGGTGTGCGTTGGTCCTCCATAAAAAAAGCCACCCAGAAGGGCGGCGAATGGAGGCGGGCACACTTGCGTGTGTTCCTTGGGACGACTCCGGGTAAAGCAAGTGTCGGCGCGGCAGGTCATGACAAGCGAGCCAGGCGGGTTGCGCGCCGACGAATTAAAGCGGAATTAGCCAGCGGCTTTGAGGGTGACGTTGGTGCGCACCGAGGTCACGCCCGGTACGCGGGAGGCTTCTTCAGCTACGCGGCGCAGCGCTTCTTCGCTGGGCGCGGTGCCGTTCAGAGTGACTTCGCCCGCTTTCACGCTGGTCTGGATATTGGCGCCAACCTGAGCTGCGGCTTTGGCGACAGCTTCCTGGACAGCCTGGTTCAGACCGGTGGCTGCGCTTGGCGCGGCTTCGGCGATCAAAGCTTCGGCAGTGCTGGCGTCGCCCTTGGCGGCGGTGGCGCGTTGCGCTTGTTCGGCCGGAGCGCTGGCGTCGCCCTTGGCTGCGGTGGCGCGTTGAGCTTGTTCGGCCGGAGCGCTGGCGTCGCCTTTGGCTGCGGTGGCGCGTTGAGCTTGTTCGGCCGGAGCGCTGGCGTCGCCCTTGGCTGCGGTGGCGCGTTGCGCTTGTTCGGCCGGAGCGCTGGCGTCGCCCTTGGCTGCGGTGGCGCGTTGAGCTTGCTCGGCCGGAGCGCTGGCGTCGTCCTTGGCTGCGGTGGCGCGTTGAGCTTGTTCAGCCGGAGCGCTGGCGTCTTGAGCCGCCCAGCTGGCGCCGGCGAACAGGGAAGTCATCAGAGCAATGGCAAGAGTGGATTTCTTCATGGGATTAACCTTTTCGAGAGAGTGAGTCACATCGCTTGCGCTTGAGTCTGCCGCGCTTCGATCATTTGCGCTCTCCCTATGGCAAAAGGCGTGCCAGTTTTGGTTTTTTATTGTTTTTCAAAGACTTATGTTTTTTATGGCTTGAGTTGGTTTGCAGGAAGCTACCATTCTGTCGCCGTTTGGCGACAGAATGGTGGTGGAAATGGGCAGGACTTTGATTTGACTGGGATTTTACCTGTCGTCGATTAGCGACAGGCGTAGGGTGGCGCCGTTTTCGTCACGCCTGTCGCGTCGCTACGCTTATTCCAGCTTGAAGGCGGCTGGCGTCAGTTCGTGTTTTTGCAGCAAGCGGTAAAACTCGGTGCGGTTGCGGTCAGCCAGGCGCGCGGCGTCGCTGACATTGCCTCCGGTGAGCCGTAGCAAGCGTTCCAGGTAGTCGCGTTCGAATTGTCGCTTCGCTTCCGCCAGCGTCGGAATCGCGCTTTCTTCGCTGGCGACGGCTTTCTGTACTTGCGTCAGCGTCACCAGAGAGCCCGTGGTCAGCACGCAGCATTGTTCGACAACATTGGCCAATTGCCGGACATTGCCCGGCCAGGGCGCGGCGCTCAGGTATTCCAGCGCGTCGGCGGCGAAACCGCTAACGGCTTTCTGATAGCGGGTGGAGATTTTTTCCAGGAAATGCGCGGCTAGCAGACGAATGTCTTCGCGGCGTTCCGCCAGCGGCGGCAGGCGTAGCGAAACCACGTTTAGGCGGTAGAACAAGTCCTCTCGGAAGCTGCCTTCCTGGATCAAGGTTTCCAGCTCACGATGCGTGGCCGACACCAGACGAATATCCACCGGGGTCGCCCGCGTCGCGCCGACCGGTCGCACTTCTCGCTCCTGCAGCACGCGCAGCAATTTGACCTGAAGAGGCGGCGGCATGTCGCCAATCTCGTCCAGGAACAGGGTGCCGCCGTCCGCCTGCTGAATCAAGCCGGTCTGGCGCGCGTTGGCGCCGGTGAAGGAGCCTTTTTCATGGCCGAACAGCTCGCTTTCCAGCAGATTGTCCGGAATCGCTCCGCAGTTGACTGCGATGAAGGGCTGGCCCGCGCGCGGGCTGGCCAGGTGGATAGCTTTGGCCAGCACCTCCTTGCCGGTGCCGCTTTCGCCGCGCAACAGCACGCTGGCGCCGGTAGCGGCGACCATGCGGGCCTCGGCCAGTAGCTCCTCCATCGCCGGACTGCGGCTGACCAAGCCGGAGCGCCAGCCGGCGGCGGCCTGATCGACCGCGCGTCCGGGCCCCGCCAGCGATAGTCCTTGGGCCACCTTGTCCAGTAGCGCCTTGCCGTCGAAGGGTTTGACCAGGTAGCCGAACACGCCGCGGCTGACGGCCTCCACTGCGTCCGGCACTGTGCCGTGGGCGGTCAGCAGAATCACCGGCATCGCGGGGTAGCGCTGCCGGACTTGTTCAAACAGCTCCAGACCATCCATGCCGGGCAGGCGCCAGTCCGTCAGCAGCAAGTCGGCGCGGCGGGCCGCCAGCGCGTTCAAGGCCGCTTCGGCGCTGTCCAGCGCTTCAACCTCGTAGCCGGCGGCGCCGAGGCGAAGGCCGAGCAAGCGCAATAGGTCGGGATCATCGTCCACCAAGACGATGCGGGCGGTAGCGCTCATGGCTGACCTCCTTTGGTTTTGCTGGGCTTCAGCTGGAGTTCGCGCTCGACTTCGCGCAAAGCGTTGAGCTTGCCGTTCAAGTCGTCGTAGCGTTTCTGCAGATCACGGTTCTGAGCTTGTTGTCGCTCCAGCGCTTCCGCCAGTTTGCGTCTTTCCTGCAGCTGTTGAAGCTGTAGTCGCGTAAGACCCTGGCTGGCCGGGTCCAGATTGTCGGTTTTGGCGAGCAGGCTTTCCAATTGGGCCTGCAGTTTTTGAACATCGGCGCGGCTCTCCGCCGCCTGGGCCTGTTGTAGCAGAGTCAGCAAGCGGCTGCTGCCGCAGCTTTCCCGCCCTGCCAGGGCCAGAGCTTGGAGCTCCCGCGTCTGGCTTAGCAGTAGCAGGATTTGGTTGGCGTCTGGACATCGGATGATGGGCGCGGCGGGCATGGCAACCGGCTGACGCTGATGCGCGCAGGCGCTCAGGGCTAGCAGGCCGCACAGCCAGAGCAGCCGCCGCGCGTTGAGGGCCCAAAAGCGAGATGTTTTCATGTCTTGTTCTCCGGTTCCGGCCACTGCAGGCGGAAGCAGGCGCCGGTTTGGGGCTTGGGTTCCAGCGTCAGCTCGCCGCGCATCAATTGGGCGAAACCGCGCGCCATCGCCAGGCCCAGCCCGGTGCCGGGCAATTCATCCGGCGGCGGCGAGCCGCTCCAGAACGGCTCGAAAATCTTTTCTCGATAGGCTTCCGGCACGCCGGATCCTTGGTCGCTGATCTCCAGCCAGACGCCGCCGGCGTCGCGGCCGTGGCGGATGTTCAAGGTGCTGTCGACGGGACTGTGGCGAATGGCGTTGATTAATAGGTTGTCCAGGATGGTTTCCACTTTGGAGCGGTCGCCGTTGACCCGCTCCATGTCGCCTTGGACTTCGGCGGCGAGGCGTTTGGCTTGCAGCAGCGGACGACAGGCCTGCAACCGTTCCGCAATCAGCGCCGGCAGGTCGAAGGTCTCCACTGTCAGTGTCTCGGATAGCCATTGGCCGGCATCATAGCGCAATAAGGCCTCCACGCGTTGGCGCAGGGTCTGCGCATTGTTTTGCAAGATGGCTACGATTTCCTGCTGTTGGGCGGACAGCTGTCCTATCACTTCTTCACGCAATAGCGCGGCAGCCTCATGGATGGCGGCCAGCGGGGTTTTCAGTTCGTGGGACGCTTGGCGGAAGAAACGGCCTTTCTGTTCCTCCAGCGCCGCCAGCCGGCGGTCCAGCTGGGCCAACTCGCGGGCCAGGCGCTGCAGGTCGGCGGGGCCGGACTGGCGCCAGTCCTGCAGCCGCGCGCCGTCGCTCATCCGCGCGATCTTGGCTTGCAGCTTACGCAGCGGCCAACTGATCAATAAGGTCATCGTCAGAGCCAGCGCCAGAGCGGAGGCCAGCGACAGCCAGGCCAGGCGGTCGGCGGTACGGCGCATTTCCGTGATCGAGTCCTGCCATTGGCGCTGGCTTTGTTCCAGTTGGCGGTTGATCAATTGGCCTTGCGCGGTCAGGTGCAGGTCTAGCTGGCGGAACAAGCGGTCGCGTTGCGCGCCGGCGCGCGCCGGCAGGGCTTGGAGTTGCGGCTGGATCGCCAGAATGGCCCGGGCGCTGAGCGTCAACTCGTCGTCGTCGCCGCGTTGCAATTTGCGTTGCGCCAGCTCGATCTCCTGCCAGGCGCCGACGGCGGTGTTGGCCAGCGCGTGGTCTTTCAGGATTTGAGCCTGGCGGGTGGCGCGCTCGAATTGAATGGATTGCTCGCGCGACACGCGGTTGGCGTCCAGCCATTCCTTGGCTTGTTCCTGATGCGAGCGCAGCTTGGAGGCGGCGTGTCCTAACTCGTTGCGAAGCTGAATCAGCACGGCCGAGGGCACGACGGCGACGATCAGGAAGCTGGCTAGCAACAGGCTGCGGAAAGAAATAAAACGAAGCATGGAGGGGTCGGCGGCGTCGCCGCGGGCGTTAGCCCGCGGCTAAGGGCAAAGATCAAGCAGACAGCGGAGCGGCGGCTAAGTTCTGCGCGGAAATCCATTCGGCCAGTTCGGCCACGCTCAGAACGGGCAGCGCGTGCGTTTGAGCGTAGTCCGCGATTTGCGCGCCGCGCATCATGCTGCCGTCCGGGTTCATCAGCTCGCACAGCACGCCGGCGGGTTGGAAGCCGGCCAGTCGCGCCAGTTCCACCGCGGCTTCAGTGTGGCCGCGGCGGTTCTGCACGCCGCCTTCTGCCGCCACCAGCGGAAAGACATGGCCGGGGCTGACCACGTCGCCGGCCTGCGCTTGCGGATGGACGGCGGCCTGAATGGTGCGCACCCGGTCGGGGGCGGACACGCCGGTGGACACGCCCTGCGCGGCTTCGATGCTGACGGTGAAGGCGGTGCCGTAGCGGCTGCCGTTGCGTTGCGTCATCGGCGGCAATTGCAGCCGGGCGGCGTGCTCGGCGGTCAGGCACAAGCAGACGATGCCGCTGCAATCGCGGATCAGACGCGCCATTTCGGTTTCGCTCAGCGTGTCGGCGGCTAGAATCAGGTCGGCTTCGTTTTCGCGGTCGTGGTCGTCGGGAACGATGACCGGCAAGCCGCGGCGCAAGGCGCTGAGCGCCGTTTCGACGCGTTGAGACAAGGTGTCGGGATGTGTGGCGATACTCATGGAAACGGTCCTCGGGTCGTTTGAGAAACAGGTTCCAGGGCGTGAAAAGGGTCGGCGAAAGCCAACCCGCGCGCAAAAGCGCGCAGCGAACACGCCGCGGCCGCGCGTAGCGCGGCAGGCGGCCATGTCATCTTCTCTCATCCGGACTATTACCGTCGGCTCTGGCCTGTCACCAGATCTGCTGACCTTCCGCCGGGAAGCGGAAGCGCTCGCGGGCTCGATCTTGCGATCATACCGCCGGTGGGGAATTGCACCCCGCCCTGAAGACGTTGCGTCGGCCCGCGATGATGGGCGGGCCAGCGGCGATTATAGCGCGGTGGTAAGATTGGACATTCGTTTTTTTGGCCGACGGCTAACACCATGATTGAAACCGACAACCTGTACGGCGGAGCGCCCGAGCCGCGCATCGTCACCCAGCAAAGCCTGTCCAGCCAGGAGGAAGCGCTGGAGCGCGCTTTGCGGCCCAAGCTGCTGGACGAGTACGTCGGCCAGAAAAAGACGCGCGAACAGCTGGAAATCTTCATCGAGGCGGCCAAGCGCCGCAGCGAAGCGCTGGACCACGTGCTGCTGTTCGGCCCGCCCGGGTTGGGCAAGACCACGTTGGCGCATATCGTGGCCCGCGAAATGGGCGTCAATCTGCGGCAGACCTCGGGGCCGGTGCTGGAGCGAGCCGGGGATCTGGCCGCGCTGTTGACTAATCTGGAACCGCACGATGTGTTGTTCATCGACGAGATCCACCGGCTGAGCCCGGTGGTGGAGGAAATCCTCTATCCGGCGCTGGAGGATTACCAGATCGACATTATGATAGGCGAGGGGCCGGCGGCGCGTTCGGTCAAGATTGATCTGCCGCCATTCACCCTGGTGGGCGCTACCACCCGCGCCGGGATGCTGACCAACCCGCTGCGCGACCGCTTCGGCATTGTCGCGCGGCTGGAGTTCTACAACGCGGAGGAACTGACCCGCATCGTCAGCCGTTCCGCCGGTTTGTTGAACGTCAAATTGGTCGACGACGGCGCGTTCGAAGTGGCGCGTCGCAGCCGCGGCACGCCGCGCATCGCCAACCGGCTGCTGCGCCGGGTGCGGGATTACGCCGAAGTCAGGGCCGACGGCGTGGTCAGCTCCCAGGTGGCGGACGCCGCGCTGGCGATGCTGGACGTGGATCCGGCTGGCCTGGATGTAATGGACCGCAAGTTGCTGCAAGCCATTTTGGAGAAGTTTTCCGGCGGACCGGTGGGCCTGGACAATGTGGCGGCAGCCATTGGCGAATCCACCGACACCATAGAGGATGTGATCGAACCCTTCCTGATCCAGCAAGGCTATCTGCAGCGCACTCCGCGTGGCCGGATGGCGACGGCGCTGGCTTATCAGCACTTTGGCCTGCCGCTGAGAGATTGACGAGCAGAGTCCCGGCGTTGTCGCTTGCGCGCAGCAGCATGGCCATCCGCTGATCGCCTGCGCCGGCGCGCAGGCGTACAATTCTGGCTTTCACGCATTCCGCTGCGGCGGGGGATGATTATGTTTTACGCTTTGTTCGGTCTGACCTTGGCGGTGGCGATTGCCACTTCGATATTCACCGCGCGTTTTTTCGATCCGGCGGTAAACAAGATTCTGTCGCGGGTCCTGGGGCGTGATTTGACCGATGCCTGGCGCAAGTACATTTTCTTCGCCATCGTGGTCACCGGGGTTTCCGGCGGGGTGCGGCAGTGGTCGCTGGAGAAGTATTTGCCGCCGGCCGCGGGCAAGGGCAGCACCGTGATGGAACTGACCGGCGAACGATGGCTGCTGGAGTTGTTCAACACCTTCATCGACACGCTGCGCTCGATTGCCTGGGTCATGTTGTTGTTCTTCCTGTGCGCCATGCTGGCCTATGTGATCATGAAGGCGGTGGAGATGCGTAAAGGCGAGCAGCCTCCCGAAGAATGAAAAAATCCCGGTCGTTGGCCTAATGCCGTTCACTTAAGCAAGTGAACGGCATTTTTCATGGTGCGAATCTTGCTCATACTTCGCTCATGTTGACTCACTCATTTCCGTCCCTATGGTTGGCAAGGCTCACAAACACCCTGATTTCTCTGCTCTTTCTCAGAAAATTGATCCTCAATGGATCGTCCACGCCCTTGCAGTGACC
>NZ_MUKU01000012.1 GCF_002081825.1 Chromobacterium haemolyticum | reverse complement strand
CAGCGTCAGACCGACGGATCTGAGCTTTACGACGGCGCTGCATTATTTGCGCTACGAGTGGAGCTGGCTAGCAATCAGCAGCCCCGGCACCTTGCCGGCGCGGCTGCTTCGCCTGCGCGAGCGCTTGGGTGAATTGCTACTTTCGAAACAACGGCGAGGGCGTGAATGCCCTCGCGTTGTGAAAAAGCAGCCGTCCCGTTACCCGATCAAACAAGTTCGATCCGCTAAGTGAACGGCATTACCCCTCAAGGGAGCTTTTTTTGCGTCCCGGCTGCGCGGCCCGTCTGTAGTTTTGCCGCTACATTGAAGCTCGCCCGCCGTCAAGCGCCGCCGATGGGCTTGGCGCGGACTGTTGCATTTGCTGAACAGATTGAGTTTTTCGCTTCCGGCCCGCAGACGGCTCTGCTATAAAGCGTCAGCTGAGTACGTTTTAGCAATTGACGCCGCCAACTAAGCCGCGCGTCGCTTGATAACGATGAGGAAATTATGACCCGGGTCCTGGTTGTGGGCAGTGTGAATATGGATCTGGTGGTGGAGGCGGAACGCTATCCACGGCTGGGTGAAACCTTGTTTGGCAAGCGCTTTGCCTCCTATCCGGGCGGCAAGGGCGCCAATCAGGCAGTGGCCGCCGCGCGGCTGGGCGCGCAAGTGACCTTGTTGGGCTGCGTGGGCCGCGATATGTTCGGTTCTCAGCTCAAGGAGGCCTTGCAGGCCGAGGGCGTGGACATTGGCCGTCTGCGCGAAGCGGAGGTGGCCACTGGTTTGGCGACGATCACCCTGGCCGAGGGCGACAACGCCATCGTGGTGGTGCCCGGCGCCAACCATGAGTTGCTGCCGCAGCATCTGGACCAGGACGAGCAGGCTTTCCGCGACGCCGACGTGGTGCTGGCGCAGATGGAGGTGCCGCTGGCCACGGTGGAGCGTGCGGCCGAGCTGGCTCAGCGCCACGGCAAGCCTTTCTTGTTGAATCCGGCGCCGGCTCATCCGCTGCCGTCCAGCCTGTTGGAGCGAGCCGCCTTGCTGACGCCGAACGAGCATGAGTTGGCGCAGGCTCTGGACGAGAGGGGCGGGGACTGGCAGGCGCTGATGCGCAAACTGCCGGGAAGGGTGGCGATGACGCGAGGCAAAGACGGCGCTTATTTCTGCCGCGCCGACGGCAGCCTGCACCATCAACCCGGCTTCGTGGTGTCCGCGGTGGACACCACCGGCGCCGGCGACACCTTCAACGGCGCCTTGGCCGCGTTCTGGCCGCAGGGCCTTGAGGCGGCGATGGCATTGGCCTGCGCCGCGGCGGCCTTGTCCGTGACCCGCGCGGGCGCGCAAGGCGGCATGCCGACGCTGGCCGCGCTGCAACAGATGCTGAAGGAGCAGGCATGAAGCGGCTGGGACATCTGAACCGCGACATCGCGCGGGTATTGGCTTGCATGGGCCATACCGACAGCCTGGTCATCGCCGATTGCGGCCTGCCGATTCCGCCCGGCGTAGAGTGCATAGACCTGAGCCTGCGCCTGGGTGTGCCGGAGTTTCCCAGCGTGCTGGACTCCATCCTGGCGGATTTCAAGGCGGAGCGGGCGCTGTTCGCCGCCGAGTGCCTGCAACACAGTCCGGCCGTGGAGGTGCTGGCCAACGATATGGCCGCGCACGGCGTGGCGGTGGAGTACGTGCCGCATGAGGAGTTCAAGCGCCGCTGCCGCGAGGCCAAGGCGGTGATCCGCACTGGCGAATGCACGCCGTACGCCAATGTGATCTTGTATTCCGGCGTGATCTTTTGAAGGGGCGGGCGATGAAGGTAAGCATGCGCGGCATCAGCAAGGCCTTTGGCCCGGTCAAGGTGCTGGAGGCGGTGGATTTCACCGTGAAGGGCGGCGAAGTGCATGCCTTGATGGGCGAGAACGGCGCCGGTAAATCGACCTTGATGAAGATTCTATCCGGCGTGCACCAGGCCGATGCCGGGGAGGTCCTGCTCAATGACCGGCCGGTGACGATTCGCTCCACTACCGAGGCGGAGTCCCACGGCATCGCCATCATCCACCAGGAGCTGAACCTGATTCCGCAGCTGTCGGTGATGGAGAACCTGTTTTTGGGACGCGAGCGCGAGCATAGCCGCTTCGGCGTGATCAATCGCGCCGGAATGCGGCGCGAGGCGAGCCAGATTCTGCAACAGCTGGGCGCCGGCCGGATCGATCCGGAGACGGAGGCCGGACAATTGTCCATCGGTCAGCAGCAGATGGTGGAAATCGCCAAGGCGATGTCCTTGAACGCCAAGGTGCTAATCATGGACGAGCCGACCGCGGCTTTGACCGAGCGCGAGATCGAAGCGCTGTTCGTCTTCATGGAGCAGCTCAAGCAACGCGGCGTGGCGATTGTCTACGTGTCGCACCGAATGGAGGAGATCTTTCGCGTCTGCGACAAGATCAGCGTGCTGCGCGACGGCTGTTTCGTCGGCGAGCGTCAGACCGCCGCCACCGATTTCGACGAGGTGGTGAGGCTGATGGTGGGCCGCGAGATCGGCGACCGTTTTCCCAAGCGCGCGTCCGCGCCCGGCGCGGTGCGCTTGGAAGTGGAGCGTTTGGCTGACGACGGCAACATCCGTGACATCGGCTTCGAAGTCCGCGCCGGCGAGGTGTTGGGCGTGGCCGGTTTGATGGGGGCGGGCCGCAGCGAGATTCTCAATGTCTTGTTCGGCGTCAAACCGCGCCGGCAGGGGCGGGTGCGGCTGGACGGCGCGGAGCTGAACATCCGCCGGCCCGGCGACGCCATTGCCGCCGGCATCGCCTACGTCACGGAAGACCGCAAGAGTCAGGGCCTGGTGCTGGGCATGTCGGTGCGGGAAAACGCCACCTTGGTTCATCTGCGCCGCCACGCGCGACTGGGTGTGGTGAGCCGCCGTTCCGAGAACGAAGAGGCGCGGCGGCTGATTGAGCAATTGCGCATCCGCACCCGCGACGCTGAACTGGATGTCAAATCCCTGTCCGGCGGCAATCAGCAGAAGGTGGTGTTCGCCAAGTGGCTGGCGGAGCCGCCCAAGCTGCTGCTGTTGGACGAGCCGACGCGCGGCGTCGACGTGGGCGGCAAGGCCGAAATCTACCACATCATCAATCAACTGGCGGCCGCCGGCGTGGCCATCGTTATGGTGTCGTCCGAACTGCCGGAGGTGATGGCGATGAGCGACCGCATCCTGGTGATACACGAGGGCCGCCGGGCCGGGCTGTTCGAGGCCGCTTCGGCGACGCAGGAAGACATCATGGCAGCGGCGGCCGGCGCGACGGCGGACTGAGCGCCGACGCGCATTGAATATTCAGGTCGCGCCCATTGGGCGCAAGCAAGGGAAACGGTAAGCAAGATGACCCCGCAACAAAAAGCAATGCTGCAAAAACTCGGGCCTTTCATCGCCCTGCTGGCGATCTGCGCCGGCTTGTCGGTGATGAGCGCCGACTTCCTGACCATGGGCAATCTGCTCAATGTGATGCGCCAGGTCTCCATCAACGCGCTGATCGCCTTCGGCATGACCCTGGTTATCTTGCTGGGCGGCATCGACCTGTCGGTGGGGTCCATCCTGGCCTTGTCGTCAGTGTTGACCGCGATGCTGCTGCAGGCCGGCGTGGATCCGTTGCTGGCCACGCTGTTGGGCATCCTGTCCGGCGCGTTGATGGGCTGCTGCAATGGTCTGGTGATCAGCAAGGGCAAGGTGGCGCCCTTCATCGCCACCCTGGCGTCGATGACGATTCTGCGCGGTCTGTCGCTGGTGGCGTCCAACGGCAGCCCGATCACCGGCTTCGGCAGCGATATGTTCTCCATGTTGGGCGGCGGCTATGTGGCCGGCGTGGTGCCGGTGCCGGTGGTGTGGATGCTGCTGATGTTCGCCGGCTTCTGGTTCATGTTGAAGAAAACCGTTTTTGGCCGCCATGTTTACGCCACCGGCGGCAACGAGGAGTCCGCGCGTCTCTCCGGCGTTAAGGTGGACCGGGTCAAGATCTGGGTCTACACCCTGTCCGGCGCATTGTCGGCGATGGCCGGCGCGGTGCTGACTTCGCGCTTGAATTCGGCGCAACCCACCGCCGGCGCCGGCTATGAGTTGGACGCCATCGCCGCGGTGGTGCTGGGCGGTACCAGCCTGACCGGCGGCCGCGGCTGGATTGTAGACACGCTGATCGGCGCTTTGCTGATCGGGGTATTGAACAATGGTCTGAATCTGCTGGGCGTATCGTCCTTCTATCAGCAGGTGATCAAGGGCGTGGTGATTCTGCTGGCGGTGCTGTTGGACCGCAGCGGCAAGAAGTGAGAACGGGCCCGCCGTCGGCGGGCCTGCAGCGCAAGCGACCATTACACAAGGGGAGTTCCGATATGCAACGCTTAATCAAGCCTTTGGTTTTCAGTGTCATCGCGGCGAGTCTGATCGCCTGCACCAAGCAGGGTCCGGCCGACGGCGCCTCGTCCGGCGCCAGCGCGCCGGCCGCGGCCTCCGGCCAGCCGGTAGTGGGCCTGGCGGTGTCCACGCTGAACAATCCGTTCTTCGTCTCGCTGCGCAAGGGCGCGGAAGACGAGGCGGCCAAAGAGGGCGTGCGCCTGATCACCGTGGACGCGCAGGACGACTCCGCCAAGCAGCAAGCCAGCGTTGAGGACCTGATCCAGAAGAAGGTGAGCGTGATCCTGATCAACCCCACCGACTCCTCCGCCGTCGCCAATGTGGTGAAGGAAGCGGTGAGCAAGGGCATCAAGGTGGTGTCGCTGGATCGCAGCGTCAACGGCGCGGAAGTCAGCGCCCACATTGCTTCCGACAATGTGGCCGGCGGCAAGATGGCGGCCGAATTCCTGCTGCAGAAGCTGGGCGGCAAGGGCCGGCTGGTAGAGCTGGAGGGCATTCCCGGTTCCTCCGCCGCTCGCGAGCGCGGCCAGGGTTTCCATGCGGTGGCGGACGGCAAGGCCGAGGTCAAGGTGGTGGCCAAGCAGCCGGCTGATTTCGACCGCGCCAAGGGTTTGTCGGTGATGGAAAATATCCTGCAGGGCAATAAGGACGTGCAGGGCGTGTTCGCCCACAACGATGAAATGGCGCTGGGCGCCTTGAAGGCGATCCAGGCCGCCGGCCTGAAGAACGTCGCGGTGGTGGGCTTCGACGCCACCGCCGACGCGGTGGCCTCGGTCAAGGCCGGCGGCCTGGCCGCGACCGTGCAGCAACAGCCGGAGTTGATTGGCCAGTACGGCGTGCAGACCGCCAAGAAGCTGATCGACGGCCAGCAGGTGGAGAAATTCATCCCGGTGCCTTTGAATCTGGTCAAGCAGTAAGCCGGGGGAGGCCGCCATCGCTCTGGCGACGGCGGCTCGCTTGAGGTAAGGTTGCCAGCAATCGGCGGCCCCGCCCCGCGCTTGCGCAGGCCGGGGCTGTTTTGCAATCGAGTTTTGGGCGGCGGGCATGGCGCCGCCGCATGAGGAATAGGCTGTCGATGAGCGGCTACAAGCGTTTGACCATAGACGACATCGCCGAACTGGCCGGCGTGTCGCGCACTACCGCCAGCATGGTGCTCAACGGCCATGCCGAGCGCTACCGCATTTCCCGGGCCACGGTGGAGCGCGTGGAGAAGGTGGCGCGCGAGCAGCATTTCAACCCGTCGCAGTCGGCGCGTTCCTTGCGTTCGCGGCGCAGCAATTCGGTGGGACTGGTGATTCCCGATTTGACCAACTCCGCTCACGCGGCACTGGCTCAGGCGATGGAAGAGTTGTGTCGCCAGCGCGACTACCAGATGCTGCTGGTGACCAGCGACGAAGATCCGCGGCGCGAGGCCGAGGTCATGGCCCATCTGGCGGCGCGGCAGGTGGACGCTATGATCGTGGTGCCGTGCACGCACGAGGCCAAGTCTTACCAGAAATGGGTGCGGCGGCTGCCGCTGGTGTTTGTCGACCGCAGGGTGGACGGCAGCGGCATTCCGTCGGTGGTCACCGACGGTTGCGCCAGCGTGGAGCGGCTGGTGGGCGACGCCTTGGAGCAGGGCGTGTCTGAAGTGGTGTTCTTCGGCGGCCAGGCCGAATTGTCGCCCAGCCGCGACCGTTTGCAAGGCTATCGCCAGGCCTTGGCGCGGCATGGCGTGGAGGAAAAGCCGGGCTGGGTCTGCCATCGCGATTACCTGCGCCGTTCCGGTTTCGAACTGATGCAGCAATGGCGGCAACAGCATCAACGCCTGCCTCAGGCTTTGTTCACCGCCTCGGTGTCGCTGCTGGAGGGCGCGCTGGCCTTTCTCAATCAGCATTGCGGCCTGGCCAACGCGCCGCTGCGCCTGCTGACCTTCGACGATCACTCCTTGCTGGATTGCCTGCCGCTGCGCGTTGACGCCATTGTGCAGGACAGCCGCGAAATGGCGGCGCGTAGCCTGGATCTGGCCCTGGCTCTGCTGGAAGGGCAGACGCTGACCGAGCCGGAGGCCCTGGTGCCGGCCAGCTTGCACCGGCGCTGGCCGGATTAGGGTCTGTTGAACTATGTTTTTCCCCGGCGGAAAAACAAAGCTCAACAGACCCTGGGGTTTGCTGCCGCTTTGCCAGCCGGCGTACAATAGCCGTTTTACGTTTTCGAGCCTGAATCACCATGATCCGTACCCGTTTCGCTCCCAGTCCCACCGGTTATCTGCATATCGGCGGCGTGCGCACCGCGCTGTTTTCCTGGGCCTACGCCCGCAAGAACAAGGGCGTGTTCGTGCTGCGCATCGAGGACACCGATCTGGAGCGTTCGACGCCGGAGTCGGTGAAGGCGATTTTGGACGGCATGCACTGGGTGGGCCTGGACTACGACGAAGGCCCGTTCTACCAGACCCATCGCTTCGACCGTTACAAGGACGTGATTCGGCAACTGCTGGACTCCGGCCACGCCTACCTGTGCTATTGCAGCAAGGACGAGCTGGAAGCGATGCGCGCGGAGCAAGAAGCGCGCGGGGAAAAGCCGCGCTACGACCGTCGCTGGCGCCCGGAAGCCGGCAAGACCTTGCCGACCATCCCCGCGGACGTGACTCCGGTGGTGCGCTTCAAGACCCCGCTGGACGGCGTGGTGGCCTGGGACGACGCGGTCAAGGGCCGCATCGAGATCGCCAATCAGGAACTGGACGATCTGATCATCGCCCGCCCGGACGGCAGCCCGACCTATAACTTCTGCGTGGTGGTGGATGACTGGGACATGCAGATCACCCATGTGATCCGCGGTGACGACCACGTCAACAATACTCCGCGCCAGATCAATATCCTGAAGGCCTTGAACGCGCCGCTGCCGGTGTACGGCCATCTGCCCATGATTCTCAACGAGGACGGCCAGAAGATGTCCAAGCGCCGCGACGCGGTCAGCGTGGTGGACTACGCCGACAAGGGCATCTTGCCGGAAGCGCTGCTTAACTACCTGGCGCGCCTGGGCTGGGGCCACGGCGACGACGAGTTCTTCTCCATGGAGCAGTTCGTCGAGTGGTTCAGCCTGGAGGCGGTGAGCGCGTCCGCCAGCCGTTTCAACCACGAAAAATTCATGTGGCTGAACGCTCAGCATATCAAGAGCGCGGACAACGGCCGCCTGGCCGAGCTGATCGCGCCGCGTTTGGCCGCCGCCGGCGTCGAGCTGTCCGGCGGGCCCGCCATCGAAGAGGTGATCGCTCTGGTCAAGGAGCGGGTGCAGGATTTAAACGCGCTGGCGTTGGAAGTGGACTATTTCTATCGCAAGCGGGAAGCCTCCGCGGCCGACGTGGACAAGCATCTGTCCGACGACAGCGTGGCGCGCATGGGTCGTTTCGCCGACAAGCTGGCGGGTTTGGACACCTGGTCCGCGGAAGCCATCCACGAGCTGTTCAAGCCTTTCTGCGCTGAAGAGGGCATCAAGATGGGGCAGTTGGGCATGCCGTTGCGCGTGCTGGTGTGCGGCACCACGCAGACCCCGTCGGTGGACGCGGTGCTGGCCTTGATCGGCAAGGACGAAGTGCTGCGCCGCCTGCGCGGCTAAGCCGGCTCGCAGCGTCAACGCAAACCGCCCCGCAAGTTTTGGCTTGCGGGGCGGTTTGTTTTACGGCGGGCTCTGTATCAATTCATTGCCTGCTGCGTGGAGGGGCGGCTGTGCTCGGCGAGTACGGTTGCGGGATGTTTGCGCCGGTTCTGCGCGTTCCGCCTTTTCAGCCCCAAAGCCTTCCGTCCTGTGCTCGCGAGGCTTTGAACAGGCTGTCAGGCCAGCGCCGGTTCCGCGCAGGGGCGCGCGCAAATCTCCGGGGCGGGCTGGCTCATGTAATGATCCAGCAGCAGGCGCATGTAGCGATGGCTCTGACAGATCGCGTGACGCAGTTCCGCCACTTGCCGCGAGCTTGGGTCTTCACCCACCAAAGTGACGATGATTTCCAACGCCTCCCAGGGGTGCTCGTCGTCGTAATGCGCGTGCAGTGCCAGCCACTTCATCGCCTTGGCGCGCTTCTCCTTGGGAAACTGCCGGGCGTAATCCTCCTTGGAGCAGACGGCGGCGCACCATTCTCCGGTGGCGCCTTCTATTGCGTAATTGGTGGCCGCCATCGCCACCTCCAGCGATTCACGCTCGCAGATCTGATGGCACCAGTGGCTGAGACTCAGCGTTTCCAGCGCCTGGGGGTTGCGCAGCAGACTGTCGATGTCCACGCCGGATGCGAGGGCCCATTGCACCCAGTGGTCGGCGTGGTTTTGCTCCACTCGGATGTTGCGGATCAGGTAGCGGCGCGCCATATCGTGGCCGCGATGCTGACCGTAGCGCACTTTCAGCAGGTTCTTGGCCATATATTGCGGAAACTGTTCGATCACCGGCCAACCACCGCGCAGAAAAGCTTGGTGGACGGCGTTGGGCAGCACGCCGTCGCGCATCTGCCGGAACAGTTCGTGTTCCACCACCTGGCGTTTGAAGGCGTCGCAGTGACGCACCAGCTCCCTTGTCCATTCCGGATAGCTGTGGAGGTCCATCAGCGGGCCGCTCCTGACAAAACCGATCTCTTTACTCATCATGTCCCCTTTCCTTAGAAGCAAGGCCGGGCCAAGCCGGCCAGACGCGACGGCCTCCCGGCCGCCCTGATCCGGCCTGAGAACCAGGCCGGTAGCCTATTGCTGTCGCATTCGGCGGTCGCCGCGCGCATGGCTGAAGCCGAAGGGTTCCGGCCGGCTCAGGTGGAAGCCCTGGGCGTAGTCCACGCCCAGTTTGCGCAACTCGGCCACGATCTCGGGCGTGTCTACGAATTCGGCGATGGTGCGCTTGCCGGTGACGTGGCCGATGTGATTGATCATCTCCACCATGGCGTGGTCTATCGGGTCCGTCGCCATCTCGCGGACGAAGCTGCCGTCGACTTTCAGAAAGTCCACCGGCAAGTGCTTCAGGTAGGCGAAGGAGGACATGCCGGTTCCAAAATCGTCCAGCGAGAACAGGCAGCCGATTCGGCGTAGTTCGTGGATTAGCCGCTGCGCGGCCTCCAGGTTGGCGATGGCGTTGGTTTCTGTGATCTCGAAGCAGATCAGTTCCGGAGGCACCCCGCTGCGTTGAAACTGCTGCTGCACGAAGGCGAGGAAACCATCGTCGCACAAGGTGGAACCGGACAGATTGATTGCGCAGTGCCTAATGTCCTGATTGCCGGCGCGGCGCAGCAGCGCCAGTTCCTGGAATACTTTCTCCACCACGATGCGGTCGATTTCGGTCATCAGGCCGTAACGCTCCGCGATCGGCACGAACAAGCCCGGGGGCACCTGGCTGCCGTCGTCGGCGTTGAGGCGCAGCAGCACCTCGACATAGCGGCCGCTTTCCGGATGGGCCGCCAGCGGGACGATGTCCTGAGCGTACAGGGTGAAGCTGTCGTCGCGCAGGGCTTGGCGCAGCCGCTGCACCCAGTCCATCTCGTGAAAGCGCGCCGACACTTCGGAATTGTGAGGGATGTGCAGTTGGATGCGGTTGCGGCCTTTTTCCTTGGCCATATAGCAGGCGATGTCGGCCGAACGCATCACCTCGGCCAGCGAGGTGTCGGCGTCGGATACGCAGACCAGGCCGATGCTGGCGCTGATGGAAAATTGGTTTCCTTCCCACTGGAAGCTGCATTCCATGATGGCCTGGCGCAGATTATTGGCCTTGGCGATGGCGGATTCGACCGAGCTGTTGCCGAGCAAGACGCCGAATTCGTCGCCGCCCAGCCGCGCCAGCGTGTCTGAAGCGCGCAGGCGCCGCGCCACCGAGCGGCTGATCTGGCACAGGAGTTCGTCGCCGGCGGCGTGGCCGTAGGTGTCGTTGATCAGTTTGAATTGGTCCAGGTCGATGAACATCAGCGCCAGCGACGCCTCGGCCTGGCCCAGTTGCTTGATCGCCTTGATGGCGCGGGTTTCGAACTCCCTGCGGTTGACCAGGCCGGTCAGCGCGTCGTGGCTGGCCTGCCAGGACAGTTCGTTGATGTATTGCTGCTCCGAGGTGTTGTCGTGCAGCACCAGCACGATGCCGTATTGCTCGCCGTGGCGGTCGCGAATCGGCGCGGCCACCAGGCTGACCTGCAGCGGAATCGCGTTGTGGCGAAGCATGTTCAGCTTGGGGTAGGTGCGGCTGGTTTCGTCCTGGCGGCAAAGCTCGGCGAAGCTCAGCGCGCTGTCGGTTTCTTGCCCTTGTTTGATCAGGCTGAGCAGTTCGTCGAAGTGCAGGCCCAGGCTTTCCGTCTCTATGTGGCTCAGCATGCGCTTGGCGCTGTGGTTCAGATAGATCACCGCGCCCTGCATGTTCAGGGTGATCACGGCGTCGCCTATCGATTGAAGCGTGATCTCGGCGCGTTGTTGCTCCGCTTGCAAGGCGGCTTTGTAATTGTCCGAAGCCTGGATCAGCCGGCGGATCTGCAAAATGGTCAGAAGCACCAGCAGCATTCCGGCGATCAGGTTGGCGCTCCAGACCGCCTGGCTTACCTCGCGGGAGGCGTTGCCCAGTACGCGGGAAAAGCCTTGGGCAGGCGCTTTCACCGCTTCGTTGATTTCGGCGATCTGAGAAGTGAGGGCGGCTTTGTCCGCCTGGCTCAAGGAGCCGTCGGCGTAGCCCTGGCGCAACTGCTCGCCTATGGTCTGAATTTCCTGGAGGTAGTAATCGCCGATTTTCCAATAGCGGATGGCTTCGGCCAGGTAGCTGATGTGGTGAAACCACAAATAGGCTCGGATAATGTTGTCAATGTCGTCGGGATGGTTGCCGCCGTCCAGGAAGCCTTGGCGCGCGGTGCCCAGGTCCGGCGGCTTGCGATCCAGCGCCAGCCGGGCCCGGTGGTCACCCAACTGGATGGAGATCGCTAGCCGGTAGCGTTGGAAATCGTGGTCGGATCCGGTCTGGGCGTAGCGGGTTAAGTGGTAGATGGAGTCCTTCTGCGCTTTCGACCACAAGCCTTCCCCCGCCACATAGGCTCGGGCGGTGGAAACCACATAGAGGCTGAACGCGCTTAGCGCCACCTGCATGACGACGATGAGCAGGAAGGGCAGCACGACAAAGAGCAACTGTCGGTTGGCGGTATTCGACCTCATGGCGGTTCCGGCTGATGAATATGGTAACTATGCGGCTAATGGTCCCCATCAAGCGCCGACGCCGACGTCTCTGGCACGAGCGGCGAGCCGGCGCCGCGGTTGAATTCGGAGCCTGCCTGTCGCGGCGTGCCCGCCGACGGGCGGAAGTTCACCGGTCTAAGTGCTGGTGTATCGCGTTTTTATCATCCCATTCGAAATTATTCAATGTTTTTGACAACTATATCGAATGTTTATTTTAGATGAGGAGGTTTGATAATAAATGAATAGCCTAATTTCTCCGGGCTTGCCGTTGGCTTGATTGTATTTGCGCCTGGCGCTGCGGGAGGAGCACTGCGCTGGCAATCGCCGGCGCGACGCGACGGGGCCGGTGGAAAGAACGTCGTTCGCCAAAGTTGGCGGGGCAAGCTTGGGCCACGCTCGCCGCGCGAGGTTTTCTCCACGCGCGGCGAATCGAAAATCAACAAGCGCTTACATAGAGGCGGCGTCGCGCGAGGCCTGGTCGTACAAGCTGGCCAGCATGCGCAGCAATTGCGCGTTGTCGCCGATATCGGCCTGCTGGCCGCCGTTGTCGATCAGCGCGTTGATCAGGCATTGCTCGCGCACGTCGCGGTAGCGCTGGCACAGTTCGACGCCGGCCTGGGTAGTGGCGAACAAAGCTTCCTTGCCCACTTTTTCGCTGCCGACATAGCCCATCTTCACCAGCTTTTTCAGCGCGTAGGACACCACATGCGTGTCTTCTATATTCAGCACGAAGCAGATATCCGCCAATTTCTTGCTGCGGCCGCGGTGGTTGACGTGATGCAGCAGCGACACTTCCATCGCGGTCATATCGGTCTCTCCCGCGGCCGCCATGCAGCGGATCATCCAGCGATTGAAAGCGTTGTTGGCCACGATCAAGCCGAATTCGAACTCGGATAGTTCGGCGCAACGCTCGGAGACCAAGTGCGATGAGGAGACAATGTTGCGTTGAGCGTTCATGGACGGGCCTGGAGACGAAGTGGCTTGGCCGGCCAGTATAGCAAAACGTCATTTGCGCTGGACATGGCCAATAAATACAAATAATTTATAGACGTTTTATCTGCAAAATAATAAATATACGCCCCGCGAGACGGGCGGCTGCAAATGGAGAATGGTTTGGCATCGAACTCAATGCGCTATTACCTGCTGGGCGAGCGGGCCGCTGTCTTGGAAAGCGTTAGGCCGGCCGATCTGGCGTGTCAGCGACGCATCTGGTGGCTGGCGCAAACCTTGACGGGCGCGCCCGGGCTGATCGAGGTGGTGCCCGGCATGAACAATCTCACCCTGATCTTCGATCCGGACGCCGGCGACGGCGAAGCCTGGCTGGGACGCTTGCGCCGCGGCTGGGCAGAAGCGCAAGAGGCCGAGCCGCGCTTGCGGCGGGTAGAGGTGCCGGTGCGCTACGGTGGTCGTCACGGTCCGGACCTGGCCGCGGTGGCGGTGCATGCCGGCCTGAGCGAAGCGGAAGTGGTCGCCGCGCACGCTTCGGCGGACTACGTGGTGTACTTCCTCGGTTTTCAGCCCGGTTTTGCCTATATGGGCGGATTGCCCGAGCGTTTGGCCACGCCGCGGCGCGCAGAGCCCAGGTTGGCGGTGCCGGCCGGTTCGGTGGGCATTGGCGGTGGGCAGACCGGCATCTATCCGGCGACCAGCCCCGGCGGCTGGCAGATCATCGGCCGAACTCATCTGACATTGTTTGATTCGCGGCGCGCGGAGCCGTCCCTGTTGCTGCCGGGCGACTGCGTGCGCTTTGTGCCGCAGGAGGGCGGAGATGATTGAAATTACGCAGGCCGGCATTCAAAGCACGGTGCAGGATTTGGGTCGGCGTGGTTTGCGCCATCTCGGCGTGGCGCAGGGCGGAGCGCTGGACGCGCCGGCGCTGATCATGGCCAACCGTCTGTTGGGCAATGCCGCGGACGCGGCCGGCATCGAGGTGGCTTTGGGCCCGTTTGGCATCCGGTTTCTGCGCGATGGCTGGTTCGCCTTGATGGGGGCGGACTTTGGGGCGGAGTTGGACGGCGAGCCGGTATGGAGCGGTTGGCGCTATCCGGCCCGCGCGGGTCAGCATTTGCTGTTGCGTGGCTGCCGCCACGGCATGCGGGCTTATCTCGCCTTGGCCGGCGGCATCGACGCGCCTCTGGTTTTGGGCGCGCGCGCCACTGACTTGCAAGCGGGTCTGGGCGGCTGGATGGGGCGGGCGTTGGAGGCGGGGGACCAGTTGCCATTGGGACCGGCGCTTGCGCTGTCCGGCCGGCTGGGCCGGCGCAATCTCGGCTGGTCGCCGGTGTTGCGCGCCTTGCCGGGTCCGGAGTGGCAGCAGTTCGCCCGCGCGGCGCGGCAGGCGTTCAGCGAGAGCGAGTGGACGGTGTCCGCCCAGAGCAATCGCATGGCTTACCGCTTGCAGGGCGAGGCCCTGGCGCGGGAGACCGCCGGGGATTTGCCGTCCCACGGGGTATTGCCCGGCGTGGTGCAGGCGCCGCCGGGCGGCCAGCCCATTGTTTTGCTGGCGGACGCGCAGGCGACGGGAGGCTACCCGCGCATCGCCTGCGTGATTGAAGCGGATTTATGGAAACTGGCGCAGGCGCGGCCGGGGGCCAAGCTGCGTTTCGAGATGGTGGACGCGCAACAGGCGGCGGCGGCGCGTTTGCGCCTGCGCCAGTGGTTGCAGGGACAGGATTGGAGTCAGACATGCAGATCGATTTGAACGCCGACATCGGCGAGGGTTGCGGCGACGACGCGGCGATCATGGACCAGGTCAGCTCGGTGAACATCGCCTGCGGCTGGCATGCGGGTGATGCTGAAACCATGTGGCGGGCGGTGCGGGACGCGACGCGACGCGGGGTGGCGATGGGCGCTCACCCTGGCTTTCCCGACCGCGAGCATTTTGGCCGCAGGACGATGCAGCGCGCGCCGGAACAGGTGTATCAGGACGTGCTCTACCAAGTGGGCGCGCTGGGAGCCATGGCTCGGGCCGCAGGAACGCGGCTGCGCCACGTCAAGCCGCACGGCGCGCTGTACAACCAGGCGGCGCGCGATCCGGCGCTGGCCGACGCCATCGCCCGCGCGGTGAAGGATTTCGATCCTGAACTGCGGTTGGTGGGTTTGGCCGGCGGGGAGTCAGGCCGCGCCGCGCGGCGTCACGGCTTGCAAGCGGTAGAAGAAGTGTTCGCCGACCGCGCCTATCTGGCCGACGGCAGCCTGGCGCCGCGCGGAATGCCGGGAGCGGTGATCGAGGACGCGGAGCAGGCTTTGCGCCAGACCCTGGAGCTGGTGTTGCGCGGGCGAGTGGCCTGCCTGGACGGCGGGGCGCTGGAGATTCGCGCCGATAGCGTTTGCCTGCACGGAGACGGCGCGCACGCGCTGGAGTTCGCGCGGCTGCTGCGTCGGCGCTTGGAACAGGAGGGCGTGCGCATCGTTGCTTTGTGAGCCTTACCCGGAAACTAGAGCCGTCCGTAGGCGGCCATTTCCATCATACAAAGGAGAAACTGCATGGATCTTGCATCCTATCTGCCCCTGGTGGGCATTCCCGTCGTTGTGGCGGGCTTCGCCTTGCGCTTCAATCCGCTGCTGGTGGTTACCGCCGCCGGCCTGGCGACCGGTTTGGCGGTCGGCATGGATTTGGGCGCGCTGTTGGAAACCTTCGGCGAGAAATTCCTCAATAGCCGTCAATTGGCCACCTTCATTCTGATCTTGCCGGTGATCGGCCTGTTGGAGCGCTATGGTCTGAAAGAACGAGCGCAGCAATGGATAGCGGGCATCAGGAGCGCCACCACCGCGCGCATTCTGATGTTGTACTTCGTGGTGCGCGAGCTGACCGCCGCGCTGGGCTTGATCAATCTGGGCGGCCATGCCCAAACCGTGCGCCCCTTGCTGGCGCCGATGGCCGAGGGCGCCGCGGCCAACCAGTTGGGAGAGCTGCCGCAGGTCTTGCGCGACCGCATCCGCGCCCATGCGGCCGCCTGCGACAATATCGCGGTGTTTTTCGGCGAGGATATTTTCATCGCCTTCGGCGCGGTCTTGTTGATGGACGCCTTCCTCAAGGAAAACGGCATCGCCAATATCGAACCGCTGCACATCGGCCTGTGGGCGATTCCCACCGCCGTCAGCGCGTTGATCATCCACATGGCGCGGCTGGCGCGGCTTGACGCCGGGCTGCAGCGCGATATCGCCGCTTGGCGCGCTAAACAGGAGGCTGCGGTATGAAGGCATGGTTCAGCATCAATGATATTTATTATCTGATCGGCATCGTGGTGATGCTGTTGGTGGGCATGACGCTGCGCGACCGCGGCAATCCCAAGCGCTATACCACCGCCTTGTTCTGGTTCTTGTTCGGCTCCACCTTTTTGTTCGGCGACTTGATGACGGCGGTTCTGGGCAAAGCGATGACTTATCGCCTGGTGGGCCTCATCGTGATTGCGCTCGCCCTGCTGGCCGGCGCCGGTCTGCTGGCGCCAGGCAGTTATAGCCAAAGCAGCGATCAGCAGCGGCGGGAGGCCGCCAGCCGCCTGGGTAACAAGGTTTTCCTGCCCGCCTTGTTGATTCCGCTGTTGACTGTGGCTTGTACTGTTTTGCTTAAGGGTGTCGGGATTGGCGGCGCGGCCTTGTTGGATCAGAAGCATTTGACCCTGGCCGCCTTGGCGGTGGCCTGCGTCTGCGCGGTGTTGCTGGGCTGGAAGCTGACCGGTGGTACCCCGCTGCAGGCGGTGCGCGAATCGCGCCGCCTGGTGGACGCTATTGGCTGGGCGGCCATCCTGCCGCAGATGCTGGCGATGCTGGGCGGGGTGTTCGTCGCCGCCAAGACCGGCCTGGCGGTACAAGAGGTGGTGAGCCTGTTCGTCGATCCAGGCAACCGCTTCTTGCTAGTGGCGATCTACTGTATCGGCATGGCGCTGTTCACCATGATCATGGGCAACGCCTTCGCCGCATTTCCGGTGATGACCGCCGGCATCGCGCTGCCTTTCCTGATTGTCGGTCAGCATGCCGACGCGGCGCCGTTGGTGGCTATCGGCATGTATTCCGGCTATTGCGGCACGTTGATGACGCCGATGGCGGCCAATTTCAATATTGTGCCGGCAGCCTTGCTGGAGTTGAAGGACAGATACCTGGTGATCAAGACTCAGATCCCCACTGCGCTGGCCTTGCTGGGCGTGAATATCCTATTGATGTATTTCATCGTGTTCCGTTGAGGAGACAGCATGAATCCGCAACAAGCATCCAGGCTGGCGGCGCTGCCGCTGGCCGGGCTGGTTCGGGAGTATCCGAACTTTCTGAGCCATCTGCTGAACGGGCCAGAGGACGCGCGCGCGCCGCGTGATTTGCACCCGGTGTTCTACGGTTGCTACGACTGGCACTCCGCCGTGCACGGCTTCTGGCTGCTGGCGCGGCTGGCTCGTCGTTTTCCAAGCTTGCCGGAGCAGGCTGATATCGTCGCTCTGTTCGCCAGCCATTTTTCGCCGCAGGCTTTCCAGGCGGAGGCGGACTACTTCGCCGCCCCGGGCCGTACAAGCTATGAGCGGCCTTATGGCTGGGCCTGGTTGCTGGCCCTGGCGCAAGAGCTTGAGGCTTGGGATGCGTCTCAAGCTGGGCAATGGCGCGCGGCGATGCGGCCGCTGCTGACTTTGATCCGCCAGCGCTGGCTGACGTTTCTACCTTTGCAGGACTATCCGACCCGCAGCGGCGGGCACGCCAACACCGCCTTTGCCTTGTTGCTGAGCCTGGACTACGCCCGCGCCGCCGACGATGCCGAGCTGGCGCAGGCGCTGGAGGCTGCCGCCCGGCGTTATTTCCTGGCCGATGCGGATTATCCGACGCGTTTGGAGCCAAGTGGCGACGATTTCCTATCGCCCAGCTTATGCCAGGCTTTGTTGCTTAGCCGGCTGTTGCCGGCCGAGCCGTTTCGCGATTGGCTGCGCGCTTTCCTGCCGGATTTTCCGCGGAGCGCTGCCTTGCTGAGTCCGGTTAAGGTCAGCGACGGCTCGGACCCCAAGATCGGCCATCTCATCGGCTTGAATTTGAGCCGCGCCTGGTGTTTGCGCCAGTTGACGGCGGCCTTGCCGCCGGACGACGCTTGGCGGCCTTTGCTGAGCCAAAGCGCGCGGGCGCATTTGGACGCCGGCCTGCCGCAGGTGGTCAGCGGTCATTACACCGGCGAGCATTGGCTGGGGACTTTCGCTTTGCTGGCTTTGGACGAGGGAGTGCTTGAATGAGCAAGATCGTGTTGTTGACGGGCTTTGAACCGTTTGGAGGCGAGAGTGTGAATCCGTCATGGGAGGCCGCGAACCGGCTGGACGGCGAGCCGTTGGCGGGCGCGGTGGTGGCGGCGAGGCGGCTGCCCTGCGTGTTTGGCGAGGCCTTGAGCGTTTTGCGCGGAGAGATGGCTGCGCTGAGGCCGGCGCTGGTCGTGGCGGTGGGGCAGGCGGGCGGGCGCCCCGAGCTATCTTTGGAACGGGTGGCGATCAATGTAGACGATGCCCGCATCGCGGACAACGCCGGCCGGCGGCCGATAGACCGGCCGGTGGTGCCGGGAGGGCCTGCCGCTTATTTTTCGTCCTTGCCGATCAAGGCCCAGGCGGCAGCCTTGCGCGCCGCCGGCATTCCGGCGACGGTGTCGCAGAGCGCAGGCACCTTTGTCTGCAATCATGTGTTCTACGGCCTGATGCACGCCTTGGCCGGCGCGCCTGCGCGCGGCGGCTTCATCCATATTCCCTATTTGCCGGAGCAGGCCGCCGCGCATCCGGGCGCGCCCAGCATGAGCCTGGATATGATCGTCGCCGGTCTGCGGCTAGCCTTGGAAACGGCCTTGACGGCGACGGAGGACATTGTCGAGACGGGCGGGGCGACGCACTAGGCGGCAATTACACTTTGAGCGCGCGCAGCCACTGCCAGCTGGCGATGCCGGCCAGGGTGGCCAGCAGCGAACCGCAGACATGGACGGCGACGGCGGTCAGCGCCGGCAGCAGCCGCTGTTGCTGCAGCAGGGAGACGACTTCGGCGGAAAAGGTGGAGAAGGTGGTCAGGCCGCCGCAGAAGCCGGTGATCACCAGCAGCCGCCATAGCGGCGACACGCCCGGCGCGCTGGCGAAGAAGGCGACGGCGAGGCCGATGATGTAGCCGCCGACCAGATTGGCGGCCAGCGTGCCCGGCGGCAGGCTGGGCCACAGGCTGTTGAGCTTGACGCCCAGCGCCCAGCGCAGCAGCGCCCCCAGCGCGGCGCCGACGGAGATGGCGAGTAGGGTTTTCCACATGGAGCGGGTCTGGCTAGAAAGCAAAACCCTATTGTGCCGGCCAGACGCCGCCAAGTATAGGCCGGTTTGCCGGAGCGAGTTCAAAGCCTCGCGCGTCGGGGCGAGACAAGGCGAAACCGCCGAGAAGGCGGAATGCGCAAGAGGGAATGGGCATTTCCGAAGCGGCTTTCAAGGCCTTTGCCTGGCTAGCCCGCCTACGCGCAACAGACATTGAACCGTTTATTTAGAGGATTTCGGCAATGCTGCGCGCCGCGCGCTTGGCGTCCAGAAAAATCAGGCCCAGCTTGGCCTCGCGCCGCGCGATCACGGTCAGCACCGCGTCCGGGCTGGCGTGGCTCATCAGGATGTAGCCGTGTTCTCCCTTGACCATCACTTGTTCCAGGCCGCCGCGCGCCAGTTCGCGCGCGGTGCGTTCACCCAGGGACAGCATCGCCGCTGCCATCGCGCCGACCCGATCCTCGTCAACCTCCTGCGGCAGCAGCGCCGCCATGGTCAGACCGTCGGCGGAAATGATGGCGGACGCTTCTATGTCGGCGGACGCGCCGTTGAGGTCGCTCAGGATGGATTTGAGCATCTGTTCACGCATGGGGTTCTCCAGGGTTTTGTTCAATGCGCCGGCCGCCGCGCGGCCGGGGTTCAGGCGTAGCGGCGTGCCAGCAGCTCCACCAGGCCGACAAAGGCTTCGCTTTGCAGCCGCGGCTCGCCGCCTATGATCAGCGCGAAGGCCTGCTGCGCCACGTGCAAGGGGTAAAAAGCCAGTTGGCTGCGGCCGGCAGGGTCCACCGCGGCCCAGGCGGCGCTGCCCAGATTGAGATGGTTCTTGAGCAATAGATGATGCCGACGGCTCAAGGACATCAAATCGCCGGCCAGCGCGGCGATTTCCTCGGCGGTTTCGTGGTGGAAGCCGGCGGTGGCGTAATAGAGGCCGTTATCGTCGGCCAGCAAGGCCTGAGCGCTGCCGGACAAAGCCGCCAGAAGCTCCGGCAACTGACTTTCCAGATTGCCGGCGGGGGCCGGCCGCGGTTCGGCGGTGCCGTGCACGAATTCCAACCGTTGCAATCGATAGAGGGTGGCCAGCGCCTGCTCCAACTCGTCGTCGCACCACTCGCTGAGCAAGGGTTCGCTCAGCGGCACCGCATGGCCAAGTCGCAGAATGTTGAGCAGCAGGCGACGGGTCAGATCGGCTTCGGCTCCGGCGACGGCGTAAAAAGCGCCGGCCGGCGTGGCCATCGGATAGAGCGGCCCGCTCAGGCGCAGTTCTTCGTTCATTGCGGTTCTCCCAGGCCCGGGTCTATCGAGTACAGCAGCGCCAGCAGCAGCTGTTTGATGTCTTCGCGGCTGCGGCAGTCCACTTCGAACACCGGCGCGTTCAAGCCGCGCGCCGCCAGGGCTTCGGCGTAGACGGCGGTGGCGGACAGCGGCGCGAGATCGGTCTTGCTGACGCCCAGCGCCAGCGCCAGCGGCGCGCGGCGCAGCAGCGGTTCGAAGGCGCGCAGGAAGAAGTTGAGATCCTGTAGTGGGTTGGCGCGGCTATGGTCCAGCAGCAGGATCAGACCTATGCTGCCGCGGCTGACGATGTCCCACATGAAGTCGAAGCGTTCCTGGCCGGGGGTGCCGTAGAGGTGGACCTTGGTGTCGGCGTCCAGGCGCAGCATGCCGTAGTCCAGCGCTACCGTGGTGTGGTCCTTGCGATGCAGGGTCATGTCGCTGGCCTTGGCGTCGGTGCGGATCTGGGCGATGTCGCTGATGGCGGCGATGGCGGTGGTCTTGCCTGCGCCCACGGGGCCGGCGAAGAGGATTTTGTTATCGGGGCTGCGCATGATGGAAGGTCGTGAGGCTCACAAGCGGGTCACTTTTTGCAAGAGTCGGGACAGGAAGCCGGCGCCGTCTGGGGCAAGGGCTCCGGTCGGCGTCGAACCGGGCCGCACCGGCGCGCTGGATATCACTTTCAGGGGCGGCGCGTCGCTGCGCCAGTCCAGCAGGCCCAGAGCATGGGCCGCGGCCAGGAAGGTGCAGGCGTGTTCGGGGTCCACGCGCAGCAGCCGGATGATGATGCGGAGCGTGGCGGGCGTTTTGGTCAGCAGCGCGCTCAGACGCGTCGCGTCCGGCAGCGCCGCCAAGCGGGTCAGGTTGGGCCATTGCCTCAGCCGCAGCGGAGTGTCCGCGCCGATGCCGGCGGGCAGCCGGCCCTGGCTGCTCCAGATCGCCAGCTGCCATAGCAGCGCGGACAGCGGCTGGGTGACGACGCCGGCGCTGGCGCCGGCGGCCTGAGCCTGCAATGCGAGTGCATCCTGCCGGCACAGCTCGCGCAATTGCTCCGCGGGCAGCAGGCATTGCGCTTGCGCGCAGTCCGGCCGCAGCCATAGCAGAGGCCGGCCGTCGGCCAGCAACAGCGCAGGCCGCGGCTGGCGCGCCAATCGCGTCGTCGCGCCGAGCAGGCCTCGGCGGGGATCGAAGCGGGCGATGGAGATTGACGGCATGGAGGGAGCCGGCGCGGCGGTCGGTTCGGGCCGAGGCATCGGAAGCGGGCCCGTCGCCGGAGCGGGTGTTGCAACGGGCGCGGGCCTCAGCGCCGCTTGCAATTGGGGAAACAGGGACTCCACCCGAAGCGGTTTGATCAGCGTCGGGGCCGGCGCCTGTTCCGGCGGCGCCGAGGCGACGATCAAGGCGGGCAGCGCCGGGTGACGGAGGCGGAATTCCTCCCAGGCTTGCCAGCCGACGGGGCTGTCGATGTCGACGATGGCCAGGTCCGGCGAGTGTTGGCACGGCGATTCCAGCAAGCGGTAGCTTATGCTGTGGTGCAAGCGAAAAGCCATGCGCAGCAGGGCCAGCTTGTGGTCGTCCATGCCGACGGCGAGCACGGCGATATCGGAGGCGGGCGGGGTGGAGCGCGGCATGGGCGTTTTGCTCAGGCGGCCAGCATGCGCCGACGGGCGGCGTTGGCGTCGGCGTCGAAACCGGCCAGCTGCGCGCTGACCTCCAGCGGCAGCCGCGTCACATGCGAGCGCAGCTGCTGCAAAAGCCACTGGAAGCGCGCCCAGTCGTCCTGGCGACGGTAAAGCTGCAGCAAAGGCGGATAGTTGGCGGCGTCCTCCGGCTGGCTCAGCACCGCCTGTTCCAAGGTTTGGATAGCCATATCGACTTGGCCTTCGCTGAGATAGACGTCGGCCTCGCCGCGCGCGTCGACGCTCTCGGTCGCCGTCGTCGCGGTTTGCCGCGTGACCAGCGGCCGGCGCAAAGGCGCGGCGGCAGGGGGCGCGCCGCTGAAGCCGAAACTGCGGCCTATGCGTTCCAGCTCCAGCCGTTCGGGGCGTTGCGCCAGCAGATCCAGCACAGGGTGGGGGCCGAGCAGCCAGCCCGCGTGGATCAATTGTTCTTTGAGGCTTACGCCGTGTTCGCCCAGCGCCAAGTGGAAGCGCCAGAGCGTCCGCGCATAGCGCGGTAGTTGGCGCTGCCGGTAATGCACGTGCAGCAGGTCCAGCAGATGCGCCAGCGAGTGGGGCCGCAAGGCCAGCGTCTGTTCCAACGCGCTGGTCGCGGCGGCGTATTCTTGCCAGCGCAGCCAGACTCTGGCCCGGCGCTCTGCCGGCAACAGCGCGGCGATGACGTCTTTCTCTCTTTCGTTCAGTGGAAACAGCGGGGCGCAGCCATGCAGCAAGACTTGCGGCCGTTCGGCGGCGGTGGATGGCGACGGGGATGGGCGGGAGGGGGGATGGCCGCCGGTTGTCTCCTCCGCCGTTTCTTCCGTCAAGTTCGGCGCGTCGTCGCCCAGGCGCAGGCCGATGGCCTCCGGCCCCCAGCCCAGTCTCTGGTCCGCCAGCACGCGCAGGGACAGGTGATTGCGCTCGACGCGCAGGCCGGCCTCCACCGCCTGTTCCAACGCTTCCCGCCCGATCAGCGCCAGATCGTGCTGACGTTCCAGCACCAAGGCGTAGTCGTCCAGCGCGCCGGTCTTGAGGTAGAGGCCGGCCAGGCGCTGCAACTGCTTGGAGGAGTGCGGCGCCAGCCGGTCCACGTAATGGCGCAAGGCTTGCGCCGCCTGTTCCAGATAACCGAACTCGATGAAGATGTCGACCTCGGCGAGCGAATCCAGCTCATCCACCTGATAGGGCTGTTCGGCGTCGCTGGCGTCCGCAGGTTCCGGTTCCGCTATCGGGATGTCGGTATTCCGCGCATGCGCGGCGCGGTCGCGGCGGGCTTGCCAGCGCAGCGCGGCCAACAAGGCGAGCAAACCCATGGCCAGCCCCAGGCCGGCGAGAAGGTCGAAATTATTCTGCGGCAGCCAGTCAGTCATGAGGCGGCTCCTCGCGGGGCGGCGGCGTGAAATCGGCGGGGCCGATCAGGTCGGTGCCGCATTCCAGAGTTTCGAACCAGTCCAGAAAGCGCTTCACCATGAGCTTGCCCTTAAAGGAGCCGCCGTGTTGCGGTACGATCCACTCGATGTCCAGTTGGCGGACCATCTCCACCCATAGCCGACAGGCCTTGTTATTGGACATATAGCGACGATGGAAGGCGAGCATGTGGCGGTCGTGCAGGTGGGCGTCGAAATCGCTGACCGGCAGGCCGGCCGCGTGGCCGTCCATCAAGGAGGCGCCGATGTCGCCGGAGAACAGGATCTTGCTGATCGGATCGTAGATCTGAAAAAAGCCGACTGTGTGCAAGTAATGGGCCGGGACGATTTGCAGCTCCGCGCCGCCCAGCCACAGCCACATGCCGCGCGGCGGAATCGCCACCAGCCGGCCAGCTGTGGCCCCGCGCATGCAGAAGTGGGGCAGGAAGCGGGTCCATTCTTCGGCGATGATCACTTGGGCGTCAGTGATCAGCAGCCAGCCGCCCACCGAGGCGATGATGTCCGGGTCCTGATGCGAGGCGAAGATGTAGCGGGTGTGCGAGGGCAGGAAGTAATCGGCCAGTTCCGCGATCAGATGTTTGTAAGTGAGGTTGCCGCCCGGATCCAGCAGAATGCCCTCGCCTTGGTCGATGATGGCGAACTGGTTGGATTGTATGCCTTCGCCTTGCACCAGTTCGGTGAAGGCGACGCATTTGTGATTGCCGTCGTCGTAAAGCACCAATGCCATGAACCGCCCCGTTTGCTTGGCCCGCCCGCGGATGGACGTGTTATGCCGTAAGAATGCGCAGATATTATGCAAGCGGTATGGCTGGGGTCTTGACCTGGGTCAAGCTCACCCGGAAGGAATATTTTTACGCGGCGGTGACAGCGTCGCCATAAAGATGTATAATTTTTACATCTTTAAGCCGACCGACACCGAGTCGGCATTTTTTACCCACAATAAAATGTATCAAGCACACATCTTTAGGAGCCCGCCATGTTGAGTCCCGAAATCCGCGCTCTGGTCAAAGCCACCGTTCCGGTGTTGCAGCAACACGGCCTGGTTTTGACCAGCCATTTCTATCGCCGCATGTTCACTCACAACCCGGAGTTGAAAAACATCTTCAACCAGGGACATCAGCATTCCGGCCAACAGCAGCAGGCGCTGGCGATGGCGGTGTTGGCCTATGCCCAGCACATCGACGATCCATCGCCGTTGGCGCCGGTGCTGACCCGGGTGGCGCACAAGCATGTCAGCCTGGGCATTCGCGCCGAGCACTATCCCATCGTCGGCAAGCATTTGCTGGCTTCCATTCAGGAAGTGCTGGGCGAGGCGGCGACGCCGGAGCTGATAGCGGCTTGGGCCGCGGCCTACGGCCAATTGGCGGATATCTTGATCGCGGAGGAGCGAGAACTGTACCGCGTCAGCGCCAACGCCGAAGGCGGCTGGGCCGGCTGGCGGCCGTTCCGTATTGCGCGCAAGGTGGCGGAGAGCGAGGAAGTCACTTCCTTCTATCTGGCGCCGGCCGACGGCGGCGCGGTGCCGGGCTTCCGGCCCGGCCAGTATGTGTCGGTTAAATGCTTCGTCGAGGAATGGGGCCTGGCCCAGCCGCGTCAGTACAGCCTGTCCGACTCGCCCAACGACGAATATCTGCGCATCTCGGTCAAGCGCGAGGACGGCGGCGAGGGCAAACCGGCGGGACGGGTGTCCAATCTGCTGCACGTGGAAAAACGGGAGGGAGACATTCTGGAGCTGAGCGCGCCGCAGGGCGATTTCTTCCTGCATGAAGAGCGCAGCGGCCCGGTGGTGCTGATCAGCGCCGGCGTCGGTCAGACGCCGATGCTGTCCATGCTGCGGCATTTGCTGAGAACCGGCAGTCGTCGCGAAATCCGCTACCTGCATGCGGCTCGCCACGGCGGCGCGCATGCGATGCGCGACGGTTTGCGGCAGATGCAGGAACGCCACGCGCAGTTGCGCGCCCATGTTTGCTATGAAGCGCCGCGCGCGGAAGATGAGCTGGGCCGCGACTACCAGCAACAGGGCCGTCTGCAGCTGAGCCAGCTGCGTGAAATGACGCTGTTGCCGGACGCCGACTACTATTTGTGCGGCCCGGTGGGCTTCATGCTGGCGCAGCGCGCCAGCTTGCTGGACCTGGGCGTGGCGGCGGAGCGGGTTCATTTCGAAGTGTTCGGCTCCAACGCCGTCGGCGCTTAAGCCATGGCGCCGCTGGCTTCCCATTGAGCCGGCGGCGCTCTCCGTGGGGCTCCGTCTCTGGAGCCTTGGAACCTGTTCAATGTCTGCCGCGCGTCGACGATACGGCGTTTAAAACAGTTTCAGGATGCTGGTGTACCATGTGTACACTCCGCATCTTCAGTCATTTTTGTCTTGTCTCGCGCTTGATCGCTAGGCTTGGAACAGGTTTTAAGACCATGCAATTGACCCGTTTTACCGATCTCGGCCTGCGCGTGCTGATGTATCTGACCTGGCAGGAAGAGGGGCAGTTGGCCACCATTCCAGAAATCGCCGCCCGTTTCGAGGTGTCGCGCAACCACTTGGTCAAGGTTGTCCACTTCATGGCGCAGCAGGGCTGGTTGCAGACCAGCCGCGGCAAGGGCGGCGGCTTGGCGCTGGCGCGGGCGCCGGAGCAGTATCGCGTGGGCGAGGTGGTGCGCGAGTTGGAAGGGTTGTCGCAGCTGATTGACTGCGCGGACCCGCCGTGCGCGCTGCGGCCGGGCTGTAGGCTCAAGGGCGCGTTGGACGAGGCGTTGGCGGCGTTTTTCCGGACGCTGGACCAATATACGCTGCGCGACATGATGGCCGCGCCTACGGGCGAGGCCATCGTCCGGCTGCACCGGCAGCCCTTGCGTCCCAATTAATGACATTGAAATTTTTATTGAAATTTATATGTATTATCATTTGTAATATTTTTTGGATCTTATTGTCGTGAACGCAGCGGGTACTTACACTGCCCGCCATGCGTTATCCCATCCTCCTCCCCGTTATTTTGTTGTTGGCCGCCTGCGATGCGGCCGAATTTTCCAAAATCAGTCAATCCGCGGAAGTCAAAACCCTGGCCAAGGCCGGAGCGGCCGTGGTGCGCCAGCTGGAACAGGCGACGCGGCCAGATGCCGACACGGGCGCGCCAGGCCGGGTTCAGGCCGCGCAGCTGGTCAGCGGCGTCAAACAAGTGGGGCACCGCGACTTTTCCAACGCCAAGAAAGTATTGCCGCGGGTGTTCTCCGGCATGGAGCAGGATTTCTATTGCGGCTGCGATTACCGCGGCAAGGCGGTGGATTGGGCTTCCTGCGGCTATGTGCCGCGAAAATCGGAAACCCGCGCCAGTCGCATTGAGTGGGAGCACGTGGTGCCGGCCTGGAATCTGGGTCATCAGCGTCAATGCTGGCAGCAAGGCGGCCGCAAGAACTGCGCGGCCAGCGATCCGGTATTCCGCATGGCGGAAGGCGATTTGAACAATCTGGTGCCGGCGGTGGGCGAGGTTAACGGCGACCGCGCCAACTTCGCCTACGGCGCGTGGAGCCGCAAACCGACGACTATGTACGGTCAATGCCAGTCGGTGACGGATTTCGGCAACAAACGCTTCCAGCCGCGTGAAGAAGCGCGAGGCGCGGCGGCGCGCATCACGCTTTACATGCATGCGCGCTATCAGCTGCGAATGAGCCGGCAGGATCAGCAACTGATGTGCGCCTGGGCGCGCCAGTACCCGGTAAACGCCTGGGAGCGCCGTCGCGACGCGCGCATCGTCCAACTGCAGGGCGAGGGCAATTTCCTGGTGGCGGAGCCGCAGCGCTTGGCCGAGCTGTGCGGAGCTTGAGCGCCGCGGCCGGTCGGCCTTATTTGACCGCGCCATCCATGCCGCGCATGAAATAGCGCTGGCAAAACAGAAATACCAGCAATACCGGCGCGATGGTCAGCACCGCGCCGGCGGCCACCATCCGCGTGGAGGTGGCGAAAGCGCCTTTCAGATACTGCATGCCCACTGACAGCGGGTAGAGATCCGGGTTCTTCAGCACCACGCTGGGCCAGACATAGCTGTTCCACGACCACACCAGGGTGAAGATGGCCAAGGTGGCCAGATAGGGCCGGCTCAGCGGCAGGCATATGCGCCAGAACAGCTGCCAGTCGCCGGCGCCGTCCATGCGCGCGGCGGCGATGATTTCCTCGGGGATCTCCTCAAAGGCGTGCTTCATCAGAAAGATTCCGAAAGCCCCGGCCAATGTCGGCAGCGCCACGCCGGCGCGGCTGTCGTCCAGCCCCAGCCAGGATAGGGTCACGTAATTGCTGAGCACATTGGTTTCGCTGGGCAGCAGCAGAGTGGCGATGATGGCGTAAAACACCCATTGCCGGCCGCGGAAGCGCAGCTGCGCCAGCGCGAAGCCGGCGCAGCTTGAAACCAGCAGCGTGCCAGCGGTGGAGAGGCCGGAAATCAGCGCGGAGTTCCATAAAAATCGTCCCATCGGAATCTGATTCCAGACTTCGCGAAAGTGGGTCAGCGACAAGGGCTCCGGCCAGCGCGGCGGGAAGTCGAACACTTGCTCGCCGTCGCCCAGCGCGATCATCAGCGTCCACCAAAACGGATAACAGGCGGCGCAGGCCAGCGCCAGCAGCAGCAGGTAGTCAGGCAGGCGCCGCAGCGCGCGCGCACGTGCTTGCCGGGCGGGGCGGGCGAGTAGGCTTGAGGCTGCGGTCATGGCGAGCGTCCTGAAAGCTAGCGGTGGGCGGGGCGCAACAGGCGGAAGTTGAGGCCGGCCAGCAATAAGCACACGCCGGTCAGCAGCAGGCCGGCGGCGGCGCCGCGGCCGAAGTCCAACTGATCGAAGCCTTGATGGAACATGTAATACAACACGGTGTAGGTGGAGTTCAGCGGGCCGCCGCGCGTCATCACCAACACTTCCTCGAAGGCTTTCAACGCGTCCAGCGTGGAAATCAGGCTGCAGAACAAGATGGTGGGCCTTAGCATAGGCAGAGTGATGCGCCAGAAACGCTGCCAGGCATTGGCGCCGTCCAGCAGCGCCGCTTCCTGCATCTCCGCCGGAATCGCCTGCAGGCCGGCGAGGTAGAGCACCATGTAGTAGCCGACGCCGCGCCAGAAGGTGACGAACATCACCGCGAACAAGGCGATGTCCTCGTCGCTGAGAAAGCCGATCTCCTGTTGCGCGGTCAATAGCCGCAACCAGCGCAGCGCGCTGTTGAGCACGCCGTAATCGGCGTACATCCAATTCCACATGATGCCGACCACGGCTACGGTGGTGATCACCGGCAGGTAGATGGCGGCGCGGAACAGCTTGACGCCGCGCAAGGGCCGGTTGGCCAGCAGCGCCAGCGCGATGGCGGCCAACTGGATCGCCGGCACCACCAGCAGATAGAGCAGGGAATTGCGCATTGCGCGCCAGAACACCTCGTCCTGCAGCAGGAATTCGAAGTTTTCCAGGCCGGCCCACTGCGGCGGGGACAGCAGATCGTAGCGAGTGAAAGCCAGATAGGCGCCGAACAGTAGCGGCCAGAAGGTGAACGCGGCCATCAGCGACAGGGCCGGAGCCAGGAACAGCCAAGCGTTGCGGGCGCTGGATTTCATCGCGGCGCGCTTACTTCAACTGCCGGTTCCAGAACGCGGCCGCCTCGTCTAGCGCCAGTTGGGCGTCCTTGCGGCCGGTGACCGCGGCTTCCACGCTGTCCACCAGTTTTTTCTTCAGGTCCGCCAGCCGCGGCACCCCGCTCAGGCTGAAGGTGCGGATGTCCGGCGCAGCCTTGGCGCCCTGAGCGCGGGCGATGTCGACCAAGCTGCCTCCGGTCTGGGTGAAATAAGGGTCGCGCAGCGCTGCGCGAGTGGAGGGGAAAGTGGCGCCGGTGACTTTGGAAAACGCCAGTTGCTGAGCGTCGCTGGTTAGGAAGCGGGCGAACTGGATCGCTTCGGCTTGCGTGGACGCAGGCAGTCCCTTGGATACCGCCCAGCCGAACTGGTAGCCGCCCTGTGTCATGCCGGTGGGCCCCAGCGGCGCAGGCTGTACCTGGCTGACCGCGAAAATGGCGCGGGCGTCGGTCTGGGTGCGTCTAACCGCGGTGGGAGCGGTTTCCATCATCGCCAGCCGGCCGCTGTTGTAGAGCTTGACGCTGGCCTGGTAGTTGTCGTCGGCAAATAGGTTTTCCTTGGCCAGCGCGCCGGCCTTGTAGGCGTCGGCGTACTGGCGTAGCAAGGCCACATGCGCCGGGCCGTTGAAGACCGCCTTGCCGTTTTGCAGCAGCGGCAAGCCGCGGCCCAGCATGATGCCGTCGATCTGGCCCAATTGCGGCAGCAGGCCGGGCACGCCTGTCTTGACGCGGATGGCCTTAGCCGCGGCCAGTTGCTGTTCCAGATTGTCCAGCTTGCGCGCCGGATCCAGGCCGGCCTTGCGGAACAGTTCGCCGTTGAGCACCAGCACATTGACGTTGTTGTACCAGGGATAGGCGTAGAGCTTGCCGGCTACGCTGAGGTCTGCCAGCGCATTGGGCAGATAAGCGGCCTTGTCCGCGGCCAGCGTGCTGTCCAGCGGCAAGAGCGCGCCTTTCTGCGCGTATTTATACAAGCGGGGCACGTCGTGATTGATCAGCGCCGGCGGCTTGCCGGCGGCGATGGCGGCGTTGAGCTTGGTCTCGAAGCCCTCGTTGAATACATCCACCCAGCGCAGTTCGACATTGGGGTTGCGCGTCTCGTATTGCTTTTTCGCCGCGGCGAAGTAGGCGTCGAACTGCGGCTTGAGGGAGTCGGTCCAGTATTCGACCACGATTTTGTCGGCGCGGGCCGGGCCGGCCAGGGCCAGCAAGCCGGCGAGCAGCAGCGAGGGGAGGCGCATGGGGTGTCCTTTGAGATGAGAAGGGGATCAGGCGGCCAGCAAGAGCAGCGCGCCGGCGCAGGCGTCGCCCTTCGGCGGGCTGAGGCGGGCGGCGAATTCCGGCGGCAGCCAATCGCGCAGCGCCTGGCCCAGGCCGCCGCACAGCGCTACCGGCAAGCTTTCGTCCGGGTCCAACGCCTTGGCGATGGACCAGGCGTCGCGGCCGGCCTGGCGCAGCAGTTCTGCGGCCAGAGAGTCGCGGCGGCCGTTGGCCACCACCAGCGGCGCCAGCCGCGCGAACAGCGTCGGGGTGGCGCGGCCGTTCCAGGCCATCATCGCCTGCCAGTCGCCCCCCACATGTTCCAGCACCGCGCGGGTTAGCGGCGTCGGTTCCAGGCGGCCGTCCAGCGCCATCTGCGCGTACTGGGCGGCGCGCTGGCCCAGCCAGGCGCCGCTGGCCTCGTCGCCGCTGGGGTAGCCCCAGCCGCCGACTTCGCGGTGGCCGCCGTCAGGGTACAGCGCTTCGCCTATGCTGCCGGTGCCCAGCGCCACGATCACGCCGGGGCGGCCGCCGTGGGCGCCCAACAAAGTGGTGTAGCCGTCGGTGGCCAAGCGCAAGCGGGCATAGCCGGGATCGGCGGCGCGGAAAGCCTCGGCCCAGCCGGCGTTGTGCACGCCGGACAGGCCGAGGCCGACCGCGCATTGCGCCGGCGGAGCCAGCGCCAGGCCGGCTTGCTCGAAGGCGCGGGCGATGACTTCGTTCACGGCGGCCCAGGCTTGCGGCACGCCGCGCGACAAGGCGGAGGGGCCGCCCTCGGCATGGGCCAGCGGGCGGGCGCGCGCGTCGCTCAAACAGACGCGGGTGCCGCTGCCGCCGCCATCGACACCCAAGCGATATTCAAAAGCTTCAGTCACGGTGCTGTCCTTGGTCAAATGCGGGCGTCCGGCGCAAATCACTGCAACATTATGGATTTGCGTCGACTCTATTGCGATGCCATTGGAATTTTCAGGAATTCAATCATTGCATTGGCATTTCGTCAAGTTGATTTATTTAATTGTGGCGACAATGTGGTCCGTCAGTCGCCGCCGGCGCAACAGACCTTGCCGGCGCGCTTGTCCGCCCTGTGCCGGCTCGCCATACTGCCGGCATGAAATCCATTCCCGCAGGCCGGGACTCGCGCACGGTGGCGGGGACCAATCTGGAACATGCCCGCGCGCACAACCGCCGCGCGGTGATTGAAACCATACGTCTGAACGGGCAACTAACCCGCGCCGAGATCGCTCGCCTGACCGCGTTGACGCCGCAAACGGTGTCCAATATCGCGGCGGAATTGCTGGACGGCGGCATGTTGTTGGCGGGAGAGCCGATGCGCGAAGGCGCGCGCGGCCAGCCAGCGATACCGCTGAGCATCAATCCCGACGGCGCTTACTCGCTGGGCATTCAGCTGGACACCCAGTCGCTGATCGCGGTGGCTGTGGACTTGGCCGGTCAGTGCCGCGCGCGCGTGGAGGCGCCGGTGCAGCGACCAGATCCGCAACTGGCCCTGCCCTTGATCGAAGAGGTGGTGGGGCGGCTGCGGGCCGACTCCGGAATAGAATGGGGTAGGGTGCTGGGCTTGGGACTGGTGATGCCGGGTCCGTTCGGCGTTGAGGGCATGAGTTCGGTGGGCCCCACCACTTTGCCGGGCTGGGAAGAGGTGGACGCGGCGGCGCAACTGGAGCGTAGGCTGGATCTGCCGGTCTTGCTTGAAAAGGACGCCACCGCCGCCGCCGTCGGGGAGCGGCTGTACGGCCGCGCCGCCGCGCTGCGCAACTTCGTTTACCTGTTCATCGGCGCCGGGCTGGGCGCGGGTTTGTTTCTGGATGGGAGGCTGTACACGGGGGTTCGCCACAACGCCGGTGAAATCGGCCATATGATTGTGATGCCGGACGGAAGACCTTGCGACTGCGGCAACCACGGCTGTCTGGAGCGTTATGTATCGCTGCGCGCGTTGTACGAAACGCTGGGCCTGGCCGACGACGCCGAACTGGCGGCGCGCAGCCTGGAGCGGCCGACGCCGGAGATCTGCTACGGCATGGAACGCTGGCTGGCTACCGCCGCGCCGCCGTTGCGCCAGGCGATCAATATCCTGGAGAGCCTGTTGGACATTGAGGCGGTGGTGATAGGGGGTTTCCTGCCGCCGGCCTTGCTGGAGCAGTTGGAGCAAAGGCTGCATCCGCTGCCGGGGTCTATCCGGCAGAGCTTCGGCCCGCGCGTGTTGCTGGGGAGCGCCGGCCGCGACACGGTGGCGCTGGGCGCGGCGGCCCTGCCCATCTTCGATGAATTCAATCCGCAATACGAAGTGCTGCTCAAGGCTTGATGCGGCATTTTTATGTCAATGGCTTGACCTGGCCGTCGCGGCGCGTAAATATTGCCCGTCATTAAGGCAAAACGATTTACTTAATTAGCCGGGAGACGCGCCATGAAGATTCTGCTGAATCATGTTGGTTTTGAACCCCAAGCGCCCAAGCAGGCCTTGTTGCAAGCACCTGCCGGGGCAGTGCCCGCAACGCTGGCCCTGTTGGATGGAGAGGGGCGGATCGCGGTCGACATTCCCTTGAGGCCGCAGGGCATGGCGGAGGGCTGGCCGGAATGGCACTACTGGCTGGCTGATTTCAGCGATTGGACGCAGCCGGGACGGTACCGGCTGTGGTTACGGGACAGCGCGCCGCCGGTGATCAGTCATGAGTTCGAGGTGGGGCCTGATTGTCTGGGCGGCCAGATGCTGTCCGATCTGTTGCATTATTTCAAGTCGCAACGTTGCACCGGCCTTTACGACCAGGCCGATCGAGCGGCGCCGGAGTGGGGCGGAGAGGCGCGACGGGATGCGCGCGGAGGTTGGTTCGACGCTTCCGGCGACTGTTCCAAATACCTGTCCCATCTGTCCTACGCCAACTTCATGAATCCTCAGCAGACGCCGCTGCTGGCCTGGAGCCTGATGGCGGGCCGCGAGGCTTTGCCGCCGCAGCCGCGCTGGTTCGACGAGCGCATGGTGGACGAGGCTTTGCACGGAGCGGATTTTCTGTTGCGCATGCAGCACTCGTCTGGCTTTTTCTATATGACTTTGTTCGACGGCTGGAGCAAGGCGCCGGAGCAGCGCGAGCTGTGCGCCTTCACCACTCAGCGTGGAGTCAGATCGGGCGCTTTTCAGGCGGGTTTCCGCCAGGGGGGCGGCCTGGCGATCGCCGCGCTGGCGCGCGCCGCGGAACTGCCGCGCGACGGCGAGTTCTGTCGTGGAGACTATCTGGCCGCGGCGCGGCGAGGTTTCGCCCATCTGCAGCAATACAACGCGCGTTATCTGGAGGACGGCTGTGAAAACCTGATCGACGACTACTGCGCGCTCTTGGCCGCCTGCGAGCTGTACGCGGCCAGCGGCGAGCCGGTGTTCGCCGATGCCGCCGACCGCCGCGCGCGGCGCATGTTGGCGCAGCAGGACGAGGCCGGTCGTTTCTGGATGGATGCAGAGCGGCGACAGAGCTATTTTCACGCGGTCGAAGCCGGCTTGCCTTATCTGGCCTTGCTGCGTTTCGCCGCGGTGTTGCCGGCCTCGCCGCTGGCGAGCGATGCGCGGCGGGCGGTCCGGCGCGGATTGGAGGCGGAGATGACGCTGACGGCAGCGGCGGGAAACCCTTTCGCCTATCCGCGGCAATGGGTGGCTGTGGATGGGGCGGCCGGCTCTGCGCGTTTTTTCATGCCGCAGCACAATGGTAGCGGCTACTGGTGGCAGGGGGAGAACGCACGTTTGGCGTCTCTGGCCGCCGCGGGCTGCGCTTTGGCGGAGGGCGAGGCCGACGGGGCGCTGCTGAAGTACGCGCAGGGAGCGCTGGACTGGATTCTGGGGCGCAATCCCTTCGACGTTTGCATGCTGCAGGGCTGGGGCCGTAATAATCCGCGCTATGAGCCGGGCTATTACAACGCCTGCGGAGGAGTGTGCAATGGGATCACCGCCGCGCCGGGCGCGGATGAGGGCATTGCCTTTCTGAGCCCGGAACAGACCGATATCGGCCAATCCTGGCGTTGGACAGAACAATGGTTGCCGCACGGAGCCTGGCTGTTTCTGGCCTTGGCTTTGCGCAGACGGGCGAACGAAAGCTGAAATGCGAAACGCCATCGGCAAGCCGATGGCGTTTCGCTGCAGCGCCCCCGGCAACGGGGGCGGCTTGCGCTTACTGCTGTTGGGTGCTGCGCGGGCCGCGGTTGCCCTGGTAGCCGCCTTCGCGGCGTTGGCCTTGGTAGCCGCCTTCGCGACGATTGCCGTAGCCGCCGCGACCGCCGCCGCTGCCCGGACGGCGATCACCGTAGCCGCCTTTGCCGCTGGTGTTGCGACGCGGGCCTTTCGGCGGGCGACGGGTGGGTTCCATGCCTTCGATCACGCCTTCGGTGATCTGACGCTTCAGGTATTGCTCGATGCGGCGAACCTTGTGGAACTCCTTGGACTCCGCCAGGGTGATGGCGGTGCCGTCGCGACCGGCGCGGCCGGTGCGGCCGATGCGGTGCACGTAGTCTTCAGCCTGTTTCGGCAGGTCGAAGTTCACCACGTGGGTGATGGTGGGCACGTCGATGCCGCGGGCTGCTACGTCGGTGGCCACCAGGATCTTGATGCGGCCGCGACGCAGATCGTTCAGCGTGCGGTTGCGCCAGCTTTGCGGCATGTCGCCGTGCAGGCAGGCGGCCGAATAGCCCTGGTCGGACAACTTGTCGGCCAGTTCTTCGGAGTAGGCTTTGGTGGCGGAGAAAATCACGCATTGGTCGAAGCCGGACTCTTTCAGAATGTGATCCAGCAGACGATGCTTGTGGTTCAGATCGTCGGCGTACAGCAGGTGTTCTTCGATGGTGCCACCCGAGGTTTCGCTGCGGGCGATTTCGATGCGCTGCGGATCGCGGGTCATCTTTTCAGCCATGCGGCCGACAGTGCCGTCCAGCGTGGCGGAGAACAGTACGGTCTGACGGGTGTCCGGAGTGGCTTTGACGATGGTCTCGATGTCTTCGATGAAACCCATGTCCAGCATGCGGTCGGCTTCGTCCAGCACCAGCATTTCCAGGCGCGAGAAGTCGATGCGGCCGGAGCGCATGTGGTCCATCAGACGACCCGGGGTGGCCACGATCAGGTCGATCGGGCGAGACAGCGCGCGGGTTTGGTAGCCGAAGGAGGCGCCGCCCACCAAGCAGGCGGTCTTCATCCAGCGCAGGTCCTTGCCGTATTCCAGCGCGTTCTTTTCCACTTGCTGAGCCAGTTCGCGGGTCGGGCACAATACCAGTACGCGCGGGCCTTGGCCCTTGCCGGTGGAGCGCTCGGACAGCTTGGTCAGCGCCGGCAGCAGGAAGGCTGCGGTCTTGCCGCTACCGGTTTGGGCGGATACCAGCAGGTCGCGGCCGGCAATGGCGGCGGGCACGGCTTGAGCCTGTACTTCGGTAGGGGAAGAGTAGCCGGCGGCTTCCAGAGCGCGCAGGATGGTCGGGGCGATGCCCAGATCGGAAAAATGCATGATGTCCTTTCAAGCCGGTTACTGCCGGCGTCACTTATAGCCAGGTTGGTGGCGGTCGGTTATACGGCGCCTTTAAGCCGTAAATCATCGGCACTAACCTGACAAGCGGCGAACAGCGGTCCAGTCTGATGCGACATTATAAGCGTGGACGAAGCCTGGAAATGGTCAGAGACGATGAAGCAATCTCACCCGGGCTGAGGCGTGGTTTGGAATGCCCGGTGGAAACACAAGAGGCCGGACTATACGGTAAATCGGACGGATTTACAACTGTTTTTTAAAAACATGCCGGCTAAGTATTTGATTGTTTGCCGCTTGCCGCGACGATTCTCCAAAAAAACTGCCGCTTGCCCGCGATGGCGGGCGAGGATGGGGCTCCGGTTGCATGGCGTTGGCTTGTGGAGATTTGCGAGGTTCTAACTACACTTCAACGATGACGGGCCATGCGTGAAACCTTCGTTGAGGGCTGGCAATGAGTGGAAAGAACAGATTCGCAAGCGCGGACCGGGCGCATTCCTGGTTGATGTCCTGCTCCTCTGGCGCGGCCTATGTCGTTTGCGTTGGTTTGGCCCTGGCGTTGATGGTGGGCTTGGCGCTGGCGTTGACGGCGTGGAGGATGCAGTCGGCGGCCGGGGAAAAGGCCGAGCTGGTCGTCGGACAGTTGACCTGGCAATTGTCGCCGGCGTTCGCCGCGTTGACGCGTTTGGACGCGCTGCCGCCGCCGGAGCCGGATTGCCGTGCTCAAACGCAGGCTTTGGCGGAATTGGTTCAGCGCACCTCGCTGGCGCGCTTCGCCCTGGCGCGCGGCGCCGGCGGCGCGTTGTGCGCCTCCCGGCGCGGTGTCTTCGAGGAGGCGGGAGGGTTTGAAAACGGGGCGAGCTTGTTGTCGGCCGGCAATGGCCAGTTGTTGCCGGGCCTGCGGCTGGGGCATGCCGCAGGGGTGATCGAGTTGGACGCGGGACCGTTGGTGGCTCAATTGGCGCTGGCCGAGCGGGAAGGGTTGAAAGTGAGCTTGCTGGCGGGCGCGCGCGCGCTGGCGGCCAACGGCGAGGTGAGGGATCAAGGAGCGGACACGGTTGGAGAGGTGGCTTGGGTGCCGTCTGCACCGGCGCGCATAGGCGTGCTGGCGGCGCCGCAGTGGGCGGCGGTGCCGTTGTTGGCTCTGAAAACCCAATGGTTGGCCTTGTTGGCGGCCGCGGCGTTGGGCAGCGGCATCGCCTGGGGCGCGCGCCGCGGTTCCGGCGGGCGCAAGGCGACGGGTTGGGAGATATCCGAGGGTATTCGGCAAAAAGAGTTTTTCGCCCATTACCAGCCCATCGTCACCGCGGCCAGCGGCGAATGCGTCGGGGTGGAGGTGCTGGCGCGATGGCGACACCCGGTGCAGGGCAATGTGCGCTCCGAACTCTTTATACAGACCGCGATTGAGGCCGGCATGATTGTGCCGTTGACGCGCTATATGCTGCGGCGGGTGGCCGAGGAGTTGAAACAGATCGTGTTGCCTCCCGGCTTTATGGTCGGGGTCAATATCTCTACCGATCACCTGGCTTTGCCCGAATTGCTGGAGGATTGCCGGCCACTGGTCAATCTACTGCGTGAAAAGCAGGCGCAGCTGGTGCTGGAGGTGTCGGAGAGAGCTCCGCTGCAGGAGGCTTCCGGCGCACAAAAGGTGATCAACGGCTTGCGGCAGATGGGGGTGAGGCTGGCCTTGGATGACTTCGGCGCCGGCTATGCCGACAAAGCTTATCTGAGCCGCTGGGGCTTCGACTATCTGAAGGTTGAGAAGGGTTACGTGTCGGCCTTGGGTCAAGACAGCCTGAAAGGGAATATCCTGGACGGCCTGCTTTTATCCTCCAGCGAGATGGGAGTGCAGGTCATCGTGAAAGGGGTGGAGACCCAGGGCCAGCAAAGCTATCTGAATGTGAAAGGCTTCGAGTATTTGCAGGGCTTTTATTTTGGCAAGCCGATGACTTTGAATCATTTCAGGCAGTGGCTGTATTCAGGTATTGCGGAAAGCCGGGTCCGCCCAGCCGGCAAGAGGGGGAGCGACGGGTGAGGCCGGATCGCGGCTTGGGTACGCGGGGGCGCTTTGTTACAATGCGCCCTTTTTGTTTCAGGAAAGGGGTAGGGAATGATGTATGCCGTGCAGCGTTATGCGGCCTCCCGTCCTTGGGCCAAGCGCGTCAGCCAGTTGTATGTCCAGGCCTTGCTGCCGTCCGCGGCGCGCAAGGAAATGAAGGAAGTGATCAAGCGCGAACTGGAGCGCGCCGCCCAGGTATTTGCAGTGGAGCAGCAGACCATCGTCGCCGAACTGGCTTTGGCGGAGTCCTGGGGCTGCTTTGCCCGTCATGGCCGCGTGATTTCCCATCTGGATGATGGTTTGGTCCACGCTTTGGCCCATACTCGGCTGCCCTCGCAGTTGCCGGATACGCTGAACTTGCCGGCCGACGCCTTCTTTCTGCATGTGCCGGGCGGCGGCGGAGCTTTTGTCTCGCATCAGCCGGAGCGCAAGGCCTTGCTGCTGACCTTGGTGGGGGAGGGGTTTTCGCGTGACGCCGCGCAATGGCTGCATGAGTCCGACGGAGTGGAGGCCTTGCTGGTCACTTATCCGGGCGAACTGGCGCCGCAGATAACCGCGGTGGCGGAGCGTTGGCAAGCCTTGTTGGCCGCGGTGCTCAACGGTCTTGCAATGATGACTCAGCCCAAGCTGGAGCGGGAGCTGGCCTGGCAGCCGGGCGCGCCGCGCCCATGGGTGGAGCAGGCCGGCGCGCCGACTTGCGTCAAGACCCGGCAGCGCGGCCGAAGTCAATTGCTGAAGGCAGGCTTTAGCGAGGTGAACTTCTGCCGCATTCCCGAGCTGGACGCCGCGCAGGCTTACGCGACTCAGGGTTACTGGCGGCGGCAGGCGTTTGGCGAGGCCAAGGCGAATTCGCGGCTGGTGTGGGTGGCGCCTAAGTAATAAAGAACGGCTGCTTCAAAGCCTGTTCAAAGTCCCGCGAGCAAGGATGAGACAGGGCGAAATCGCGCGAAAAAGCGGAATGTACTAATGGTACATGAGCATTTTGAGCTTGTACTCGCTGTGCAACGCTTCACGAAGCGCAGCAGATTTTGAACAGGTTCTCAGTATTCCTGCAGCAGTTCGCGTATGGTGTCTCTCAGCTTGTTGGTGGAGAAGGGCTTGTCGCAGCAGGCCGAGACGCCGGCCGCTTCCACTTCGGCCAGCCGGTCGTGATCGGTCTCGCTGGTGATCATCAGAATGGGGGTGCGCCCCATGGTGCTGCTTTGACGGATGTGGCGAGCCAGCTCGCAGCCGTCCATGCCGGGCATGTGGTAGTCGACGATGATCAACTGAAAGCTTTCGCTCTCCAGCAGCGGCAGCGCGTCGGCGCCGCTGGCGGCTTCGGTGAAGTGTTCGAAGCCCAGGCGCTCCAGCACGGCGCGCACATGGCGGCGCGAGGTCTGGCTGTCGTCGACGATCAGCACCTGGACGTTGGCCAAGTCCGTGTCCACCTCCATGGCCAGGCTTTCGGTATTGATGAAGTCCAGCGCGTTGGCCAGCACCTCGTCCAGTTGGCCGCTGGTGAAGGGCTTGGGCAGGATGCCAAGGCTGCCGGCCTGGCGAATGGGCTCCAGTCGTTCCGGATTGGTTTCGCTGGAAACCAGAATGAAAGGCATGCCGCTGAGGTCGGCGCTTTCGCGCATCTGTTGCAGCAACTGCTGGCCCGTCATGTCGGGCAGGTAATAGGCGCTGATCACCAAGTCGGGGCGCGACTCGCGCGCACGGCTGAGCAGCGATTCGCCGTTGGGATGGGTCTCCACTTTGGAGATGCCCATCTCGCCCAGCGCCTTGCTGATGATCTGCGCCTGCACATGCGACGGCTCCGCCAGCGAGATGATTAAATGTTGTACTTCCAGCATGCCTCTTCCCCCGCCTGTTTTCTCTATTTTCTCAAAGCCGTCCGCAATCGCCTGCCAATGCGTAAGTGTCGGCGATCTCGGACGCGTCTTCAATGGTTCTTATGTTGGTTTGGCACGAATTGCGCGGTGCGGCAAGCAAAATCTGTCGCTTGGGCCGGAGGCGGCAAATCTTGCCGCTCATTGTTGCCGTTTGGGCTGTTGCGGAGAAGGGTTTGTCCGATTGCCTAGAAAAATCAACGGGCTGTTGGGGTTTTATGACTTGGCACGCTTCCTGCTTAACGTCGCCTCAAGGAGGCTGACATGCTAGACAAAATCGCCAAACATTTCGACTTTCAGCAGCGAGCGCTGAATTTGCGGGCCTATCGCACCGAGGTGCTGGCCAGCAATATCGCCAATGACGAAACCCCCAGCTACAAAGCGGTGGATTTTGATTTCGGCAAGGCCTTGCAGGCGCAAACCGATGCGCAGGGTCGTTTGGCGATGAATTTGACCGATGCCCGGCACCTTGCGGGCGCCGGCGGCGCGAGCGGCGGCGCCGCGCTGCAATACCGCGCGGCGGTGCAGCCCAGTGTGGACGGCAACACCGTGGACATGGATGTGGAGCGCGCGGCTTTCGCCGACAACGCGGTCCGCTTCCAGTCGACGCTGACTTTTCTGAACAAGCGGATCAGCGGCCTGAGTTCGGCGATCCAGGGCCAGGGAGGCAATGGCTGATGTCTTTGTCCAATGTGTTTTCCATTTCCGGTTCGGCCATGTCGGCGCAGTCTATGCGTCTCAGCCTGGTGGCGAGCAATATCGCCAACGCGGAAAGCTCGACCAGCTCCACCGGCGAGCCCTACAAAGGGCGTCACGCGGTGTTCACCGCGATTCCGGTGACGGCGTCGCAGCCGCAGGTGGCGGGCGTGCGCGTGACCGCGGTGGTAGAAGATCAGACCCCGCCGCGGCTCAAGTACGACCCGGGCAATCCGCTGGCCGACCAGCGCGGCTACGTGACGATGCCGAATGTGAATCCGGTGGAGGAGATGGCCGACATGATCGCCGCCTCCCGCGCCTACCAGAATAATGTCGAAATCATGAATACGGCCAAGACGCTGCAGCAGAAAGTGCTGCAGCTGGGCCAGTGAGGCGAGAGGAGTAACGGCGATGGCTAGCGCAAATCCTTATGACGTACTGAATAGTCAGACTCAGACCAACCCGAACAGCAGCGTCAACGGCAGCAAGAGCAATTCCGGCGTGGTCGGCTCCAGCGCCAGCGACATTCAGAACACCTTTCTGAAACTGTTCGTGGCCCAGATGCGTTCTCAAGACCCGATGAACCCGATGGACAACAGTCAGATGACGGCCCAGATGGCGCAGATCAGCCAAGTGGGCGGTATTCAGCAGCTAAATCAGTCCATGCAGGCGCTGATCGGCGCGCAGGCGGCGTCCCAGTCGCTGATGGCGTCCAGCATGATAGGCAAAAAAGTACTGGTGGCCGGCAGCAGCCTGCCCAAGCCGCCGGATGGCGGCACCACCCCGGCCGGCGTGTTGCTGAACGGCCCGGCGCAGACTGTGAAAGTCAGCGTCAAGGACGCCAACGGCAATGTGGTCCGCACCATGACCATCGACAAGCCGGTGGCCGGCGTCAACACCTTCAGCTGGGACGGCAAGAACGACAAGGGCGAAGTGGTGCCGGCGGGCAAATACAGCTTCAGCGCCGACGTGACCCAGGCCAGCGCCAATGGCAGCACTACGGCCGTGGCCTACAACACGCAGACAGTGACCGCGGTGGCCTGGGATCAGGGCATTCCCGAACTGGTGCTACCGGACGGCAGCCGCGCCCAATTGGGCGACGTGGCGCAGATGACCGCCTGATCCCGCTGGCCTCATTCGACTTCAAGGACTGACATCATGGGCTTTCAACAAGGTTTGAGCGGCTTGAACGCCGCCTCCACCCAACTGGACACCATCGGCAACAACGTGGCCAACGCCAACACCGTGGGCTTCAAGAGTTCGCGCACTGAGTTTGCCGACATGTACGGCAATACCCTGTACGGCATCGCCACCACCACGCCGGGCATTGGCGTCAAGGTGGCCGCGGTGACGCAGAACATGAGCAACGGCAACGTGACCACTACGGGCCGCAGCTTGGACCTGGCGATCAACAACGGCGGCTTCTTCACCGTGGCCCAGCCGGACGGCACCTTGTCCTACACCCGTAACGGCCAGTTCCAGATCAATAATCAGGGCTATGTGGTCAATAACGGCAACTTCTTGCAGGGATGGCAGGCGGACGCCGCCGGCAATATCACCCAGGGACCGGTCAGCAAAATACAGCTGAACTCCAACCTGGTGTCACCGCAGGCCACCACCAAGGCCACCCTTGGCATCAACCTGGATTCCCGCAGCACGGTGCCGACCGTTACGCCGCTGGACCCGACCAATTCGGCCTCCTACAACTGGTCGAACACCAATACGGTTTACGATTCGCTGGGCAACCCGCACCAGGTGACCATGTACTATGTCGCCGGCGCGCCCACCGCCGCCGGCCGGACCTGGACCGCGACCGCCTATGTGGACGGCAACCCGGCCAATAACACACCGCCCAACAGCAACAATTTTTCGCTGACCTTCAATACCTCTGGCGTGCTGACCACGCCCGGACCGTTCAATATCAATTTCACCCCCAGCCCGCTCAACGGCTCGGCGGTGCCACAGACCGTGGCCTTCAGCTTTACCGGCTCCACCCAGGTGGGGCAGAACTTCGGCGTGACCACTCCGCCGACCATCGACGGCTCCGCGCCCGGTAACCTGAAGGGCATCAATATTTCGTCCTCCGGCATCATCCAGGCGACGTTCACCAACGGCCAGACCAAGACCATAGGCCAGGTTGCTCTCGCCAACTTCATCAATCCGCAAGGCTTGCAGTCCAAGGGCAATAATCTGTGGGCGCAGACCTACGATTCCGGCATCGCCTCCTACAATGCGCCCGGCACCGGCAATACCGGCACTATTCAGGCCGGCGCGGTGGAGGATTCCAACGTCGATCTGACCGCGGAACTGGTCAATATGATCACCGCGCAGCGCTATTACCAGGCCAATGCGCAGACCATCAAGACCCAGGACACCCTGGTGCAGACCTTGCTGAACATCTGATGAACTGAGCGCGCGCGATGGATAGAATGCTTTACCTGGCGATGAACGGCGCCAAGCACGTGATGTGGCAGCAAGCCACCACCGCCAACAATCTGGCCAATGTGCACACCAACGGCTTCAAGGCCGACGTGGTGGCGTTTCGCGCCTTGCCAGTGGTGGGCGAGGGCGCGCCGACGCGGACCTATGTGGTGGACAACACCGTGGGCCACGACCTGAGCCAGGGCAGCCTGATGCATACCGGCAACGTCAGCGATTTCGCCATCGGCTCCAAGGGCTTCTTCGCGGTGCAGGCACCGGACGGCGCCGAAGCTTATACTCGCGATGGCGGCTATGTGCTCGACGCCACCGGCATGATGCGCACCCGTTCTGGCCTGCCCATCATGGGCGACGGCGGTCCCATCGTTGTGCCCACAGGTTCCCGCATTCAATTGGGGGAAGACGGTTCGGTAGTGGCGATTCCGCTATCCGGCGTAGTGCGCACGCCGCAGTTGGTCGGACAGATCAAGATGGTCAATCCGGGCCCCAAGGATGTGTACAAGGGCGAGGACGGCCTGTTCCGCGTCAACGGTGGCGGCAACGCGGCCGCCGACGCCAACGTCAAGCTGGTGCCGGAAATGTTGGAGGCCAGCAATGTCAATTCGGTGGAAAGCCTGGTGCAGATGATCTCCCACGCCCGCCAGTACGACCTCAACGTCCGTCTGATGCAGACCGCGCAGCAAGGCGATCAGCAGGCGGCTCAGCTGTTGTCCACCAACGGTTAAACCATAAGATTAAGATTTCGCCGCGGCGGCCCGGTAGAGGCTGTGCGGTTCTGGAGACGAGGTAAACAAGCCATGATGCGCGCACTGTACATCGCCAAGACCGGCATGGATTCCAGCCAGTTTCAACTGGACGTGGTGTCCAATAACCTGGCTAACGTCAACACCGTGGGTTTCAAGCGCAGCCGCGGCATTTTCGAGGACTTGTATTACCAGACCTTGCGTCAGCCCGGCGCGCAGTTGGCCAACGGCAACACCACGCCCACCGGTCTGCAGGTGGGAACCGGTTCGGCGGCGGTGGCCACCGCCCGCATCCACTCCCAGGGGAATATGACTCAGACCGGGCAGCCGCTGGACATGGCGATCGCCGGCGAGGGCTTCTTCCGCATCCAGCTGCCGGACGGCACCACCGCGTATACCCGCAACGGCGAGTTCAAGCGCAACTCCAATGGCGACGTGGTGAACCCTGACGGCTATCCGCTGAATCCCAATATCAACATCCCCGGTACCGCCAACCAGATTACGGTGTCCACCGCCGGGGTGGTGCAGTACTTTTTACCCAATAACCCGGCGGCGCAAACCGCGGGCACCATCCAGCTCACCACCTTCATCAACCCGCAGGGCCTGGAAAGCGTGGGCAACAACCTGTATTTGCAGTCCGCATCCTCCGGCGATCCGCAGGACGGGGACCCGCAGACCGATACCCGCGGCGCGGTGCGTTCCGGTTTCGTGGAAGCGTCCAACGTCAACGTCACCGAGGAACTGGTCAATATGATCACCGCGCAGCGCGCGTTTGAAATGAACTCGCGGGCGATCACCACTGCGGATCAGATGCTGCAGAAACTGAGCCAGCTGTAAGCCGGAGCGGGCCGCCGGCAGAAGGCGGTCGATCGAGATTTGAATTGACGAGGTGTTTGATGAAGGCGATGGCGATGGCGGCGATGCTGGCCGCACTATTAAGCGCTTGCGTGACCCAGGAGCCGCCGCTGGTGCAGCAGCCGACCAGCGCGCGGCCGCAGCCGCAGCCGGTCAGCATGCCCACCAATGGCTCGATTTTCCAGGTGGCCAGTTACCGGCCTTTGTTTCAGGACCGGATGCCGGCCTATGTCGGCGACACCTTGACGGTGAACATCCAGGAAAACTCGTCGACGTCGGCGTCGGAGCAGACAACCAATACCCGCACCTCGGGCCTGAACAGCAGCATCAACGCCGGCATCAAGATTCCCTTCCTACCCAGCGGCGCCGCCGGTGGTTTGGCCGGGGCCAATTTTGGCGGCTCGGGTTCGGCCAACAATACCGGCAAGGGCGACAACAAGGTGGCCACCTCCTTTGTCAGCTCCATCACTGTCACGGTGTTGGAGGTGTTGCCCAACGGTAATTTGTCGATCAGTGGCGAAAAAGTCGTGCGTGTGAACAGCGATACCGAGTCGATCCGGCTGTCCGGCGTGGTCAATCCGCGCGATATCAGCGCGGATCGCAGCGTGTCTTCGCTCAAGGTGGCGGATGCCCGCATCGAGCAGCAGACCAAGGGCACGCACCGGCTGTACAATGAGCCGGGCTGGCTGGCCAAGTTTTTCATGAGCATATTGCCGATTTAACGGATTACCGGCCCGCCGCGGTCGCTTAGCGGGCGCGATGGGCTGAAAGCGGGCGGAAAATGAAGCGATTGATGTTAGGGATGTTGTTGGCGCTGGCGCTGTTCCCGGCCATGGCGGCGCAGCGTTTGAAGGATCTGACCAATGTCGGTGGGGTGCGTCCCAACCAACTGATAGGCTACGGCCTGGTGGTGGGCCTGGATGGTAGCGGTGACAAAGTCACCTCTTCGCCGTTCACCGGTCAGGCGATGTCCAATATGTTGAACCAGTTGGGCGTACAAGTGCCTCCCGGCACCAAGCTCGATCCCAAGAACATCGCCGCAGTCACGCTGACTGCGACTTTGCCGCCGTTTGCGCGGCAGGGGCAGGCGATAGACGTGACGGCTTCGTCGATCGGCGATGCCAAAAGCCTGCGCGGCGGCACCTTGCTGCTGTCGCCGCTAAAAGGCGCGGATGGTCAGATCTACGCGATGGCGCAGGGCAATGTGGTCGTCGGCGGCGCCGGCGCCTCGGCGGGCGGCAGCTCCGCCCAGATCAATCAGCTTAGCGTGGGCCGCATTCCCGCGGGCGCCACGGTGGAGCGCGAAGTGCCTACCGCGCTGGGGTCCGGCGAATTCGTCAATCTGGAACTGCGCGAGTCCGATTTCACCACCGCCAACCGCGTGGTGCAGGCGATCAACAAATCGTTCGGCCAGGGCACCGCGCGCGCGGTAGACGGCAGGCTGATCGAAGTGCGCGCGCCGTTCGATCCGGACCAGCGCGTGCAGTTTCTGTCCAAGATGGAAAATATTGCCGTCGACCCGGCAGATGTTTCCCCCACCGTCATCATCAACGCCCGCACCGGCTCCATCGTGATGAATCAGGCGGTGACCCTGGCGCCGTGCGCGGTATCGCACGGCAACCTGACCGTAACCGTCAGCAACACGCCGCAAGTGAGTCAGCCCAATCCGTTGTCGGGCGGCAAGACTACGGTGACCAACCAGGCGGACATCAGCATCAACACCCCGGGCAGCAAGCTGATTAGCCTGCCCAATGGAGCCAATCTGTCGCGAGTGGTGGCGGCGCTGAACGCGCTGGGCGCGAATGCTCAGGACCTGATTTCCATTTTGCAGGCGATGAAGTCCGCCGGCGCGCTGAAAGCAGACTTGCAGATCATCTGAGCCTTGCGAGGCCAGAAAAAAAGACGGCCAAGCAGCCGTCTTTTTTTCTGGCCCGAATCTTGCTTTTAGATGAATTCCAGGAGCGAGAAATGACGATTCAGTCCATCAATACCGGTGCCATGAGCGCCAACGATTTGCTAAACCGGCAGTTGGCTGTGGATCCGAGCCAGCTGAATGAGCTGCGGGCACAGGCGATCAAAGACCCAAAGGGCGCGGCGCGGCAAGTGGCGTCGCAGTTCGAGGCCTTATTGATGAACACCTTGCTCAAGAATATGCGCGAGACCAAGTTCGACCCGGAAGGCGAATCCAACGATTTGAACACCTACCAGGGCCTGTACGATCAGCAACTGACTCAGGCCTTGAGTTCCAACGGCGGTTTGGGTTTGGGCGATATGCTGTATCGCCAGATCGCCAAACAGTCGAATTTCGATCCGGACGACAAGAGCGCGCACACGGTTTACGCCGCTCCGGGCCCGCAACTGGCCGCGCGTCCGACCGGTGGCTCCAAGGCCTTGCTGGCCTACCAGGAGGCGCAGCAGACCGCCGGCGCGGCGCTGACCTTGGCTACCCCGGCGGCTCAGGCCAAGACCGAAGCGGCCGGCAAGGGCGGTAGCCGTGACTTCGCCGCCGAGATGTTGCCGCATGCCCGCACGGCCGCGGCCCAACTGGGCGTGGCGCCTGAAGCGGTGGTCGCGCATGCGGCGCTGGAAAGCGGCTGGGGCAAGCGGGCGATCCGCCACCCGGACGGCAGCAACAGCCATAATCTGTTCGGCATCAAGGCCAGCGGGGATTGGCAAGGGCGCACGGTTAGCGTGATGACCACCGAATACGAGGGTGGGATCGCACAGAAGCGGGTGGAAAAATTCCGCGCCTACGGTTCTTACGCCGAGGCTTTCAGCGATTATGCCCGTCTGTTGAAGGATTCGCCGCGCTACAAGAGCGCGTTGAACCAAGGGCAGAACATGTATGGTTTCGCGCATGCGCTGCAATCCGGCGGCTACGCCACCGATCCGCGCTACGCGCGCAAGCTGGTGGACGTGGCGGCGACATTGGCGCAGCAAACCACGCGCAGTTGAGGACAAGGCAGCGGCGGCGGAACTTGCGCTTCAGGGTCAAGTTTCGGCGCGTCGGGCCGATAAAGCAAACAGAGGTAAATCATGGGCTCCAATATTTTCTCGATCGGCGTGAGCGGACTGAATGCGGCTCAAACGGCTTTGTCGGTAACCGGCAACAACATCGCCAACGTCTCCACGCCGGGGTACAACGTTCAATACATCACTCAGGCCGGCCGCACGCCGCAATATGAGGGTTTCGGCTTCCTGGGGCAGGGCGTGGACGTTACCAATGTGCTGCGCACCTATGACAAATTCTTGTCCGGTCAGGTGCAAACCGCGCAGACCAACAGCAGCTATTACAGCACCCAGGTCAAGCAACTGAATCAGATCAACAATCTGATGGCGTCGACCGACGTGTCCATCCTCCCCGCCTTGCAGGATTTCTTCGGCGCGATGCAGACGCTGTCGCAGCAGCCGGACGCCATTCCCAGCCGGCAGACCGTGTTGAACATGGCTCAGGCCTTGAGCACCAAGTTCGCCACCATCGACGGACAGCTACAACAGCTGCAGTCCGGCGCCAACGGCCAGATCAAGACCACGGTGGACAGCATCAACGCGCTGGCCACGCAGATCGCCAGCCTCAATACCGAAATCGCCGCATTGACCGGCGGCAATCAGCTGAGCGCGCAGCCCAATACGCTGATGGACCAGCGCGATCAGGCTATGCTGGAGCTGAACAAGTTGGTCAGCGCCAAGGCGGTGCCGCAGGCGGATGGCACTTACTCGGTGTATATCGGCAACGGCCAGACCCTGGTGACCGGCGGTCAGACCAACACCCTGGCCACCCAGCCGCTGCCCAGCGATCCCACCACCTTGCAATTGGTGTTCAACAATCCCAACGGCACGGTGACGGCGATTCCGAACAATCTGGTTTCCGGCGGCCAGCTGGGTGGTTTGCTGAACTTTCGCGATGGTCCCCTGCTGCAGGCTCGGCAGCAGTTGGGCACGATGGCGATCAATTTTTCCGCTTCAATCAATTATCAGAATCAACTGGGCGTGGACAATACCGGCGGAGCCGGCCAACCCATTTTCAACGATCTGAGCGGCTACGCCTCCAATCCGCAGAATGCGGCCAGCAATCTGCAAGTACTGATGGGCGACCCCAATAAGTTGGCCACCGCGTCCAATATGGTGTCCACTGGCGGTGCCGGCGGCAACGGCGTCACCATGAGCGGCGTGTGGGCCACGCTGCCGGGCGGTTACGCGGGCAGCATCAATAGCGTCCCGCCGGTTTTTCCCGGCACCGGTACCCATCCGTCCATCGGCATGACCGGGATGACCGTTACCGCCGCCGGCAGTCCGGCGACGATGACCGCCACCATCACCGGCCCCAACGGCGGCGGACCTTACAATGTGGTTCCGGTGGGCGGTGGTGCCAGCAACAGCTTCAAGTTGCAGACAACGGCGGTGCCGCCGGTGGACGTGGGTGTCAGCTTTCAGCTGTCCGGCGCGCCGATCAACGGCCAGACTTTTACCGTGGGGCCGGCCCCGGCCGGCACCAAGCCGCCGCCGGGCGACAACACCAATTTGCGCGAGTTGCTGGCGCAGCAGAACCTTAAGCTGGTGGGCAATCAGTCCTATGGTTCCTATTATTCGACGCTGGTGGCTTCGGTGGGCAATCAGACCAATACCGCGCAATTGCAGTCCGCGGCCATGCTGAATACGTTGAAGCAGACCACGGAAAGCCTGTCCAACGTCACCGGGGTGAGCCTGGATCAGGAGGCGGCCAATCTGATCAAGTATCAACAGTCCTATCAGGCGTGCAGCAAGGTGATACAGGTGGCGCAAACCACCTTCTCCAGCATTCTGAACCTGATGGGCTAAGGAGAGACCGATGCGTATCAGCTCCAACAACATTTATCAGTCCGGCCTGAACAATATGCAGAGCTTGCAGGCCAGCATTTACAAGCTCACGATGCAGATCGACAATCAGCAGCGGGTGGTGACGCCGGCCGACGATCCGGTGGCCGCGGCGCGCATTCTGCTGATCAGTCAGTCGCAGGGCCAGAACAGCCAGTACATCAGCAATACCCAGGCAGTGAGCTCTTGGCTGTCGCTGTCCGAGACCGCGATTAAAAGTTCGTCGGACCTGATGGCCAGCATGAAGAGCCTGGCGATTTCCGCCGGCAGCGGCGCCTTGAGCCCAACCGAGCTGCAGGCGATTCAGAAGCAGTTGCAGGAGGGCATTACCGAGTTGACGACCTACGCCAACTCCACGGACGGCCGCGGCAATTATCTGTTCAGCGGCAACAAGACCGATACGCTGCCTTTCGCAGTCAGCCTGTCGGCGGTGCCGCCGGCTTCGTATCTGGGCGATACCGGCCAGCGCAGTGTACAGATCAGCGCCTCGCAGCAGATGACGATTTCCGATCCGGGCAGCACGGTGTTCGGCACGCCGGGCGGCAGCGCCACCGCGGCCTTCGATGGCCTGATTCAGCTGAACACCCTGTTGGGCCAGAATCCAAAGCCAGCCAACTTCGGAACCCAGTTGAACAGCGCGATCAACGCCATCGACTCGGCTCAGCAGCAGATGTCGCTAGCGTTGGCGTCCATCGGCGCTCGCGGCCAGCAGAACGACAATATGCAGAATGTAGGGGGCAGCCTGAAATTGCAGTACGCCAGCAGCATTGGCGATTTGCAGGATCTGGACATGCCGCAGGCGATCTCTGATTTCACCTTGGCGCAGACCTCGTTGAAATACAGCCAGCTGACCTATAACAAGGTGACTCAGCTCTCGCTGTTCAACTATATCTCCTGACCGGCGTCCGCCGGATACGACAAAGGCCGCGCAAGCGGCCTTTGTCGTTGGCGCGGGCCGGGTTCAGCCGTAGACGTCTACCTGGCTGACGCGGCCGGCGCGGCCGTCTTCGGTCAGATAGACGCCGGAACGGCGGATGTCGGCTTGGGATTGATTGTCGGCGTTCTTGATGCTGAACGGACTGTCCACGCTGGGCAGCAGGATGGCGCCGATGCCCAATTCCTTCAAGCCCATCAACTGGTCCTTGTCGCCGTCGCGGCCGGACCAGAGCTTCAATTGCGCGAACGCGGCGTCGCCGTCGTCCAGCACGCCGTCGCCGTTGCCGTCCAGCTTGGCCAGATCGGCGAAGCCGTTGCCTGATTGGGTGCCGAACAATTCCTTGCCATCATTGATCTTGCCGTCGCCGTTGCGGTCCAGGGCCAGCCAGCCGCCGTTGTTGATGAAGGGCAGCTGGGTTTGCTTGCCGTTGCTTTGCAGGTCGAAGCTGACGCTGGCGCCGCTGAAGCTGCCGGCGTCGTTGCCCAGACTGAGCATCAGCGGGTCGGTGGCCTTGCCGTTGCCAAACTGTATCGTGCTGCTGCTGTGGTATTCGAAGCTGCGGCTCATTTGCACGTCCAGCGCGAAATTGAACTCGCGTCCGTCTTGGGTCTTGATCGAACCCTTGGCCGAAAACGCCAGGCTTTCGCTTTCCTGATAGTCAACGGTTTGTTTGAGTTCGCCGCCGGCGCGCGCTTGCTGCGACTGCGGGACAGAGGACTGGCCGGATCGCGCGGGGCGCGAGTCGGCGGATGGTTCATCTTGGCCGTCGTCTCTTTGCAAAGTGCCGTCAACAACCTTGAACTTGACGCCCAGCACCTTTTCCAGAATGTCCTTGATCAGCCCCAGCATCGGCGTCATGCCATCGGCGAAGGCCTTGTCCTTGGCGCTGGCGTTGACGCCGTCGGAGCTTAGGCTGACGTCGGAGGAGGGTTTGGCCGGAGGGGAGGACGGGGGCAGCTGCGCCCAGGTGCGGCTTTGTTGTTGAACGCTGAGACTTTGGCTGAAGCTGTATTGGCTGCTCATCGACAGCGCCATGGACGCGACTCGCATTGCAGACTCCGGAACAGGAAGTGTAGGTGAACTGATATCGTCAATCCGGAGGGAAACTTGATGGCGTGGAAACACCTAGCCGGCGGGCCGGCCGGGCGATAGGCCTTAATTGCGCGCGGGCTGGATGCTGAGGGTTTCGATATGGTCGATCTGCATGATTTCGCGCGACAGGTCCACGACATTGATCAGGTCGCGCCGGTTTTGCGCGGAGACCAGAAAGCTCCATTCGGTGGCGTCCGGGCCGGCGTTCAGCGCGATGCTGTCCTCGTGCAGACGCACGCCGAAGCGAAGCAGACCGGCGCTGAGCGTCTGCACCGTCCATTGGTATTCCGGCTTGAAGCGGATGACGATGAACAGGCTGAAGCGGCGCGGCAAGCGGTTCTCCATCTGATTGATGGAGAGCATGCACAGCACGCACAGCAAAGTAATGGCGATGGCGGCGGCGTAGAAACCGACGCCGACCAGGATGCCGATCACAGAGGACATCCAGATCGAGGCGGCGGAGGTGAGGCCGCTGATGCTCAGCCCTTCCTTCATGATCATGCCGGCGCCCAGGAAGCCGACGCCGGTCAGGACGCCTTGGGCCACCCGGGTCATGTCGCCATGGGTCATGTCGGGATAGAGGCCGCCGTACCAGTAGCCGGAATAACCGACGATGCTGATGGCCGCGGCGGAGGCCATGGATACCAGGCCATAGGTGCGCATGCCGGCGGCGCGGCCGTTGAACCAGCGCTCGTAACCCATCAGGCAACCCAGCAGCAGGCCGCCGAACAGGTTTAGCGTGATGAGCAGATTGATTTCCCACTTGGGGGTAGACCAGTACTGAGCGATCAGCTCGGAAAAGGATAGTGCCATGGGGGCTCCGGCGATGCGTTAACGCAGAGAATGAATCGACGATAGCAAGTTGCGGGGGCGGTGGCTACTGGCTTTAAGGCGCCGCGTGGCCAAGCCGCGGGGGCTGGAGCGGTCCGATTGATGATGGCGTGAATTGTCGTCGATGCGGAGCGAAGCATGGTCGATGTGATTTTTCACATTTCAATTGAGCTTAAGTTTGCCTCTCCGCCGCCGCCTTGTGATGGTGACGGCAGCGATGCCGGACCAACCAACCTGACTTCTGGAGCAAAAGCTATGCTGAGCCTGCACACCAATATCGCCGCACTGAACACCAAGTCCAACCTGACCGGCACCCAAACCGCGCTGTCCACCTCGATGACCCGTCTGGGCACCGGCTTCCGCATCAACTCCGCAATGGACGACGCCGCCGGCCTGCAGATCGCCACCCGTCTGGACGCGCAAAGCCGCGGCATGCAAGTGGCGATGAAGAACGCGCAGAACGGCATCTCCATGCTGCAAACCGCCGAAGGCGCGCTGAACGAAGTGTCCAACATCCTGCAGCGCATGAAGGACCTGTCCACCGAAGGCGCCAACGCCACCTCCACCAAGGCCGACAAGAGCGCGATGCAGTCCGAATTCGCCGAACTGGGCAAGGAACTGACCAACATCATGAAGAACACCTCCTTCGGCGGCGAGAAACTGCTGCAAGGCGGCAAGCTGACCGATGAGATGAAGTTCCAGATCGGCGCGTCGGCCGACGAATCCATGACGGTGAACATGAAGGACGGCATGACCGCGCTGAACAATGCGCTGGGCAGCGTTTCCAAGACCTTCTTCAAGGATGACGCCGCCGGCACCGCCTACGCCGCCGCTGTCAAGACCGCTACCGATGCGATGCCGGCCCTGGTGACCGCGACCGACACCGCCAAAGCCGCTTACGACGCCGCTCCGACCGATGCAACCAAGAAAACCGCTTACGAAACCGCGCTGAAGGCACAGCAAGACGGCCAGGCCGCGGTAGATAAGGCCACCAATGGCGACGAAATCGGCAAGACCGACACCATCAACACCATCCAGGCCGCTCTGGATTCGGTAGGTTCGGTTCGCTCCTCCCTGGGCGCCAACGCCAACCGTCTGGACCACGTGAACAACAACCTGGCCAACGTCAACAACAACACCCTGGCCGCCAAGGGTCGTATCATGGATACCGACTACGCCAACGAAAGCGCCAGCATGACTTCCAAGCAAATGCTGATGCAAGCCGGCACTTCCATGCTGAAGCAAAGCGGCAGCATGAGCAGCCTGGCCATGTCCCTGCTGCAGTAATTTACGATTCAGCGTCGATCCGGCGCGTATCCAAAGCCAGCTGCGTATGCGGCTGGCTTTTTTTGCGTCATGCGAGTGGTTTTTTTGAAGGAGCACGGCTATTTCAATCCGAGCGATCACGGCGGCGACCCCGGTCACGCCGAGCGCGCCGATTTCGAACGGCGCGCAGCCGGGCGCGGAGCTTGCGCCGGGCCGGGAGTGGCAGGCCGTGTTGAGCCCGGGCGCGGACGGTCGCCCGCTATTGAGCGGCGAAGGCATTCTGCTGAACCTGCCGGCTTGGCCGCAAGGCGCGACGGAGTTGACGCCCGGCACAGTGTTGAAAGTGCTGGTGCTAGCCACGCAGCCGCGACTCCAGCTGTCGCTGGTGCTGGAAAAGCCGGACAAGGACGGCGGCGACGAAGCGCCGGCGCGAGCCTGGCAACTGGAGCAGGCTGCGATGCCGAAGCTGGCGAAACCGCTGCCGACTGCGGCTGAACTGGCTCAATCCTGGCGACAGGCTTTGTTGGGACGGCTGACTCAGGCCGCGACTCAGTTTCAGCAGGCGGGTGGCAATCATCTGCCGGGCGCTTTGTTGCAACAGCTGCCGGAACTGGCTCTGGCCGGCGTCAGACAGGCCACTGGCGAGCCGCCCTTGCCGCTGACCTTGCCGTTTTGGCTCTGGGGCGGTCCGACGCTGGCATTGAGCGTCGAGGATGCGCTGGAGCGCGAGTCCGAGCCGGAGCTGGACGACTTGGACCTGCTGCTGTGGCTGACGGCGCCGGGAATCGGCGCATTCTGCCTGCGCATCCGGCGGGTGGCGGCCGGGGTGGCTTTGGCTTTTGTGGCGGAGGCCGACGTGTGCCGCGCTTTGCGTCGGCGTCTGCCGGAGATTGAGGCCGCGGCCGAGAGAGGCGGCGGCAAGCTGGCAGCTTGCCTGATCGGCGAGCGCATGCCATGGAACGGACTGGCGATCAGCCGGCATGGTGCGACGGGTTTGCAGGCGCAGCGTCTGTCGCCGCTGTTGTTCGCCGTGGCGGCGGAAGTGGCCGGCCAATTGCTGGCGGGGGGCGGCGCGGCGCTTTGATCCGGCCGTGGTCTATAGTGGGTCCATGTTGCGCCTTCTTATACTGCTCCTGTGTCTGCTGAGCGTGGAGTCCGCCATCGCCGGCTCCGCGGTCATAGGTGCTGACGCTCCGCAAGCGCGGGACAACCCGGCGCGGGAGTGGGTCGAGTGGGACGGCCCCGTCAGCGGTCCGGCGGCACAGCCTGGCCGCAGCGTCTGGTTTTTGGCCTCGGATCTGCGCAACGGCGGCGTGGTTGGGGTCTACCGGGGTTTGGCCGAGGCCGGACGTTTGTTGGGCTGGCGCTTGACGCTGCTGGACGGTCAGGGGCAGCGGAGTTCGCTGCTCCAGTTTCTGGAGAGAGCGCAGCGGGAACGGCCGGCCGCCGTGGCCTTGGGGGGCTTCGACGCTCAGGAGTTTCTGCCGCAGATTCAACGTCTGCATGCGCAGGGCGTGACTGTGCTTGGCTGGCATGCCGGCGACAAACCCGGACCCTTGCCCGGCTTGTTGTTCACCAATATCACCACCAGCCCGTTGGCCGCGGCGCAAGCCGCCGCCGACTACATCGTGGCCAGCAGCCGCGGTCCGATCGGCGTGGTGTTGTTCACCGATAGCCGTTTTGCCATCGCCACCGCCAAAACCAGGCAGGCGGTGCGGCAACTGCAAGCTTGCCAGCGCTGCAAGGTTTTGGCGGTGGAGGACATTTCGCTGGCCCAGGTCCAGCAGGAGCTGCCGGATAAGGTGACCGAGTTGTATCAGCGCCACGGCAAGGCCTGGACCCACAGCATAGGCATCAACGACTTGTATTACGATTCCATCGGCCACCCGCTGGGGAAGCTGAACGCCTCCGTCGTGAATATCTCATTGGGAGACGGCTCGCTGAGCGCGATGAGGCGGATTCGAGCGGGCTTGATGCAGGAAGCGACCATCGCCGAACCCTTGCACCTGCATGGTTGGCAGATGGCCGACGAGCTAAACCGGGCCTTTGCCGGTCAGCTGCCCAGCCTTTACGTCACCCAGCCTCATTTGCTGGTCAAGCAGACGATACGCGATAGTTATCTGAGTATCGGTTACGACCCGGACAACGGCTACCGCCGCGCCTATGCGGCCATCTGGTTTCCGCTGCATTGATTTGCCGGGCGTCGCATGTTTAACTGGCGCCAAATCAACGCATTGTCATTTCCCATGGTTTCCTCAATTTCCGCGCAAGTATTGGTCCACTTGGTCTTGGGCTCCTTGTTATTGCCGCCGCTGAACATGTTGCTGCTGATGTCGCTAGGACTGTGGCTGCGTCGCCGTTGGCGACGCTTGGGGGCCTGCCTGCTGATGTTAGGCATGGCGGGCTTGTACGTCCTGAGCACGCCGATGACGGCGATGTGGCTGAACCGGAGCCTGGAACGTTATCCGGTGATTAGCACCGAGCAACTGAGCCGGGTGGAAGCTATTGTGGTGTTGTCCGGCGGCAAGAAGCCGGCGCCAGAATACGGCGGGATGGAGCCCGGCGCGGATTCGTTGGCGCGGCTGCGTTACGCCGCGCGGTTGGCGCGTCAAAGCGGCAAGCCGATCCTGCTGACAGGCGGCGCGCCGATGGGCGGAGAAGCGGAGGCTGAGGTGATGGCTAGGGTCCTGCGCGAGGAATACGGTATTGTCCCGCGTTGGGTGGAGGCGCGTTCCAACACCACGTTGGAAAACGCCCGATATTCCGCCGGCCTGTTGCACGCGGCCGGGGTCAAGCGGATTGCGTTGGTCAGCCAGAGCTGGCATTTGCGCCGGGCCTTGCCGTTTTTCCAGCGTCAGGCTCTGGACGTGACAGCCGCGCCAACCGCCTTCATCCGTTACGATGGAGGCGGCGTGGCCTGGTTGCTGCCCAGCGGGCGGGCGATGCAGGAATGTCACGCCGCGCTGCGGGAATGGCTGGGCATGTTGTTTTACTGGATGAAAGGGGAGTAGGCCGATGTCGGAGCCATTCGCCGCGTCCCTACCCGCGACCGGGAGGCATAGGGTCGATCAACGCTTCTGGCGCGATGCGGCTTTGCCGCAGTTCGAGGCTCGCTCTGTGGCCGATGGACGCCGCGTCTGTTACGCCAGACACGCGCACGAGACGTTTTCCATCGGCGTCATCACCGCGGGCGCCTGCGACTACTTCAACGGCAAAGTGCGCCGCAGCGAGCGAGGCTCCCTGGTGTTGATGAATCCGGGCGATATTCATGCCTGCAATCCCGTGGCGGGGCAGGCCTGGTCCTATCGCATGCTGTATGTGGACGTCGCCTGGCTCGGCGGCTTGCAGCAAACGCTTGGTCTGGATCAGAGTGGCGGCTTTCGTCCCTTTGGCGACGCGGCGAGCCGGGACCCGCGTTTGTTCGCCGGCTTCAACGCTTTGTTCGACTTGCTGTGCGCGGAGGGGCGGGAGCTTCTGGAGAAGGACGCGGCGGCTACGGCTTTTTTCGGCGGCGCGCACAGAGTCTTGGGCTTGGCCGTCGAACCGGCGGCGGAGTCGAGCCAGCGTTTGGCGCGCGCGGCGGAGTATATCGCGGCGCATTGCGACCAGACTTTGCGCCTGGAGGACATCTGCGCGGCGGCGGACTTGTCGGCCTCCTATCTGATTCGCGCGTTCAAACGGCGTTACGGGGTCACGCCTCACGACTTTTTGCTGAATCAGCGGGTGCAGCTGGCGCGGCGGCTGGTGCGCGGCGGGCTGCCCTTGGCGCAAGTGGCGCAGGCCGCCGGTTTTTCCGACCAGGCCCATCTGCATAAAATCTTCAAACAGTATGTCGCCGCCACGCCGGGGCAGTACCGCGCCGGCTCAGTTCAGCAAGCCCAACGCGCTTAGCCCCAGTAATAAAGCCATTGTCTGATTGAAGAGGCGCAGCCGCCTGGGCGACTCCAGCTTTTGCCCTAGCCAGGCCCCGGCCACCACCCAGCAGCCGACTGAGACGTAGCAAATCAGAAAGTAGAGCGCGGCGAAGCGCCATAACGCCGTCGCGTCTTGGCCGGAGGTGAACGCCGCGCAGCCCGCCAGCGCCGCGATCCAGGCCTTGGGGTTCAACCATTGAATCGCCGCGCCGCGCCACCAGCTTGGCCGAGCGCCGTTCTTGTCCATATCCAGCGTGCCGTCGCTGCGAGCCAATTGATACGCCATATAGAGCAAGAAGGTCACGCCGGCCCACTGCAGCGTCTGGGTTAGCGCCGGCCATTGTCGCAAGGTCTGCTCCAGACCCAGTCCGGTCAGTAATAGAAGCAGGGTGAAGCCGGCGGTGGCACCGCCAACATGGCGCATGCCCGCGCGCGCGCCGTAGCGAGCGCCGCAGCTGAGCGCGACGAGGTTGACCGGGCCCGGCGTGATGGAGGCGGCCAGCGCGAAGCCGGTCATGGCGAGAGTCTGATTCATGATGTCTCCTGACGGTGGGTAGCGCGGCGGCCGGATATCCGCCTTTGGCTGTTGCGGACAAAGTAGCCGGGCCGGGGAGGGACGTATTGTAGAAAATTGCCCCGGCTGTCGCATTGATCAAAAAATGCCTTTGACATTACGTGTTTGATGTAATACCAATCAAATACCAGCTTGCGTCCAATCCGGCATCCGCCGGCAGCGCGTGCTGTCGTATCGCAAAGGAGGATGCCGCATGTACTCGAAGGGGAAAGCCATGCTGTTGGCGCCGGTATGCGCAATGATGTTGGGCGCTGGGCCGGTCTTGGCCGCCGCGTGTCCGGATTGGAGAGAGGGCTCAACTTACCAGGCGGGCGATGTGGCGGCTTATGCGGCGGCCAATTTCACCGCGCGCGCGACGCATACCGCTTATGTGGGCACCAATTGGAATCCGCCGGCCACGCCCACGCTGTGGCAGGCTGGAGGAAGCTGCGGCGCGGCGCCGGAGCCGACGCCGTCCCCAGGGCCATCGCCATCTCCGGGCCCGTCCGCGCCGTTCGCCAAGCATGCGCTGGTCGGGTATTGGCATAATTTCACCAATCCCAGCGGCGATACCTATCCGCTCAGCCAGGTTAGCGACGATTGGGATGTGATCGTCGTCGCCTTCGCCGACGATGCCGGCAACGGCAATCTCAGCTTCACGCTGGATCCCAAGGCCGGTTCCGAGACGCAGTTCATCCAGGATGTTCGCGCCAAGCAGGCCAAAGGCAAGAAGGTGGTGCTGTCGCTGGGCGGGCAGAATGGCTCGGTCACGCTGAACACTTCGGTGCAGGCGCAGAATTTCGTCAATAGCCTCTACGCCATCATCGTCAAATTCGGCTTCGACGGCATCGATCTGGATCTGGAAAGTGGTGTGTCGCAGGGCGCGCCCATCATCAGCAACCTGATTGGCGCGGTGAAACAGTTGAAAACCAAGGTGGGGGCGGGCTTTTACCTGTCGATGGCGCCGGAGCATCCCTATGTTCAGGGCGGCTACGTTGCCTACGGCAGCGTCTGGGGCGCTTATCTGCCTATCATCGACGCCTTGCGCGACGATTTGAGCGTGATTCATGTCCAGTACTACAACAACGGCGGGCTGAACACGCCGTATTCCAACGCCGCCTTGGCGGAGGGCAGCGTGGATATGCTGGTGGGCGGCAGCAAGATGTTGATTGAAGGTTTTCCATTGGCTTACGGTGCTTCGGGCAGTTTCAAGGGCTTGCGGCCGGATAAGGTGGCCTTTGGCGTGCCTTCCGGGCGTAGTTCCGCCAACTCTGGTTTTGTCAGCGCGGATACCGTCATCAAATCACTGGATTGTCTAATGGTGTTGAAGAACTGCGGCGTAGTCAAGCCGAATCAGGCCTACCCGACGTTCCGCGGAGTGATGAGCTGGTCGATCAATTGGGACCGCAAGGACGGCTTCCCATTCTCGAGGCCGGTGGGGGCGTCGCTGCGCGGTCGCAACTGATGCGCGCAAAAAAACCGAGGCGCGACTGCGCCTCGGTTTTGTACGGGTTCGAGCCGTGGCTTACAGCGCCGGCATCGCATAGCCTTCGATTTGGGCGGCGGCCACCAATTGGCCCAGATAGGCCTGCATCGCCTTGTTGCCGGCCATGTCGTTCAGATATTGCTGCAAGCGGTCCTTGATTTCCTCAAAACTCACTTTGCCGCCTTCGTGGCGTTCCTGCACCTGGATGATATGGTAGCCGAACTGGGTCTGCACCAGGTCCGGCGCGATCTGGCCGGCGTCGGTGCTGAATACCGCCTGTTCGAATTCCGGCACCATCTGGCCGCGGCCGAACTGACCCAGGCTGCCGCCTTGTTGGCCGGACGGGCAGGTGGAGTGTTCACGGGCCAGGTCGGAGAAGCGGGCCGGGTTGGCTTTGATTTCCTCCAGTACGCCTTCCGCCTTGGCCTTGGCCAGGCTGCCGGCCAGGCCTTCGCCCAGCGCGAACAGGATGTGGCTGGCCACGGCGGATTCGCCGCTGCTGAAACGCTCTGGGTATTGATTGTAAAACGCCAGGCATGCCGCTTCGTCTACGGCGTCAACCTGCAGCTCTTGTTCCAGCAAGGCGCCGATGGCGGTGCCTTGGTCGGCGGTGTCGATGCCGATGGACTTGGCTTTCTGCAGCAGCAGCTCGCGCAGGATCAGTTCCTGAACGGCGGCATCGTGCGGGTTCGGCGCGTCAGCGTAGTGGGCTTGTTCCGCTTGCACCATATCTTCGGTGATTTCGATGCCGTTGACTCGAATGGTCATGGAGGTTTCCTGTGATGGTAAATGAGGGGGCGCACAAAGGCGGGAAATTTGCGATTAGAAAAGCGTTCGCCGCGCTTGTCAAGAAAGGCTGCCGGCCGCCTTCAGGGCTTTGGAATAAAACACGAAAATTTTAAGAATAATCTTATATTTGCCCGGCGGCGTAGCCGATAGTATACGAGTCATGCCGCTTCAAGGCTGGCATGAGGATTCGGCAAGCGGGTTTTTACTTATTGTTTCAAGCCGCTTGTAGGGCCTTCGATTGAGTTTGCGTTATGTAGACGTCGTCCGTCTGTGCTTTAGTTTTGACGCGCCAAGTTTGTACTTGGACACTTTGTGAATTGAGATCCCCGTTTGGGCCGCCTTTGTGCGGCCTCTTTTTTTTGCTTCGCGTCAGGCGAGTCTATCACGAAAGCATGCGGGCGGCAGCGGTTCGCTCCGCTTTGGATGGAAGGTAAAAAAAGAGCCCCGGTAAGGGGGCTCTGAATTGCACCTTCGCTCAGGTGATCGACGCAGCTGCCGGAGGGCGTGTATCCACAGCGAACAGCGCTTCGATCGTATCAAACCGCCCTCGGGGGAGAGCGAATTCGATGGAGGCAGTATGCGCCTGCCGGCACTGGCCAAATAGAGTGATTATTGGGGGCTTGTGTGACGGGCTGTGATGAAATCGGGGCGGGCTTAACATTTGCGCAATGAATTCGCGCTTTTGTTTTGGAGCGGGGCCGCGGAGCATAAAAAAAGAGCCCCAGATGGGGCCCCAATTTGCACCTTCGCTCAGGAGACCAACGCGCTGGCCAGAAGGGGTAGGTAATTTCCAACAGAACCCGCGCGCTGATCATGCCAGATCAGGACTCTTGCGAGCCCTGGCTGCTGACGGAGACCAGTATGCCGTTTTGTTTCGAAGGCGGATATTTGGATTTGTTGTGTTTTATGTGACGCTATGTGACCCGGAAGGGATTGGCCGTTATCATGCACGCAGTGCAAACCATCATGGCGCGCCGGCCGTGAGTGGTGCTTGATGGACGCCGCGCCGGCCCGCCTTTCAAGGGGAAGAGCGTGGACAAGCATTATCCGGTAATCGACACCCGCAGCATCGTGATGCGTTGGGGAGATATGGATGCCGTCGGGCATTTGAACAATACCTATTATTTCCGTTATCTGGAGCAGATCCGCCTGGATTGGCTGGAGAGCTTGGGGCACGGCATCGATCCTTCCGGCTGCGGGCCGGTGCTGGCGGGCACTTCCTGCGTGTTTCGCAAGGAGATCACTTATCCGGCCACGCTCGACATTACCATCGAATTGGAAAAGCTGGGACGCAGCAGCTTGAAGCTGCGTCACCATTTTTATCGGCGCGACGACCCCGGCGTGGTGTACGCCAGCGGCGAGGTAACGCTGGTGTGGGTGGATTATCAGGCGGGCAAGTCGGTATCCATTCCCGACGATATCCGCGAGGCGGTGGAGACGGCGGCCAAATCCGCCGCCTGAAACTCCCGCCGCTGTTCTTGGCCCCCGGCGCTTGGCGCGTTGGGGGCTTTTTGCGTTGGCCCTCGGCCCGCGTTAGCTCCGCTGGGGGACTTTGTTGCGCATCAGGTCGCGCATCAGGAAGCGGCTGGGGTGGGTGGCTTGCATCAGGCTGCGGGCCACCGGGGCCGGCTCGTCCTCCAGCAGGGCGGCGAGGATTTCGCCGGACAGCGGCGCGGTGATCATGCCGCGCGAACCATGGGCCGTGTTGACGTAGAGACCGTCTATCCAGGGAGCGGCGGCGCTTAGTTTCAAGGAAGCGTCCTTGCTCAGCGGCAAATAGGCGTCGATCAGGCTTTGCGCGTGGGCGACCGGGCCGACGATGGGCAGGTAGTCCGGGCTGGTGCAGCGCAGCGCGGCGCGCCCGGCCAGGGCTTTGTCCAGCAAACCTTCTCCGCCCAAGGCCTGGTAGAGGCTGGGCGCCAGCCCCGCCAGCATTTGCAGATTTTCCTGATGCTCGAACAGATTGACGCCGAGATCTTCGGTGTTGAATTTGAAGGTGGCGCCCAGGCAGTGTTCGCCGAAACGGGCCGGGGAGATATAGCCTTCGCCGCACAGCACGGTGCGCAGCGCCTCGCTGTGTTCGGTGGCGCGCGCCACGGTGACTTGGCCGCGAATCTTTTTCAAGGGCAGGTGCTGGGTGGCGTCGAAGGAGCCGGTTTCCGCCGCCCCGGCCAGAATGACCACGGAGCCGATGGCCACGGATCCTTCATCGCCGATGGCGACCCAGCTTTTATCCAGCGGGTTGTAGTCCAGCTCCACGATGGTGCGGCTAGTGCGAACTTGGATATTGGGATGTTCCACCAGTTTGCGCACCAGAGCGGGCGGGTTGACCCAGCCGCCTTCCGGAAAGAACAGGCCGCCGTGCTGCAGTTCGACGCCGGCCAGCTCGCTGGCCTCGCTGGCGTCGACCGGGCGCAGGAAATCGGCGCCGAAACCGGCCGAGGCCAAGCCTTGCTGGCGCTCAGCCTCGGCCGCATCGTAGGCCAATTGCAATACGCCGCACCCGCGCCAGTTCGCGTCGTCTTCCGGCAATTGGGTTTTCAGCGTGCGGAGGCTGTAAGCGTAGCCGGACAGGATCAGGCGGGTCAGCGGGGTGAAGTGCGAAGACAGCTTGGTGTACAGCACGCCTTGCGGGTTGCCGGAAGCGCCGCGGGCCAGTTCGGGCAGGCGTTCTACCACGGTGACCTGCCAGCCGCGGCAAGCCAGGCTGTAGGCGCTGGCGGCGCCGGCGATGCCGCCGCCGATGACGATGGCGCTGCGTTCGCCATGGCGCCGCGCCGGGCGCGCGAACCACGGCGGCGACCACTCTCCGGCGGGCAGGGTTTGCAAATGGCCGTGGCTCATTTCCCGCTTATGGCCGAAACCGGCGGTTTTGCTGACGGCGAAGCCGGCTTCGCTCAAGCCGCGGCGCACGAAACCCGCGCTGGTGAACGTGGCGAAGGTGGCGCCGGGCGCGGAGAGCCGCGCCATGGTCTGGAACAACTCCGGTTGCCACATGTCCGGGTTCTTGGACGGGGCGAAGCCGTCGAGGAACCAGGCGTCGACGCGAGCGTCCACCTCCGGCAGCACTTCCAGAACATCGCCGATCAGCAAGGTCAGCGTGACGCGTCCCTGACTCAACAGCAGGCGGTGCCAGCCAGGGGGCAGCGCCTGGTATTGGGCCAGCAATTGTTGGGTCAGGCCGGCTAGCTGAGGCCAGAGCGCCAGCGCTTGGGTCAGGTCGCGCGGGGTCAGCGGAAACTTCTCCGCGCTGATGAAGTGCAGGCGCGTATCGGCCGGCGCGTATTGCAGGAAACACTCCCACGCGCACAAGAAATTCAGGCCGGTGCCGAAGCCGGTTTCCGCAATGGTGAAGTGGCCGCCGGCGGGCAGTTCGGCGAAGCGTTCGACCAAGCGGTTGTGCCGCAGGAAAACATGGCGGGTTTCGTCCAGGCCGGAGGCGCGGGAGAAGTAGACATCGCCGAATGCGAGGGAAACCGGTTGACCGTCGTGCCAGTCAAGTTGAGCGTGTGGGGTCATGCGCGCGGAGTCGGGGCGCGGCGCGGCGCCGCGGATGAATTAGGATGTTCTGATGATACCGCAGTTTCGCGTCGCGATCAGCGCCGCTCGGCGAGGCGGACGTTGAACCGGTTTACGATCAGTTGCGCTTCAGCGATGCGGCGTTAAAAACAAGCCCAAGATGCACGTGTACATTCCGCTTTCTCCGTCGTTTTCGCCTTGTCTCGCTAGATCGTAAACATGTTCTCAGATGATGCGCGAGGCGGCCAGATCCAGCCCTTCCGGTGCCAGGCTGTCCAGCCGTAGAGGCACGGCTTCGGCCAGTTGCGGGTAATGCTTTCCCAGCGAACGGTAGTAGAGCGGATCATAGTGCTTGGCCAGCAAATCGGCTACCAGCGCATCAAAGCGGTCGGCTCGGATCATCTGGTTCCAGGCGTCCAATTGCTCTCCTGAGTGCAAGCCCTTCAAGAACCCCAACTGGCGGATCAAGGCCTCGGGGTCTTGCAGGTAGAAGGCGTAATCTTCCAGCAGGAAGCGCACGCGTTCGGCCAAGGGCACGTCGATCAGCAGGCAGTCGCCTTGGTGCATCTGACGATACAGCGCATCGGGCAGGGTGACGAAGCCCACTTTCTTGCTTTCCGACTCGATGAAGACCGGTCGCATGGGGTCCAGGCCGCGAATCTGTTGCAGCAGCAAGGTGTCGAACCACTTTTGCGGCGGTTGCGGCAAGTCCGGCAGGCGGCCGAGCACCGAGCCGCGGTGATTGGCCAACTGCTCCAGATCCAACACTTGGTGGCCTGCGCGCGCCAAGGCATGCAGCAAGCGGCTTTTGCCGGAGCCGGTGGGGCCGCAGATCACGCGCAGCTTGAGCTGGCCCGGCAGCTCATCCAGCCATTGCAGCGCTTGGCGACGGTAGGCTTTGTAGCCGCCCTCCAACTGATGCGCTGGCCAGCCTATCTGTGCGAAGATCAGCGCCATGGAGCCGGAGCGTTGGCCGCCGCGCCAGCAGCAGATCAGCGGGCGCCAGGATTTGGGGCGATCAGCGAAGCGTTCTTCGATGTGTCGGGCGATATTCTTGGCGGCCAGCGCCGCGCCGACTTTGCGCGCTTCGAATGGAGAAACCTGTTTGTACAGCGTGCCGACGCGAATCCGCTCATCGTTGTCCAGAACCGGGCAGTTAATGGCGCCGGGAATATGATCCTCGGCAAATTCTGCCGGAGAGCGGACGTCGATGATCTCGTCAAACTGCTCAAGCTGTGATACGTTCGCGACCTTGAAAAGCATAAATATGGCGGAGTCCGCAAATGGCTGAAATCAAATTGACGCAATTGTCTCACGGCGGCGGCTGCGGCTGCAAAATTGCCCCGGCGGTGCTGGAGTCTATTTTGTCGACGGCCAAGGAAAAAATGGCCTTTCCCAATCTCTTGGTGGGTGCGGAAACCAGCGACGACGCCGCAGTGTATCAATTGAACGCCTCGCAGGCGATCGTGGCGACCACCGATTTTTTCATGCCCATCGTAGACGATGCTTATGACTTTGGCCGCATCGCCGCCACTAACGCCCTTTCGGACATTTACGCGATGGGAGCGACGCCCATCATGGCGCTGGCCATCGTCGGCATGCCGGTGAAGGTGTTGCCGGTGGAGACCATTCGCGACATCCTCTCGGGCGGCGAGTCGGTATGTCACGCCGCCGGCATTCCGCTCGCAGGCGGTCATTCCATCGACTCCCCCGAGCCTATCTACGGCCTGGTTGCCTTGGGCGTGGTACACCCGGATCAGCTCAAGCGCAACAGCGAGGCGCGAGACGGCGACGTGCTGATTTTGGGCAAGGGCCTGGGTGTTGGCGTGCTGGCGCAGGCGATGAAAAAAGGGGAGTTGGACGACAAGGGTTACCAGGCTTTGATCGCTTCCACCACCAAGTTGAACACGGTGGGAGCGGAGTTGGCGGCCATGGACGGCGTGCACGCGCTGACCGACGTCACTGGCTTCGGCTTGCTCGGCCATGCCTTGGAAGTATGCAAGGGCGCGAAGTTGGCGGCGCACATTGATATGGCCGACGTGCCGGTGATCGAGGAAGCCCGCGTTTTTGCGGAGCAAGGCTGCGGTCCGGGCGCGATCGAGCGCAACCTCGCCAGTTTCGGCGAGCACGTCGACTTTGGCGCGGATCTGCCGGAGTGGCAGTTACGGCTGTTGGCCGATCCGCAGACCAGCGGCGGCTTGCTGGCCGCGGTGGCGCCGGAGCAGGCGGACGAGGTTTTGGCGCGTTTCCAACGCGCCGGTTTCGCTTATGCCGCCAAGATAGGCCGCCTGGCCGCGGGCGAGGCTCGCGTCATTGTCCGCTGAGCGGCGCGATATGGACGAGGAGAAGCCGAAGAGCCCGCCGCTGGTCGCTCGCGACCGGCCTTTGGCGGAACTGGCTCGGCTGGCGCCGGGCCGGATAAGCGCCGCGCGGGGCCCCTCCGCCGGCGACACTCATATTCCGTGGTTCGACGGCAGCGTGGCGGCGGGCTTTCCGTCGCCGGCCGACGACTATCTCGAGCGTTCGCTCAATCTTAACGACTTTCTGATTCAGCACCCGGACACCAGTTTCTTCGTGCGCGTCGCCGGCGACGCCATGGCCGGGGCCGGCATTTTCGACGGCGATCTATTGATCGTCGATCGCATGCCGCCGCCGCGCCACAACGATGTCGTTGTGGCGGTGATGGGCGACGAGTTTCTGGTGCGCCGGCTGCATCTGAGCCCTGGGCACGCCTGCTTGCGCGCCGCGCAAGCAGGCTGCGCCGATTTGCCGGCGGAGACCGGCGTCGAGATCTGGGGCGTTGTCAGCGCGGTGGTGCGCTCGCTGCGCTAGCTTTGCCGGGCTTTTAAAAGGTCCAGCGTAGATTGAAAGTGGTGACGGCGACCCGCGTTTTGTGCGGCGTATAGTCCATCTTGGGCGCGTAACCCACTTCCAGCGCCAGCTTGCGGGTGCCGATGCTCAGTATGGGGTAGGCGACCACCTGCTTGACGCCGGAGCCGTCCAGATAACCGAGCAACAGGGTGGTGCCGGCGTAGAGCGGGCTGGAGCCCAACTGCCATTCTTTGCGCCAGCCGCCGGCGACGAACCAAGCCGTTTCGCGGAAGGAATCGCGATAAGAGCCGATGCGGCTTATCCAGCGTCCATCCGCGTCGTTGCCCAGCGGCGCCCATTCCAGCCCCAAGCCGGGGTTTTCACCGTTGAAGTCGCAATGTTTTCCGCTGCATTGGCTGTGTATGGATGCGCCGAACACCAGCAAGGAGATGTCGTTGTCGGCGTGGGCCAGGGAACAGGCGGCGCATAGGAGGCCGGCGCTCAGGAGTTGTTTCATGGTGATGCCCCTTTTTAAGATTCGGTAAGCGATTTCATCAGACGGGCGGCTCAAGACTTGGGACCTTTTGTCAGGGCCTGGTCCGATACCGCTCTCGATTTAATGCATAGATTAAGTTTTTCGGCAATGCCATGTGGAAGTGGCGCCAAGTGTAAAATTGAGTTCAAAATCGATAATAAGAGAGGCTTGAAAAGCAACTGGCCATGCCCAAATAGTGCATATCAACGTTCCGAAGGAGCCACTCCATGCGATTCGACAAGCTGACCACGAAGTTCCAGCAGGCGCTGGGGGATGCCCAGAGCCTGGCCCTGTCTCAAGACCATGCTTATATTGAGCCGCAGCATTTGCTGCTGACCATGCTTGACGACGCCGATGGCGGCATCGCCGGCCTGCTGGCGCGCGCCGGCGTCAATGTGCCCGGCCTGAAGGGCGCGCTAAACCAATCTTTACAGCGTTTGCCGCGGGTGCAGGGCAACGGCGGCGAGATCACCGTGTCGCGCGATTTGGCCAATCTGTTGAACCTGAGCGATAAGGCGGCGATGAAGCTGGGCGACGAGTTCATCGCCAGCGAGCTGTTCTTGTCCGCTCTGAGCCAGGACAAGGGCGAGGCTTCCCGGCTGTTGAAAGAGCATGGCGGTCAGCCTGCGGCGATTCAGGCCGCGATTGACGCGGTGCGCGGCGGCGAGAGCGTGTCCAACCAGGATGCGGAAAGCCAGCGAGAAGCCTTGAAAAAGTACACCCAGGACCTGACCGAACGCGCGCGTCAGGGCAAGCTGGACCCGGTGATCGGCCGCGACGACGAAATCCGCCGCGCCATCCAGGTTTTGCAGCGGCGCACCAAGAACAACCCGGTGTTGATCGGGGAGCCCGGCGTCGGCAAGACCGCCATCGTCGAAGGCCTGGCTCAGCGCATTGTTAACGGCGAAGTGCCGGAAAGCCTGAAAAACAAGCGCCTGCTGGTGCTGGACCTGGCCGCGCTGATTGCCGGCGCCAAGTTCCGCGGCGAGTTTGAGGAGCGGCTGAAAGCGGTGTTGAATGATCTGTCCAAGGACGACGGCCAGACCCTGATCTTCATCGACGAGATCCACACCCTGGTGGGAGCGGGCAAGGCGGAAGGCGCGATGGACGCCGGCAATATGCTGAAGCCGGCGCTGGCGCGCGGGGAACTGCACTGCATCGGGGCCACCACGCTGGACGAGTACCGTCGTTACATCGAAAAAGACGCGGCGCTGGAGCGCCGCTTCCAGAAAGTGCTGGTCGGCGAGCCTTCGGTGGAGGACACCATCGCCATCCTGCGTGGCTTGCAAGAAAAGTATGAGATCCATCACGGCGTGGATATCACCGACCCGGCCATTGTCGCCGCCGCCGAGCTGTCGCAGCGCTACATCACCGACCGCTTCCTGCCGGACAAGGCCATCGACCTGATCGACGAGGCCGCCAGCCGCATCAAGATGGAGCTGGACTCCAAGCCGGAAGAGATGGACAGGCTGGACCGCCGGCTGATCCAGCTGAAGATCGAGCGCGAGGCGGTGAACAAGGAGAGCGACGAGGCCTCGCAAAAGCGGCTGAAGCTGATCGAGGACGAGATCGCCGAGCTGTCGCGCGCCTATGCGGACCTGGACGAGATCTGGAAGGCGGAAAAAGCCGCGCAACAGGGCTCGCAGAGCATCAAGGAGGAGATTGAGCGGCTTAAGGTGGAGATGGAGGACCTGAAGCGCAAAGGCGATTGGCAGAAACTGGCGGAACTGCAGTACGGCAAGCTGCCGCAGCTGGAAGCAAGGCTGAAGGACGCGGAGGCGGCCGGCGCCGGCGAGCAGGCCAAGCCCAACCGTTTGCTGCGCACCCAGGTGGGGGCGGAGGAGATTGCAGAGGTGGTCAGCCGCGCCACCGGCATTCCGGTGTCCAAGATGCTGGAAGGCGAGCGCGACAAGCTGCTGCGCATGGAGGAGGTGTTGCATCAGCGCGTGGTGGGGCAGGACGAGGCGGTCAGCGCGGTGGCCGACGCCATCCGTCGCTCCCGTTCCGGCCTGGCGGATCCCAACAAGCCTTACGGCTCCTTCCTGTTCCTGGGGCCGACCGGCGTGGGCAAGACCGAGCTGTGCAAGACCTTGGCCGGATTCATGTTCGACAGCGAAGACCACTTGATCCGCATCGACATGTCCGAGTACATGGAGAAGCATTCGGTGGCGCGGCTGATCGGCGCGCCGCCGGGCTACGTCGGCTACGAGGAGGGCGGCTATCTGACCGAGCAGGTGCGCCGCAAGCCGTATAGCGTGATCTTGCTAGACGAGGTGGAGAAAGCGCACCCGGACGTGTTCAACATCCTGCTGCAAGTGTTGGACGACGGCCGCTTGACCGACGGCCAGGGTCGCACCGTGGACTTCAAGAACACGGTGGTGGTGATGACGTCCAATATCGGCAGTCAGCAGATACAGGCAATGGACACCGATGATTATCAGGTGATCAAGCTGGCGGTGATGGCGGAGGTGAAAACCCACTTCCGGCCGGAGTTTATCAACCGCATCGACGAGGTGGTGGTGTTCCACGGCCTGGGCGAGCAGCACATCAAGTCCATCGCCCGCATCCAGCTTAAGAGCCTGGAAGGCCGACTGGCCAAGCTCGATTTGGACTTGCAGATCAGCGAGGAGGCGTTGGCGCTGTTGTCCGAAGCCGGCTTCGATCCGGTTTACGGCGCGCGGCCCTTGAAGAGGGCGATACAGTCCGAGTTGGAGAATCCGCTGGCCAAGGCCATCCTGGCGGGCGAGTACCCGCCGAAATCCACCATTATGGTAGAGGCGCGCGACGGCCGTCTGAGCTTCGCCTGAGCACAGGCCCGCTCGTAAAAAAGCCCGGATTCCCGGGCTTTTTTTTTGCGCGGCGCGCTTAGCCGCGATCAGGGTGGCGGAAGCAGGCGGACATATGATCGTTGACCACGCCGCAGGCCTGTAGATAGGCGTAAATCACCGTGCTGCCGACGAAGTTCATGCCGGCTTTCTTCAGCGCCTTGCTGATGCGGTCGGACAGCTCGGTGCTGGCGGGCACCCGCTCATCGTCGCGGCGGCGTAGTATCGGCCGGCCGTCCACATGCGCCCACAGCCAGTCGGCGAAACTGCCGTGCTGTTGCTGCATTTGCAGGAATACCTTGGCGTTGCGGATGGCGCTCTGGATTTTCAGCCGGTTGCGCACGATGCCGGCGTCCTGCATCAGGCGCTCAACGTCGCCGTCGTCCATCGCCGCCACTTTGACCGGGTCGAAACCGTGAAAAGCGCGGCGGTAGCCGTCGCGCTTGCGCAGAATGGTGATCCAGGACAGACCGGCCTGAGCGCCTTCCAGAATCAGCATTTCAAACAGCTTGCGGTCGTCGCGCTCGGGACATCCCCATTCCTCGTCGTGATAGGCGACGTAGAGGGGATCGTCGCCGCACCAGGCACAGCGGGTTGGGACGGGCATCAGCGGTTATGCAGCAGGATGTCGCACTGCAGCCCCACTTTTTGCAAGCCGGTGCGGCTTTGCAGATTGACCACCAGAGGGTTGCGAATGTTCGCCTTCATCGTGGACAAGGCTGGATGTTGCTCGTCGGCCTGATTACTCAGCATGAGCAGGATGGCCACATCCTGCGGCTGTTGCAATTTCAGTTCGGACACCTCGGTGTCGTCCAATTCGATCTCGTAGCGGATGTCCAGCGCTTCCGGCGTGGTGATGCTGAAGATGACGCCGGGGTCGTCCAAGGATTGGAGCCAGAACACTTGAGGCTGCGCCTGAGTGGCGTTGTGAAACAGCTTGAAACGGGTGCAGTTTTCCAGCGCGGGAATGCCGCGGGGGAAAGTGATGACAGTGCTCTCGTCGATATCGACTTGGCCGAGCTGGCAGGACTGGAACAGCATGGCGTGGCTCCTAGCGTGACAATGTTCTCATTATGCATGGCGGCGGCGGCAATTGCACAAGCGGAACGCCGTCGCGGGAGAAGATTGCAAGCTGTGGTTGTGGCTGCGAGGTTAACGACCTATATCAATATTACTCGAATGTCGTATTTAAATTGGGTTGCGGCCGGCCGGCAGAGTGCCCGCGCGCGATGCTAAGGGGGATATCCCATGGGCTTGCCAGCAAAGCGGTTTCTGATTCTTGAAGACCAGCTGGTGTTGCGGAAATTGATTTCTCGTCAGGCCAGCTTCTTTAGCCGTTACGAAGTGGCCATCGATGAGTTCAGCGATCCGGCTGAGGCGCTGCGCAGCATCGGCGAGAACAACTACGACCTGATTGTCACCGATATCGGCATGCCGGGCATGAACGGCATCGACTTCATCAAACACGTGGCTTTACTCGGTTACCAGGCGGCGTTGCTGATCATTTCCGGCTATGACGGCAAGACCCTGAACACTATCAGCGAGATGGCCTGCAGCCTGGGCATAGGCAGCACCCGCTTTCTGTCCAAGCCGTATTCAGCGGAATCCTTTCTCACCGCGCTTAACAGCATCTTCAACGATCTGGAGCGCGCCTATCAGGTGCAGCAACTGGAAGTGGAGAGCTTTTTCGCCGATGTGTGTTCCGGGGAGTTCAAGCTGGAGCTTGAGCCGATCTTGAGCCTGCCCGGCCACCGGCTGGCAGGCTTCGACGTGGCGGCGCTGATCCGGCCGCAAGGGCGGGTGGAGTGGGGCGCGGGGCTGTTCAATGTGCTGGCGCGCCGCAAGGGAATTTCCGCGCTGGTGCTGGAGGAATTGGTGGCGCGCATCGCCAGCTTGCTGGCGGGCTTGCGCCAACAAGGATTGGGCGAGGAGTGTGGTTTCAATGTGCGCATCGACAAAGCCTGCCTGGAGAGTGAAAACCTGTTCGATCACTGTCATTCCCTGTTGCAGCAGCGAGGCGTGTCGCCGCGCCTGTTGGGCTTTGAGTTGGCCGAGGGCCTGGGCGAGCAATCGCCGGCTCAGGCTTTCGAGAACGTCGCCAAGATCAAGTATCTGGGGTTCCGGCTGATCGCCGATCACTTCGGTACCGGCTCGCTGACTCAGAGCAATATGCTCAAGCTGCCGTTCGACCATGTGAACATCCCCATCGAATCCCTGCAATGGATACGAGCCATGCTGGGAGCGGATCCGCAGGCGCTGCGTTTTTTGCGTATTTACGGCTTGCCGCCGGGGGCGATTACTGTAAGCGGCGTCGATGAGGAGGAAGATGTCGCGCTGGCGCAGGAGATGGGCTGTCCTTGCGTGCAGGGCGCTTGTATGGCTTTGCCGGTACGTGAAAACGAATTGAGCGATTATTTGCGGCGGAGCCAAGAAACCGCGGCGGCGGAAGGAGGCGCGGGATGAGTGTTGCGGCGGTGGATTTTTCGCGGATGCGGATACTGGTTGTGGATGATCAAACCTTGGTGCGTTCATTGATCGGCCAGGCCTTGCAGACCATGGGCATGCGTTCAGACGCCATTTTTCAAACCGCGGATGGCACCGCGTCGATGCGGCTGTTGGACATCCGCATGGTGGACCTGGTGCTGTGCGATGTGCAGATGGCGCCGATGAACGGCATGGACCTGCTCAAGGAGTTGCGTTGCGGGCACACCATGAATCCTTCCAACCTGCCTTTCGTGTTTTTGTCCGGCCATGCGGATCGCAGCAATGTGGTGCTGGCCAGCCAGCTGCACGCCGACGGCTTCGTGGTCAAGCCGCCGAAGCCGGCCGATGTTGAGAAGGCAATTGTGGCGGCGATGCAGCGCAAGCGGCCGGAAATCGATCCGTTCAGCTACTACGGCGTCGCCACCGGCACCGAATACGACCGCAAGGTCTTTGGCCGGCTATTCGACGCTCCGGCGCTGCCCGAGGCGCCGGCGGGCACGGCGGTGAGTTTGTTGACGGTCAAGGCCGGAGCGGTGCTGGCTCAGGACCTATTCAGTAAACACGGCCATTTGCTGCTGCCGCGCGGCGCCGCCATCTCCGCCAACCAGATCACGGTATTGCGTGATTTCAGCGATCGCTACGGCGTGTTGCGGCTTTTCGTCGAGGAGGTTTCCGAGACCGAAGCCGAGTCGTCTCGCGAACATTGAGTGGCCGTCAATGAAGTTTGCCAGGTCGCGCCAGGACCATATCAAATCCATACGCCGAGCGGTCATCCTGATCGTGCTGTTGCTCGGCGTGTTACAGGCGATGGCCATTCTGCGCTTGTTGAACGAGTCTTGGGATTCCTATCGCACGGCCCGGCACGTGGCTGAACTCAATCGCGATATTTCCGCCTTGTATCAGGCGGTTAGCTCGGAAAATCTGGAAAGCAGCAAGCTGCGCTTGTTGTTGACGGCGAAATCCCCGCCGACGCCCCAGCAGCGCGAGGAGCTAAGCGGGCTCGCCCGCAATACGGACGCCAAGTTCGACGTGGCGCTGGCCTCCATTCCCGTGATGACCGGCATGGACGCCTCCAGTCAGACACGGTTGCGCAATCTGGCCCACGATTTCAAAGTGCTGCGTGAGGAGTCCTCCGCGGAGTTGCGCCGGCCGGACTTTCAGAATGAGTCCTTGAGCAATTTGCTGTACTTGGCCACGGCGCGGATGCGCAACGAGGCCGGCGGCATTCTGGCCGCGGACATGGCGCAATTGGCCAGCCAGGGCGACCCCACCCTCAACGGCCTGATGATGATCAAGCAGAGCTTGTGGCAGCTGGGCGGCCAATTGCGCGGCAACGCGGTGGCGCTCATCATGCGCGAGCAATTGGGACACAGGATGAACCGCGACATCGAGGACGATCTGGCCTTCCGGCTTAGTTCCGCGATGTTGATGGTGGAGCAACTGCGCCCGGTGATCCTGGGGGTGCACGACGAAGCGCTGAAAACGGAGTTCACTAGTCTGACCACCTTGACGCTGAAGCTGCAATTGGTGGTGAAGCTGCAACTCGAGCAGATCGACGGCGCCCAGTCCTTCAATCAGGCCACGAATTTTCGCGCCGGCTTGGCGGAGCTGGACGGAGAGTTGCAGCGGGTTTTCGACATGGTGGAACGGATGACGGCCGATCGCATTGACGAGAGCCGACGAGTCAATTTGTTCCGCATGGTGCGCGACGGCCTGTTCGGCGTATTGGCGCTGGGCTTGGTGTTGGTGTTGCTGTACTACATGGTGCGGCGCGTGCTGCGGCCGTTGTCCGCCTTGAAGCATATGCTGGACGCTTCCGGCGACGCGGTGCTCATCGTCAATCGCAATGGGCGGATCGAGATCGCCAACGCCGGAGCCGGCAAGATGTTCGTTTACCCTCAGGCGGCGTTGCACGGCATGTCGGTCTACAGTTTGCTGGAGGTGCCGGGCGGCGCCGCGCATCTGACCCAAGCACTGAACGATCAGGAAACCGTAGCGCTGGCCGGGGAGGGCTTGTCCGCCAAGGGCGAGCGTTTCTATGTGGCGATTTCCCTCAGCCAGTTTAGAAATAGCCGGGACCACGGCTGGCGCATGCTCACGGTGCGCAATGAACAGCAAAGGCGGCAGGCGGAAACCTCGCTGGAGCGCAGCGTCGAGTTGTTATCCGCGATTTCTGTGGTGGAGGGCATGTTGTTGGCGCGGGAACCGCGCGACAAGGTGTTTGAAGAGCTGCACCGCGTGTTCTGCCACCATACCGGTGCTCGCGAATGCCTGCTGGTGGCTTGGTCGCCGTTGGACGAGGGCGGGCAGTCCTTGTGCTTGCAGGCCGGCCAATGGCCGCCGGAGTTGCCGCCACTGTCGGAAGTGGGGCATGCGGCCGCTCCGCTCAGTCAATTGTTCCAACTGCTCAGCGAGCGCTCTACCTGGATTTCCATGCCGGTGATGCTGGGCGGCGATGTCGCTGCCGCAGTGTGCATGCAACAGCCGGACGTGTACCGACTGGGCGTAGGCATGCAGCCTCTGATCGGCGCTTACGCCAATATCCTGGGTTTTTACGACGAAGAGGCTCGGCGCAAGGTGTCGGAAGCGCAGTTGCGCACCGTGCTGCAGGAAGAGGAGGCGGTGTTCGCCTCGTCCCCGGTGGGCTTGCTACGCCTGAACGAGCAATTGCAGATATCCCGTTCCAATCAGACGGCGGAAATGATTTTCGATGTCGGAATCTACGGCCTGGTTGGCATGCACTTGATGGAGCTGATGGCTTCGGATCAAGGCTGGATCGAGCTGACCGAGCATTTGCAGCAAATGCGGCAAGGCACGCGCGTCCATTGCGAGCTGGAGTGTTTTACCGGCGCCGGCCTCCCGATATGGGTTTTGTTCGAAGGTCAGATGGTGGCGACGGAAACGGTGGAGGGCGTGATGATCCTGGCCTGTCTGGACATCACCGAACGCAAGATGGCCGAGTTTGAGCTGCGCATGGCGCGGGACCAGGCCAATGCCGCCAACCGCGCCAAGAGCGCCTTTCTCGCCACCATGAGCCACGAGATCCGCACGCCGATGAACGGGGTGCTGGGCATGTTGGAGTTGTTGAACATGACCCGGCTAGATGGCGAGCAGCGGGACGCGGTGGCCACGATACACGATTCCGCGCATACGCTATTGCGTTTGATCGACGATATTCTGGATTTTTCCAAGATCGAGGCCGACAAACTGGAGATCGTTACCGCGCCCACGGCGACGCGGCCGTTTTTGGAGAGCATCCGCAGCCTGTACCAGGAAAACGCCTACAAGAAGGGCTTGGATTTTCAGCTGGAAGTGGATGAGCAACTGGCGCCGACGCTGGTGCTGGATCCCTTGCGCGTACGGCAGATTCTGCAGAACTTCATCAGCAACGCGATCAAGTTCACCGCTCAGGGCGGCGTGACCATCCGTGTCAAGGTGCTCAGCACCATGGCCAATTATCAATCGCTCAGCTTCGAGGTGGAGGACAGCGGCATCGGCATGACCGAGGACAGCTTGTCCAGGTTGTTCCAGCCTTTCACTCAGGCGGATTCCGACACCACCCGGCGCTTTGGCGGCACCGGCCTGGGGCTTGCCATCTGCCGGCGGCTGGCCGGTCTGATGGGCGGCCACGTGGAGCTGGAGAGCGAATTGGGCAAGGGCAGTTGCGCGAGCCTGTTGCTGGAAGCGGAGTGGTCGGAACAGGTGGTGGCCCCGGTCAGCCTGCCCCAGATCCATGTGCCGGCGGAGACGCCGCGCGAGGAGGAGATCGAAACCGCGGCGCCTTCGCCGGAGCAGCGCGTGTTGCCCATTCTGTTTGCCGAGGACAACCCGACCAACCGAAAGCTCACACTCAAACAACTGGAAAAACTGGGTTATTCGGCGGAATGGGCCGAGGACGGCGAGCAGGCCTTCGCTAAATGGCAAACCGGCCGCTACTCGATGATTCTGACTGATTGCCACATGCCTGGCATAGATGGTTATCAACTAGCGCGGCTGGTGCGCGCGCAGGAGCAAGAGGAACCGGCGCGAGGCCATATTCCCATCGTCGCCTGTACCGCCAACGCCGCCAAGGAGGAGCTGGACAAGACTCGTGAAGCGGGCATGGATGATTTCCTGACCAAGCCGCTGTCGATCGCGGAGCTGTCCGCCGCTCTGCAAAAATGGACGACGACGGAGGGCGCTCCGGAAATCGCGCCTCCGCCGCCTGCAGAGGCAGGGCCAGAGGACGGGCCGGTGGACCGCTCCGTTCTGCAGGTGTACAGCAACGGCGACTTGCAAGTGGAGCTGGAAATCCTGCGCGACTTCCAGCAGGGCAACGCCGAGGACGTGGGCGAGCTGCGCAGCGCCATTGCCGAAAGCTCCAGCGACCGCGTCAGCTTCGCCGCCCACCGGGTCAAGGGCGCCAGCCGCATGGTGGGCGTCAACGCTTTGGGCGACGCCGCCGAAGCGGTGGAAAAGGCGGGCAAGGCCCAGTCGCTGGAACAGGTGGCGGCCTTGATGCCGGCCTTCGACGCGGCGCTGGCCGAGTTTGAGGCCTGGATGGCCAGACAGAATGAAACCAATCCGGCCTGAGAACCTGTTTACGATCTGCTGCGCGTCGTGAGACGTGACACGGAGAGTACCGCTTCGAAATGCTCATGTACCGTGTGTACACGCCGCTTTCTCAGCGGTTTTCGCCTTGTCTCACCTTAGCTCGCTAGACTTTGAACAGGTGCTGAGGCGCGCCAAGGTCGGCTAGAATGTCCGACCATGAGCGAGCCAACATCACTTTACCCGCAGTTGGAAGCGGCGCTGCTGTGCCGCGACGTTGAGCGCAAGATGGCGCTGGCGGTCGAGGCCTTGCGGGGCTGGCGCGTCGACGCGCTGCCACGCCGAGTGGATGTGCCGCCGCCGTACCCGTTGCCCGAGGCTGGACGTCCTTCGCTGCCGGAGCTGGTGCATCCGTCTAAAGTGCCCAAGCGCAGCCTGTCCTCGCGACAAGGGCATGCCGCCTTGCTCCATGCCATCGCCCACATCGAATTCAACGCCGTCAACCTGGCGCTGGACGCCGCCTGGAGGTTTCGCGCGATGCCGGACGCTTTCGTCAGCGATTGGCTGCAGGTTGCGGCGGAAGAGGCGCGTCATTTTTCCCTCTTGCTGCGGCGTTTGCGGGAATTGGGGTACGACTACGGCGATTTCCCGGCTCACAACGGCTTGTGGGCGATGAGCTGCAAGACCGATTACGATCCGCTGGTGCGCATGGCTCTGGTACCCAGAGTACTGGAGGCCCGCGGTCTGGACGTGACGCCGGGCTTACAGCGGCGGCTGGCCGGCATCGGCGATCACGCGAGCGTGGCCGTGCTGGACATCATCCTGCGCGAGGAAGTGGGGCATGTGCGCATCGGCAACGCCTGGTTCGGCCGGCTGTGCCGGCAGCGCGGACTGGAACCGGAGGCCTGTTTTCAGGAACTGCTGCGGCGCCACGATGTCCAGCTTTACCGCGGGGCTTATAATCTGGCCGCCCGCGAGCGGGCGGGGTTTTCAGCCAGGGAGCTGGAGGCACTGCGCGCCTTGTGCGAAGACGACACCGCTTCAGCCGGCTAGAATGCCGGCGGCCTTACCTGGAACGATGAAACATGCTATTGAATTTGTTTAAGAAGATGCAAAGGCAGCGACGCTTCGCCATGACGGTGCTGCTGCTCAGCACCTTGATCTTTGCGCTCAGCTCGGCGCTGTGGCGCGGCTTTGACGGCGGTCCCGGTCCGTTGCTGGTCATTCTGTGTCCGCTGGCGATGTTGTTGGCCCTGATCTGCCAGTTCAGCGCTTTGCTGGCATTGTCGAAAAGACCTTAAACCAAAAAAGGATTTTTAAAACAGCGGCTTAAAGTGTTGATTGCGGACGGCGAGCGGGCTTGACTGACATCGGCAGGCCGCGCATAATCGCCCCCGTATCGATAAGGGTCAGGGCTCCACATTGGGTGGAGCCTTTGCTTTTTGGAATTTTCGGAGAAACCGAGTCATGGACCATCAGGCATTCCTGCGCCAATTGGAAACCAATGCGCTGCCTGCATCCGACTTCAACCATCGCGCGCATTTGTACGCCGCCTGGGCCTATCGTCGCCAATACCCGGCGCCGGAGGCCGCCGCCCGCTGCGCGCGCGCGCTGTCCCGTTTCGCCATGGTGAACGGCGCGGCGATGAAGTACCACCACACCCTGACCATGGCCATCCTGGTGATTTTGTACAGCCGGATGGCCAGCCAGCCGCAGTTGCTGGAAGATTGGGAAGCGTTCGCCAGCCACTGCCCGGACATGCTGGCCGACCCCCGCGCGGTGATCCTGCAACACTATTCTTCAGAGCGCTTGGACGACGAGTCGGCGCGCAAAGGCTTTGTTGAGCCGGACCGCGAGCCGTTGCCGATGTCCTGTCTGCTGCACTGAGCCCACGCTCAACGAACCCCACCAGAATAAACAATGAAAGCACCGGAACTTCTGCTGCCAGCCGGCACGCTGGACAAGATGCGCGCCGCCTACGACTTCGGCGCCGACGCCGTCTACGCCGGCCAGCCGCGCTACAGCCTGCGCGCCCGCAACAACGATTTCAAACTGGAAGAGCTGAAGCAGGGCATAGACGAAGCCCACGCGCGCGGCAAACTGTTCTTCGTCGCCAGCAATATCCTGCCGCACAACAGCAAGATCAAGACCTATATGGCCGATATGGAGCCGGTGATCGCGATGAAGCCGGACGCGCTGATCATGGCCGATCCTGGCCTGATCATGATGGTGCGCGAGAAGTGGCCGGAAGTGCCCGTCCATTTGTCGGTGCAGGCCAATACCGTCAACTACATGGGCGTCAAGTTCTGGCAGAAGCTGGGCGTGTCGCGCATTATTCTGTCGCGCGAACTGAGCCTGGACGAAATCGCCGAGATCCGCCAGCAATGCCCGGACATCGAACTGGAAGTGTTCGTGCACGGCGCGCTGTGCATCGCCTATTCCGGCCGCTGCCTGCTGTCAGGCTATTTCAACCATCGCGATCCGAATCAGGGCACCTGTACCAACGCCTGCCGCTGGGATTACAAGGTGCACGACACCCAGGGCGACGATGCCGGCGACGTGCAGACCATCCAGTTCGACTTCAACAAAGCGCTGGAAGAGGCCAATCAAAGCTTCGCCTCCTGCGGCGGCGCCGAGCGCCATCCGCTGGCGGACAAGACCTATCTGATCGAGGAAGGCAGCCGCCCCGGCGAATTGATGCCCATCATCGAAGATGAGCACGGCACCTACATCATGAACTCCAAGGACCTGCGCGCGGTGGAGCAGGTGGAGAAGCTGGCCAAGATCGGCGTGGATTCGCTGAAGATCGAGGGCCGCACCAAGAGCCTGTACTATGTGGCGCGCGCCGCTCAGGTGTACCGCAAGGCCATCGACGACGCCGTGGCCGGCCGCCCGTTCGACCTCGGCCTGCTGGCCGAGTTGGACGGTCTCGCCAACCGCGGCTACACCCCGGGCTTTCTGGAGCGCCACCAGACCCAGGAATATCAGAACTACATCACCGGCCACTCCAAGGCCAAGCAGAGCCAGTACGTGGGCGATGTGATCGAGGTGGACGCCGAGGGTTGGGCGCTGATCGAGGTCAAGAACCGCTTCGCGGTGGGCGATCGCATTGAAGTCATCCATCCGAATGGCAACCAGATCATCGAACTGGCGCAGATGACGCGCAACGATCAGCCGGTGAGCGTGGCGGCCGGCAACGGCATGCAGGTCAAGATCCCCGGCATGCAGGGCAAGGAAAAGGCCTTGCTGGCGCGGCTGTTCTGATCTGGTAGGGTAGCAATGGAGTAAGACAGGCGGCTAATAGCCGCCTGTTTTTTTCGTTATTGCGACGTTTTTGGTCAACCCTACGCCGCGTTCATGCGTTTTGGGTGCTGTGGATTGGGTGAGCTTTACCTCGAGTTGTTGATAATAGTGAACGTTTGTAATCAGACTGTGGCGTAAGTGTTTATTTTTTTGCGCTGCAAGATCAATAAAAGTTGCGTGTATAAAAAAATATGGTTAAAAAGTAGTCACGTATCAGAGAGAGATGTAAATTTTATTAAACATTCGCTGAGCGTGGAGACAAGAGGAGACGATGTGAGCAGCAATGGCCGCCTAGCGGTCGCGCATCGGCATGGAAGCGCAGGCTTCGCATGCAGGTTTCCCTGGCCGTTCATCGACACTCGCCAAATAGAACGCGGGGCGGAACGGCCTGAATCATGACCCTTAGCACCTCGAAAGTTGCAAACCGTTACGCGCGGACAGATGGCATGGCGCGCTGCGGGGTGTAAGTTGGCATGAGCAGCACGCGATGGGCGGCGCCGGAACCGGTCCGCCAGCCGCAAGCTCGTGCCGCATTCGACCCAGGTCCGCCCAGGCGGCTGGGGAAAATGGAGCAGCGCCATGGCCCGGCAACGGGCGGGGAGCGTGGCGCTGAGGTTGCCGTTATCGGGTCGCCCGATGTCCGCAGGCCGCAGGCCCGGCGTCGGACTGCGCGACCCGTTCCATTAGGAAGCCTGTCATGCAGAATAAGCTGGTTCGCAAAGCGCTGTGTTCATTGCTGATGTTGCTGCCGGTCGCGGCGGCGCATGCCGAAGACAAGGTGCTGAATGTCTACAACTGGTCGGACTACATCGCCAAGTCCACCATTCCCGGATTTGAAAAACAGAGCGGCATCAAGGTCAAGTACGACGTCTACGACAGCGACGACACCTTGCAGGCCAAGATGCTGACCGGCCGCGCCGGCTACGACATCGTGGTGCCCACCTCCAACTTCATGGCCAAGCAGATTGAGGCCGGCATCTACCAGAAGCTGGACAAGTCCAAGCTGCCCAATCTGGCCAATCTGGACAAGGCGCTGATGGCCAAGATCGTGGACGCGGACCCGGCCAACGCCCATGGCGTGCCCTGGGCCTACGGCACCGACGGTCTCGGCTACAATCTGACCAAGGTCAAGGCGGTGCTGGGCAAGGATGCGCCGCTGGACAGCTGGGACATCCTGTTCGATCCCAAATACGTGTCCAAGCTCAAGGGCTGCGGCGTATCGGTGCTGGATCAAGCCAACGACGTGTTCGCCGTTGCTCTGCACCACTTGGGCAAAGACCCTAACAGCAAGAACCCCGCCGACTACCAGGCCGCCTTCGAAGCGCTGAAGAAAATCCGCCCCTACATCACCCAGTTCAATTCCTCCGGCTATATCAACGATCTCGCCAACGGCGACATCTGTCTGGCGTTGGGCTTTTCCGGCGACGTCAACATCGCCAAGCACCGCGCCCAGGAATCCAAGCGGCCGTACCAACTGGCCTATGTGATTCCCAAGAGCGGCGCGCCGCTCTGGTTCGATGTGATGGTGGTGCCCAAGGATGCGCCGCATCCCGAGGCCGCGCTTAAATGGATCAACTACATCCAGTCGCCGGAAGTCAACGCCGCGATCACCAACGAGGTGTTCTACCCGACAGCCAACGCCGCCGCGCGCAAATTCGTGAAGCCGGAAATCGCTAACGACCCGGGCGTGTATCCGTCAGAGTCCGTCGTTAAAACGCTATTCCTGCTCAAGCCCCTGCCATCCGACATCATGCGCCTGCAGAACCGCCTGTGGACGCAGTTGAAGACAGGGCGCTGAGGCAGGCATCCAATAACGCCGCCGCGCCAGTCTGAATCAGGCCGGCGGCTGCCGTGAGTCGATCCGAGCGCGAGCGCGCCGCTGGCCAGTCAGGCCGGCGGGCACGCGCGCGGCCGGTTCGCATGTGACAGGAGGAGGGAAGGCGCGATGTCCGGCCGCCACGGCCGTGGGTATCCGGGAGAAGAGTTCAAGAGGAGGTCGTTCAACCGGCAGCCCGCGTCATATGCTGTTCAAACTCCGCTGCGCGTAGTGAGGTGTGCCTCGGCGAGCGCCGAATTCGAAATGTTCATGCACCCCATGCCCATTCGCTTTCTCCGCTGTTTTCGCCTTGCCTCGCTCCAGTTGGCTGGATTTTGAGCCGCTTCCAAGACGGGCCTGGGGGACGGCACAAAAGCAATGCAAGCGAGCCGGATCAAACCGGCCATGTGGTGCTGACATGAAAAGTCTTAAGCTAAGCCGTTGGCTGCCGTCGGGCAGAACCACCGTCATCGGCATGCCGTTCCTGTTTTTGCTGGTGTTCTTCCTGCTGCCCTTCCTGCTGGTGGTGGGCATCAGCTTCTCGCAGCAACAACTGGGCATTCCGCCATACACCCCGCTCACCAAGCTGGAAAACGACGTTTTCACCATTGCGCTGAACATCGGTCATTACAAGTTCATGCTGGGCGACGACTTGTACTTCGCCACCTATATCAGTTCGGTGAAGATGGCCTTCGTTTCCACCGTGCTGTGTCTGTTGATCGGCTATCCGATGGCTTATTACATCGCCCGGGCTTCCGACAGCGCGCGCAACACCCTGATGATGATGGTGATGCTGCCGTTCTGGACCTCCTACCTGATCCGCGTCTACGCCTGGATCGGCATTCTGAAAAACGACGGCTTCCTCAATCAGTTCCTGCTGTGGCTGGGCGTGGTCGACACGCCGCTGCGGCTCTACCACACCAACTGGGCGGTCTATATCGGCATGGTGTTTTCCTACCTGCCGTTCATGATCATGCCCTTGTACGCCCATCTGGTGAAAATGGACCTGCGTTTGCTGGAAGCGGCCTACGACCTGGGCGCCAGGCCGTGGAAGGCCTTTGTACAGGTGACCTTGCCGTTGTCCAAGAACGGCATCATCGCCGGCAGCCTGTTGGTGTTCATCCCGGCGGTGGGCGAGTACGTGATTCCGGAACTGTTGGGCGGCTCCGACACGCTGATGATAGGTCGCGTGATGTGGGATGAGTTCTTCAACAATATGGATTGGCCGATGGCGGCGACGGTGACCTGCGCGATGGTGCTGCTGCTCCTGGTGCCGATGGCGCTGTTCCAGCACTACCAGGTCAAGAATATGGAGGCCGCGAGATGATCAAGCCCAACAAGACGCTGTCCCTTCTGGTGCTGGGCCTGGGTTACGGTTTTCTCTATCTGCCGATCGCGCTGCTGGTTCTGTACTCGTTCAACGAGTCCAAGCTGGTGACGGTATGGTCCGGCTTCTCCACCAAGTGGTACGCCGCTTTGCTGGAGGACGACGAACTGATCAACGCCGCCTGGCTCAGCGTCAAGATCGCGCTGATGACCGCCACCGCCTCGGTGGTGATCGGCACCTGGGCCGGTTTCGTGCTGGCGCGCTTTGGCCGTTTCCGCCTGTTCCCGTTGTTCGCCGGCATGATCAATGCGCCGCTGGTCATTCCCGAGGTGATTCAGGGCATTTCCCTGCTGCTGTTGTTCGTGGCGATGGAGCAGGCCTTTGGCTGGCCGGAAGGGCGCGGCGTGTTCACCATCTGGATAGGCCACGTGATGTTGTGCGTGTCCTATGTCGCCATCGTGGTGCAGTCGCGGGTGCGCGAATTGAACCTGTCGCTGGAAGAGGCGGCGATGGACTTGGGCGCGCGTCCCTTGAAGGTGTTCTTCGTGATCACGCTGCCGTTGATCTCGCAGGCGCTGGTGTCCGGCTGGCTGCTGTCGTTCACGCTTTCGCTGGACGACCTGGTGCTGACCGCCTTCCTGTCCGGCCCCGGCTCAACCACCTTGCCCATGGTGATCTTCTCGCGGGTGCGGCTGGGCCTGAATCCGGAAATGAACGCGTTGGCAACGTTGTTCATCGTGTTGGTGTCGGCCGGTGTGGTGGCGGCCAACATCTATATGCGCATGGCGGCGCGCAAGCGCGAGCGCGAGATGAAACTGGCCTTTGCCCAGGCCTGAAGCCGGGCGTTACATAAAAACATAAAACACGCATGCCGGCGCGGCGATGCCGCGCCGGAGCGTCCGTGGATGAGCGCAGCGGTTCTCGAATGTTGTATCCAAAGTCATGCAACAAGGGAGTGGGAAATGAAGAGAATACTGATCAGCGCGCTGATAGCCGGCCTGCCTGGCATGGCGCTGGCCGATGCCAAGGCGGATGAACTCGCCAAGCTCAAGGCGCAATTGCAAGCCTTGCAGGCCCAGATGCAGGCCTTGCAGCAAGCGGTGGCCGCGGCCACCGAAGCCAAGGCGCCGGCGGACGAGGCCAACGCGGACCTGAAGGAGAGGGTGGCCGGCATGGAACTGAAGGTGGACAAGCTCAACAACGCCGCCACCGACGGCCCGCTGGCCGGACTTAGCGTCACCGGCTACCTGGACCCGACTTATATCTACAACCGCGCCAACAACAGCTCCGGCTTCCAGTTTCTGAATCACCAGAATACCTACGCCTACAGCAACAGCACCTTCGGCGATGTCTATCTGGACATCAAGAAGACATTCGGCGTGGGGCCCACCGCGCCCAGCGCGGAAATCAGCATCATGCCCAACCGCGGTTCCGGCAATACCCTGCTGGACGGCGGCAGCGGCAACAACATCATCAACACCGCGCAGTTCACCTATCCGCTGTCGGACACCTGGTCGCTGACCGCGGGTCTGGTCAACAGCTTCGGCGGTTATGAAATGCAGCAATCCAACCAGATGACCACGCTGACCCACGGCTTGCTGTACGACTTCAGCGTGCCCGGCTCCTACGTCGGCGCCGGTTTCAACTGGGCGCACGGCGACTGGGCGTGGAAGTTCATGCTGGGCAACGAGCAATACCGCACACATGCCAACCTGGCCTCCACCGGCAGCAACGGCGATACCGGCAACCCCATCGTCAAAAGCAACAACACGCCCACTCTCACCGGCCGGGTCGACTACACCTGGAGCAGCGCGCTGGACCTGGGCTGGTCCTTCAACGCCGGTCGCCAGACTCTGCTGACCAGCGCCGCCCAGTCCGCCAGCAATCCGGCGCCGGTGAGCAACGGCTGTCTGGCCGGCAACAGCGGATTTGGCTACCAGTGCGCCGGCAGCGACCCATACAGCAATTACTTCTATACCGAAGTCGACGCCAGCTACACCTTGAACGATATTCAGTACAACGCCGAGTTCGATTACGGGCGGCAGCAGAACGCCGCCTGGAACGGCGGCGCGGCGCAATGGTATGGGGTCTCCTTGCTTGGGCACCGCAAATGGGTGACCGATCTTCTGGGCAAGATGGGCGCCACTCTGCGTTACGACTACCTGAACGACAGCAAGAACGGCGGCGGCGGCGCCGGCGTCGCGCTCAATGCCAACGGCTACGACGGCGTCAACGGCTTTGGCGTGTCGCAGGCCTGCGTGGCCAGCGGCGCCGCCGATTGCAAGGGCACCAATCGCCAGGCCTTGACCGCGGACCTGTTGTTCTATCCAACGGACCAGCTGACGCTGAAATTCGAGTACCGTCACGACTGGGCCAGCCAGGACGTGTTCCTGCGCAACGACGGCCGCTTCCGGCGGAGCAACGATATGCTGGGCGCTCAGGCGGTGTACAGCTTCTGACAGAGGGCAGGGTGGGCGGCCCGCGGGCCGCCTTTTGTTTTGTCCGGCCATGCGCGACAATGCCCATTCACCCTCCCTTACCTCCATGTCATGTCGCGATTGAAATCCTGGCTGCAACATCGTTGGCCGCTGCCGGTGTATCGGCCCGATCCGCTACAGCCCCATCATGGGGCCGATGGTTACCGCAATCTGTTCCCGTTTCAGCAGCCGAAGCTGACCGATGTCTTGCGCTGGGAGTGGCAGCGCCGCCGCATGCCGACGGTGCGGCACCAGCTGGAACGCATCCCGCGCCGGGCGCCGGAGCTAGCGGCGTTGAACGGCAACAGGGAGCGGCCCTCGCTGACCTGGGTCGCCCACGCCACTAGCTTCATTCAGCTGTGCGGCAAGAATATATTGATCGATCCGGTTTGGTCGCAACGCGCCTCGCCGTTCCAGTGGGCCGGGCCGGAGCGGCAGTTGCCACCGCCGATGGCTTTGCAGGAACTGCCTGCGATCGATCTGGTGCTGATCACCCACAATCATTACGATCATCTCGACTTCAACACGGTACGCCGGCTGGTGCGCCAAGCGGCCGGTTGCCCGCGTTTCGCCGCGCCGCTGGGCGTGGGAGTGATCCTGCGGCAGGCCGGCGTGCCGGCGTCGCATATCCATGAGCTGGACTGGTGGCAGCGTTGTCGCTTAGACGGCGTGGAGGCGGAGTTGACGCCGGCCCACCATTGGAGCAAGCGTTGGATGGCCGGCGACGAAAACCGCGCGCTGTGGGGCGGTTTCGCCGTGCGCGGCGACGGACTGCAGTTCTGGTATCCCGGCGACACCGGCTATCAGGACCAGCTGTTCCAGCTGATAGGCGAACGCATCGGCGCGGTGGATCTGGCCTTGTTGCCGATAGGCGCTTACGAGCCGCGCTGGTTTCTCCGCCCGCAGCACGTGAATCCGGAGGAGGCTGTGCGCATTTTGCTGGACACCGGCGCGCGAGCCGCCTGGGCGGTGCATTGGGGCAGCTTCATCCTTACCGACGAGCCGCTGGACCGGCCGCAGGACGATCTTGCCGCCGCGCTAGCGCAATGGAATATCTCGCCGGAGGTGTTTCAATTGCCGGCTATGGGCGAAACCCGCTGGTTTTGAGCCGGCTCTTGGCAGTAAATCCCAAACGTCGTTGCTTGAGGCTTATTTTACCGACGCGGCTTGGCTGCAAGCATTGCCCCTGATGGCAAGCGGGAATACAATCAACAAGTAGTTTTTTTCAGAAGCGAAGACTAATTTTCGTTTTCGCGGCAATTCTTGGGGCTCTAATGACTATTCTTCAACTGATCAATCAACGGGTGCAGGCCGCCCTAGCGGCAGCCGGCGCGCCGGACGCGCCCGCCGTGGTGCAGCCGGCGTCCAAGCCGGAATTTGGCGACTATCAAGCCAATGGCGTGATGAGCGCTGCCAAGCAGCTTAAGACCAACCCGCGCGAGCTGGCCCAGAAAGTGGTTGCCGCGCTGGATCTTGCCGGCATCGCCGACAAGGTGGAAATCGCCGGTCCGGGTTTCATCAATATTCATTTAGCCCCTGAATATCTTGCCCGACGAAGCGAAGCCGCCCTGAAAGACGACAAGCTAGGCATCCACCGCGTTGCGCCGCAGCGCGTGATGGTGGAGTACTCCTCGCCCAACCTGGCCAAGGAAATGCACGTCGGCCACCTGCGTTCCAGCATCATCGGCGACGCGCTGGCCCGAGTGATGGAGTTTGTCGGCCACGACGTGGTGCGCGCCAATCATGTGGGGGACTGGGGCACCCAGTTCGGCATGTTGACCGCTTACCTGGTGGAAACCAGCCACGCTGGCGACGCCGAGCTGCAGCTGTCCGACCTGGAGACCTTCTACCGCAACGCCAAGGTGCGTTTCGACGAAAGCGAAGATTTCGCCAACCGCGCCCGCGACTACGTGGTCAAGCTGCAAGGCGGCGACCAGAACGTGCTTAAGCTGTGGGAGCAGTTCGTCGATGTATCGCTGAAACATTGCGAAGCGGTGTACCAGAAGCTCAACGTTGGTCTCAAGCGCGAGCATGTGCGCGGCGAATCCTCGTACAACGACGACCTGCCGGTCATCGTCGAGGAGTTGCGCGCGGCCAGCCTGCTGGCCGAGGACGATGGCGCCCAAGTGGTGTTCCTGGAAGAGTTCCGTACCCAGGAAGACAAGCCCATGGGCGTGATCATCCAGAAAAAGGACGGCGGTTATCTGTACACCACCACCGACTTGGGCGCGGTGCGCTATCGCCATAAAACCCTGAACCTTGACCGTGTGATCTACGTGGTGGACGCGCGTCAGAGCCAGCACTTCGCTCAGATGTTCTCCATCTGCCGCAAGGCCGGCTTCGCGCCGGAAAGCATGAAGCTGGAACATGTTGGTTTCGGCGTGATGATGGGCGACGACGGCAAGCCGTTCAAGACCCGCTCCGGCGGCACCGTCAAGCTGATCGAGCTGCTGCAGGAAGCCGAAGAGCGCGCGTTCGCGCTGGTCTCGGAGAAGAACCCGGATCTGTCGGAAGCCGAGCGCCGCAATATCGCCGCGGCCGTGGGCATCGGCGCGGTCAAGTACGCGGACTTGTCAAAGAACCGCATGAGCGACTACATCTTCAACTGGGACACCATGCTGGCCTTCGAGGGCAATACCGCGCCCTATCTGCAATACGCCTACACCCGCGTGCAGAGCGTGTTCCGCAAGGCCGGCGACTACGACGCCAATGCCGCCATCGTCATCGCCGAGCCGGCGGAGAAGCACCTGGCTGCCGCGTTGGCTCAGTTTGAGGACACCTTGCAGGCGGTGGTGGACGGCTGCTATCCGCACTACCTGTCCCAGTATCTGTACAACATCGCCACGCTGTTCTCGCGTTTCTACGAGGCTTGCCCCATCCTCAAGAGCGAGGGAGAAGTCCGCGCCAGCCGTCTGCAGTTGTCGGCGCTGACCGCCAAGACGCTGAAAACCGGCCTGGATCTGTTGGGCATCAAGGTGTTGGATTCGATGTAAACCGGTCTTCCCGGTTCAAGCATGCCGCCCGCGCTTCGCGCCGGCGGCATTTTTCATGGGGAGCGGAGATGGTCGGGGCGTTTAGGGCGCGGAGGCTGGCTTGCCAGCCTGGGGGGCCCGGTTTGCGTCCGCCATCGGCTCAGCCTCTTTGACGCCCGTCGCGTCGCCCGACGGCGGCTTGATGGCGGCGCCAAGCATTTCCAGTACTTTGGCCAGGCCGGCCGGCATGGTCTTGTCGTGGCGTCCCGGTTCAATACGGTGCTTGCTCGATGGCGTCTGCTCTTTCATGTTCACATCCTTGGAATGGGGGCACTGCGAAGAGGGTGGCGCACGCTGAACCTCAAGCGACAAAAAACCCCGATAGCTTTGAGCTGACGGGGCTTTTGAGTCTTCATGACGCGTCATGAAATGGTGTTGTGGTGGAGGCGGCGGGAATCGAACCCGCGTAAAGCCTTGCAAATTAAAGGCAGGATTTGAATTGCTGACCAAATACAGACCGCTGGCCATTTTTATTCCTCTTCACCACTTCCCGGTTCCTTACAAAACATGGCGACTGCTCTACTGCCAGCATCGTCGACTTCGGAGGGTATCCAGCGTCCATACGTCTTCCTGATCATGCCCCAGTCAGCGTGCCCCATCTGTTTTGCAACCCACATCGGATGCTCGCCGGCGGACAACATCATGGATGCGTAGGTGTGGCGAGTTTGATAGGGGTAGCGGTAACGAACATGGGCGAGCTTCAGAACATGAGTCCACATCGTTTTGCGGATTGGCTGGTCTCCGGTCCAGCGTTCTCCCGTGTTCGGGTTCTGGAAAATCTCCGCCCATTGTTGATAGGTGAATTGCTTTTGATCTATCAGCGCCGATAGAGCAGGGGCGAGAAGCTTCACCTCCCTTCGTCCCGCCCTGGTCTTTGTGTCCTCAGCTTCCCCGGACTTTTGGGTTATGGCCTTATTGACCTTGATAACCTTTCTTGTCCAGTCGACATCAGACCAATCAAGCGCAACTATTTCAGATGTGCGCAGACCAGTCCAGAAAGCAAACTGAATGAAATTTCGGGCTTGCCCTTCGCATGCTTGCAAGATGCGGTTTTGTTCTTCTGAGGTGAACGGATCGATATCATCGCTTAATTTCGGTGGCTCGACCTTTCGGTAAGTCCAATCTGCAATTGGATTGGAACTTATTAAGCCCTCCTCAAGTGCATCGGTTAATGCGGCCCGTAAAACAGATTGAATATTGGCAAGGGTTTTATTCTTGCAGGCGATGTTGGAGAATTTATCCCTCAGAGAACTTCGAGAAACATCGGCCAATGAATCATTGCCGAGGGTGGCAATTAAGTGGCCGTAAATTATTTTCCGATATCCATTTATTGTGCTTGACTTAATAGTCAATGATTTCTTTTCTAGCCAGATAACTAAATAGTCGCTCGCCAACATTTTGCCAGAAGTCGCTCTCGCCAATGTTGAGGCTCGTTTCGAATTCGGAAATGTCGTTGCGTAATCAAAAGTACCTTGCTCAATTGCAATCAAAACGGCGGCCCGGTGTTGGGCCGCGCGTTTCATATTAGCGGGGGTGGGCTGTAGCTTGATCCGCTCCCTGCAGCGCTCTCCCGCATAGTAGAAATCGATTTCGATCGTTGAGGCCGAAGCGGCCCGAACGCCGTCGTACTCCCGTTCTGTACCCATTCCTGATAACCCTCCGTATCAATCAGCACCCGATCATCAGGCGCCTTCCTCCAAACGACACCTTCCTTCCAAATGCCGTCCCGGATTTTGGTTCTGATGGCAACCGGCGTATATCCGGTCTGCTCTGCAAACCTTTCGATGGTGACGAACCTATACATGGTTGCCCTCAAAATAAAAAAGACCGCCGAAGCAGTCTCAAAATTAGTCAAATACTAGTTTCCAGTTGGCGCTAAACCACAGTGCCAACCGTAGGTGGAAGAACGGGGCCGACAAACTCCCAGTCCTTCATCCCGTAGCGGATGCCTTCCAAGTTGCTGACATCGATCAGCGCCCACTTCATCGGCGGGCCGCAGCGTGCCCAATAGCGATTACCGGGCTTCAGCTGGTCAACGCCCAGGATGTTTTGCTGCCGCAGCTGCGCGATGTAGTGGGCAACGGCCGCGGCGTCTTGCCCCTCCGGCCAGCGGACTCCGCCGACGGTCATCTGGAGGAGGGTCTGGATATCGCGCTCAAGCTGCGCCGCGCGCGCGTTAGCGGCCAGCAACTCGTCGCGGATCTCGTTGACCAACTGCAGATGGAAGGGCGTGGTAGGGACCGACTCGGCAACTGCGGAGCGAATGGTCTGGAGGAGGGCAAGGCGGGTGCCCTGGACGCCGGCGCCGGACAACGCGAGCCCGTGCTCGCCGGCAAGCTGGATAACACGTTGATCGGGGATCATCGTCACCTCAAAATTAAGGCCGCTCGGTGGCGGCCTGGGTGGACATCGCGGCGTCGATGGCCGCGTCGAACTCGTCTTCAGTTGGCTCCGTCACCCCGCGCTCAGCGTGGACTTGTCGGACCAGGTTCTTGATTGCCATCTCAATAGGCCCGCGGTTGCCTTTCGGGTCCACGTTGATCAGCGCATGGCGCAGGGCGGCGTACCGCTCAGCGTCGCGATGCAACCTATTGAAGGTCTGGATCAAAGCAAAACAAAGATCCAGCGTGGTGCTAAGGGTCTCTTTATTGTCGTCCCACTCGGCGATGATTGCGGCCAATTCGGTGGCCTGGCCGTCGATGTGGCAGGCCATGGTCAGCGCAAGCTGTTGCAGTTCCTCGAAATGCCTATCTGGGTCGTGGACGAGGTCATTCACCACAGCGAAAGCTCTGCCGTTGGTGGCCTCGGTAGCCAGTTGTTCCTTTGTGATCATTGCCATCCTTTCTCGTCAGCTCGCGTTAATCGCGCCGCCGAATTCGCCTAAGACTTTCGCCGAAGCCTTCATCTCGTCCAGGATCAGCGCGGCGTGCCCGTGGTCAACGGCGTAAATCCAGGTGACAAACTTACCGTCAGCCGTCCCGAACTCGACGCCAAACAGCTTCCACTGCACGCCATTGACCATGACGGCCGGCTGCAAGATAACGGGTTTCATGCCTCGCCCCCTTTCATCGCCGCCAGCACCCGCTCCACCTCGGACCCGGTGATGATGATCGACCGTGGCGGCTGCAATGCCTCGCGCAGCGCGGCAAGTTCGTAACGTATCGCCGCCAGCTCGCCGGCCTGTTGCATCTCTGCCGGCGGGAAACCTGCGAATGCCGTTTCGGGAAGGTCGAGCAGCTTGTGTCCTTGCCGTGCTGTTCCGTTGTTCAGGCTCATGCCTCGCCCCCTTTCACTGCTGCGCTCGCAAATCCAGCGCGCCACCATTCCGCCGTGACGCCGTTGGACCAGGGGCAATCGTTGATGCTACCGCCGCTGAGCGCGTGCCTCCGGCCGGCGGCAGCTACTTTGGATTGCAGGGTGTCATAGCCGGTGTCGAACTCAACCGGTGGAAGCCGCGTCACGACCTTATCACCGAGTTTGATCTTCATGCCTCGCCGCCTTCCTGCGGTCCGGCCGCCAGCGAATCGTCGGCCATCTCAAACACGCCAAAGCCTTCTGCCTGGAGCGAGGCCAGGAGAGAAAGCCCACGGTCTATATGGTCGCCACCCGCAGAGACGTTGGCGGCCGCGCGGCCAAGCCTCCACGCCGCCACGTTATGCGGCTGATCAGCATACGTGTAGGCGCGCTTTTCCTGCGGGTCGTCATACACCTTGCCGAATATCCCGAGCTTGCGGACTTGTATCGCCCCACCAGCCACCGGCGCGGCATAGAGCTGCATTCCTTCCCTCAGCAGCAGGCGCTGCGCCGGCGTGCAGGCGATGGCCACTTCTTCGTCGCTGGCCTCGGCGATATGGCAGGCTGGCTCGCCTGGCGCCGGCAAGCCTTGGATACCCGTCTCGCCGGCGGCGCGGATCGCGGCCTGCAGTTCAGCCGCCAATTCTTTGTGCCCGGCCTTGGCCGCCTGCGCCGACAAGAAATCAATGAACATGACGCCGCGACCGCTGCCCGGCACGGGCGGCTCGTCTTGAACCTGTAAGGAATCCTTACCGGTTGCCGGCGTGGCGCCGGCCTCTTGGAACAGCACAGCATCGGGGTGATCGTGCGCGCACTCGATCCACGGGCCGAACTCACTGGCTTGACGGAACCAAGCGCGCTTGCCTGGACTACCCGGCGCCCGCTGTTCGACCTGGGCCGGCACCGGCGCGGCGGCGATCAGGTCTTCGGCACGATCAATGTTGCGAGCGCATTGTCCGCACGAAGACCAGTAGTCCGGCTTTTCAGGCTCTTGTTTAGATACGCATTCGATAAACTCACGCCACTCCTCCGGCACGGCCGCCAGCTGGGCGATGGCGGGCTGATGGTTTACATAGCCGCTGTGCTGACTCCCGTCGTAATCCAGAATGCTGGGCTCAATTTCCAACTCGCCGATCAGATAGCGAACGCGGTCTGCCTCGTAACGAACGCGGCCCGGATACTCAGACCGTTCAAGTGTGAAGCCTTCCGACAAGCAGCCATCTTTGCGATGAAGAATCGCCGTCCAGTTGGCCTTGCCATTCGATTCCGGCATGCTTCCATACCATACTGTCAGTGCTGCAGACGACTCTGGCTGTGCGACCTTGTCTGCCAGGCGCGCGGCGGCTGCGATGGCGGCGTTGGCCTTAACGGCGGGCAGCCCCATGAATTCCTGATATGCATCCCGCAGTTCTTTCAGCGCCTCCAGCAGCTGCTTTTCCAGTTCAGTCATGTTGCTTCTCCTCACGGTTGAGAAGGCCGCGCAGCGCCCACTCCGCTTTGCCGGCTGGGCCGAGGGTGTGGCCTGGCTTGTCGTCCGGCAGGGCTTCCAAAGCCTCCAGCGCATTGCACACCTCGTCGAAATTGTCGGAGTCGATCAGATGAACACGGCCTTCATCACCTTGCCGTTCTTCGCTGTCGTCCATGGCGATAGAGACGGCCTGCGCCAGTGCAATAAGGCCACGCGCTGCAGCAGCAGCCAATTCTTCCGAATTTACCCAGCGGGTGTGCCGCCACGCCACCGGCTCGCCGGCCGGCTTCGAGCGGGCTGCCTCTGCCAGGTCATCGCACAGCATCAGCAAGTGAGCGCCGGTCAGCGGAGCATCTGCGCCGCAGATGTCGGCCTTGACCGCGGCGTCACGGATGGCCTTGGCCAAAACGGAGAGTTCGTGTTTGGCGGTTTGCAACTCCTCCGCGAGGTGGTCAGCATCATGCAACGGTTGGCGATAGCCCTCGATCAACGCCTTGATAACGTCATCGATGTCGCGCGTATGAAAAACGCGGAAGCACTCGCCCATGTGGTTCCGAATCCGCCCAGCGAGGTAGGGGATATGTTCAAACGCGGTGTTCTGCGGCGTGGCGCCAGCGTGGGTGAGACATTCCTCGCCAGCAGGCAATGGCGGGGGAATGTTGACCTGCTCCTGGCCGTCTGCCACGTCTAAACGCTTGCCGTCGGCAGGGCCGCCGATGAAGAGAGATTTCATGGTGTAGTTCCTATGGCGTTACCGTCGATATGGTCAGTGGAGCGCGACAACTAGGCGCGGGCGGCCTCTGCCAACACCGACGGATCGGCGCCGCGCTGGTGCAGCATCATCGCTAAATTGGCCACGTCCTCGAAGTTGCCGGCGTTGTCTTTGCTGATGTGGCCGACGAGCAGTTGCGCCAGGAACTCGACAGAGCATTTCGCCGGGTCGTCCCAGCCGCTGCGGCCCTTGGCGCGCGCGTCCGCGAGCTTGGCCTTCATCGCCAAGGCGAAACGGTCGACTGCAACGTCGTCCGGGTGCAGGCTTGCAGTGCCGGCGAGAATGGCGTTGAAAGCCTCGGCGGCGTCAACCTCGTCCGGCTCACTCGCGCCGCATACAGCGCAGAAGTATTCGCCGTCGCCGAAGAGAGGGTCTTCAACCAGGCGGCATTCTTCGGAACTGCCCAGCCAGCCGCACTTACTGCACAGGCACAAGAAATAACGCCCCGTCACCGGCTTGGTGCCAATGGCGCGCGCGGCGTCGATCAGGTTCTGTTGCATTGTCACGCCTCCATCACTTGCAGTATTTTTCAACCAGCCGCTGGTCTTGCTCTACGCCAGAGCGGTGGGCCATGTCTTTCAGGAACGAGGGGTCAGCAGCTGTGGCGATCTCGACGCCAAGCTTGGTCTCTCCTTTGACGTCTATGATGGCCAGGGCCATCATCACGCCGCTGAAGAAACCCCGGTCGTTTTGGGTCGGTCTTTTCATCACGCCTCCACTTTCTTGAACGAAATTCGCCACACATACGGGTTTGCATCCCAGCTGCCAGCGCCGTTGAGCTTCTCCCATAGCTGCTCGAACCACCCACGGGCAGTGCCGTTTGGGTGATCTACCGGGCCGCCCTCTGCCACAGCATCCGCCTCGCTGATGTCCTGCAACCGCTCAACACGGACGTCGGTTATCTCCAGAACCAAACGGCATGCCGCCCGCGGCATGTGGATTGATGGATGCCACAGCGAACGAGGCTCGCCGCCGCCATCGTCGTCGTCCGACCATTCATTCGGACCATCGGCGGCATAGATGACGTGGCCGGAGTAGTAGCCATTGCCGAATGGCATCTCGCGGATTGCCGTGGCCGGCCGGTTCGGGGTCCACTTAACCCTATTGCCGTGCCTGTCCCACGAGTGGCTGATGACGCCCCACGTCTCCCGCACCCAAATCCGGTCGCCGGGCTGGCCGTAGGGGCAGATGATGGGGCGGCCATGTTCGTCTTCCCAGCCGGCGCGACCGTCAACGACTATCGGATTCCAGCGGACAAGCGCCGGCGCCCCCTCAACTATCCGACGGGTCTGGGTCTTGGTGCCGGCCAGCAACGCGCGGATCATCTCGCCGCTGAACAAAATCGGGCGTTCTTTCATGCTCACTCCCAATAAGTAAGGGCCGCGTGTGCGACCCATCGAATTACCATCCGGCCATCTCGATAGCCGGTGTGTATCCAGCAGCCGGTCATGCGGCAATCCTCCGGCGTTGTTTCATTTCGGCCTGGCTCCAGGCCATCAGGTCGCGGCAGTTGGCTGCGATCAGCGCAGCGGCCGGCTTCGGTGGGACGCTGTTACCAACCATGCGCACCTGGGCCGATTTGCTAAATGGGCGCCCGTCGTGGCCTCGGTCGATGATGTAATCCGGCGGGAATGACTGGCAGCCGTACAGTTCAGGCGGCTTAAGCATTCGTAGCTTGATATCGACGATTACCCAAGGCTCGCCCTTGATCCATACCGTCACCAGCGCCAGGCGGTCACGTGTGGTGGCGGTGGGCATTGGCTGGTCAAGTCCGCTGGCACTGTCCCTGGTGCCGTAGTAGCTGATAAGGAATGCCGCGACGCGCAGCGCGCCAGCTTCGTCCTCTTGGCTCAGCGCATAGGACACAAGTGCGTGATGCTCTGCGCCGGCGGTCGCGGTCGGCATTGGCTCGCTCATTTCGCGGCCAACGCAATTGCGGCGCAGGGTTGCGAGGTGGGCGGATACCAATTGCTGTTGGCTGCCGGTGGTCGTGATCGTCGTGGCTGGGGCGTTCAGGCTACGGCCCACGGTTTCATTGAAGCCGCCGTTCGCCTGCATCATGTAAGCGGTAGCGACGTGGCGATGGTTCTCCTTCAAAATGGTGCCGAGCGGCTGGTCAAGGGCCACCGGTTTGGCGCTGTAGCTTGGCCCGCCAGCCCCCACGATGATGGCGGAGGCCAGGCCGTGTTTGCCTCCGCCAGCAACGACGGTGCCAAGCGGCTTCTCTATGTCGAGGGCGCGCGGCTGTTGGCCTGTCCGTTCGCCGTATCCCATCTGAACTAAAGTAGCCGCCGCCAATGCTTGGCCGCCGCAGCCGCTGGCGGTGATCGTGTTTAGCGGCTGCTCAATGTCGCGCACGCCGCTGCCCCATCGTTGCGCGCGGCCCGGCTGGCCGTCGCCATAGGCGGCTTGCACCAAGGTCGCCGCTGCCAGTAGTTGGTTGCCTGCTGTAGTGATGGTAGGGGCGGGAGTGTTAGCGCTTTTCGGAGGGTTGCCGGTCGTGTTGGGCACAATGACGGCTGACGCCAGGGCGATTTCGCTGCGATTGGCGGCTGTGATTGTTGGGATCGGCCGCGCCGGATCGTAAACGCGGTCGCCGCCCTGGTGGGTCAGCGGTACGAGCGCCGGGCTGGCCACCGCCATGCTCCCTCCTCGCGGCCATGCCGTAATCGTGCGCAGCGGGTCAGCGGTGGACTGCACGCCGTTGCGGTTGGACCAGTTCGCCAACTCCACGATGAACGGGGCCGCGCTATCTATTACGAACTTTTTCATGCCCTTCGCGATGCGCCGCATTGTTGCATCGGCCAGCGGCTTTTTGCGGTCGAAAATCGACTGCCCCAAGTCGGTGAAATCAATGTGGTCAGCGGCGGGCCGCCACTTTTTTTGACCCGGCGCTGGCTTTTCGTGGTGGGTTGGCTCCGGCCAGATAATCGGCCGTCCATCACGGCGGGCGAACAGGTAGAGCCGTTCGCGGGTCGTCGCGGCGCCGTAATCGGCAGCCACCAGCGTCCGGTGCTCCACCTCGTAGCCCAGCTTGCGCAGCACGCTCAGGAACCGGCGCCAGGTGCGGCCAATGTGGCGCGGGTCTGGCACGAGGAACTGCTCTTGCACCGGAACGCGCTCGCCAGGCTCTGCCACGCTGCCGTCCAGCTTCACCACGCGACCGGTCTTCTTGCAGCGCTTGGCGATCAGCGGCCCCCATTGGCGCATCTGCTTCACGTTTTCCATGCTGATGCTGCGCGGCTTGACCTGGCCGGCCCAGCGCGGAATCACCCAGCCCAGCGAGCGAATGGCTTTGTCCCGCGGCTGGCCGCCAACGGCTTGGCTGAAGTGGGTGCAATCCGGCGAGCCGTGCAGATGGCCAACAGGCCGGCCGTTCGTTACCTCGCGCGGGCATACTTCGAACACGTCGGCGCAATAGTGGTGGGTCTGCGGGTGGTTCGCCATGTGCATGCTGATGGCGTCCATATCGTGATTGATGGCGATATCGACATGGCGCCCGAGCGCGCTTTCAATCGCTGACGACATGCCGCCGCCGCCGGCGAACAGGTCAACGATGATTTCGTCAGTGGTGAGCAGGGAGAACTGGTTGCGGATCATGCTGCATCCTTTTGGTTTTCAAAATCGAAGAGTGTCGGCATGCTGAACTCAGCTTCCGCCGCCTTGCAGTAGTGGGCGCCGTCGAGGAAGTAAGCGGGGTTCAGCTCACTGGCCTGGCCGAGTCGGCCCTTCAAGATCGCGCGGTAAGGTACAGTCATCAGCCCGCCAAACGGGTCGTAAACCAGTTCATCCGGGCTGCTGTAGCGTTCGATCAACCGGTCGACGATGTCGAACTGCAGCGGGCAAACATGCTGCTCGACGTTGCGCTTTGCCTGGTCGCCGTTGAGCGTGCGCATGCGGTTCACGTCGTGCCACACCTCCGGGTGATGGCTGCCTGGCGCCAGCGACATGAAGGTACTGGGCAGCGCGCCGCGGAGCTCAAGTTCTTCGCCAACCCGAACGTGGTGCTCATAGTCGTAGACGCCGGCCAGGCTGTAGTCGGTGAAGAGCTTGGCGAGCTTGGCCGGGCCGTAGCCGGCCATCTCGTCGGCGGATAGCAGGCGGTTGCCGCTGGACCGCCAGAACGCATGTGCGTCGACCTGCCAGCGCGCCCTGGTATAGTTGGCCTTGTCCTTGGCCACCGGCTCGTCAGCGTAGCCGCGGCTGCGGTCGGTCTGCGGTTTGCGGAACAGCAGGACGTACTCCGGCGATCCAACGCCCATCTTGGTGCCGTCCTTGCACTGCTCGGACCAGCCCAAGCGGTAGGTCTGGTTGTTCTCGCGAACCACGTCGGTCACGATGGTGATCATGCCCATGTAGTCGAAGCCATGCCGGCGCGCGTGGAAAATTGCCTCCGCGTGGAAGGGGCTTACCGTCGGCGCGCCGGCGCCAGTGACGTTGCCGAACAGGATTCGGTCTTTGACGTGGCAGCAGTAAAGCCGGCCAGGCTTCAAGATCCGCAGCAGTTCCGGCGTCAGGTAGTCCATCTGCTGCCAGAAGTGCCCGTTGTCCTCGGTGTGGCCGAAGTCGTTGTAGCTGGGGCTGTATTCGTAGTGATTGGCGAACGGGATCGAGGTGACGATCAGATCGACATTGTTGGAAGGCTGGCGGCGCGCTTCATCCACGCAGTCGTTATTTGCCACCACGAAGCGTTCGCCGCTCACTTCTATGCGCTGCACGCCGATGGCGCGCTCCAGCGTCTCTTGCATGGCCAGCTGATTCAAGCCGTACTTGCGGATGATCTCGGTCATTTTCTGCACCATTTCTTCATGCTGTACCCACTTCTGCTGCAGGGTGCGCAGTACCTCGCGCTCCGCCTCGCTGTAGATGATGTCGATGCGTACCGGGTGCTGCTGCTGGAAGCGCTGAACGCGGTGGATCGCCTGGATGAAGTCGTTGAACTTGAAGCCGATGCCGACGAACACCTCGCGGTGGCAATGGCGTTGAAAGTTACAGCCACTGCCAGCGATGATTGGCTTGGTGGACAACAGGCGGTAACGGCCGGCGCCAAAGTCGACGATGCGCTGTTCGCGTTCGTTCAGCTCCTGACTGCCCCACACACTGACAGCCTCGGGTAGTGCGGCCTGTATCGCGTGGCGCTCGGACTCAAGGTCGTGCCAAAGCACGAAGTGGTCAGCGCTATCCGCGTTGACGATCTCGCAGGCCTTGGCCACGCGCGCCGGCAGGCTGTCGCGCTTCTCGGCGGAGGCCGCGGACAGGCCAAGCGCAGGATCAGGGAACAGCAGGTTCTGGCCGATCTTGTCGGCGCCGGCGGCGCTGTAGTCGCTCGGCACCTCGTGATAGCGCACGTCCAGCGGCGGCAGTTCATAGCCTTCGTCGCTGTAGCCCAGGTCGCTGGGTTTCTGGATGAACACCGCCCAGCTGGACACCCACAGCCAGAACTCCTCTTCCTTGTGCGGGTACAGCGTCAGGTTGCCGGCCTTCTCGCTGTCGCGTTGGAAAAAGCGGGTCAGCGCCTGGCCGGTGTCCATCACCCCGAGGAAACCGGCGTAGTGGATCAGCTCTTTGTAGCGGTTCGGGCTCGGCGTGGCGGTGTTCACCAGCTTGTATTGCACCCCATCGAACAGCGGCAGGAACTCCTGATAGGTCTTGCTCCCGAATGAACGCAGTACAGCGGCTTCATCCAGGCTGGACGCAGCGAACCGGCGAGGGTCCAGTTTGCCTTCGCGGACAGTCTCGTAGTTCGTCAGGTAGAACTCACAGCCGGCGCGCATCTCACTGGCAGACTGGATGAACTGGAACTCGACACCAAGCGAAGGCGTGGTGAGTAGGAACTCTTGCCGGACGCCAAGCGGAGCTACCACCAGGGCAGGGCCGCCGGCGCGCTTCTGGATCTGCTTACACCACTCGGTCTGCATGAAGGTCTTGCCGAGGCCGAAGCTGGCAAAGATTGCGCGGTTGCCACCGGCAACGGCCCAGCGAACGATATCGCTCTGGTGGGGCATCAATGTCGGGTGAATCTCAGCCGGTTCGATGGCGAAACCAGCGAAGCGCGCCATTCGGATCTTGGCGCGCAGGAATTCAAGGTAGTCGGTCATGATCGTAGGGCGGCAAAGCGCCCAGGCAATTAGCCTGGGCATGTGGGAATTAGGCGGCCTTTTGCTCTACCGCCGGCGAGATGCACTCGGCCAGCGCCGCGCGCTCCGCCGGGTTGAGTTCCAGCGCCAGGCGTAAGCCGCGGTTCAGGTTCCGGGCCTGGGCCAGTTGGCTCTGCAGCGCCTGCATGTGAGCCGTCTCGTGGACGAGCTCCGCCAGCGACAGCTCCAGCCAGTCAAAAAACGGGATGCCGGCCGAAGGGGAGAAGCCCAAGGCCGCAGCGCTGCATTCCAGTTGCGCCAGCCGGTCTACCTGTTCCTGGCAAAGCTGCAAGGCCTCTTCGGCGATGCCGGCCTGCTTATCCCGCTCTTGCTCGGTGATGGCCAACCGCTGATTCAAGTCGTCCACCTCGCGCGCCAGCTGCTGTTCTCGGCCGCGCACTGCCGTCAACTGCTCAGCTGCGGTGTCAGTCTCTGGCGCCGGCGCTGCCGTGGGGTAAACATGGTCGGTCGGCCGGTAGTGGGTTTCATTGCCGACCTTAACCGGGCTGACGGTCCCGGCGGCGGTCAGCTCGCGCACCTGGCGGCGGGCCTCGCTGCGGTCGATGCCCATGGCGTCGGCCAGCGCCTGCATGGAGATCGGCGCAGAGATGGCTTTCATCACGTCGATGACGGATAGCTTGCTCATGCTGCCTGCTCCTGCTGGTCCTGGTTTGCCGCTTCCGCCCGGGTCTTTGCTGCTTTGCGCAGGCTCTTGTACAGGTCGGGGTGCTCGGCTTTCAGTAGCGCGATGACTTCCAGATCGGCGCGAGTCACAGCGGAGAGGTCGACCTGCTCAATGTGGACCAGGCGCACCAGCTCGCGCACCGGCTTGGGCATGTTGCGGCCGCTCTCGTAGCGGCTGCCGCCGGATTGGGTAACGCCGACGCGACTCCAGAACTCTTGCTGGTTCAGACCGAGCTTGCGGCGGATTTCGCGGGGCTGTTTGATGATGGCGAAAGACGACATGGCCACTCCTTATTTCTGTTGGCTGGGGGGCTGTTGGTTGATGGGCGCGCCGGGGTTCATCTGGCGCCAGGCTTGCACGTCCGCTTCATCCATTTGGGTCTGCTCCAAAGGCAAGGCCCGCGCTTGGCGGGCCAGTTTTTTTAGTGCCGCGCGAATCCACATCCGGCGGCGGTGGGCTGCAATCGACATCAGGCCGCAGCCCTCAACGGTTCGGGCAGGTAGTCGCCGCGGTTGAAGCGCTCGATGACCGGCAGCAGCTGCCGGCGCAGACTGCGGAGAGCCTGGAGGGTTTCGGGAATAGGCGTGGAGCTGTCGTGCAGCATCGCGTGCGCGGCCATGCCGAGAGTGATCACCTGTTCGCGCGCCTCGCGGTTGCCCAGGTCGTGCCGCTGCATCGCTGCGGCCATGCTGGCGCCGTTGATCACCTTGACCACAGCGTCGCGCGCCCAGGCCGGAGCGTCGTACCACTCCGGTGCGACGTCGTGCTCGAACTGCTCGCGGCTTTGCTGCTGCATGACGTCCATCAGCTTGGCCGGCACGAAGGGCAAGGCGTTGATCAGCGCCAGGACCATGCCGCGCAGGATGCGGTACTGATTGGGGCGCATCACTGGTTGCATGCCGTCGTTGCTGAGGTCGAACAGCGCGCAGCGGGCGCCGCGCGCCAGCTTGTCGAGGTCCGGTCGGCTGAGGTTGTGGGCGGTGTAGTAGGCGATTCGATACCAACTGCTCAGGCAGCGGAACGCGAAGCTGTCCCAGCGTTGGGTCAGCTGGTCCAGCGCTGCCAGCATGCCGATGCTGTGGGTCTCGATCTGCTCCCTGGTCATCATCAGCCCAGACTGCCGGCCCGGCGTCATGGTGTTGACCTGGGCGATGACGCGCGCGACCGTGTTCGACGTGCAGTTATCCGTCAGCCGGGCCGCGCGCTCGGCCGCCTTACGCGGGTTGTATTTGCCGGCCATTACGCGGCATCCCGGAGCAGGTCGATCACGTTGTTGCGGCTGGCGACAGGCAGCTTGGCAACGGCCAGCGCCTGGGTCAGCTCGTCGCATTCCCGGTCGCGCGCTTCCAGCTGCTGGTCGCGCAGCTCGACATCCTGTTCGAGAATGCCGATGCGCTTCTGCAGCTCTACGATCTCGGCGGCCAGGCGCTCGCTGTTCGCCCGCTCCGTTTCGAAGTCGGCGGTCACGGCGGCCACCTGACCTTGGGCGAGGGCCAGCTCGCGTTGGATCTGGGCGTGGGCGGCGAAGTGCCGCGCGGCGTTCTCGCTTGCGGTCGCGATGCCGCGCGTCAGTTTTTCGTTGTCCCGTTTTAAGTCCCGGTATGCAGTTTGCAGCCGCTCGATATAGCCGGCATCGCTTCCGGTTTGGCCGGCGGGTTCCGGCCAATTGACGAGAGCTAAAGTCATAGTCTTACTTTCCCGCCGCTTCCGCGACGAACTGGAATATGAGGAGGAGGGACACGATGCCGGCACCGCCGGCGACGGCACCCGCGCCAAAAACAACCCCGTCCCGAAACAGCATCAGGATGGGGCACAGTGAGTTTGGTAAGCGGCGGATCATGCGGCGGCCTTCTCGGTTGCGATCAGGACATCACGGTTGCCTTTGGCGTCCATCGGGCTGACCACGCCGACGGATTCCAGATGCTCCAGCAGCCGCGCGGCCCGGGTGTAGCCGATCTGCAGGTTGCGCTGCAGGTGGCTGATACTGGCCTTGCCGGTCATTGTGACGATACGCAGGGCCTCACTGGCCAGCGCGTCACCACCGTCATAGGACACGGGCTCTTGCTCGATCTGTCGCGGGTTCTTCTCGTCTTCGTCCGGCACTTTGATGCCGCCGAAGCACTCGCCCGTTCGATAGACCAACTCGCGGACGTCGCCGGTCATGATGGTCATGCTGGCGTCGCGGTGATCCTCGACAGTTTCGGCGCCCTGTTCGGCAATGCGCAGTTGCACCGCCTCGCCCCAGGCCAGCTTGCTGAACTGGAACTGCGCGCTGATGACGAAGGAGATCCGGCTGTCCCACGTCAGGCCCAGTTTGTTCACGGCGCGGCCAGGGCAGAGCAGGTTGATGATGTCCGGCTCCAGCATGTCGAGGTGGGCGATGCGGATCGCGCCAGCGTCGTCGCCGGTCTTGATGATCTCGCCTTGGTCGTCGATGGTGAAGCTGTCGAAAGGCGCTTCGCCCTCTTTGACCCAGCGCGTCATCTCGTCCGCCGCGCTCTGCTCGACCTTCAAGCCCAGGAAGCTGATGCCGTTGCCGGAGTTTAAGAACAGGTTTTTGGTCAGGGCTCCGGTCAGTTCATCCAACTTGCCGGCGCTGGTGGAGTCCACCACCAGCAGCCGCTGGCGTAGGTCGAAGTACCCTCGCAACAGCGATTGCTTGGGCAGGGCGGTTGGCAGTACAGATTCAATGACCTGCTCCTGCAATTCGCGGCGCCACTTCTTGCCGACCTTGCGCTGTTCCCTCTCTTCGACTTCTGCCACCTTCGCCGCGACCAGTTGATCCAGTGCCGCCTTGGGGATCTGCTTCTCGTCGGTGCGCAGGGCGAAAAATACGCACTGGTTGGCCGCATAGGTCAGCTCGTCGTCAGGCTGCAACGTGAGCGGATTCACAAAGCCGGTGCTGGTGAGTTGCAGCGCGCTGGGCGGCGCGAACTTCAGGAAGCCCAGACTCTCCTCAATGTCCAGGCGGACGATGGAGCGGCCGCCCAGGACGTGAAAGAGCGAGAGGTTTTTGTAAAAAGCCAAGGACATGCCTGTCTCCTATGAGCCGGCGATGCGCGTCAGCTGGTGCCGTTGGAGGATGCTGATAAGCATCTCCTGGCCGTGCTGCTGGTAGCGCTGCGCCAGGTCGCTGATGAACTGTTCGTCCCACGGACGGCCGGCGGCGTTGGCAACCGCGCTGGCCAGCAGCTGGCGGAACTGGTCGGCGGTGTAGAGTTGGTGAATAGGGCTGCTGAGAGAAAGGAGCGCCATGGTCAGGCTGCCTTTGCTTCTTCGTTGGCCGCCACCGCGGCAACGTGGCGCGCGAGAGCGCCGCAGATGGGGATGAAGTCCTCTTCGTGGTACAGCCGGGCGGCGCCCTCGGAGTGAGCAGGGAAACCCAAGGTGGCCAGCAACTGCGCCGTGACGGTAAAGCCAAGTCGGTCATTGATCATGCCGAGGCGCAGCGTGGGATTGCCTTTGGGCTTCGCTTTGCTGATGCTCGAAGGGCTCGCGGGCTTGACCTGCTCGAGAATCGAAGGCTGCAGATCAAGAGGGGGTTGAGCTTGCGCCGCCTGCGCTTCCTGTTCGCGCTGTCGCTCGGCCAAATCATGCGCATCGATCCGCGACTTGATCAGCATGGCCAGATCATCCGGAGCCTTGTGGACGATGGTTGCCTCATCTGCGAATAGGAAAGCGCGGCCTCCGGCCAGAGTCTTCAACGTCTTGAGGTTAGCCAGGATCTTGTCGGCAATGGAGCCAGCCGCAACCTTGGCGCGGGCAAGCTCGGTGTCGGCAGCATCTTGCAGGCTGGCCAGGGTCTTCTTGCCCTTGATCGCGCCCGCGAAATCGGCGGGGACGTCTGGCATGTAGCGGTTGCCGATCTGCTTGTCCAGATCGTTCAAGTGATCGGCCAAAGCCTGCTTGGCCTTCATGATGATCTCGGTCCGGATTGCCTCCTTGCGCGACTTGACCAGCTTTTCCAACTCCAGGCGCTTGGCCCGCAGTTCTTCTTTCACCAGGTCGATGGTGCGGAACAGGGTGTCAATGCTGGCCGTCTGAGCCAGGGCCTGGCTCTTCACCAGCTCCAGCTTACTCTCGCCATCGCTGCAGAATTTGACCGTCTTTTCCGCATCGGCAAAGTCCTGGTCCGTCTGCAGGTCCGTCTTGATCCCTTGAATGAACGCGCTGGCGCTGCTGCGGAAGGCATCCAGGTTGGAGGAAACGACGCGCCCCTCAACATTCACAACCAGCGCCGGCAATTCCATGATGGCCGCCGCCACCGGCGCGGGCTCAGCGTGAGTCGGGACGTAGTTCGCCAAGTCCTCCGCAAACTGTTTCCAGCCTCGGATCAGGAGGTCGCGGCGTTCAGGCTTGGACTGATACCAGATGCTGACGAAGTTCTCTTCGGTGCCGTCCGTCACCGTGAACATCACGCGGTCGGCGCCGCAGATCAGCAGTTGCTGCTCCAGTTGGGGCCAATGGGTGGCCGGCGCATCGTTGTGGGTTTGGATGTAATCGACCAGGGCTGCATTCCACAACTTGTTTTCCCAGCACACGTCTTCCAGCATAGTGATGCCGTCGAAGCTGGCCAGCAGCGGCAAGTCATCCACTTCCAAAACCCCGGTGGAGGGATACAGGTCTTCCCCGAGGCGAGCCTCAACGATGACCCTGGCCATGGCTTCAACTTCGTGGCCTTTGTCCAGCAGGTTGCGCTGGACCCATTCGGAGAACTCGCGCTCCGTGCCGGTTGCCTTCATGTGCAGCAACTCGTTGCGCTTGACCTTATCGCTCTGGCCAAGCATGGGCGCGGCCTCGCTGGCGGTGAAGAATTTGGACCGGGTGGCAATCCATTCCGGCGACCCCTGGACGAGATTAAGCGTTTTCATAGGTTGCACCTTTTGCGGGGTCGCAGGCGCGCAAGATGGATTCCTGTTGGGCGCTCAGCGTATTGCGGGTATTGATCTTGTTGATGATGTCCTCGGCGGTGCAGCGGCCGGAATCGACCATCCCTTTCCACTGGTCCAAGTTCTCGGAGAACTTGTCCTCGGGGTACGGGGGGAGTAGCGCAGGCTGCCGCGGCGTCGGCGCGGGGGTGACGTCCTTCTCGACCAGCTCCCGGCCCTCCATTTCTTCCGCCGTCGGCTGCGAGCCGACCTCGGGGAATGCCTTGCGCAAAGCCTGAGCTTCAGCGCACTTTGCCAACTGGGCGTAAGGCCGCTTCTTCCACATCTGGTTTGGCGCCTCAGACTTGCTGGACTTGGTCGCGTAATTCTCCTTCCACAGTTCTTTCGCCACATAGTGAGCGATCATCCCGTTGGAGAGGAGCCGTTGGACTGTGACCTTGCACCAGCGCGGGTACGTGACGGATACGCCGTCCAGTATCTCGGTGACGTCTTCGCCAAACTCGGGTTCGGAAACTCCCGCGCATTCACCAGAGCGAGACGCTTGGGTGCGGTAGAGACCGATGCCGGGCATGATGACATCGCGCATTTCCTTGATGTCCCAGCCGTTGTTGTCCTTCTGCCCGGTCGATACGGACATCGGCACTATGTGGACCGGCTTCTGCATCGGATCGAGTTGGCTGGCCCGGCAGTAGCCCACCACCATCCGGATGCTATTTTCCTTCGCGCCGGGATAGAGGCTGTTGCTCAGCACCTCCATGAGGTCGCTTTCGCTCATCGCCAGGGCAGGGATGCCAGCCTGCGGGCTGGTCTGCAACGCAGTGCTCATGCTCAAAACTCCATAGAAAAAGGCCGCTTAGGCGGCCTTGTCGGTGATCGGATCGTTGCCGGCGAGCTCGCGGGCGATGCGGCGTTCCCAAGCGTCGTCGCGCCGGCGGCGCAGTTCGGGGGATTCAGGAGCGCTGCGGACTTTCGGCACAAGCTCGTTGGACCGCGCCTGCCGGGCGGTGATCAGGTAGTCGCGCAGTTGGGTGTTGTGGCTGATCACGCGGCAGCACCTCCATGGTGTTGTTCGTCTTGGATCGGCTTGGCCCTGATGTGCTCCCATTTGTTGACTACCGGCCAGCAGTTTTTGTGGCGGTAGACAACAAAGAGCTCGTCCTTCCAGAGAATTTCCACCTCCAAGTAGGTGTAGCCCTTGTCGTCGTCGCAGTTCGGGCCTGAGATCAAGCAGACTTCACCTGCGTTGGGCCGGTATGTGCAGCCATCGCCCTTGCGATGGGAAAGCATTTTTACTAAGTCGACCATCACGCCGCATCCTCAGCCCGTTGCCAGTTCGCCGGCGCGCTGCCGTCGTCCTCACGCCGCGAAGCCGTGGCCGGCGCCGCCATACTACGGGCCGCGGCCTCGGCCCAGGACCGGGCCAGCTCATGCCGGCGCGCAATCGTGCGTTCCATGCTGCGGCTCAGCGCCACGCGCAGCAGCTCGCCCAGGATGTCGGCCTCTTCCCAGTCCAATTTGCTGATAGAGCGCGACATCGTGCCGCCACCCTCCCACGGCGCGGTAATGTCCAGCAGCAGGCCGCCGCCGGCGTGGCGAATGGTCGCAGAGGGGCGGGGCTCCATGCCTTCAAAATGCCCGTTGATGCGTTCGGCGAATGCCGCGATCAGGCCGGCGGCCTGGATTAGCGCCGGGTCGCCGGCAATGTGTTCGAGTTTCATTTGGGGATCACCATGGAGAGAAGAACAATGGCCGCGAAGAGGGCGGCCATACGGTAGGTAAAGAGCGCGGCGGCGCGAATCATTGCCGGCCAGCCGCCGGCCGCCAGCCAGAAATCAGGAAGCCGGGGTTCAGCCGCGCGGCGGTGGCCAGTGCCGCGTCCAGGTCGCGCTGGACAACATCCAGAGTCCGGCGGATGCGGGTGCGGGGTTGCTGCAGGTCGATCACATAAGCGCCCATGCGCGCCGCCGGCAGATCGGTGTTGCTGGCCACCACCCGCGGCGCCATGTCTACTTTCAGTGCATGCATACAACCTCCTCGGGAATAAAAAAGCCCAGCGTGGAGGCTGGGATATTCGATTTAAATCGTGGGGTTTTGAAGGGTAAAAACTGGCTGATAATAATTATCAATTCAAAACTAAGTGCAATTTCTTAAGTAATGGCAACAACTTGATTTGATTGATTTGGGGGTAATAATTCATTCAAGAACCATAATGCTCCCAATGAAACCAAGGGGATGGAGATTGATATGATCACGCTGCCTGGTGGTGTAACAGTTAATGTGCAGTTTGCAAAGTACGATGTTTGGTACCCGATGATAAATTTTACCCCTAATGCAACAATAAGCTATAGCGAGGATTTCTTGTTATTGTCGGTGCCGTCTAACCTTGTAGACATTTGTGGTAATGCAACAAGTCAACTTGTTTCAAATTTGTTCGGCTTAGTGTGTAATGCGATCCCCGAAGCAAAGCCTTTTTTGTCATTTGCTTCTGGTTGTTTGACGTCTTGGATTGTGAAGGTTGTTAAGGATTCAAATGGAGGCATTACCTTGGCATTTGCACCACATTGGGCAGGGACTTGCACAAATGGTGTGGACTTAAACTACTTGGGAGTTGTGGGCTGGGATAGCAATGTTAAAGCTGTGACTAATTTACTTAAGAGCCACAATGACATATTCGGAAGCAGGGATGTTGGGGTCCCATTGAATATACCCAATATGCGAATGCCGGAGTTTGTCTTGAGTTAATTTGGACTGAAGAGGATGGCCTTCGCTGGATTGATTATTAACCCAGCGACTGCCATCCATTCATCCTGATTGATAGAATTCTTTGTTAAGCCTTGGTCAACTGGCCGGCGCGCACCTTGGTCTTTTTGCCGTCGGCGTCGGTGACTTCGTAGAACGCACCGCGCGCGCCTTCGGTGATGTCGGTGATGACGCCCGAGCCGGATCGGGTTTTGACGGTGAAGTTGACCTTATCGTTGATAACGAAACTCATTGATTGCCTTTCAATGGAGGGAAAAGAAAAGGGGCCACGCTGGCCCCGGAAGCCGTTCTTGTGCAGGCTGCTCTCACCTGTGTGCCGTGGCACACCAAAGCACCCCAGCTAAGGGGCGGAGGCGCTTTGGTATGCCTGCCGGTGGTCGTAAAAAAACCCGCTCAGCGGGCTTTTTGTTGATTACCTTTTCTTCAGTCCTGGCGCTCCACCTCGGACGAAAGTTGCTTTCTCGACGTAGACCGGTGCTGTGCGTTTCGACGGTCGCGAGTACAGGCTTTCGCCATGAGCGAGGCTCTTGTGTTCTAGCAGCGTGCCACCTGGAACTTTCTCACCACAAAGTGGGCAGAAAAGCGGTTTTGGTTTTGGGTGGATCGCGATTGGGAACGAATGTTTTTTTGCTGCTTTCTTCTTTGGTGGGAAGCTCTTATCCGGTGATTTTGCTGCCTTTGAACCCTGATTGGCCTTTGGCCTGTCAATTGGAAGCAACAATCCCACTACATCTCTTGGCCGGCTGGCCACTGCTTCAGCAACTACTCCTGCAGGCTTGATAATCCCTGCCTTGATGTACTCATCCCGCAACGACATGATTTCCACCTCTTCAAGAGAATGACATATCACTATGTCGCATCTCCGAAGAGATGGAAACCGTATCCATACTTACTACCTGCCTCCGTTTCTGCCACGGTGGGCTTGGCATCTCTTTCCCCCTCGTACCCGCCCGAGGTTTTTTGTTCTTCTTGTTGGCGCCTACAGCCGTTTGCCAGGTTCCACCTAGCGGATCTTCCAGGCCTGCTCGCCCGCGTCCCGACTGTTTCGAAGCTTTTTCGGCTCGCCTCGCTCGTGCCCGTCTACGATCCGCCCTTGGGCGGGTATCGACCGTATCGATGTAGGTTGTTAAGGATCAGTGCCCGGTGTGCTGGGCTGGTGAGTGAAATGTAAACCTTGGTTCGCATTAATGTCAACCATGGGTTCCAAAAAAAGTTAACTACAGTTCGCATTTATGCAACACCAACTTCGGGGATAAAATGACAATGTCAAAATACGGAGCTCGCCATGAAGCACCTCGACAACCAAGGGCAGCCAATAGCCGCTTTTCAGTCAAAGGACCGGATCAAGAGAGACGTCTCAGAATTCGTTGGCATCTGTAAGGGGGTCATCGCTGACGGCCTTGTTGTTGCCGAGGAGGTGGAGTTCATCGCGAACTGGCTTCACACCCATCAAGAAGCAATGGACCAATGGCCGCTGAATGTTGTTGTTGAGCGATTGCCAGAAATCATGGCCGATGGAGTGGTGGACCCAGATGAGCAACTGGAATTGATCCGCCTCATTTCAGGCATTACCGGAGGCAATCCTGCCGGCGACGTAGCCTCTCTCTCGACTGAACTCCCGTTCTCTAGCCCTCTTCCGGACCTCACCATTGATGGTTGTAAGTTCTGCGTCACGGGGACGTTTGAATTCGGTACAAGGAAGAAGGTGCAGGAAGCGATAGAGAGCAAAGGAGGGGTAGTGCTACCTGGCGTCAAAGTCGATTTGGACTTTCTAGTGATCGGCACCATTGGCAGCCGAGACTGGAAGCACAGCACGTTTGGAAGCAAGATCGAAAAGGCGGTGGAGTACCAAACTAAGGGCCGTCAAATCCACATCATTCCCGAGTCCCACTGGGTGAGATATGTCGCATAGAACACTTTCATTGATCGCGGCCTTTACCGTCATCGTCGCCGCGGCGCCGGCGCACGCCATCTTCAAATGCGTTGGAGCGGACGGGAAGGTGACTTACTCGGACGTGGCCTGCAGCGGATCGGTGCGGCACCACACGCTGGACAGCGGCTACATGGAATACGACAGCCGCGACATCCAGCGGCAGGAACGGTTGCGGCAAAACCGCGAGGCGCGGAAAGAGAACGACCGGCTACGGCAGCAGGCCAGGAACGAGTACCGCAACGCGATAGAGGATGCCGACAAGAAGGATCACCAGCGCAAGTGCAAGTTCTATAAGGGCTGGCGCGACGACAACGCCGAGGAGCGCAGCCAGGGCTACAACGGCGCCAAGGATCGTGACCTGAAGTGGCAGGAGCGCTACGTCCAGAACGGCATGAAGGACAACAACTGCAAAGAGTTTGAGTGAAATGAAAAGCTATGTTCTCGCCACGACTGGCGAAAAGGTGAAGTGGTATGTGTACCAGCGTGATAATCCGGAGGCCGGCTACACGCTGTCCGATACCCTAGACCTGAGTGCCGCACCGCTATGGGGCAACAAGGAGTCAGCCAAGGTCGTTGCCCTTCGGCTGGGGCTCAAGACCTGGAGGTATGTGTCCATTTGAGAAAAGACACACCGCAGCTTCACTGAGCGGAGCAAGGGTGGCGTCCTCGCCTTCCTGGTGCTGATGACCATCGTCAGCTCAAGGCAACCCATAGACCGTAAGGCCAGGGGCGCCAGCGCTCCGGCAGGCCAATTGAATAAATAAAACCCACCCATCTAGAAGATGGGCGGGTAATTTGCAGCAGTCTACAACTTAGCGCGGCATGCTGCGCATGTGCTTGCGAACTTGCTCACGACGGCCATAGCGCTGACGGTCGTAGGCACGTACAGGTACAGTTTTGGGTCCCATGATGTGTCCTTGATAAGTAGAGTTGCTAGCACTTAACCTATGGACAAGAGATAAACTGATGTGTATAGTGAAATTCCATTTTTCGCTAAACACTCTATCCGTCTCTTGCAAGTGGTGGCTAGAGGACCAGTATCCAAAGCAACGCGCCAACGTTACTTTGACCAAGAGGTCGCATTGTTCTTGAGTGCGGCCTTTATCTTTTTTTCTCCTGGAGTTCGTTTCGTTTCCTCAGCTGCCGCAGCCTGACTTCTGCAGCCGGCAAAGACACGTCAAAGAACTCGGCTAAACCTACAGCATCGTAAAGCTTGCAAGCATTGATCACTGAAAGTGGCATCAGCAACTCTGCAGCAAACTGATCTGCCTGCCACTCCGAATCCTCATATGCTTTATGCTCAACAGGGCAATTCTCTCGATGCAAGCTGAAATCATGTTGCAGAATGAGATGACCCAACTCATGCATAAAAGTAAATCTAGCCCTAGGCTCACCGCTTTCTATCCCTTCCCAGGTTCGTTCGGGAATCCTCATGAAGAACAGGCCGGGGTAGGATGTCGCTTCAATGCCGTTGGAAACCTCATGGTTCTCAACAATATCGACATGGACATTGAACTCGACACTAAGCCGGTCAAGAAGTGGAGCAGCATCAAACCTATCAGGGCCCAACCCAAGAGCAATTCGTGATTGAATTGCTTTTGCCCTAATGCTCTCAACGCTTCGAGGGGTGACTTGGTACCCCCTAGGGCTATAGTACTTTGGCTCCATATTTCCCCTTTGTTTTCAATTAGTCATCGTTTTTGAGTTCAATCAGCAAGTCTTGCAATCTCTGTAGCTGTTGATGACTTGGCGTCATTCTTGCAAAGCCAGCCATCAGTCTTTGGTGTTCTGGTGATAGCCCCTCCAAAGGTATGGACTTGTTTGTAATGTCAGCCGCTTCAGCCAAGCCGGACACCCTCATGTTCATCGATCCAAAGTACTCTTCAACTCTCTTGGCCCAACCATCAGGAATCTTCTTCCTACCGGTCTCTAAGCCACTAAGAAATGCCGAAGTAACTTCAAGATCGTTGGCCATTTTTGTTAGGGTGATCTCGGCATCAAGCCGAGCTTTGCGAATCAGCTTTCCGAATTCAGTGATAATCATGGCGCTCCCCTGGTCACTACTACTTTCATCAATTACTTTACCAATCTGGTAAACAAATGTCAATATTTAGTTAAGCCCTCTCTTGAAGTTCCCTCGTGGCATCTCATCAGGTGATTTCTGCAACAAACCACAGTGCGCAACATCGAGACGCTGATGCGTCACAGCATGCTGCCATCGCGTCGCACCTGTACCCGAAAATGGGTCAATGAATGGACGAGGTGAACGAATACGGGCGGAGCGCGTGCGCCGCAAGTGGCGTCAGGAAGACCTGGCGCGCAAGGCCGGCGTCAGCCGCGGCTTGATCGGCGATCTGGAGAACGGTCGCAACCGCGACACAACCAGAATTCTGGACATCGCCAGGGCGCTGGGCGTCACGCCGCAGTGGCTGGAGACGGGCAAGGGCAACAAGATGCCGCCGGCCACCACTGACCAGCCCTATCTTTCCGCAGATTCGATTGAAGACGTCGCAGAGCAGATGCTGAGCAAGGGCCAGGACGAAGTCTGGCAGCTGGTTCAGCTCCTCCTTAAAACCGCGCGCTGAAACCGCAACGCGCGGTAGGGTTTTTTTGCGTTCCCGAATGGCCTACCTTGAACAATGAGGAGGCCATTTTAAATGCAGATAACCCTGTCGAATCTCCCCGAAGCCATCGAGCTGTTCCGCAACCGTGCCGGCGCCGCCGTCCACGACACCGCGGTGCTTCGCCGGCTGCTGATCCGAGTCAAAACCAAGGACGATCTTGCGGCGGCCTTGTCCTTGGTGCGGGTGACCACTGGCGGCGCGCCGCTGATCCTCGTCGCGTTCTTCGGGGACGATGGCTTCGATGAGGGCATGCACATCAATCTTGGCTGGCCGGCCGCCTGGCTGGAGCAATACGCCGCCGCGCGCTATGACACAGTCGACCCCGTCGCCCTTGGCCCCTCAGGCATTGTTTTCCCCTGGTCGCCCTTGCTGTTGGGCATGAAGCCCAGGACGCAACTGGAAGAGCGATTCCACCGCGGCGTGGTCGCAAGTGGCCTGACTCACGGGCTCTCGTACAAAGCGGCATGGCCTGATTGCCGGCTGATCCTGTCCCTGATCGGCGAGGAGGTAGAGACTCAGCGCCCGGCGCGCGAGCTGCTGGAAATCCTGATGCCCGATTTCGCCGACGTTGCCTATAGAGTTTTTGCTTCAAACAGATTACTAGCAAAAATGACAGTCAATCAGAGAATGATAATAAACCTGATACTGAACCAGGGCTTAACACAGCGGCAGGCCGCATTACAATTGAACATGTCTCTTAATGGGCTGAGATACAGCCTTGACCAGCTGAAAGCCGAGTACGGCTGTACCACGATGGAGCAGTTGATGTTCAAGTTGGGAGCGGGAGAAAACTCATAGCTTGTTAAGTTTTTCTAAACTCGTCATCAGTACAGAATATTTCTGTTAACTAGAATTTTACACAGTGACTCTGAACGATGTCAGATGGGACAATATTTGCATTCAAGATCAGTATGACCCTCACATGTCAGAACTGACACATGACAGATAGGCCCTTAGCTCGACGACGAAACGGAGTAAGAAATGCACTGCGGCAATACCGATGTACCCCACGACCCTGGCGCAACTTGTGTCCATACAGTTTCCTGCCATCACTTCAGGCCACGGACTCAAACTGGCGGCGCCGATGATCTGGTCAGTTTTTTCTATCTTGCAGTAAGACGGGATGGGAAAAAGATTATGAACTACGGGGGAGATGTTGCAGGGATGTTGGCTGCGGCACGGGATATTTTGAAGGGGATTGAGCTACGGTAAAGCGGAAAAAGCGACTGGCTTCAGTCGCTTTTTTTATTGAAGATTTCATCCTTGTTGTCGGCCAGCAGTTTGATCAGCTCCAGCACTTCATCATGGCCACGGGCTTTGACCTGACGAACAAGGTCTTCCATTGTCTCTGCCACAACGTAGTTGCCGTTGTTGGCGTCTGGCTCCATCTCTCCCTTTCCAGAAGCCAGCCAATCAGAACTTACCTGCAGCGCCTTTGCGGCTTTGTATAGGTTCTCTCCATCAATCCCCGCGTTGGGGTTGTTCATCCATTTGTAAGCAGCATTTCGCGACACTCCAACTTGGCCTGCAAGCCAGTTTGGAGTCTTCTTTGCTCCGCTCCGAGCAGTCAACGCATCAAGCGCTCTGCGGATTCGCGCACCGAGTGTGTGTTCCATGGTAACCAAGGTTAGCGCATCGAGTGAAAACCTTGGGTTGCAACTCATGCGAACTGAAGTTACCATTCTATTCATGAAGACCTCTACAGTTGTTTCCTTTTTCGGTGGTGGCCGCGGCGCAAAGTCAAGAATCGCCCGAGCTCTCGGGGTTTCAACTGCCGCTGTGGCTAAGTGGCGTGAGTTTGTCCCGGATGGAAGCGCCTACCAATTGATCCAACGATTTCCAGCTCTATATGACCTGGATAAGGCTGACTGCGTAGATGCTAGCAACGCAAGTCAAACTCAATGAGCCAATTATGACATCGCAAACAAGGCATACCACGATGAGCGCCCAACACTTTCAGTCACCGACTGACACCTTGATTGCCTGGGCCAAGCAGCAAATGGCCGAGACCAAGCAGCCCCTGACCAAGTTTTCCGAGGCGCTGACCGACAACTATCTGGCGATGACGCCGGAGGCGCGCCGGACTTGCCCGCTGGACGAAATCCCTCTGGATGGCAGCACGGATGAGTTTTACGCGATTAAGGCCAAGAACGCGCTGGCGGTGGAGCGATGGATCAAACGGGCAATTAAGATTCCCCTGGAGATCCTGGACGCCTGGGTGGCCACGCTGGAAGGTAAGTACCGCGACGGGTGCCTGGCCGATCTGCTCAAGGTCCACGGCATGCTGGCGGTGGCCAACGACACCACCGCCGACGCGGCCACGCTGGGCGCCACGATGCGTACCACCGCCGACCTGTTCGTCCACCTCGCCGAGATCATTGCGGACGGGAAGGTAGACCATAACGACCGCGAACAGATCAAGCACGCGCGCCAGGCCATGCGCCAGATCGCCGGGCAGCTGGCCGGCTGGGAACTGGAGTTCGCCAAGGTGGACACCATTGAAGGCAAGTAAACCGGCTACGGGCAGAGGAGCAGTGGCATGGCTCGAATTCGCACGGTAAAGCCGGAGTTCTGGACCGCAGAGCAGGTGATGGAGTGCTCGCCGCTGGCGCGCCTCATGTTCATCGGCATGTGGAACTTCTGCGACGACAACGGCGTAATGCCGGCGAGCGCAAAGACCGTGAAGGCCCAAATTTTCCCCTCCGACGACATCCTGACCGCGGATGTCGAAGGCTTCGTTTCCGAGCTGATTGGCCAGGGCCTCCTTGGCCTGTTTGAAGCCGATGGCCGCCGCTGGTGGTTCGTCACTGGCTGGAAGCGTCACCAACTGATCAATCGCCCGTCCAAGTCCCGCTACCCCTCGCCGCCGCATTGCCATATGCCGCAACCCGAGGCCGCCGGACAGGGTGACTCAGTGAGTGATGCTGATCAGCTGAGTGAATCGAACACTGATGACGGCCTCGATTCAATAGCAGATTCAGTGAGTAGTAGCGGAGCACTCACGGAGGACTCAGTGAACACTCACGGAGGACTCAATGAGCACTCACTGACGGAAGTGGAAGGGAATAGGAAGGGAATAGGAAGAGGAAAAGACGGTAGCAGTAGTAGCAGTCTAAATCCCACTCCGCGCGAACAAGCGCCGCCGCGTCCGCCGCTTTCCGAACCCTCGGCCCAGGTCCAGCGAATCGGCTATGTCTGCCGACTGCTGCGGGATAAGGGGGTGAACTGCAGCCCAGCCCAGCTGCAAGGCAAGTACCGAGGGCTGGAGAACGCCAGCGACGATGATTTCCATCTGGCGGTGCAGACGCTTCGGGACCGGGGCCAGCTTCGCATCAACCTTGGCCTGGTAGCGGCGGTGATCGGCGATCTGATCGAAGCTCGCCAATGCCAGCCCGGCGCACCGCCAGCGCCAACAGCAGGAGCAGTCCGGCGAGGGGAGAAGTTCAACCCGACGCTGTACGTGAACGACCCGAGTTACCGCGCCCGCTGGGATGCGGCCAATGGCAACGACAACGGAGCAGGCAATGGCAACGAACCTATCGACGTTACGCCCCAGCGCGTGGCTTGAGCGCCGGGATTGGCCGGATGGGAAAACGGGAATGTCTCTGATGGACCGGCTGTTCAACGCCCTGGACGGCGCTTATCCGAACCGCTGGCGCGCCGCGTTCCCCGACCAGCACGCCATCGACCACTGGCAAGACGAGTGGGCGCAGGCGTTCGAGGACGAAGGGCTGACGCCGCGCGATGTTGGCGTTGGCCGCAAGGCATGCCGCCGGCTCTACGACTGGCCGCCGTCCATCGCCGAGTTCCTGCGCGCATGTCGGCCGGCCAGCACCACCACGCCGGAGGCGCTGTTCTACCGCGCCCAGACCGAGATGCAGCGGCGCCGCGACGGACAGCCGGACAACTGGCCGTCCTGGGCGCTGTTCTGGGCCGCGGCCTCGCTTGGCAATGACCTGCTGTACGGCACGTTCAAGGGCATGGAGGCGCGCTGGTGCGTCGCCATGGAGGCGAACCAGCACCGCACGGACGCGCCCGAGGAGGCGTCCAAGCAGATCGCCGTGGCGCGCATCTCACCGGCGGAGGCTGCCGACCGGCTGCGCGAGATCGGCGGCAAGGTTCGGTCTATCGGCGCGATGGACTCGGGCGTCAAGCTGGGATGGGCGCGCAAAATTGCGGAAGAGACCTCGCTTGGACTGTACGCCAACTCCCGCAACCAGCGGATGGCCGCTGAGGCATTTGTGAAACTGCGGCAGCCGGTGCCGCCGGAGTTGGTTCCGTTCTTGCCGGTAGCGGGCACGGTGGCTGCCAATGACCACGGGGAGGATGCCGCGTGAGCAAGCATGAGGACATCTATTTCGAGCCGGCCAGGTTGTTGCCGAAAGGGATCAGCTACATCTGCCCTTGCTGCAATACGGCCAAGGAGCTGGACGAAGGGCTTGAAGAGGACGACAGCGGGGAGTTCCGAGTCCCAGCGCACAAGCGGTACATCGACTGCGAAGAGTGTGGCCAGCAGATCGATATCGGTTGGGCTGGGTGGAAGTGGCATGACGAAAAGGGCGCGGCATGAAACACGGCGTTTGGATTGGGCGCGTCCCTGAGTCCCAAAAGGCTGCCTGGGCGTTCATGCCGTTCCGCGGGTCTTTTAGCCTTGCGCATTACTGGACCCGGAAAGACGGTGTAGGCATCGAGTCAGCATGCGGCATGAGGGCTGTCGAGACATTTGCTGTCGGCCTTCTGCAAGCGAACGGCGCGGATCAATGCAAGCTCTGCGCAAAACGTAAAGGGAAAGGCGAATGACGGAATGGGTCAAGACCGCCGATGACACGATGGAGTGGCGCGGCTATAGCGTCGTGAAGTACGGCCACGGCGCCAGCGGCGACTCGATCTACCGGGCGTTCACGCCGGAGGGCGCCATGCTGTCGGTTGGCGCCGGCCCGGCCCAGGACCACATGGCGCGGTGCGAGGAGCACTTCGCCAAATCGAACAAGAAAGGGTAGTGATGAACATTTCGTTTTTTGTGCCAGGCGCGCCGGTAGGCAAAGGCCGCCCCAAGGTGAGCAGCAGCGGCGGCAAGTTCGCCAGAATGTACACGCCGGAGAAGACCGCGAACTATGAATCCCTGATCGCTCTGGCGGCGCAGGAGGCAATGGCCGGCAACCCGCTGATCGCCGGCCCCGCTGACGTTGAAATCGCCATGTTCCTGCCGGTGCCGACCAGTTGGAGCAAGAAGAAGCAGGCGGCCGCGCTGCAGGGCCAGGTATACCCGACGAAGAAGCCGGACGCGGACAACGTGATCAAGGCCATCTTTGACGGCATCAACGGCGTGGTCTGGGTGGATGACGTCCAGGCCTGCGATATCGTCGTGCGGAAGCGCTACGCGGATAAGCCCGGCGTGGAAGTGACCGTACGCGAAATCGCCGGCGCACTGTTCGCGGCGTGAGGCGGCCATGATCGAACCGGCGGCAGCATTGGCGCAGTGGGGCAAGTGGCTGAACGACAGCGGCAGCTGGCGCGGCACCACGTTTTCGATTGAGGGGCGCTACGCTAGCGACCCGGAGCGCTACCGGTTTGCGGAGGACGCCGAGACGGCGCGCCGCCGAGTTCAGGTTCGGTATAGCCCGCTGATCGCCAGCCAGGTGGAGCAACTGGTGAACCAGTTGCACCAGGGCGAGAAGGCAGCGCTCCGCGCGCGTCACGTGCATTACCCGCACCTGGCGAACGAGGACATCGCGCGCCGGCTGGCCATGAGTGCCAGGGCCTTCGACACTCTGCTGCTGGCTGCCACTGTGCGCTTTGGCCGGGCGTGGCGCGAACAGAGCAGGAAGGCTGCGTAATTGAAGGCCTCGCCGAGCATCGCCAAGCAAATACTCTGGGTGCTGATGGATTCGCCCAGGCCGCTATTCCTGTCCGAAATATCAGCAGCGTTGGATGGCGATTATCCGGGAACATACATAATGCCAACCTTGATATGGTTGAAGAGGCATAAAAAGATTGGGGCGACTAAGCTCGAAAGAGATCATGGCAAAGGCCCCAAATTGGCGAACGCCTATTTTTATATTCAACCGGAAGACTTGCTTTCTACTGGTTAGCGCGCAATTTGATACTGTTGATTTACACGACGGGGGTGAAATGGAAGACGTTTATTCTTGGTTGGTCAGCAGACCTGGCTTAATTTTCAACACTGGCAAATGCATGTTGAGCACCGGGTTTTTCCTCTTGCTTTCTGGGCTGTTTAACTTATTGATGAAAGCTGCTATCAGTCCATTTACTCCTATGCATGCAGGGCAGGGTAATGGGATCGCAGCTATCTTCCCATCAATTCCGACATGGTGGATTCCAGAGACTGCATTCGGGTTCGGATTCGCATTGCTTTTGATTGTGCTGGGTGTTCTATTGGCCCTCGAAGGCAAGAAGCTAAAGCGCGTGATGGATTGCTACGGATAAAATCTATATATAAATTCATGGTGAGCGGATTCCAATAACCACGGGGATTCGCTATATTGACGACGTGGTGGCGAAGCTACGCACAACAAAGACGACCTGGCCCGACAGTTAACTCTGTCGGGCCTTTTTTATTTCCGGAGGCGGTATGCACATGCGGCAAACGCGGGTTGTTCATGACGCCCTGGGGCTGGCCCACGGTCAGCATGTCCTGATGCCGTCCGGCCAGGCTGCGCGTGTAGCTGAGATCAAGCTGCACTCCATCGTGTTCGAGTACCTGGGGCTGCGCCAGCGCGAGCTGGTCGAGTTGTCGCGGGAGCAGGTCCGCCAGGGCGTCAGGTTCTGATGGCGGGCTCACCCAAGCGGCTATGCGGCCGGCCCGGTTGCGGCGCCCTGGTGACGCCGCCGGCGCGCTACTGCCCAACGCATGCTGAGAGCGAGCGCAAGCTGGCCGCCGAGGCAGACGCGCGGCGCGGCACCCGAACCGAGCGCGGCTATTCGAACGCATGGACCAAGGCGTCCATCGGCTACCGCCGCAAGAACCCATGGTGTGTGATCTGCAAGCGCGCTGGCCGGATGGTGCCATCGGCGTGCGTGGACCACATCACGCCGCATGGCGGCGACCAGACGCTGTTCTGGGATAAAGCCAACTGGCAGGCGCTGTGCTGGCGCTGCCACTCGGAGAAGACCGCCCGCGAGGATGGCGGCTTTGGGAATGGGAGACGCTGATGCGGTTGATCGTGACGATTGCCCTGGCTCTGCTTGCTGGCTGCGGTGAGTCCCCTGCATGCCGCCCGACGGGCGAGATTGGATACCAGTGGCAGCTGATGCCTGCCGGGAAGGTGTACATCACCCACAAGGCCAAGGTCGAGCGGCATCAATGCTCGGATGGCGTAGACCGTTGGTGGGAAGTGGAGAGGTAAGGAGGCATGGACATGAAGGTCAACAGCACTCGGCAGAACCATACGATCCATCTGGCGCATGTTGACGAGCCCGAGCTGCTTCGGCTTGTGACCGATGCAATAGCCCAGCAGCTTGGCTTGGATGCCCGCGCGGCGAACGTCAAGGTGCGGGCTTACACCACCAGCTACTCCGAGGGCAGCCTCGGGACCGGCAAGACGCGCGTCGTGGTGGAGATCACCGAGGACCACGCGGAGCAGGTCAGCGCGGAGCCGGCGGATGCCTGAGCCGGACGCGGTGCGAACTGTTCGCGCTTGAACCATGCCAGGGGGTAGGGGGGGTAAATCCTTCGCGGGATTCGGCCAGCCGGAACCGCGTGCTTCCCTCGATTTTTTTTCCCGCGAAATAAAAAATTTGGGGGTGCGATGGCCCGAGCGCCAGGGGGAGGGCGGAAGCCGAAACCGACCCATCTGAAGATCGTCACCGGCAACCCGGGCAAGCGCGCGCTGAACAAGGCGGAGCCGGAGTATTCATCCGCGCCGGCCGCGCCGCCGCCGGACTGGCTTTCGCCGCTGGCGGTTGAGAAGTGGGAAGAGCTGGCGCCGCTGTTGGCCGGCACCAAGGTGTTGACCGATGTCGACCTGCACAACCTCGAAGTGTTCTGCCAGGCCTATGCGCGCTGGCGGGAAGCCGAGGATAGCGTCAGCAAAAATGGCGTGATCGTTGACACTCCGTTCGGGCCGAAGAAGAACCCGGCCTGCACCGTCATCAACGAGACCAGCCGGCAGCTGGCCGCCTTCGGCGCCATGCTTGGCCTGGACCCTTCCAGCCGAAGCAGGCTCGGAACGGCCGGCGCGGCCACGAAGACAACCAACCGGTTTACCGGGCTGCTGAAAAAGAAAGCGTCATGAAACGATGGCATACCCCCACGTCACCGCGGCTACCAGGTGGGCGCGTGATGTGGTGGCAGGCCGCTTCCCGGCAGGGAAGTGGACGCGGCTTTCCGCTCAGCGCTTCCTTGATGACTTAGACCGCGCAAAAACCAAGGCCTTCCCGTACAAGCTCGACAAGGCGGAGGCCGAGCGTTCTTGCTGCTTCGTCGAAGAGCTCCCGCACACAAAGGGCAAGTGGGCGCGGTCGGCCGAGAATATCAAGCTCGGCGCCTGGCAGTGCTTCATTTTCGTCAACGTCTTCGGCTGGGTCCACAAGAAGACTGGCCGCCGACGCTTCCGCGAGGCGTACAACGAGATCCCTCGGAAGAACGGCAAGTCGGTGTTGGCGGCCGGCGTCGGCCTGTACTGCTTTGTTGCGGATGGGGAGTTTGGCGCCGAGGTGTACTCGGGCGCCTCCAGCGAAAAGCAGGCCTGGGAGGTTTTCCGACCGGCCAAGCAGATGCTGGAGAGGACACAGGATCTGCTCGATGCCTCCGGCGCGGAGGTCTACGCGAAGGCCATGGCCATCCCTGAGGATGGCAGCCGATTCGAGCCTGTGATTGGGAAGCCGGGCGACGGTGCGTCGCCATCCTGCGCGCTGATCGACGAATACCACGAGCACGACTCGTCTGATCTGTACGACACGATGATTTCCGGCATGGGGGCGCGCGAGCAGCCGCTTGCCTTCATCATCACGACCGCAGGCTACAACCTGGCAGGGCCGTGTTATGAGAAGAGGGTGGAGGCCGAGAAGGTGCTGCAGGGGCTGGTGGAGAACAACGAACTGTTCTGCATCATGTTCAGCGCCGACGAGGAAGACGACCCCTATGCGCCGGAAACGCTGATCAAGGCAAACCCGAACTGGGGCATATCCGTTGATCCGGATTTCATGCTCAGCCAGCAGAGACAGGCCGCGCAGAACGCCGGCTTGCAGGTTCGTTTCAAGACGAAGCATCTGAACATCTGGTGCTCGGCGAAATCGGCCTGGATCAACATGGCGGAGTGGCACGCCGCCGGCGACGAGACGCTGAGGGAGGAAGACTTCCTCGGTGAAGAGTGCGTGGCCGCGTATGACCTGGCCAGCAAATTAGACTTTGCAACGCGGGTCAAAATCTTTGCTCGCAAGCACGCGGAAACCGGACGGACTCACTATTACGTTTTCGCGCACCACTATCTGCCCGAGGCGACGCTGGAGGCCGAGGACAACCCGAACCGGGCTGCCTTGGTGCGGTGGCGAAACGCCGGCTGGATCGAGCAGCACGATGGGACGGAGAACGACTTCGCCATGATCCTGCAGGATCTTGAGGACATCCCGACGCGGTTCCAAGTGCGTGAGTTCTGTCAGGACAAGTTCGGCGCTGCCTGGATCGCGCAGCAGCTGACCGCCGCCGGCGCCACTGTGGTGGACGTGCCGATGAAGGCGATGTATCTGACGCCGGCCATGCGCGAGATTGAGGCGGCGTTGCGCTCAGGCCGGTTGCATCACAACGGTGACCCGGTGCTGGCGTGGATGATGTCCAACGTCACCGCGCGGGCGGACAAAAACGACAACCTGTTCCCGGACAAGCAAAGCGCGCAGAACAAGATCGACGGCGCCGTGGCGCTGATCATCGGCATGACGCGCGCGATGAATCCGGAGCAGCCGGACAGCGGTTTCAAGTCCGCCTACGAGGACGAGGTTTATATATGAGCAACACGGACAAGGCCACCATGCTGGTGGGCCTGGCTGGGGCCGCTGCGGTTACGACCGGAGCGGCCCTTCTTCATTCAGCTGCCGGCTGGATTGTTGGCGGCGGTTTCGCCCTGGTGTGGTCGTTCATGACGGCCCGGGCGGCGGCGCGGGGGGCTGGCTAATGTTCTCCTCCCAACAATTTGGCGTTCAGGACGCGGCCAACCCGGAGCGCGGCTGGATATCCAGCCTGATGGGCGCCGGGGCGCGCAGCGCCGCGGGCGTTCGGGTTTCCCCTGAAAAGGCACTGGCGCTGACCACGCTGCAGGCGTGCGTGACGCAGATCGCCGAATCTGTTGCCCAGCTTCCCTGCGAGCTGTACCGGCGCGATGGAGAAAACCGAGTCCGGGCAATTGACCACCCTGTTTACTCGCTGATTCATCACGCACCTAATCAGTGGCAGACCTCGTTTGAATACCGTGAGCAGCAGCAGATATCGGCAGGGCTGCGAGGTGCCGCTTACAGCTTTATTGAGCGTGATGCGGCAGGCTACCCGGTGGCGCTGATTCCGCTGGACCATCCCAAAGTAACGGTCCTGAAAGGCGAGGACTTGCTGCCGTACTACCGGATTGGCAGCAACCCGGCAATGCCGATGCGGATGATTCATCACGTCCGCTGGTTCACCCTCAACGGCTACACCGGCGTGAGTCCGGTGCAATTGCACTGCGACACCATCGGGTTGGCCCTTGCAACGCAAGACCACGCCAGTCAGGTTTTTGCCAATGGCACCCACCTGGCCGGCGTGTTGGAGCGGCCGGCGGTGGTGGGGCAAACCACGTTGGAGCCGTTGAAGAAAGACCGGGTTCAGGACATCAAAGATAGCTGGCGGGCGGAGTACGCCGGCACCAGCAACGCGATGAAGGTGGCGGTACTGCAAGACGGCATGTCGTTCCGGCCGCTGTCGATGACCAACGAGGATGCGCAGCTGATCGACAGCCGCAAGCTGTCGGCGCTGGAGATTGCCCAGATCTACAAGATGCCTCCGCACAAGGTCGGGCTGCTGGACCGGGCGACCAACAACAACATCGAGCACCAGGCGATTGAATTTGTCGTCTACTGCCTGCTGCCGTGGCTGCGCCGGCACGAGCAGGCCATGATGCGCGACCTGCTGCTGCCGAATGAACGTGACGAGTACTACATCGAGTTCAACGTGGGCGGCCTGCTGCGCGGCGATACACAGACCCGCTATGCCGCGTATGCGGTGGGGCGGCAATGGGGCTGGCTCTCGGTCAACGACATCCGCCGGCTGGAGAATCTGCCGCCGATCCCGGGCGGTGACATCTACCTGCAGCCGCTCAACATGGTTCACGCTGGCGCGGGGCTGCCGAAAGGGGCGGGGGCTTCGGCCGAAGCCATCGACGCCATTCACAAGATCCTGGAGACCCAATGAGAAAGCATCTTTTCCTGCACCAGCTGTTCAACCAGCCGCACATGGTGCTGCCGGACATGCTGCATGAAGCGGTGGCCTGGGCCGGCCTGCGCATGGGCGTCAACCTGCAGCAGGTCAACATCGGTTTGCCGATGACGGCCTGGAAGGAAGACGGCGACCACGGCGCAGTGCAAGCAGTCTCCGCCGAGGACCGGCGCATGGAGGCCGCGCGCGGCAGCGGCGTGCTGGTGATGCCGGTCGCCGGCATCTTGGTGCCGCGGACCAACGATGTAGGGCTGTGCTCGAACCAGGCCAGCTATGAAGGCCTGCGCAGCCAGCTGAATGCCGGCCTCAACGACCCGAGCATTGAACACATCGTTGTCGACCTGGCCACGCCCGGCGGCGCGGTATCCGGCTGCTTCGAGTTTGTGGACGACATCCGCGCCGGTCGCGACGTCAAACCGATTACGGCGCTGGTTCACTACAGCGCTTTCAGCGCCGGCTACGCCATTGCCAGCGCCTGCAGCGACATCGTGCTGTCGAAGACTTCCGGCGTCGGCTCCATCGGCGTGATCATGAAGCACGCCGACTTCAGCCAGAAGCTGGAAAACGAGGGGGTGAAGGTCACGACCCTCTACCGCGGCGCTCGCAAAGACGACATGTCGCAGACCGGGCCGCTGAGCGAGGAGGCTATGGCCGCCGCCGACAGCATGCTGGACCACTACTACGAAATGTTCTGCGACACCGTCGCGCAGAACCGTGGCATGAAGGTGTCCGCCGTGAAGGACACCGAGGCCGGGCTGTTCTACGGCGGCAAGGCGATTGAGGCCGGACTGGCCGATAGCCTGGAAAGCCAGCAGCAGGCGGTGAACCGTATAGCCGCCGGTGTCGCCGCCAAGCGCGCCAGCGTGCCGAAAGCGCGCCGCAGCACTCAGGCCATTGCCGCATCCATGGCCATGAGCCTGAACCTTAAACACTGATCCAACGCGCCGCCGCACGGCGACGACAACCCAGCTCCGAAAGGAGCTTTTTTTATTTCTACCGCCGAGAGGCGGTTTTTTTTCGTCTGGAGAAAACCGAATGTCGAAGATCGTAGAACTGAAGCGCCGCCGTGCCGAACTGTCCGCCAAGGTGGCCGAGATGGCCGCCCTGGAGATTGCCGGCGAGGTGATGAGCGCCGAGCAGATCGAGCAGATCAATGCCATGCACGCCGAGTTCAACCAGCTCGGCGCGCAGCTGCAACGGCTGGAAGCTGCTGAGCAGATGCAGGCGGCAGCTGCCGTTCAGGTGGAGAGCCTGAACGCTCAAGGCGCGCCGCCGGAGGACAAACTGTACGCCCAGCCTGCCGGCAAGAAGGTTGCCGGCGCCGGTGTCGCTCACCTGGCCATGGCCCTGATCGAGGCTCAAGGCAACTACCAAGCCGCCGCCAACATCGCCGACCAGCGCGGCTACGGCGCTGAGGTGGCTGCTGCCCTGAATACCGCCACGCCTTCGGCTGGTGGCGTGCTGGTGCCGACCAATCTGGCGAGCGAAGTGATCGAACTGCTGCGCCCGAAAACCGTGGTTCGCCGCCTGGGTGCCCGCTCGCTGCCGCTCAACAACGGCAACTTGACCATCCCGCGCCTGAAGGGGGGCGCGCAGGTCGGCTACATCGGCACTGACACCGACGCTCCGGTCACCGGCGCTCAGTTCGACGACCTGAAGCTCTCGTCCAAGAAGATGGCCGCGCTGGTGCCGATCAGCAACGACCTGCTGGCCAACTCGGGCATCAGCCCCAACGTGGACCGCGTGGTGGTGGACGATCTGACCTCGGCCGTCGGCGCGCGCGAGGACAAGGCGTTCCTGCGCGATGACGGCAGCGGCAACCTGCCCAAAGGCCTGCGCTTCTGGGCGCTGCCGGGCAATGTGTTCCCGGCTCCGGCGATTGCCACCATCGACGCCGCGGCGCTGCAGGCCATCGAGCTGTTCCTCAATACGCTGATCCTGGCGCTGGAAGGCGTTGACGCCAACATGGTGCTGCCGGGCTGGGTGATGTCGCCGCGTACCTACCGTTTCTTGGAAGGCCTGCGCGACATGAAGGGCAACAAGGTTTATCCGGAGCTGGCCCAGAAGCAACTGAAAGGCTACCCGGTTGGCCTGACTACCCAAATCCCGAACAACCTGGGCGCCGGCGGCGACGAATCGGAACTGTATTTTGCCGACTTCGCCGATTGCTTCATCGGCGAGGACCAGGCCTTGATGATCGACTTCTCCAAGGAGGCGACCTACAAGGACGGCGACGGCAACGTCATCAGCGCCTTCCAGCGCGATCAGACCCTGATCCGCGTGATCGCCAAACACGATTTCGGCCCGCGCCACCGCGAGTCGATCGCCATCGGCACCGGGGTGAAGTGGGGCAAGTAAGGCAGTAGCGGCCGGGCTTCCGGCCGCGAACAACTCAAGCTGGAGAGCGAGATGGACAAAATTGTAGTCAAGTTTTTGAAGCCGCATGGCATCTATACCCCTGGCGATATCGCCGGCTTCGATGAATCGCACGTGGAGCGGCTGGAGAAACTGTCCGAGTCCGGTGTCGTTGAGCTGTATAAAGCCGACAAGGCGGACGAAGGCGTCGACGCTAACAAGCGGCAAGGCAACACCGGCCGCCGCGGTGCTGCCGGCGAGGCCAGCTGATCATGGCCGCCGTGGTGACCCAGCGCAGCGCGGCGACGGTGTTGACGCTGGGGCAAATCAAACAGCAGTGCAACATCGATCTCGACATGACCGATGACGACGAGCTGCTGATGCAGATGGAGCGGGCGGCAGTTCGCGCATGCGAGGGAAAGCTCAAGGGGCCGTTGCTCACGGCGAGCTACCGTGAGACCTTCGGTCAGTGGCCGCTGATCCCTTCGTTGCTGCTGCAGACCGCGAATGCCAAGTCGGTGCAATCCATCATGCTGCGCCAGGCCGGCCAAGTGGTGGAATGGCGCGACTTCGTCGCACTGGAAGATGGGCCGCACCTGTTCATCCGGCCGCGCGCGGCGTGGCCGAAGATCGACGCCGCGCCGGATGCGATCCAGATCACCTACATGGCAGGGTTCGGAGCCGCTGGCGACCATGTCCCTGAGGATATTCAGCAGTGGCTGCTGTACCGAGTCGGCACATTCTACGAGTTCCGCGAGCAGTTCATCGCCGGGACCATCGTGACCGATCTGCCGAAATCGTTCGTTGACGAGATGCTGACGCCTTACGCAATGCAAGTGGTGGCGCTATGAGAGCCGGCCGCCTGCGGCATCTGGTCCAGATCCAGCGCGAGGTAAAGCGTAAAAACGACCACGGCGAGAACGTCAGCGGCTGGGAGTTAGTCTGCAAGACCCGGGCAAACGTAGCCGACATCACCGGCCGCGACCGGATCGGAGATGTCACGCTGCATCAGATAGACGCCCGGGCCTTCCTGCGCTGGCGGACAGGCATCGAGGCCGGCATGCGCCTGGTCCACGTCAAAGACGGCGTGACCAGAACCTACACCGTCAAATCGCCGCCGATAGACCGCGACGGCCGGCGCCGCGATATGGAACTGATACTGGAGCTCGACGATGGACGTCAGCCTCAAAGCCGATGACGCTCGGTCCCGGATTTTCGCGCGGCTGGAGGGGCTGGCCGGCGCGGTGGAAGAACGCCGCGAACTCAGCCGGCCGCTGCTGGCCGGCGTCAAAATCATCATGCGGCGCGCCAAGCAGTTGGCGCCGCGGGACAGTGGTTTCCTGCGGTCGCAGATTATCGCATGGACCAACGTCCGCAAAACCGATGCACCGCTAACCGGCTTTGTCACCGTGGCCACCAGGGCCAAGCGCAACCGCGTCGGCGCGTTGAGCCGCGCCAAGTTGGCTGCCAAGGCCAGCAGGGGCCGCAAGACTGATCTGGTGACCGCGTACTACGGCCGGTTTGTGGAACTGGGGACCAGCAAAATGGACCCGCATCCTTACTTGTCGCGCGCGGTGGATGAAGTTGGGGATGAGGCGAAAGCGACGGCCATCGCTGGCGCGCGCGAGGTACTGCTCAAAATGGTGGAGGCCAGACTGTGAAGGATTTCGACATTGCCCGCGCGGTGTACCAGAGGCTGGAGCCGGCGCTTCCTGGGCGGGTTGCGCTCGGCGTGCTGGTGCTGGAGCCGGAGGACGTGGCCGAGCCGATGACTGTTATCCATCTCACAGACCATGACCCAGAAGCAAAGAAGGGTCGGGCTGTACGCAACGACCTCACCCTGCTGAAGGTGACGACGATTGTCGATGCGATGCGCGGTGAGGTCTATTCGCGGCTGGAGCCGCACATGGGCGCGCTGCGCCAGGCACTGTTCGTCGATCACAACCTGGGTGGTGTCCACCACATTATCGAGCTGAATGAAACAGGTACTCAATACCGCTTCAACCGTGAGGAGATGACCTACGTCGTCGACCTGGCCATCGAGGTGAAATTCAGACGCAGGGCGGAGGAGCCCTGATTTACCCGCAACACAATCCATCACCGCCGCCCGGCGGTTTTTTTATGCCTACAGGAGACGGAAATGGCAGCAATTCAGGAATACAGCTACATCGGCAACGGCGTGGTGAAAGTTCAGAAGGGCGCGGCCACTGCGCGCGAAGTCGGTAACTGCTCGGGGCTGAGCCTCAAGATCAGTACCGACGAAAAGAAGCTGGTTGATTACACCCGTGGCGGCGGCGGCACGGCCAACAAGGTGACCCGCATCAGCTCGGTTGATGTCGAAATGGATCTGCGCGAGCTGTCGCCGGACAACATCGCGCTGGCTTTGCAGGGCGACGTCACGATTGACGCGACGAGCAAGGAGGCCACCATCGAAGCGCTGACCCAGTTGGGCACCGAGTACAAGCTGATCTTCGAAGGTCTGAACGAGGCGCAGAGCGGAGCCAAGGTCAATCTCACCATCCATCGCTTCAAGCCTAGCCCGGCCGACGACCTGGCGCTGATCGGCGACGATTTCGCCACGCTGAAGCTCAAGGGCGGCGTGTTGGCTGACCGCACCAAGACCGGCGGCAAGTCCATGTACTTCCAGGTGGTGATGGCGACGCAGACGTCGTGATGCCAGTGCCGGCGAGGCCGCCGGGCAAGGAGCGGAAATCCCACAATAGGAATTTGTTTTGTCGTGACGCGATAGTCGGCGCTAACGCTTACTGGAAAGTCACGACGATGATTGTCCTTTTCATGGTTTCCGTTCTATTTCTGATCCGGCGGGTTCAAGAGCTGAGCTTGCTGTCGTTCATCAAGCTTGTTGTTGTCCTTTGCCTGCTTTGCTTGCTTTCTTACCTGGTCCCGAAATGAAAAAAAGCAAAATCACCACGCTGGATATCGACCGTGATGTGGTCTGCCGCGAACTGACAGTCGCCGAGATCCGCGCGTTGTTTGAGTACACGCCGGCGGATCAAGTCGATGCGTTTCTCCTGCCTGGCATCTCGCTGACCGAGCTGGCCGCCATGACCGACTTGTCGCTGAAAGAAATGGCGGCGCTGCCGCCGTCGCAGCTTGAAAAAGTCCTGGCCGATTGCCGGGAGGTCAATTCGTATTTTTTCGACATGCAGGCCCGCCTCGAAAAGCTACTCGCGTCGACGCGGTCCTGAAGCAGTTCGATATGCTGGTTTCGGCCCTGATCCGCCTGGGTCATAGCGAGGCCTGGCATTACACCCACTCCCAGTTTCAACACGCGATAGACGAAGCCGAGGCCGCCCATGGCAAGCAATGACATGTTGATCCGCATGGTGATGGCCGGCGATGCGTCACCGTTCCTGAAAGAAGTGGTGGCCGCAGAGCAGAAATTCGGCAGCGCGCTGCAGGGTATGTCGGCTACTGCCGCCAAAATGGAGCTGCTCGGCAAGGCCCAGGAAAGCGCGAAGAAGGCCGCCGCCGAGTTCTTCAAGCTGAAGAAGGAGAGCGAGGCGTATCAGAAGGCCATCGCCATGGCGACCGGGCCAACCAAGGATCTTGAAAAGGCCCTGTCCACGACGGACAAGGCACTGGACCGGGCCGAGAAGTCCATGCGCAGGCAGATAGACTCGGTCCAGGGTCTGCGCAAAGAGCTGAGCGCCGCCGGCGTCGACTCGCGGAATCTGGCCGCGGCCCAGGCGGAGATGGCCGCAAAAATTGATTCAGCCCGTGCCCGGCTGGTCCCGCGGCAGAAGATGAACCGCGCGAAGGAAATCCTTGGGCTTGGCGATGACGACGCCGGCCGCAGTCTGCAACTGGCGCACGCCGCTTACAACCGGCTGATCAACAGCGGCCAGCTCAACTACAGCGAGCAGATCGCGGCGGCCCAGGCTTTCCAAGCCAAGATTCGTGAAGTCCGCGGCGAGTTGGCGGCACCGGCCGGATCTGGCTTCCTGTCCGGCGTCCGGGGCGAGATCATCGGCACCGTCGCCGCGCTGGGCTCGCTGACTGGCGCAGTCCAGGCAACCATGAGCGTCCTCAATAAAACAGGGGCTTTTGAGACGCTGCAAGTTCAGCTAAACAACGTGGAAAAGTCTGCGGTGCTCGGCACCCACACCTTCAAGCAGCTGAAGCAATTGGCGCTGGACACACCGTTCGGTGTGCAGGGGTTGACCCAGACCTACACCCAGTTGAAGAACTTCGGCCTCGACCCGATGGCCGGCGCTCTCCAGGCGATTACTGATCAGTCCGCAAAACTCGGCGGCAGCCAGGAAACGCTGACTCGGATTGCACTGGCCTTGGGCCAGGCGTGGAGCAAACAGAAGCTGCAGGGCGAAGAGGTCTTGCAGTTTGTTGATGCCGGCGTGCCGGTGTGGGATCTGCTCGGCAAGAAGTTGAACAAGACCACCGCCGAACTGCAGGACATGGGGAGCAAGGGCCTGCTGGGACGTGACGTGATCCGCCAATTGATTCAGGCAATGGAGGAGGAATCCAAAGGCGCCGCTTCATCGCAGGTTGGCACATGGCAGGGCATGGTGTCCCAGTTACAGGACATCTGGGATCAGTTCCTGGCTGAGGTTGGCAACAATGGTCCGCTGGAAGCTGCAAAATCGCAGATCAAGTCCCTGATGGATGCCATCGCCCAGGCAATGGCAGATGGCTCCGCCGCCGACATGGGACGCAATCTCGCTGCGATCATCAGCACGCTGGGCGAAACCATCCGTGAGACGGTCGGCTTTGTTCGTGAACACGCTGACGCCATCAAGCTTTTGATCGGCAGCTATGTGGGCATGAAAGTGCTGGTGCAGGTCGTGCAGTGGGTGGGTGCGCTGTCCGCGGCGCTGAATACGCTGCGCGCTATTGGATCGACCAAAATCGCGATTGGGATGGCCGTCGATTCGTCTGGCATTGCCAGGGCGATAGGTGAAATCGCGCTTCTCAAGACCGCGATTGGAGCGATACCTATTGCTGCTGTGGCAGGGTTTGCCGCTTTCGGCCTTGCCGCGGCGGCGGGGGCCAAGGTTGCGATTGATCAGTTCGAAATCTGGAATGGTCAGCAGCAGCGCGCGCTCGATTTGAGCCGCGAAATTCTTAAGCAGTACCAGAGCGTAGGTAACCCGACGAAGTTCCAAACGATTGACACGCCTATTGTCGGTTCGGCAGCCCTGAATGGTTATAGCCGTGAACAACTGGCGCTATATGACGATGCTCTTCAAAGGGCATTGAAAACCAAGCAGCTGCTGCTCCAGCAGCGAGCCGAGTCGGTGGAGCGCGGCGGCGGTGACGCCACCCAGGACGCCGAGGCGCGGAGGCTGGCGCGTGAGTCTGCGGCATACAGCAAGGCCCTGGCCGACTACAAGGCCTACACCGAAAACCGCGTCAAAGAAGAGGAGCGGTTCGGCAAGAACGTCGACGCGGTGCGCAACGGCGCGCTGGCTGGCCTGGCCGAAAAATTGGCGAAGGAGCAGAAGCTTTACGACAAAGCCAACGATGCGCTCAAGACGGCGACCGAGGCCCGCAAAAAGCATCAAGAGGCCTGGTATGGCAACAAGGCCGTTGACCCGGCGAAGAAGGCCAAAGACCCGGCGACCATGGGCGTCACCGACTACTACGAGGGATTGTCGAAAGCGAATGCCCTCGGGCGGAAGGCGCAGGAGAGCCAGGCCCAGGCGGCCAAGACGGGGAAGGATGCCGACCTTCGGCAGGCCGCGCGCGACGCCACGGCGACGGAGAAGGCCTTCGAAAGCTTGATGGACACCATCAACAAGCTGCGCGAGGCCGGCAAGATCACGGAGGGGGAGTTCAACTTCTTCAACGACCAGGCCGGCAAAGCGCAGGATGGTTTCGACGCCAAGGCGGAAGGCCAGGCCACCGACCAGTTGCAGCAGGCGATGCAGAAAATCGAGGAGCTGAAGAAGGCCGCGGACTCTGTCAAGCGCCTGCAGGTTGGGTTCGACACGGAGAAAGGCAATCTTGATCTGGACAACTTGATCGCACGCTTTCAAGCGGCGGCCGACGCGAAGCCGATCAAGATCCCGGTGCAGTATGTCGGCCAGGACGGGAAGTACCTGACCGATGCTCGGAAAGATGTTGGCCTGCCCGAGAAACCGCCAGGCTTCTCCGGTGGCGGCTGGACTGGCCCCGGGGGGAAGTATGAGCCGGCCGGCGTCGTCCACGGCGGCGAGTTCGTGCAAACGCAAGAGCGGATGCGCGAGCCCGGCGCGCTGGCTTTCATGTGGGATTTCCACCGGCGGGGCATGGGCGCGCTTCAGGATTGGCGCGGCTACGCCAACGGCGGGCTGGTCGGCGCCGCGCTGCCGACGTTCGCCGACCGCATCAGTCTGCCGGATGTCGGCGGGCTGGCGCAGCCGGCGGCCAAGGCCCTGGGCACCTTGATGCTGTCGCTGGGAGGCCAGCAATTGGCGGTATCGGCTGACCCTGGCGAGGCAGGCGACTTCATGGCCGGCGTCCGCCGGCTGCAACTCAAATCGTGAGGCGGTATGAACGCACCCATGTTCCAGATTGGCGGGCTGGTTTGCCCGCTGTTGTCGCATCTGGATTTCACCCAGAACTATGAGCAACTGGCGTCGCGGGTCACGCTGCGCTCAGCCAGCGGCGCGGGCTTCCGGCAAACGCGCTGGACGCGGCTGAAAACCTCGCTCCAGGGCGGTGGTTGGCTGCCGGCCGGCCTGTCCGCGCTGGACCTGTCCCAGCCGCTGGAGCTGTGGTGCGCGTCGCCGCGCGCCATCGCAAGCCCGGCGGCCAGCATTGCGCTTCCGGCGCATCGCCAAGACATGGGCGTTTACGGTTTCGCGGTGCTGGCCGGCGGCGAGACGGTGGAAACCGTAGTGGAGGTGTCCGGCGCGGTGGCCATTCTCGCGCCGGTGCCGGGCGTGGTCGGCTACCAGGTCAGCTATTGGCCGGTGCTGACCGTGTTCGCCGAGCTGACGGAAACCGGTGATCTGGCCGCCGGCAATTTTCAGTGGACGCTCAACTGCGAGGAGGTGTGATGGACATCTACTGGAACGACCTCAAGGCGGATTTGCCCACCGGCCTGTCCCCGATGCAGATGGGAAACCCGGACATGTTGATGCTGCGTGCGTTCGGCATCACGATGCCGCCGGCGGATAAGCGCAACCGGCGGACGGTGGTGTGCTTTCGCGCAAACGACGGCAGTAAGGCCGAGCTGATGCACCTGGACTTTCAGGAGTTCTTTATCAACCGTGCCGCTGAGCCGGTGCGCGTCGGCGGAGAGATGCAGCAGCAGCAACACAACTGGGACGGCGTGGCCTGCCAGGCCTTCGTCACCCAGTCCGCGGCGTCGCTGAGCGCGCTGTTCAAGCGGCCCACTCAGGCGTTTGAAGCTGAGGCGATGCCGACGGTGCCGTCGGTGCTGTTCGATCTGAGCGGGCTGCCGGCCGGCACCGATTGCTATGTCTATGCGCCAAACACCAAGGCGGTGGCCTGGCCGCGCTGCACATTCGTTGTAGCCAACAACAGCGGAAATGTGTTCACCCTACAGAACGACGGCACGATCAAAAACAAGGACGGCTCGGTGGTCGTGCCGCCGCAGATTGGTCCAGGCCAAACCAGGGCCTGGTATCTCGACCTGATGATGCATGTGCCCTCGATGTGGGGCGATACCAGCACGCCGCCGGCGGCATACGTTTTGAATGAGCTGAGACTCCCATGATTCTGACCCCCATTGCCGGCGCGCCGCTGGCAGCGCTGCCTGGCCCGAGCAAAAGCCCGGGCGAGCGCGGTGTTGTCAGCCTGCCGCTGGCGCTGTCAAAAGGCGCGGTGGCGCTGTCCTTGCCGCTGCACCTCGTGGCGCTGGGCAGCCCGCGGCACGCCGGGCAATGGGATGTTCGCGCGGTGCTGGAGCAGCAGGATGTCAGCGCCTGGCTTACTGGCTCTGTTCGGATTGAGGCCGAGGAGGGGCTCGCGCGGATCTGCGAAATCCAGCTGCTGCCGGGCGCGCCCTACACGCTGGCCAGCGTCAGCGGAAAGCGGCTCATGGTGGACCTGCAATGCGAGCCCGGCGGCGCGTGGTATCGGCGATTCACGGGGCGCGTCGAAATGCCGGAGTTGAGCAGCGCCACCGGCGTGCTGACGCTGCACGCCACCGACGGCCGCCGCGATCTGCTGGCGCGCAAGACGCGGGCGGACTTGGCGTCGCTGCTGGGGGGGCACTGGTCCGACTTGGTGTTCAGCCCGGACGCGGATTCGCTGCGCTACTCGGAGGACCGGTTGTCGACGGTGCAGGCATCGTTTGATCTCGACGTGTACGGCAATCCGCGGGTGACGCCGTGGCGCGCCGGGCCGGCGGCGTTTCGCTTCGACGCCGGAGTGATCCTCGATCAGTCCTTGCAGCTGAAAACGAACAGGCTGGCGGAATTGTTCAACACCGTGGAGGCGAAGTTCGAATTCCGCTTCCCACGGCTGAACGAGTGCCGGCACCGGTTCACATGGGAGAACAGCCAGCGGCTGGCGGACTTCTTCCTTGGCAAATTCCGCTATCCGGAGAAATCAGCTGTCGCCGGCGCCGCCAGCGGTACGGGCTGGACAGTGGTGAACACGACTTATCTGTCCAGTCCGCCCCAGCAGTATTTTTCAGAAAACGGCGTGCTGTACTTTTGGAAGAACCCGTTCACCAGCACCCCCGAGGCAGACCCCTATTGCAGCCGGGCCGAAGTAGATCTCAAGTGGCGATGCGCCCAGCAGATCACGGAAGAAATCAAGGTGGTGGCGGTGGCGCCGGACTCAGTGGCCGCCTATGGCACGCGCAAGAAGGAAGGCAGCACCGGCCAGTTGGCGGTCGAGGTCGATACCAGCGGCTGGGAGAAAGGCGAAGCGACGTTTGACGGGCCGATGCCGGATCTGGATTGGCTGCCCGGACAGGGCCGTGCGCAGGTTAATGTCGCGCTGCAATGCCTTCTTGCCGAGGCTGCGGCGCAGATTGCCGCGAGTCACCGCAATGCGACCCTGACGTTTCAGGTGCCGGCGCATTCGGAGCTGGACGTGTGCCACACCGTAGCTGTCGAGCATCCGCAAGTCGATGCCGTCGGCAAAGTGCAGCGGGTGGTGACCACCCTCGACACTGGCAGCGGCCGCGCGGTCGACGAAATCACGATGGTGCTGTTCGGCGCGCTGGCGGTGGGGACGGTGCCGGTTGATCCTCTGCCGGCTCCGAAAAAGCCGGAGATCCCGCAGCCTCCAATGAGCACCACCGGCAGCGGGCAAACGACGCTCGACGTCAGCAACACATCGACGGCAACGCATGATGGCTTCCTGGGCTTTTCGGACAAGCCGTCGACCGAGGATGCAACGCGAGCGTCCGAGTTCCGCATCACCGTGCCGGAGATACCGGCCAGCACGCGCGACCCGCTGACCGCGCCGGCGACAGTGTCGTACCGAGTCGGCGTGCCGGCGGACATCATCACATTGAAGAGGGGTTAGGTATGGCGGTGACGTTGGGGTTTTACAGCGACGCGGCGCTGACCGTGAAACTGGCCGGTCTGCCGCTGAGGATGGCGGCGGATGGCCAGCGGATGGCCGCACGGTTCTGGTTGGGATCGCCAGACCCCGGCACGTTCAACCCCGGCTCGGCGCCACTGCAGCTGGCGCCGCTCAGCGCCGGCAGCGGTGAGCCGATTGAGTCGATCCGCCTGGCGAGGACCGAGGCCGCACTGGAAACGGCACCGCCCGGCGGCGCGCTGGAATTGCCGGCGCCGCTCCAGGGCGGTGCGGAGAACGCGCTCGAAATCTGGGTGCGCTGGGACCACGCCGGCAGCAACGGCGCGTGGTCGAATGTGAGTTTGACGCTCGGGGAGGTCATCCAGACATGAAGCAGTCCGACGCTAAGATGCTGGCGCAGACGCTTGAGCAGACGCGGCGCGCCGGCCAGGCCAAGGCCGCCTTGCCGAAGCTGCCCGCGCCGGGTGCACTGCCGGCGAAGACCGGCGCCGGCCGCGGTACGGTCAGCGCGCCGACGGCATCTACTGGCGCCATCGCCGGGCCGCTGGTGGAGAAGGACGCGAGCCTGCGGCAGTACCATCCGGAAACTAGCATGACGACCAGCGACGGGCTGTTCGTGATCAAGGTTCAGCCCATCAAACAAGTCACGCTGACCGACGCCAACGGAAAGCCGGTGGTGATGGAGTACGCCGTGCCATGAAGCTGGATACCCGTTCACCGCTGCCGATGGCGCGGCCGACCGCGGTTGGCCATCCGTTCCACGGACTCGTCAAACAGGGGCTGACGCTGCCGAATGGCCGCGTTGTTCCCTATAGCGTGCTGGGGATTTCAACCAAGTTGCAGGTGCCGGGCTGGGATGGGCAGGAGCAATACGACCCGGTCACGGGCTATCGCTGGTTGCCGTATGCGATCTATCAGCGCTACAAGTTTTTCGACGGCTGCTATTTGTACGGTCAATTCATCAACAACTGCGACTGGCTGGTGGCCTTCGGCGTGGCTGATATTTGGGCGGTGGCGATCACCGCCAGCGGCCTTGACCTGAAATGCCTGAACCGGCCCGGCTCGAAATCCTTTCCGCTGAACTGGGGGCCGGTGGCGGATGCCTTCCAGCCGAAGTCCGGATGGGATCGGAGATTGGCCGCCGTCTCAATCTCGGGCAATTCTGCCGCGATGACGTTCGTAAGGGGATCGACTCTGATATCTGCTTCGCTCGCAGTATCAGAAAACAATGCAGCCATTCAATTTACTACCCATCAAAACCAAATACCTTGGCCGGGATATGAATGGATTCGAACTACGACAACGCAATTAGTTGCGGCCACGAGGGCCGTTGGTACGGCTGTTTCGACATGCGGCATGACCGTTTTATCTGTCTCTGAGTCTTCTGTTGGAGGTGGGGGGCGCAAGGTGACGGCACTTGGCGAGCATCGGGTGGGCAATGTACCTCTGGGGCGCTTTAGGTCATCCCAGTATTTCGACATGCCTCCCGGCCCTGTTCCAAATGATGATGCGGACATCCCGCACGGGGTATTGCAGAAACCTGGATTTGTCTGGCTGGTTCATCCGATGTATACGCCAATTGATGATGGGGCTGTAGTTGTAAACGGATATGTCCCATCGACAGGACTATTCACGCCTTACGGGGTCGTCGACATCGTTTCAGGTAATGGAACGCTGTGGGATGGTCCAGCGGATAATCACGTTGCCATCCACCCGGTCACCCGACAAGTGGTATTTGATTCGCAGCCAATCTGCTTTGCCTGACCCGCCGCCGGCGGGTTTTTTCATGGAGCTTCAATGGATCATTTCAAGGGTGATACCTGGCGTCGGCATGTCCGGCTAGAGTCCGGCCAGCTGTCGGCGCGGCCGGTGGCGGCGATTGACTCCAGCGGCGCGGCCGTCCGGCTGAGCGTGCCGGCGCATGGCCTGCCACCCGCCTGGCGCGCCGCGGTGACCGGCGTTGCGCTGCCCGGGCTGACCGCGCGCAACCGGCCGCCGGTGGTGGATGACTTCCACCAGGTCATGGCGATTGATGCGAACACGCTGGAGGTGATCAACGTGTCCGGTGCTGGCTGGCCGCATTACACCGGCGGCGCAGTGTTGCAGTTCGGCGCGCCGCTGGATCTTGCCGGCGTGAGCGCGCGGGCGACGTTTCGGCCGCCGGGTGGCCCGCCGCTGCTCGTGTTGTCGCAAGCGCCGGCGCTGGTCGTGGATCCGGGTGGCGTCTGGATTACCGCGCCGCCGGAGGAAACCGTGCGCTGGCCTTCCGGGCCGATTGTCTGCGCGCTGGCGCTGACATGGCCTGACGGCGCGGTGCAGACCATCATTGCCGGTCGCTTCACGGTGAAGGAGCCGGGCGATGGATAAAGAAGCGGTGGCTGTGGTGGTGGAAACAAGCGCGGTGACGGTGGTCGTTGAGCAAACGCCTGAACTGCGGGTGATTGAAGGCGTGCCCGGACCTGTCGGGCCGCGGGGGAAAAATGTGGTCGATGACTTCGACCTCGACATAGCCCTGCTTTACCAGATAGCGAAACTTTGAGGAGAATCCCATGAGCTTGCAGACACGAATTGCCGAGCTGGCCCAGGCCATCGGTATCGACATCAAAGCCCTGACCGCGGCGCAAGGTAGCCTTGCCGCGCTGAACACGTCGCAGAAGACCAGCCTTGTCGCCGCAATCAACGAACTCCAGGCGCTGGCCGGCGGCGGCGCAGTGATCGACGACACGGCGGCGAGCGCTGGCAAAGCCTATTCGTCGGCCAAGGTCGTCCAACTGCTGGCCGACCTGAAGTCGCAGATTCTGGGCGGCGCCAGCTCCGCTTACGACACGTTGTTGGAGATCGAGCAGAAGCTCGGGGCCGACGATAACGCCATCGCCGGCCTGCTGGCTGCGGTCAATGCGCGGGTCAGCTATGCCGACGCCCAGACGCTGACCGCCCAGCAAAAGGCCACGGCCTGCTCAAACATTGGCATCGGCGACCCTGAAACGGATTTCGTCGCTGCCTACAACGCCGGTAAAGCGTGATGCTGGCCGCCAACATCGCCGCGGGCTTCAATGCCGCCGGGCGGGACATGAAGGCGTTGGCGGCGGCCGGACAGATTGCTTACTTTGCTGGCCAGCATCCGCCGGCGGGCTGGCTGCGCGCCAATGGCGCGGCGCTGCCGCGTGCGCACTATGCGGAGCTATTCGGCTTGCTCGGCAGTGCCTTCGGTGGCGGCGACGGCGTTAACACGTTCAACCTCCCGGCGGTGCCTGCGCCAGCAGGGTTGATGGCATGTATCCGTGCTGGTGGCCAGGCGGTGCAGTCGCCCAGGTCCGCGACCGTGCATGCCTTCCAGCCCTCGACGGGTGAATACCTCGGCGCGCGACAGGCGGACATCTCGCCGAATGAACCGGGCGACGTGGTGCTGTTGCCGCCTTTCTGCACCATTGCGACACCGCCGGCCGCCGGAGCGAACCAGGCGGCAGTCTTCGAAGGTGGTCAGTGGCGGCTGGTGCCGGACTACCGCACGTCCAGAATCTGGAGCACCGCAACCGCGGTGAAGGTGACGGCCCAGCTTGGGCAGTCGCTGGCCGACCTGGGCGCCACGGACCAGCCGCCGCCGTTCTTCAGTGTGTGGGATGGGCAGGCCTGGCAGGTGGATCAGGCCGCCAAGAATGCCGCCGATGCCGTCGCAGCCCAGCCGGAGTTCCGCTATCTCGATGACTCGACACGGCGCAATGCGCTGATTCAGCAAGCGCAGCAGGACGCGCGCCAGATGCTGCTGCTGGCGTATGCGGCGCGCAAGCCGCTGGAAGTCGTGGCACTGGCTGGCTCCGCAACGCAGGCCGAATTGGACCTGCTCGCGGCGTGGAAGCGGTATTGCAATGCGCTGGCGAAGATCGCCCAGCAACCAGGCTATCCGGCCTCAATCGTATGGCCGGCGCCGCCGGCCTGATGCACGTAAACGAATAGATTTACCACCTGGGCCTCCGGCCCATTTTTATTTCTGGGAGGGGAAATGCGGGATATGGGCAAAGCGGGGGAGTTCGCATCGGAAGCGGCCAAGGCGGCGCCGCCGGTGACGATTAGCGCGGTCAGCTTGTACGGCATCAGCCTGGCGGACTGGGTCAGCATTTTGACTATCGCCTATTTGCTGATGCTGTTCTTCACGTCGGGGCCGAAGGTGGTCGCGGCGGCGCGCCGCTACGTGACGGAATTCAAGGGATGGAGGGCGGGGAAATGAGCAAGGCGAAATTCATCGTGGGTGGCGCGCTGGCGCTGGGCGTGGCCATTGTCTCGCAGTTCGAAGGGCTGCGGACCAAGGCCTACCTCGACCCGGTGGGCATCCCGACGATCTGCTACGGCAGCACGGCCGGGGTAAAGCTGGGGCAGACGCGGACGGTGGAGGAGTGCAAGGAACTGCTGGCGGGGGAGTTGGGCAAATCGATGGCCGCAGTTGACCGGCTGGTCAAGGTGCCGCTGCCGGCCCCGCGCAAGGCGGCGCTGGGCTCGTTCGTCTACAACGTCGGCGAAACGGCGTTCTCGCGCTCCAGCATGCTGCGCAAGCTGAACACCGGCGACTGGCGTGGCGCATGCAATGAGCTGCCGCGCTGGAGTTACGCGAATGGCGTGCAACTGCCGGGACTGGTCAAGCGGCGCGCCGCGGAGAGGGAGCTATGTTTGCGCAACTGAAATTGCTGGCCGGGCTGGCGCTGGTGGTGGCGTTGGCCGCCGCCGGCTGGCACTACTTCCAGGTGCTGGCCGAGCGCGACACCGCAGCACAGCGCGCAGCGGCGGCGGAACTCGTGGCGGCCGGCGAGAAGGTGGCCAGGGCCACGGAGCAAAAAACAGCTCGTACCGACAATGCGGCCGCCGCCGCTTATCAGAAGGAACTAGAGAATGGAAAAGTTGAATTGCAGAGCTCTATTGCTCGTCTGCGCGCTCAGCTCCGGCTGCGCGACCAACTCGCTGCCCGCGCCGGGAATCTGCCCGCAGCTGCCGCCGGCGCCGGCCAGCGTGATGGTGAAACGGGAGCCGACTTTCTTGCAGCGCATGGAGACGATGCTCTCCGACTCACTGCCGAAGCCGACGACGCAGTCCGGCAACTCAGTGCCTGCCAAGTGATCCTGGCCGGCGACCGCGCCGGCGTCGAGTGATGTCTATGGTCGAGTGATGTCTATGCTGGAATCTGGCAACCACCGGATTCCAGCATGTGCGTCAACTTCACCCCTCCCACCCACCGCCAATTGCTGGACGGCTTCGGCCTGGACGCCGCCGGCTTGGAGTGGCGCGCCGAGACTTGGCAGGACTACCCCGCGCCCATCATCACCGCGGCCGGCCTACTGATGGCCAGTTACGGCTTTATCCCCAAACCGCACCTGCCGCCGGGCGTGCGGCTGACAACGATGAACGCGCGAGCCGAAACGATAGGGGAGAAGCCGACGTACAAAGGCGCGTGGCGCCGGTGCCAGCTTTGCATAGTGCCGATGCTGGCTTTTTTCGAGCCGTGTTATGAGTCAGGCAAAGCAGTGCGCACCCGTATCAGCATGGCCAGCGGCGAGCCCTTTGCTGTGGCCGGTATGTGGCGAGAGTGGCAGGAGCCGGACGGCGGCGTCTCGCATGCGTTCACGCAGATCACGATCAACGCAGACGAGCATCCTCTGATGAAGCGCATGCACAAGCCGGGTGACGAAAAGCGCTCACTGGTAATCCTGCCGCGCGAGCGGTTCGGCGACTGGCTTGCGTGCCGCGAACCGGAGCAGGCGCGGGCGATGCTGGCGCTGTTTCCCGCTGAATTAATGTGCGCAGAGCCAGCGCAACGGATGACCGGAGCAAATGGAGAGGAGAGAGGCAATGGATAAATCAGACTTCATGAAAGAGGAGTATCTAACCCTTCGCAAGGAAGTTGAAACCGCTGTGGCCGAACTGTCAAACGTAGAGCGACAGGCTTTGTTTGCCTCAGCCATAATTTACTCTTGGTTATCGACTACCAAATTTAGCTCCTCAGTAATATGGTTGGCGTGGTTCGTGCCTACGATGATTATTTCATTCAGCGGGCTCAGGTGTTTCACCATAGGGCAGCATTTACGCCGTTTGAGTACTTACATAAAAAAAATTGAGGCTGAGATGGCCTCTCAAAATCAGTACGCGACCGGCTGGGAGCACTTTCATAGTACTGAGACAAGAAATAAGCTTAGAACGTCTGTCACATTGATTTTTTGGATCGCCGCTTTGGTGGCAACAGTTATTATAGGGTTGGGTAACCAATGCCATTAAGAAACGGTCAATAGCTCCTCCCAACTGGTTGTATATCTGTTGGACCTCAAATCCTGGCGCATGTGCCAGTCGGCTGTCAGCTGCTCGGCGGCGGTGCGCAGCGTGCCGCGTCCCCAGTCCCGGTTGATCTTGTCCATGGCGGCCATCAACCGCGCTCGGCGCGGATCCGGCGGCGCGGCGAACAGGTCCGACTGCTGTACGCCTTCGTCGCCGATCTCCAGCAGCATGATGCCGGCCTTGTGATATCGGAAGCCCGGCCGGAAGACGTGACGCAGGCCGGCCAGCGCCGCTTTGGTGATCAGCAGCGTGTCGCTGCTCGGCTGGACAAGCGGCACGACGATATAGGGCCGGTATTGCGGCGTGTCGGCAAACGGGCTGGTCATGATCTGCACTGCCACGAGCTTGGCCACGCTGTGCTGCTGGCGCAGCTTCTCGGCGCCGCGGGCGGCATGGTGCGCCACCGATGCTGCCAGGGTGGCCAGGTCGGTGACTTTCTCGCTGAACGAGCGCGAGGCGATAATCTGCTGCTTGGCCGGCGCTACGTCCTCCAGCGCCAGGCAGCTGACGCCGTTCAGTTCCTGCACCGTCCGCTCCACCACCACCGAGAACGCGCGCTTGATCCGGCGCGGGTCGGCGCGCTTGAGCTGCAGCGCGGTGGTGATGCCCATCGCGCCCAGCTTCTCGGTCAACCGGCCGCCAATCCCCCAGATGTCGCCGACCGGGATCTGCCCCATCAGCTCGTCGGCCTCGGCCGCGCTCAGCCAGTCCCACGCGAACACGCCGCCCCATTCGGCGCGCTTCTTCGCCACGCGGTTTGCCAGCTTCGCCATCGTCTTGGACGTGCCGAACCCGACGCATGTCGGGATGCCGACCCGTTGCAGCACTGCTTGCCGGATGCGGTGGCCGTGGCTGTCCAGATCCGGCATGCCGTCCATGCCTAGAAAGCACTCATCTATAGAATAGATTTCTTGCTCCGTGGCGAACTCGGACAGCACGCGCATCATGCGGTGGCTCATGTCGCCGTAGAGTGCGTAGTTCGAACTGAACACGGCTACGCGGTGCCGCCGGCAGAGCCCGGCGATCTCGAAGAACGGCCCGAACATTTTCAGGCCCAACGCCTTGGCCTCCGCGCTGGCGGCGACGACACAGCCGTCGTTGTTGCTCAGCACTACAATCGGCCGGCCGGCGAGGTCGGGGCGAAACACCCGCTCGCAGGACGCATAGAAGGAGTTGCCATCCACCAGGGCGAACATCAGCGGAACCTCTTCACGCAGCCGCGCACCACGCCCCACACTTCCAGCTCCTGGCCATCGGCCAGTCGGATCGGAGGGTAGGCCGGGTTCTCGGCGATCAGCGCGCAGCGGCCGCGCACGCGGTGCAAGCGCTTGACGGTGAACTCGCCGTCGAGCACGGCGATCACGATGTCACCGTGATTTGCCGTCAGCCCTTTGTCCACTACCAGTAGATCCCCTTCATCGATGCCGGCACCGCGCATGGAGTCGCCGCGGACGCGGACGAGGAACGTCGCGGCCGGGTCGCTGATCAGATAGCCGTCTAGGCTGATGGCGTCGTCGAGGTAGTCATCAGCCGGGGAGGGGAAGCCGGCGCGCACCGGGGCGGCGGCGACGGGCAGCAGTAGGCCGCCGGCGGCTGGCCGGCTAGATGGATGTGAAATCATGGTCGTTAAATTTGAATGCGTACAAATTCAAATTACATGATGGATGCGGGAAGTCAACCGAGTACAGAAGGATTACCCGGCGGTGTTGGTCGATGGAGGCACTTGTCCCGGATGGAATGGCATGCGATGCTGATAGCGGCTGTGCGCCGCCCGTTGATATGCATCTTGGGACGGTGGAAAGCTAGGGAGAAAAGGGCTTGGGGAAAGCTGACCAAAAGGCTGACCAACCCACCCCAAATAGCCCAAAAAAAAGCCCCGTGTGAACGGGGCTTTGTTTCGTAAGCAATTGATTTTGCTATGAATTGGTGGTGGAGGCGGCGGGAATCGAACCCGCGTCCGAAAGTCCTCTACAGTGAGTTCTACATACTTAGTCGTGTCATTTGGATTTAACCGCTGCCACGCCGACGGACAGGCTGGGCTTTGGCGAGTTACCTATTGTTTCGCACTATGCCAAGTAACCCGACATAGCACTAGCAGATGTAAAGTGACACTACAGGGTTTTGACGCCCCCGGCCCATCTGCGAACCGTTGTAGTGTCTAGCTAGCCCTTAGGCTGCCAGAGCGTAAGTTTCGTCGTTTGCGACTAAATAAACTCAGTGTTTTACGGGGTGACTGAAATCCCGGTATGCCCTCATCTGCTTCGCAACCCTCGTCGAAACCAGGTCGCCCCCAGATAAGAATTCAGATTATATAGACAATGCGCGCCCAAGGCTAGTTCCGCGGCCTTTTTTGTACGAATTCAACCGCTGTCGGGTCAGGAGCGGACGGCGAGACCGGCGAGAGATGATGCTTGTCATATGACTCTGCTTGAAACAGATTTAGCGTTTCTCTTGAGTAAGCCGGTGCCTTAAGAACGTGTTTACGATCTCGCGAGCTAGAACGAGACAAGGCGAAAACGGCTGAGAAAGCGGAATGGTCGAGTGGTACATGGGCATTTCGAAGCGGTACTCACCGTGTAACGCTCCACAACGCGCAGCAGATCGTAAACAGGTTCCAAGAGAGGGTGAAGTCAGGCTATCGGAAATCAAGACCGTGGTCTAGATTGGTAGTTTTATTGATGCGCAATGGAGTGGGACGTTCCGGGTTTCTATTATCCTATTTTCATGTATGAAAGGAGCTTTCCGAAAACTTTAGTGTTTAAGCGTTTTCCATCAAGCGCTGAAGACGGGGGGGCAATTTCAAAATAATGGGCTTTTTACGCGTCAATATTTGCAACTTCAGTTGGATTGACTATGTTGACTTCATGACTGGCCGCAAATGCGTACTTCTCAGCGAGGAGGAAATATGATGGATAAAGAGGCGCTCAGGCAGGAAGCCATGAGATGGCGAAACTGGTTTAGCAAAGGTCAGCGGCTTTGGAGCTTCGCCCATCATACGGCCATTTTCGGATCAATTCTTTGCAGCGTGGTGGTGGGGGGCTTGCTGCAGGTGCAAGGCTATGATCTCAAGGGTTATTCCACAGTGCTGACTTCAATCGCCGCCGCCTTGTCCAGCTTGGCTGCCGCCGGGGGCTTTGAGCGCAAGTGGAAAAGCAACCGCTTGAGCCGCAGCCGGGTGGATGGCCTGCTGATCGATATTGAGGCAGGTTCGTACAGCATGTCGGAATTGGCTTGTCAATTGAAGGAAATCATTTCCAAGCACGATCTGGACGTGACTAAAAGAGACAGCATGGAGCCCTTGCTGGTGGAGCATAAAACCAGCAGCACCGTTAAATCCCTGCTTTCCTAAGCGGCGTTCCCGTAAATGAAAAGCGTTGATGGCGGCCATGGCGCTTTGGTTTGAATGCAAAACAGTCCGTGTCGAATAAACGACAAGGACTGTTTTCTTATTGTCGGGCGAATGGCGGCGCGTTTTTGCGAGTTCTTGGAGCCTGTTTACGATCTCGCGAGCTAGAGCTAGACAAGACGAAAACGGCTGAGAAAGCGGAGTGTACACATGGTACATGAGCATTTTGAATGCGGTACTCGTCGTGTAACGTTCCACGACGCGCAGCAGATCGTAAACGGGTTCTTAGTCGGTATAGCGCTCGGCAATGGCGCGGAACGTTTCCGTTATGGTCAGGAAGGCGGCGACGATGTCCGGGTCGAAATGGCTGCCGCAGCCCTCGCGGATGATGGAGACCGCCTGTTCATGGGGGAAGGGAGGCTTGTAGACGCGGCGGGAAATCAAGGCGTCGTATACGTCCGCCACCGCCATTAGCCGGGCGGAGACGGGGATGTCGTCGCCGACAAGGCCCTGAGGGTAGCCGCTGCCGTCCCATTTCTCCTGATGGCTGTAAGCGATCTCCTTGGCGTGACGCAGAAAGCTGCTGGGAGAATTCAACAGTCTCTCCGCCGCGGCGATGGTGTCGCGCCCCAGGGTGGTGTGGGTTTTCATGATTTCGAACTCTTCCGGCGTCAACTTGCCCGGTTTGAGCAGGATATGGTCCGGAATGCCCACCTTGCCGATATCGTGCAAGGGCGCGGATTTGAACAGCTCTTGGATGGTTTCTTCTTCCAGCGCGGCTTGAAAGCGCGGGTGGCCGCGCAATTGAGTGCACAAGGCGAGAACGTAGTTTTGTGTCCGGCGCAGATGGTTGCCCGTTTCATGGTCGCGGGTTTCCGCCAGCGAAGCCAGCGCGAGGATGGTGACGTCCTGGACGACTTGCACTTCGTGCGTGCGGCGTTCCACTTCGCTTTGCAGGAAAGCGGCCTTGTCTTCCAGAAAGTCCGCGGCGGCTTTGAGCCGCAGATGGGTTTTGACCCGGGCCAGCACGATGGGGGGCGAGATGGGTTTGATGATGTAATCCACCGCGCCGGCATCGAAGCCGGCCTGTTCATTTTCGTTTTCGCCCATCGAGGTGAGAAAGATCACCGGGATCCGCGCGGTGCGCGGATTGGCTTTGACTTGGCGGCAGGTCTCAAAGCCGCCGATGCCGGGCATCATGACATCCAGCAGCAGCAGGTCCGGCAGTGTTTCGCCCTCCAGCAGTTCCAGCGCGCGTTCGCCACTGTTGGCGATTTGGGTTCGGTAGTGATCTTTGAGCAAACCGTAAAGCAAAGTGAGGTTTTCCGGCGTATCGTCCACGATCAGAACGGTTTGGCGCGGCGAGGCCAGGGCGGAGTCCGTCATCTTATGTCCTCCGGCAAAGGGATGCGCTGGGCGGCCGCGGCGTGGCGCAGCAGCGTCAGAGCGTTGACGAAGTCGAACTGGTTCAGCGCTTTTTCGAAATCGGCGAATTCATTCGGGGCGAGCAGGGCGCGCAGAGCCGGCGCCTGTTGCAGGAAGAGCTCCAGGGCGTCGCCGTCGCTGGCGGCCAGAAGGGCCGCCAACCGCCGCAGCAGCGCCGGATCGGCCGGGGCATCCCCATTCGGCGCGCCGGCGCCGGATAAACGATCCTCCGCCTCCAGGCCGGCGCGTAGCGCCGTCATCACCTGCTCCAACGCTTGTTCCAGCGGGGCCAGACGGACGGCGCCGCGCGCGCGCAAATCCCGCTCCAGCGTGGCGGCGGCATCCTGAAGTTGCACGCAACCCACATTGCCGCTGACGCCTTTTAGCGTATGCACGGTGCGTTCGGCCTGGACGTAGTCGCCGATTTCCAGCGCAGCGGACAGCCGCGCGGCGGCGTCGGCCTCTTCCGCGACGAATTGGCGCAGCAGGTGCAGGTATAGTTCGCGTTTTCCCGCCACGCGTTTCAAGCCGGCCAGTTGATCCAGGCCGGGGATGTCCGGCAGCGCTAGCGCGGACGAGACGGCGTGCCGGAGCTCCGCGCCCGGCGGTATCGGTTTGACCCAGCGCAGCAGGGTTTGGAACATCGCATGCGGGTCAATCGGCTTGGCGATGTAGTCGTCCATGCCGGCGTTCATGCAGTCTTCCCGCTCTTCCGACAGCGCGTCTGCCGTCATTGCCAGCACAGGCAAGGAGGAAAATCGCGGATCGGCCTTGATTTGCCGGGTAGCGGATATGCCGTCCAGCACCGGCATTTGCACATCCATCAGCACTGCGTCGAAGCCCTGCGGCCCCATCGCGGCCAGACGGGCCAGCGCTTCGCCGCCGTGATTGGCCAAAGTCACCAGCGCGCCCGCGTCGCCCAGCAGCTCCACGGCGATTTGTTGATTCACCAGGTTGTCTTCCACCAGCAGCAGGCGCACGCCGTCCAAGCGCGGCAATTCCTCTGTGAGCGCCACCATGCCGTGGTCTCGCTGCGGTCCGAACATCGCCAGCACTACGTCGTATAGAGAAGACAGGCTGACGGGCTTGATCAGGACCGCGTCGCAGCCGCTCAGCTCGCCTTGGGCGCGAACGTCGTCGCGGCCAAAGGCGGTGGCCAGGACCACCTTGATGCTGCGGCTGATGCTGCGAATCTGAGAGATGGTTTCCACCCCGTTCATGCCCGGCATCATCCAGTCCACGAAAACCGCGTCGAAAGGCCGATCCAGATTGGCCTGGGCGATCGCGGCCACGGCCTCCGGCCCGGAGGCGCAGACGTGAGCGAAAAAACCCAGCGACCGCAGTTGGTCGGACAGGATGTCCCGCGCCGACGCGTTGTCGTCCACCACCAGCACGCGCAAGCCCTTGATCTCTCCGGGCAAGCCCTGGCGGCGGGTGTCCACGGCAGAGGACACGCCCAGCCAGGCGTTGAACATGAACAGGCTGCCCCAGCCGGGCGCGGACTCTACTCGGATCGCCCCCCCCATCAGTTCCACCAGCCGCTTGGCGATGGTCAGGCCCAGGCCGGTGCCGCCAAAGCGGCGCGTGGTGGAGCCGTCCGCCTGGCTGAACGGCTGGAATAGCCGCGCAGCTTGTTCCTCGCTCATGCCGATGCCGGTGTCGTGCACGCAAAAACGCAGATGGACCTTGTCGCCCACTTGTTCCAGCCTGCTGATGATGATGGCCACTTGGCCCTTTTCCGTGAACTTGATCGCGTTGTTGCTCAAATTGATCAGCACTTGGCTGAGCCGCAAGGCGTCGCCCACCAGGCCTTTGGGCACGTCCGAGCTCACTTCGAATAGTAATTCCAGAGATTTGTCGGTCGCTTTTTGCGCCACCAGCGAGGATACCGCCTCCAACACATCGTCCAGCCAGAACGGTTCGGCTTCCATTTCCAGCTTGCCGGCTTCCACTTTGGAAAAATCCAGAATGTCGTTGATGATGCCCAGCAGAGAGGTGCCGGCGTTGTGGATTTTGCTGACGTAGTCGCGCTGCTGCCCGGTCAGCTTGGTTTTCAGCGCCAGATAGGACATGCCGATAATGGCGTTCATCGGCGTGCGGATTTCATGGCTCATATTGGCCAGGAACATCGACTTGGCTTGGGTGGCGTCCTCAGCCTGTTGCTTGGCCACGCGCAATTGCCCGGCGGTGTCCGCCAGGCGCGCGTAGAGCAGGCCGTTTTCCAGCAGCAGGATGATCAGCACAAAGCTGGCGGACAGCAGGCCGTAGCCGCGGCCGGCGTAAAAGCCCAGGTCGAAGCGGCTGGCGTTGAGCATGGCGGATAAGGCGATGTCGCACAGCCAGGCTGTCATCACGACCGCCAGCCAGACGTCCAGCAAGGTGCGCTTCCAGCGCCGCAGCAAGAGCAGCAAAGCCAGCGCGCTGAAGCCCCAAACGGCGGACACCACGCCGAACATGATGGGCGTGTAGCGGCTGCCCTGCATGATGGGGGGAAACCAAGGGTGGCCCAGCGTGGCCAGCGCGGTCAGCGCCAGCATCAGCGCCAGCGAGCCCGCGACGCAACCCAGCACCGCAGGCAGCGCGCTGGCAAAGCGCTTTGGGCCGTCGTTGCTTTGAGCTAGCAGTGAGTAAGCCAGCACCATCAGCGGAAAGCCGCCATGCCAGAACATATACATCCAGGCCGTGGTTTGCGGCCCGGCGCCCAGCAGGCCGCCCGGAGCGAACACGCCGGGAAAGGTCAGCGAATGCGCCATCGCCATCAGCGCGGTGAACAAATAGCCCGTCGCCAAGGCCAATAAGGCGCGAGCGCGCAAGATCGCGTATTGGCCGAACAACAGGGCCGCAGTGACCAGATCGCACACCGCCATCGCCGCCTGATACGCGGGAATGAAGGCGGGCACCTTGGGCAGGGGCAGTTTGGCGAAAGGCAGCGCGCAGACGAACACCAGCATAGACACCACGATGGCGGCCAGCGCCATCCGGCGCTGAGCGAGGCTGGGCGGCAGCGTGGATAGAAATTCGAATGCGTCGTTGCCGGAGGCGGGCGTTTGCTGCATGCGTCGAAGCTCCATCAATCAACGGATTTCGTGTTTATGAAGGAATCATATTTTGCTGTTTTATAGCATATGGACTCGCAAGAAGGGATGGAATGTCCGTTGCCTGGCTTCGGGTTTCCAAGCGTCGGATAATAAATCGAAGGAGGCTGCGGAGAGGGATGCGGACGCGTCTCCGAACCGACGTTGCCACGAAGCGCGGAGGGCTTGAACGGCGGATGAGGCAGGGCGCGGCGTGGACGCTCACGGCGCTAGCGGCGCTACGCCGGCGTATACCTTGAGCAGAGCGGCGCGAATGTCGCCCAGCCCTTGCTCGCCCTTGGGCGTCTTGGGGGTTCGCGCGCAGAGCCGCTTGGGCGCGCCGTCCACGGTCAGAGCGTCGCAATCGGCGAGGCCGGCCGCCGTCATCGCGTCGTTGTCGCCGTATAGCAACTGGCCGCCCACCAGCACCGCGGCCACGTCGCGCAGCCTGGCGTCCAGCAGCGACTGGCCGGAGGTGGCGGCGTGGCTGGACAGGATGACGACATCGGCCTTCAGGCCGGCGCGCAGCTCGCCGATGTAGTCGTCCAAGGCCAAGGCCTGAGCCGGGTGGCTGGTGATCATGGCCACCCAGTCCCGTTCCCGGATCGCGCCCTGAAACTGCTGTTGATTGACGCGTTCCGCCACGCGCAGTTCGTCGAACAGATTATCGCTGCCGGTGGGGTTCCAATCCACGCCCAGCGAAACCGGCACGCCGTGGCGCAGGGCGAGGTCGACGCGGGTGGTGCGGCCGTACAAGGCCAGATTGCTTTGCGGGGACCAGATCAGCTTACTGCCCGCCATGCCCATCTGACGGAACTCCTCGTCGCCGAAGGCGGTGCCGTGGATGACGGCGGTGCCGGGGGCGAGCAGGCCCTTGGCTTTGAGCGTGGTGAATTCCGCCAGCGCGTCGGCGTCCACGCCTTCGGCGACGTGGATCAGGAAGGCGCTGGTCGCGTTCCAGTCGATTTTGGGCGCGCCGCCGACGTCCAGGATGAAGGTGCGGACGTGCGCGGAGGAGACGGGCAAGCCGGATTGAGGGTTCTCCGCGTTGCGAACCAATCCTTGCAGGCAGCGGCCGGCGGGCGATCCCTGGATGGTGGTGACGCCGCTGATCAGGGCCTTGGCCTCGCCGTATTTCACCATTTCGCAGATCAGGCCGCTTTTCTTCAGTTGATCGTAGGGCCGTTTGAACGCTTTGTAAGAGGCGGCGCGCTGCCATTGCCCGCGGTTTTGGTAGAGCTTGGGCGGCGCCCATTTGGGCAGGGCGTTGTAGGCCACGTGATTGTGGGCGTCGATGAAGCCGGGAAAGACGTAGCCCTCGCTCACTTCCAGCACCGTGGCCCCGGCGGGTTCGACGCAGTCCGCGCCGGCGCAGACGATGCGATCGCCGGCCAGTACCAGCCGGCCGTCGCTCTCTTGTTCCGCCAGCACCAGGCGGCCGCGGATCACCAGGTGTTCGCCGTCGCCCGGCGCCACCGTCACCCCGGCATAGGCCGGAAACAGCGCGGCGCACAGCAGCCATCCCAAGCTTTTCATTCTGTTCTTCCTTCGGCTTCAGCCCAGGTCCGCCTGTGCCGTCCACAGGATGGAGGCGTTGGCGGCCGGGGCTTTCAGTTTGGCCTGACCTTTGATCACCCGCGTGGCCATGTCGCCCTGGCCCAGCCAGGCCGGCATGCCGAAGGGCAGATCCGAGGGCGGAATCCGCGCCAGATCCTGATCGCGAAAGCCCGTGAGCTCGTAAGGCGAGGGGTCCGGCGCGACGCCGGGGTCCGGGCTCAGCAGCGGTGCCAGCGCGGCCAGTGTTTGGTTCCAGGATTTGAGCAGCGCGCTTGGCGCGCGCGGTGGGGTGCTGCGGCTGAAACAGCCGCTGCGCGGCTTTGAAGGAGGCGGCGCCGGGCCAATCCTCCAGCACCTTGGCCGCCGCCTTGCCAAAGCCGATCACCGCCTGCAGGCCGGGATGTTTGAGTTGGTCCAGCAGCTGATTGCGCCAGGCCCGCACCGCGGCCTGGTCCATGAAGCCAGCCATCTCCGAGTCGAACTGGCCGTAGATGCTGTACAGGCTGGCGTTGACGATCACGTAGGAGCGGTCCAGGCCCAGCTTGCGCAGAAAACCCTGTACCCGTTGGCCGGCGGTGCCGACCATGGCGCGACGCGCCAGGTTTTCGTCGGCGGACGGGTCCTGTCCCACGATCAGCACCTTGGCGCTGCCATCCAGGCGGCCTCTGTAGTAGATGGGTCCCCATTCCAAGCGGAATTTGGCCGGGAGAGCCTGGTAGCTGGCCAGCGGAGCGCTCTCGAACAAGGTGGAGAAAGGCGGGGGCGGCCCGGGGTCCCAGAGCATGTGCTTTCCTTTGAACCAGCTGGCGGAGCCCTTGACTATAGGCCGGCTGGGAGGGCCTCGGGGCGGGGTGTTTGAGGTATATGCGATCAAGCGCGTGAATGAAATACGTAATATCCGTTAGCGGGACATTTTGGCGTCATCTTGTCGCGGCAAAATCAGCCTTTCGATCGTTATGGGGACTTCCAGAAACCTCCCGTTCTGGCATGATCTGACCTGCCCCCTGACCGAGACACACCCATGAAGAGCCTGTTCGCCGCCGAAGAACGTGAAAGCAAACTGTCCAAGCTAGGAGACCCGCTGA